>NZ_SPMY01000029.1 GCF_012939955.1 Candidatus Accumulibacter phosphatis
TCGTAGGTTGCCTGCTCCAGCCTGCGGCTGGAGAAAATACCCGTGATGTAGCCATAGACCAGAATCCCCAGTAGGGTGGCCGGATGGTAGGCTTTCGATCCGCGCCCCGCGTACTCGCGCGTCAGCTTGGACAGATCGAGCTGGTCGATCACTTCAACAATGAATCGCGCCAGGTGATCCTGGTTCAGCCAGTCGTCTACCGACGGCGGTAGCAGATAGTCGGTCTGGCGGTCAGCGACGATAAACTTGGACATGCGACGACCCGATTGCTTGAAGAGGTATGATTATATCATATCCAGATCCGGCGCAGGGAAAGTCCGACAGGCTGCTAGATGTTGGGGACAGACCTTGCCGGCCGCGAGGCGACAGACGGCGGCATGGACTTCGCCAGCTTTCGGCGGCATTGCTGCCCTGAGCCTGGCGAAGAAGCTGCCGACACCGCCGCGGCTTTCACGCGCCAGGAAGAAGTGGTGGCAGGCGATCTCGTCGGGGGATGCGGCATTGAGTGCGGCAAAGGCTGCATACTGGTCCTGCCACAGCTTCAGCGCCAGCTGCGCGTCCTTGAGCGGGTCGTTGCGCGCGTCGCGGACGAGCTTGTAGTCCTTGACCAGGCTGTGGTACGGGTTGGCGGGGAAGGCGAGGGGGGAAAGTTCCAGGGTATCGACCGCTGGCAGCTGGTTCAGCTTGAGCTGTGGATAGACCCGCGCCAGTGCCGGAAGGTCATGGCGGACGATATTGTGTCCGAGGACGAACGCGGCGCCTTCGCTAAGGGCGTCGAGGCGATCGACGGCGGCGGCGATCTGCTGCCCGGCAAGAGAGAAGCCTGCGCTTGTGTCTGCTCTCCAGGCGGCCAGTTTGTGAATGGCAAGCTGGTCATCGAAAGCAGTTTCGATATCCAGACACAGACAGCGCGGCGCGAAGGGCAGGGAACTCATCACGAGTGTGGACTGATTCAGGCGACTTCGGCCATTGCGCCTCGGCCTTGAGTCAATTGCTCCTGAAAATACTCATCGAATTTCTGCCGCGCCTGGTCGCCAAACAGGATTTCACAAGCCTCCAGCAAACCTTCGGCCTTGCGAATCTCCTCGTGGCGCAGCACCAGGGCAATCTTGGAACGGCGACGCAAGAAATCCTCCAGCTTGATGATCATTTCCTGGTGCTTGGCGAGTCGGATTTCGCAGCGAATATAATCGGTGCCTTTGATCAGAACTTCCGCTTGGCGGGGGTCTTCGCGGATTTCCGCCAAAAGTTCAAACGCCTGCCGGTCATAGCGCCGCCACAGCCGGCTGCTGAGGCTTTCGATGGACTCGGGCGAGGTATAGCTATCGAGATTCATCAGCTTCGCTTGATGCAAGTATTCTTCGCGTACCGAGGGATGCGGTTCGCCGTACCATTGGTAGCCTCGATGCGGCAGGGCAACGCCGAGTTGGGCGACGATGTCCGAAACCTCGTCACCGACATTGATGCAGTCGGTGAGCTTGCCGCCAAAAATGCTGAGATGCGCTTTGGCGCGATGCACATCGATCGCATGCTTTCGCGACAATTGCAACCAATCTTCGATCTTGTCGTCGGCCTGAGCCTTTATTACCAATGGCCGCACTCCGCAACGCTCGGCGATGATGTCGGCGCAAGTCAATGGTCGATTGAGGTTCAGGCGCTTGTTGATATTGTCGAGTACGAACTGGCGGTCTTCGTCCGTGACCTCGGTAAAAGGCGATTCCACTCGGGTATCGGTGGTACCAATGCAGGTACGCATGCCCATCGGGATGACAAAAAACAGGCGTCCGTCGTCGGCGAAGAAAGTCATGATGCGCTTATGCGCAGTGAGCTGGGGCACGATCAAATGAATGCCTTTGGAAAACGCATGGTGATGCTCGGTTTGTTCGCCGGTCAGCACATTATGCTGGTCCACGAATGGGCCGGCGGCGTTGATCAACACCTTGGCGCGGATTTCCATCTCCTGGCCGTTCATCACATCCCGCGCGTGAGCCACCCAAATACTGCCTTCACGGCGCGCACCGAGTGATTCCATGTAGTTGGCGGCAATGCAGCCGCGATCCATCGCCGAGTGCACGAATTGAAACACGAACCGCGAATCATTGTCGTGCAGGTAAGCATCCGAATACTCAAAGCCGCCTGCTGCGCTTTCGGTCTTGACAACCGGCTCTTCGCGCTGGATGGTGCGTTTGAAAAACAAGCGGGGGGTTTTTGTGAAACCGTTGCCGAACAGCCAGTACACCCACGTGCCTGCCCATAGGAACAGCGGGTGAAAGCGGAAGCCTTTGTCGATAGTGGAAAAAAACCGGATTTCCTGAACTCGTGACGGATAATGGCGGATCAGATGATTGCGGCTCAAACAAAGTTTCCGAACCAGGCTGTACTCGCGGCTTTCCAAATACTTGATCCCACCCCAGGCCAGGTTCGACGATTGCTGGCTGGTGAAACCGGCGAAATCACGCTGATCGATTAGCGCGACCCGCGCGCCTTTGCCGGACAGGGCGGCGGCGGAGACTGCACCGTTGATGCCGCTGCCGACGATCAGGACATCGTAGATACCCTCTTGCAATTTCTGAATGTTGCTCTCACGAAGTTTCACGCTTGCTCCCCATTCGATGTGGCAATCCGGTTCCTTCTCTCGCTGCTGAATGCGAGAGGTCAAGGTGACTCCATCCCCAGTCTGTGAAGAAAGAGGAGAGGAGGGGGAGGGTGAGTGAACGCTTACTCGTCGTCAAGAGCCCACCCCTTACAGCGCTCAACCGCCTTGTGCCAGCGCCGGAACAGGCGCTCACGCTGCGCTTCGTCGATGCGCGGGCTATAGCGGTTTTCCAGCTGCCACTTTTGCGCAAGTTCTTCGCGACTGCTCCAGAAACCGGTAGCCAGGCCCGCCAGATACGCGGCACCGAGAGCCGTGGTTTCCACGATGCTGGGCACTTCGACCGGGACACCGAGAATGTCGGACTGGAATTGCATGAGCACACTGTTGACCGAAGCCCCCCCCGTCACAGCGCAATTCTTTCAGGGCAATCCCGGAGTCGCGCTGCATGGCGTCGATCACGTCGCGGGTCTGATAGGCCATGCTTTCCAAAACCGCGCGAGCGATATGACCCTGGGTGGTGCCTCGGGTGATGCCGATCAGCAGGCCACGGGCGTAGGGATCCCAGTGCGGCGCACCCAGACCCACCAGCGCCGGCACGAAATAGACGCCCTCATTTTGGGGAGCGGAGCGAGCCAGTTCCTCGCTTTCCGCCGCCGATTTGATCATCTTTAATCCATCTCGCAACCATTGCACCGCGGCGCCGGTGACGAAAATGGCGCCTTCCAGCGCGTACTGAACCGGTTGGTCAGCGATGCGCCAAGCAATGGTGGTCAACAACTTCTCACGGCTGAATACGGCTTTGTCGCCGGTATTCATTAATACGAAGGAACCGGTGCCGTAAGTATTCTTGGCCAGACCCGCACTATGGCAAGCTTGGCCGAAGAGAGCCGCTTGTTGGTCGCCGGCGATCCCCGCCACGGGAATGCGATGAGTGCCGAAAAACATCTCCGGGTCGGTTTCTCCGTAAATGCAGGACGACGCTTTGACCTCGGGCAGGATCGCTTTGGGAATGTTGAGCAACTCCAGAAGCTCATCGTCCCAACGAAGTTCTTGAATGTTGTAAAGCATGGTGCGTGAAGCGTTCGAGTAGTCGGTGACATGCACGTCGCCACCAGTCAAATTCCAGACCAGCCAGGAATCAATGGTGCCAAAAGCAATTTCGCCGCGTTCGGCGCGCGCGCGTAAGCCGGTGACCTTATCCAACAGCCATTTGACTTTGGTGCCGGAGAAATAAGAGTCGATCACCAAGCCGGTCTTTTGACGGATCGTCTCCTCCAATCCCCGTTCCTTGAGCTCATCACAGTAGCCTGCGGTCCGGCGATCCTGCCAGACGATGGCATTGGCGACTGGCTTGCCGGTGGCACGATCCCACAACACCGTTGTTTCCCGTTGATTGGTGATGCCGATGGCGTTCAAGTCGCTGGCGTGGATGTTGCCAGAACTCAAGGCGGCACCAATAAGCTTCATGGTTAGCAGCCAGATTTCCTCGGCATCATGTTCGACCCAACCCGGTTTTGGATAATTCTGCTTAAATTCCGAGTAGGCTCGACCCCTTATTTTTCCGTCATGATCAAAAATCAGCACGGTCGTACCGGTGGTGCCTTGGTCGATGGACAGAATGTACTCGCTCATGGTGGGTTTTCTCCTTTGCGCGTTTATGTTCGTCGCCGACGATAACACTGGCATGATCAGCGCAGCAGCGCAAGCGGCACTCCATCCGGCGAAATTGACTGCTGAAAAACCGCAAGTCCCCGGCAGCCCCAAGCCCTTTTTCGAGAAGACGGCGTGTCGCGCCGATGCGTCGCGGCACGTGAAAACGCTGCCCACGGGAAACACTATTGCCCCGCTGCTCCCGGCCCGAAGTTTGGCGCCTGCCAGCGTTCGGGTACACCCCGCTGGCTAGCCTTCGCCTGGCCGCTGCAGGCAGATGGTGGTAGGGGCACGGGTTCCGGGTTCCGGCTTTCGCGATCCACAAGGACACATTTGCAGGCTGCCCGGGAAAAAGCCGGAAAAGAGCCGAAAACATGCGACTAATCGGTCTCAAGCGATTGAAACACCTGACATATTAGCGCTATCATGGCAGGTGTCGTCAAGCCTTGATCTGGCGGCACTTTTTGTAGCAGAACACACCCACTGGGAGAGAGACAGATGGACAAGAGAACTCCGCCGCCCACCTCGAGCAGCGATAGCAGCAAGGCGGGAGGAACAACGGAAGCCGAAAAACCGGAAGTTGCGGCTGCCAAGCCGCCAGCGCGAGCCCCGCGGGCGCGTGCGGTTTCAGCTTCGGCGCGGGCAACACAGCCGCGTCGGGCAGCCGCCGGAGATGTCGCTCCGGCACGCACGCCTGCCGCCATGGAGGCTTTTGATGTCGCCGAAGCGGCCAGTTCGGCAATCGAGCACAAACAAGTCGCCCTGCGCGACATCATTGCACATGCCACCGTCGGCGACACTGCGTCGCTGGCGAAGACGCTCGAAGCGATCTTGACCGGCGCTTCTCCGGACGACGCGGCAGCGCTGCGCAAGGCGTTGCTGACAGAAAGGAATGAACCGCCGGCGACACCGCCGAGCAGCCCGGACGATGAGCTGGCATCGAGCTGGCGCGAAACGAGTTCCTATCCCTATCGCAACCTGATGTCGCGGCGGGCGTACGAGAAGCAGAAATACCGCCTGCAGGTCGAGTTGTTGAAACTGCAGAACTGGATGAAGGAAACCGGGCAGCGCGTGGTGGTCATTTTTGAAGGTCGTGATGCGGCGGGCAAGGGCGGCGCCATAAAGCGCTTTACCGAGCACCTCAACCCACGCGGCGGACGCGTCGTGGCACTCGATAAGCCCAGCGAACAAGAGCGCGGACAGTGGTACTTCCAGCGCTATGTGCGCCACCTGCCAACGGCCGGTGAGGTCGTTTTCTGTGACCGCTCGTGGTACAACCGCGCCGGCGTCGAGCGCGTGATGGGTTTCTGCAGCGAAGACGAGTACACCGAGTTCATGCGCCAGACGCCGGAAGTCGAACGTACCCTGGTGCGTAGTGGCATTCACCTGATCAAGTTCTGGTTTTCGGTCAGCCGCAAGGAACAGCGCCGCCGCTTCAAGGAGCGCCAGGTCCACCCCCTCAAGCAGTGGAAACTGTCGCCGATCGACCTCGCGTCGCTCGACAAGTGGGACGACTACACCAAGGCCAAAGAGGCGATGTTCTTCCACACCGACACCGCCGAAACGCCGTGGACGGTCATCAAGTCCGACTGCAAGAAGCGCGCGCGTCTGAATGCCATGCGCTACGTCCTGCACAAGCTCAATTACACCGGCAAAGACGTGGACGCCATAGGCCCCATCGATCCTCTGCTCGTCGGTCGTCCGCACGTGGTCTACGAACCGAGTGGATCTGCCCATCCGCAAGGCGAGCACACGCCGATTCTGTAGTCTGGCCGGACTCGATAATCAGTAGCAAAGTACGGGGCGCCCAGAGCGCCCCGTTTTTTTTTGCGCACCGCGGTCAGGGCCTCAAGTGGCCTGGCCTTGACGCTACGCCTTGACTGGCGAGCACTGGCAGGCCGTCGATGGCTTTTCTATCGAGCTCATGAGAGCCGGAGTCGAAGCATTATGGCAATGATTGCCCCTACAATTACCGCTTCGGCAAATGCACTGGGTAGTGATCGGCATGCTCTCCTCGCGAAGACCGTCTAAACACCGGATGTGCGCGCACTTGCCGCTGTTCCATGGCTTCCAGATGCCGGTTTATGAAGGAGCTGAGCGTGCCTAGCCTGCGTCTTCAACAATTGCGCACCCGCCATGTCGGCCCCATCGAACTCAGCGTCGATAGCGGTGAATGCATCTGCATCCACGGGGGCCTCCGGGAGTGGCAAGACGCTCTTGTTGCGTGCCATCGCCGACCTTGATGAACACACTGGCGAGGCGTATCTCGATGCCCAGCGCTGCTCGCTTCTGCCGGCCCCGGACTGGCGGCGTTCGGTTGCCTTGGTGGGAGCGGAAAGCCACTGGTGGGGGGAGTGCGTTGGCGAGCATTTCGAGACGGCGATCAACGCCGGCTGGCTGAAGCAGCTCGGCTTGCCCGAGGAGGCGGTGAACTGGCAGTTGTCCCGCTGTTCGACCGGCGAAAGGCAGCGGCTCGCCTTGTTGAGAACGCTGATGCAGAACCCCGCCGCACTGTTGCTGGACGAGCCGACCGGCAATCTCGACCAGGACAGTACCCTTCGCGTCGAGGAGTTGTTGGCCGAGTATCGGCGCCAGCGACATAGCGCCGTGCTCTGGGTGAGTCACGATTCAGGGCAAATCGAACGTGTTGCGCAGCGCCGCTTCAACCTGCGCGACGGTGGCCTGGTGGAAGAGGAGAGGGTGGGGCTGCCATGCAGGTAATCACCCTTTCACCCTTCGACCTCGGGATTGCCGCAGTGCTGATCCTCGCCCTCGCCGGATTGTCCTTGCGCCTGCGTCTTGGCGTCGAACGGCAATTGCTGACCTCTGCGGCACGTAGCACCATTCAGTTGTTCCTGATCGGTCTGGTACTCAAAGTCTTGTTCGACAACGTTCACCTGCTCTGGGTGGCGCTGATGGCGGGAGTCATGATTTCGGTCGCCGGACGCGAGGTAATGGTCCGTCAGAAACGTCGCTTCATCGGTTGGTGGGGCTTCGGCGTCGGCACTCTTTCGATGTTCATTTCGTCGTTCACGGTTACGGTCATGGCGCTGATCCTGGTGATCGGTACCAAGCCCTGGTATGCGCCGCAATACGCCATACCGCTGCTGGGCATGATTCTCGGCAATACCATGAACGGCATCTCGCTGGGACTCGACCGTCTGACGCAGGACGCCACCCAGAAACGCCCGATTATCGAGAGCCGCCTGGCGCTGGGCCAGAGTTGGCAGCGGGCAATTTCAGACAGCCGCCGCGAAGCCATCCGGGTGGGCCTGATTCCGATCGTCAACGCCATGTCTGCCGCCGGCATCGTCAGCCTGCCGGGAATGATGACCGGCCAGATCCTGGCCGGCACGCCACCAGTGGAGGCCGTCAAGTACCAGATTCTGGTGATGTTTCTTATCGCTGGCGGTACCGGATTTGGTACTGTCGTTGCCGTCAGCTTCGCCGCCAGACGCCTTTTCGACGAGCGCCAGCGCTTGCGACTCGACCGTTTGAGTCGGCCCGGGAATTGATCTGAAAACGGTCATCCGGGATGCAAGCGGGAATTCGGTACGCAGCACGCAGCATGCGATTCCCAAATCCTGAGGGGATAAAATAACCGCCGACGCCCGACAGCTGCTGCTTGCTCAACCAGCATTCGGACGACCGGCGGCCTGATCGCACTTTGCCGTGCGATCTGCAAACTACCGGCTTAGCGTTGAACCAAAGGTGCGACACCAGCCGCTTGCTTTTCAGCCTGTTTGGCGGCTTTTTTTTTCCTTTGGAGTCAAAGCCGCTTGTTTCTTCACTTCCTTGTTGTTTTGCCTTATCTTGCCCATGATCGCACTCCTCTTGAGCACCTGCGAAGGCAGGTGTGCTTACAGTATAGGCCGATCCGTCGCGGGAAACCGGGCGGGCGGGAAATAGGGACGGCCAGCGCTCATCGGTGTACACCTTTCTTGTCAGGCCCATCAGCCAACTGCTTCAATTGCTTGGCTGCTAATTCAGGCTGCCCACATGCCTCGTGCGCTGGTAAGATTGGAGCTGCTTTTATTAACTTTTGCGAAAGGAGCGACACATGAGTCTGAAAGAGACAAAAGACGCCTATGTTGAGAAACTGAAACTGCAGCTCGATGAGTGGAGCGCAGAACTCGACGTCATGGAAGCGAAAGCTCGCCAGGCGGACGCCGATTTCAAGGAAAAATACCAGGGCAAGGCTGACGAACTCAGATACCAGAAGACGCTGGCACAGGGCCGCATAAACGCCCTGCAAGAGGCCGCGGATGACGCTTGGGAAGAACTCAGAAACGGCAGCGAGAGCATCTGGGGAACCGTCCGGCAGACGTTTGCCGACGCCAAAGCAAAATTCGACAACAAGTAGGTCGTGTGAGCTTCGCTTTCCAGATCTGAACGGGGCTACGGCCCCGTTTCCTCTTCTGTCGTGAAGTTTACATAATACAAATTATGCGCACTTAGATCGGTGGTGAAAGAAGGGCCGTTTGAGCATCCGGCCTCATTGCGCGCACGGGAAAAACCGACTGATCGCGCGATCCTACCCGCCACTTGCCTGTTGCCCCGCCTTGAACTGCTCGGTCAAGGCCTGGTTGAAGGTTGCCAAACCACTGAGCACCATGCGGCTGGTCGTCGGCCCGTCCAGGTCAACTTCCATTTCGACCACCTTCGATTTGTTGGCGGCCACGCCAGCAAGATTTCCGACGGCCTGAAGTGCCACGACCGCTACGTTTTTCTGAGAGTCAAAGCCACCAACTTCCCGGAAGCGCGCAAAATTGCCGGCTACGGTGATGCCTTTGGGTGCTCGTAGGCTACCGCCATCGACGTGGCCGCTGGCGGCTACTGCTCCTGGCGGTGCGCTTACCGTCATTCCCTCGCCAGCGCCGGTGCTGGCGCCGGCGCGATTCCAGATCGACGAGCCCGAGCCGGAAGACTCCAGCGCAGCGATATTGATCGCCACCCCGACCGCGATACCGTCGAAGCCGCTCTTGCTCCAATCTATGCGCTTGCCCATGTCACCGGCGCCCATGCCGGCGAATCCACGTTCGTGCAGCTTCATGCCAGTCGGGGTCAGTACCAGATACTTGCGCTCGGTATGTCCAAGGTCCTGTTCGACATACACCGGCGCTCCGATCGTGCTCGCCGCCTCTGTTGCCGCATACACGGCGCCGTTCTGCGCAGTGAAACCCGCGGCGTCCTCGAGCTTGACGCCACTGGCTGCCAGCCGTTCCTGCAGATCGGCCCAGGCCTTGTCGGTCAGGGCCTGCAAGGCAGCGATATCGACGTTGGCCACCTGATATTTGATCCGCGATTGCGTGCCGCCGTAATTCGTTCCTGGCAAGTAGCCGGCGCGAGTGCTGGCGGAAACTTCGCCAGCCACTTCAAAAAGCACCCGGAACTCACTGATATAGATGCGCTTTCCTGCGGTTTTCAGTTTTCCTTCCAGGAGATCGCTGCCATCGAGCACGACGATCGGCTCGGCGGCGGCTGTTTCCACCGCGGCGACCGTAAACGCTTGCACCTCGCCGCCGGCCGGCCCTTCGGCAAGCGTTTTGAATTCGTCGGCGGACAGCGTTTTGCCCAAGTAACCGGGTTCATCGGGCCGACACTCCTTGGCCGTCGCCAGTTTGCCAAGAAACCCCTGGCGTTCCCTGGCTTCGGCGGCGCGCTGCTGTGCCGCGGCGTCGGGTGCCATGCTCTCTTCCACCTGCTGCTGCGCGACGACCCCGGCGACCTTGCCAACCAGACCGCCAAGTCCGCCGAATAGCCCGGAACCCTGCGCCACTGCTGCGCCAGCGACCTGCCCGCCGACGTTTGCCGCACCGCCCGCTGCCGCCTTGCCAATGCTTGGGGCATTGGTGTCGCCAGCGGCGATAAACTCAGTCATCGCCTGCTGTTGGGCAGCCAGCCCTGTGCAATCGAGCTGGGCATCACCCGGATCGACCCGCTGCAGCGGCCCGGCAGTGACCAGCGTTGGCGAACCGGCCAGGCAGGCGATCATGATTGAGTGACGAATGATGTGCTTCATCGGATGCGTTCCCCTCGTTAAGAACTATGACATGGAAGAAGTCTAAACGAGACCCGCCTGCGGGTGATTGGCAATTGTTCGGCGAATGAGAACAATGTCGCAAAGCGCTGCGAAGAGCTTGGCGGGCAGGCGCAGATGGAGCCGCCAAGCATGTGCAGAAAAGGTTTCAGACCGCCTTGAACGAGCGCGCACATTTGCTGCCATCGAGCGGGAGTGGTAGATTGCCGGGGCTGCAGCCTGGCTCACCTCGGCCCCTCCTTGCAAACCCTCTTCTCCTTTTTCATGCCCCAGATCACCGCCAACCATCTTCAGATCGAGTACGAGTCATTCGGCACACCGTCAGCGCCGGCCATTCTGCTGATCATGGGACTCGGCGCGCAATTGAGCCGCTGGCACAAGGAATTCTGCGAAGCGCTCGTCGAGCGTGGCTTCCGTGTCCTTCGTTTCGACAACCGCGACTGCGGCCTGTCCAGCAAGTTCGACGCCGCCGGCGTTCCCGATATCGGCCAGGCGCTGCGCACGGGCACAGCACTGAGCGTGCCTTATACGCTGACGGACATGGCCGCTGACAGCGTCGGCCTGCTCGATGCCCTGACGATCGAAAAAGCGCATATTGTCGGCGCGTCGATGGGCGGTGCAATCGCCCAGATCCTTGCCGCCCGCTATCCGCAGCGTACCCTGTCGCTAACTTGCATCATGACCACCAGCAGCAATCCGGAGCTGCCGCCGCCAACTCGCGAAGCCTCACAAGCCCTGCTGGCCCCCCTGCCGGCGACTCGCGACAAGGAAAGCCTGGTCGAGGACGCGCTCAAACGCCAACTGGCGGTCGCCAGCCCCGATTTTCCGAGTTGTCCGCAACGCTTGCGCGAGGTCCTCGTCGACGAGCACGAGCGGGGCTTCCATCCACGCGGCGTGGCCCGTCAGCTGGCGGCTTTTCTGGCCAGTGGTGATCGCCGCCCCCTGCTGCAAACCATCAAGGCACCGACACTGGTTTTGCACGGGAGCGACGACCCACTGATTCCCGTCGCCTGTGGTCACGATGTGGCCGCACACATCCCGGGGGCAAGAATGCAGGTCATCGAAGGAATGGCACATGACCTGCCGCTGGCCTTGACCGAGGTGTTCGCCGATGCCATTGCGGCTATCGCGCGATCGCCGGAGCGCTGAACGCTGCCGACGCTGAGCATTCTCTGGCAGGCCGCGAACACGGATCGCCGCCACCTGTCGGCGCGGCTTTGCCGCTTGCGCTTGCGCGTGCCCCGGCATCGGCTGACTGGTCTACCTGCTCGTCCGCCAGCCTGTATTTGTCGACGCTCATGAATCCTGCCTTCGTCCCCGAGGCGCTGGTTTTCGTCGATCTGGAAACGAGCGGCGCCAATTTCGCGAATGACCGGATCATCGAAGTCGGCCTGGTCGAAGTGGACAGCGAAGGTGCGCGTGAATGGAGCGTGCTGGTCAATCCGGAGGCTCCCGTTTCTTCCTTCATTACCGGTCTCACCGGCATCGACGACGCGATGCTCAGCTCGGCGCCGACTTTCGCGCAACTCGCACCGTCCTTGCTCGAGAGGCTGCGCGGCAGACTGCTCATCGCGCACAATGCGCGCTTCGATTACGGTTTCCTGAGGTGCGAATTCAAGCGACTCGGGATCGAGTTCCGGGCGCCGACGCTATGCACGGTCAAGCTCTCACGCAAGCTGTTCCCGCAGCACCACCGGCACAATCTGGACACCCTGGTCACACGCCATGGGCTGGCGGTGGCGGGCTCGCGCCACCGGGCGCTGGCCGATGCTCGCCTGCTCTGGGATTTGTGGCGCTGCTGGCACGAACAACTGCCGGTCGAAACGATTCGCAGCGTGGTCGCCAACCTCGTTGGCCGTCCCGAACTGCCGGCACAGATCGATCCCGCACTGATCGACGATCTGCCCGAGGCTGCCGGCGCTTACGCGTTTTACGGCGAAGACGGTCGCCTGCTGTTACTGCGCCGGGCGAGCAATCTTCGCCAGCAGGTATTGGCGCATTTCACTGCCGCCAAGCGCGAAACGCCGCTGCTGCGCGATCTCCGGCGTGTCGACTGGCGCGAAGCAGCCGGCGAGTTGGGCGCTCGCCTGCGCGAAATCGAATTGTCCCGTTGCGCAGCCGAGAGCGGGCCCCAGGCGGGGCTACGCGAGCCTGGCGGCAGCAACGCCGGCGCGGCGGCCAGGGGGCTTTGCTCCTGGCAACTTCAGGCACGGCAAAACGGTCACCTACGCCCGGAACTGGTCTTCGCCGAGGACCTCGACTTTGCCATCGCCGATGATTTGTTCGGAATCTACCCCAGTCATCGCGAGGCTACGCGCAGCTTGCGAAAACTCGCCGACGCACAGCGTCTGTGTTACAAGCTGCTCGGCCTTGATGACAGTAGCAAGCCCGGAGCCTGCGCCGCTTATCGACAGAAAAGCTGCCGCGGCGTCTGCATTGGCAAGGAAACGGTCGCCCTGCACTGCGCCCGAGTACTGACTGCCCTGGCCAAATTCAAGGTCAAGCCCTGGCCTTACAAGGGGCCGCTGCTGCTACTGGAGCGCGACGAATTCGGAATGCGCGAAGAGTTCCACCTGGTAGACCGGTGGCGTCTGGTGGCCACCTTGCACAACGAAGAGGCGCTGCAGGCGCGGCTGGCGGATGGGCCGACCGGCCAGGCTTTCGATCCCGACACCTACCGCGTCATTGGTCGCTTCCTGCAGGCCGGCAAGATCGGCCTCCGTCCCCTGCCCCCGTTCTCACTTTGACGGCTCGGTCTCGGCCTCGGTATCAATGAGTTCGGTCTCAAGCTCAGCCGCGGCCGCCTGCTCCCTTGCCTCCCTCGCCTGGTCCCTTGCCTTCCTTGCCTGCTCCCTTGCCTCCCTTGTCTGCGCACTTGCCTGGCGCAGGATATCGGCGATATTGGTATTCCCGGTCTGCCGCGCCCAGTCCTCCGCCGTCGCACCCCGATCGTTGGCAATGCTCGCATCGGCCTTGTTCTGGAGCAGCAATTCGACGATTTTCAGGTGTCCAAAGCGGGCGGCAAAGAACAGCGCTGTCGAACCGTTCTCGGTCGTCGCATCGATGTCGGCACTCCTCGTGATCAGGTATTCGACGACCGTCGTGTGGCCATTGAAAGCTGCGTAGATCAGGGGCGGCCAACCGTAGAGGTTGACGTCTGCACCGGCTTCGACGAGACGCTTGACGATCGGCAGACTACCCTTGAAGGCGGCGATGCTGAGCGCCGTCTCGCGGTTGCGATTGCGCGTGTTCAGGCGTGCGTGGCGCTTTAGCAGCTGCTCCAGAAAATCGCCGTTGTCGCGCTGCACGGCCTGCATCAGCAAGGTGTTGCCGGCCGCGTCCACCGCGTTGATGTCCATCCCCTGGTCGACCAACTTGACGGCCCACGCGGTATTGCCGGAGATCAGCGCCTCCTCCATATCTTCATGAGCACCGGCTGTGGCGAGGCTTGGCAGCAGCAGGGCGAAGAGCAGAGCAACTGTTTTCATTGGGAAAGTTTTGAACGGGCTTCTGGGAACAGGCGGAAGAAGTTCTCCGTCGTGGCGTCAACAAGGTCCTGGTAAGTCAGGCCACGCAGGCGCGCGACTTCTTCGGCGACGTGCTTCACGTAGCCAGGCTGGTTGGTCTTGCCGCGATGGGGAACCGGGGAAAGATAAGGCGAATCAGTTTCAACCAAGAGACGGTCGAGCGGAACACGCTGCGCCACGTCGCGCACGATTTCGGCCTTCTTGAAGGTAACGATGCCGGACATCGAAATGTAGAAGCCCTGTTCGAGCGCTTGCTCGGCGACCTGCCAGCTCTCGGTGAAGCAGTGCATCACGCCGCCGGCCGCGGCAGCCCCCTCCTCCTGCATCAGCCGCAGCGTGTCGGTAGCCGCTTCGCGCGTGTGAATCACCAGGGGTTTCTGCGCTTCCCGGGCGGCGCGGATGTGGGTGCGGAAGCGTTCGCGTTGCCACTCCGGTGCATCCTTGTGCCAGTAGTAATCCAGACCCGTCTCGCCAATGGCGATGACTCGCGGATGACGAGCCAGCTCGACCAGGTCGCCGACCGAGGGTTCGCGTCCGCCGGTGGCCTCGGGATGAACGCCAACCGAAGCCAGGATCGCCGGCCAGCGTTCGGCCAGCGCCAGCACCCGGTCGAGGTCTTCCAGCGTAACCCCGATGCACACCGCGCAGGCGACCTCGTTGTCCTTCATCAAAGCGAGGATTGGGGCAATTCTTTCGGAGAGATCCGGAAAGTCGAGATGGCAGTGCGAGTCGATCAGCATCGGTGTTCTTCGGCGGGGCTCGCTCAGATGGTATGCGTCGGGCGGCCGGACTGCATCACGCCACCGAGAAGGCCTTCGATGCGCCTCTTGGCTTCGAGCCCGCCTTCGTCGTTGTTGAAGTGCACACCGATGCCTTGCGCCTTGTTGTTCTGGGCACCGACCGGGGTAATCCAGACCACCGTACCGGCAATCGGCAACTTGGCCGGGTCGTCGATCAGCGACAACAACATGAACACCTCGTCACCGATGGCGTAATGGCGGGTGGTCGGAATGAAGATTCCGCCGTTGCGCAACAGGGACATATACGCCGCATACAGCGCCGATTTCGAGTTGATGTTCAGCGACAAGACGCTCGGGCGTGGTGAGTTGGCGGCGGCTTGCTTGCGACTGTCTGCTTCTGCCATATCCCCTCGGGAGGTTCAGAAAAGCCGTATGTAGTTCAGGAAAAACTCTTCGAGAAACAGGCGGCTATTCACGGGTTGCTCGCACTGGGCCTTGTATTGTATCGTCTTTCGATTGAATGCCAAGAGCTTGCGGGTGTCGGTGCCTTGCGCCAGACGCAGCAATTGCGGCGCGTGCGCAACAAAATAGCGCGGCGGCAAGCCCTGGCTGGCCAGGGTCAGGTCAAACAACCACTTCTGAGCCCACTCGAGCGTACGCTTCAATGGCGCCGGACGTTTCTCCGCCTTCACCGCCTTGTCGACAATGGCCGCCGCCACCACGGCGTTGAGGCCCTTGCCATGCGCCACCTGGCCGAGCAGCGAATCGAGCAGCACGCGTTCACCCTTGGCACTGAGTTCGAGGGCCAGCAGCGGCGAGCCAGCGGCGAGCGCCAGCCACTGCTCGCCGTCGCGGACGCCGGCATGGCGCAGCCAGGCGATCGCCCTGGCCGTTGGCGGCGGTCGCATGGGAATCGTCTGGCAACGGCTACGAATCGTCGGCAGCAAGCGATGAGGCTCGCTTGAAACCAATATAAACAAGGTACCTGCAATCGGTTCTTCGAGTGCTTTAAGAATGGCATTGGCCGTCGGTCGATTCATGGCTTCGGCGGGGTTGAGCAAAACTACGCGCGCGCCATGGCGGTGGGTGCCAACATGCAGGAAGTCATCGAGCGCGCGCACCTGATCGATGGTGATCTGCTGACTGGCTTTCTTCCTGCCTGCCGCGTCGCCCGCAGCGGCCTCGGCCTCCTCGCCTTCGGCGAGCGCGCCTGGCTGTAGCAGGCGTAGATCCGGATGGTTGCCCTGCGCCAGCCAGCCGCAAGCCAGGCAACGGCCGCAAGCACTGCCCGACTCGGTGCGCGCTTCGCAGAGCAGCGACGCGGCAAAGCTGCGCGCCAACTCAAATTTGCCGATCCCGCGCTGGCCGGCAATCAGCAGCGCGTGCGGCAACTGAGCGCGTCGCTCACAAAGTTGCTGCCAGCTCTGGCTGTGCATTTCAATTATGTTCATAAACAGTACTTTATCAGAGCTTCTTGAATCAGAATCTTGATTTTCTCTGACGCCTGGTTGGCGTCGATACAGCGTATTCTTTGCGCTGCTGCCGTCGCACGCTCAAGGTAGGCGAGGCGCACACGTTCATGAAACTCGGCGCGCTCCTGTTCGAAGCGGTCGAGGTCGCGCCCTTGAGCGGCGATGCGCTGGCTGGCGATCGACGACGGCAAATCGAAGAGTAGCGTCAGATCCGGTTGCAGCTGACCGTGGACCCAGTTTTCCAGTTGTGCAAACTTCGTCTTGTCGAGACCGCGTCCACCGCTCTGGTAAGCGTAGGTGGCGTCGCTGAAGCGGTCGCAGATGACCCAGTCGCCGCACGCCAGAGCCGGTTCGATGACCCGTTCGAGGTGTTCGCGGCGGGCAGCGAACATCAGCAGCGCTTCGGTCTCGACATGCATCGCTTCGTGCAACAGTAGTTCGCGAAGCCTTTCGCCAAGCGCGGTGCCGCCGGGCTCACGGGTGGTCAGCACGTTCAGTCCACGGCCGCGAACCAGTGCCGCCGCGCCGGCAATATGACTGCTCTTGCCGGCACCGTCGATACCTTCGAAAGTGATGAACTTGCCGCGCGGTCGGCGCTCGCTCTGACTCGCACTCACGGTTTGCCGCCTTTTTGAAAGCGCCTGACGGCGCGATTGTGTTCGTCGACAGTAGGTGAAAACTGGCTACTGCCATCGCCACGTGCAACAAAATAAAGCGCCTCGGTGGACGCCGGATGCAGAGCCGCCTGCAGGGAAGCAAGCCCGGGCATGGCGATCGGCGTCGGTGGCAGACCCGGCCGGGTATAGGTGTTGTACGGCGTGTCGGCGAGCAGGTCGCGCTTGCGCAGATTGCCGTCGAAGCCCTCGCCAATACCGTAGATCACCGTCGGGTCGGTCTGCAGCAGCATTCCCTGGCGCAGGCGATTGACGAACACCCCGGCGACCAGCGGTCGATCATCGGCGCGGCCGGTTTCCTTTTCGACGATCGAGGCCATGATCAAGGCCTGGTAGGGATCCTGATAGGGCAACTCGGGCGCCCTCGCCTGCCAGGCGTGCTCCAGATGCTGCTGCATCGAACGGTAGGCCCTGGCCAGTAGCTCGACATCGCTGCTGCGCTTGGCAAAAAAATAGGTATCCGGAAAGAAAAGGCCTTCAGCGACCGTTTCCGGCGCACCGATCAGGCGCATGATCTCGGTCTCCGGCAAATCCTGGGTGTCGTGACGCAGATCCGGATGTGCATCGAGGCGCTCGCGCATCTGCCGGAAAGTCCATCCTTCGATGAGCGCCAGCTCCGCTTGCGTGACGTCACCGCGGGTCAGCTTCTTCAGCAGCTCCAGCGGTGTAATGCCGACAGCGATTTCGTAACTGCCGGCCTTTATCGAGGTATCGACGCGCAGCAGCTTGCCGAGAAGGCGCAGCACCCACGGGTCCAACTCGACGCCTGCCGCCGCGACCTCCCGTGCCGCGACGCGCATGCTGCTCCCGGGAACGATCGTGAACTCGATCTGCTCGCTCTTCAGAGCGACCGGCGTCAGCACCACCCAGGCGGCCGCGGCGGTCAGCAGAACGATGGCGATGACGGCAAAAAGGAGCAGCTTGAGGAGGTGTTTGCGCATCAATCCGGCGCAGCGGACAGGCTGCAGGGCTGGGAGGTGAGGACGAACTTCGACTGGCCCTATAATAGCCGAAAGCCGCCTGGCTGAACTCAGCCGGCGCCGACCTGGTCAGAGTTCCTCGCAGGCTCCGGCTGATCGCGAAGACTGCTGCTGCCCTGAAGACAAGGAGCAGGCCCGCCCCGAACAATTAACGAGAACGACTTAACGATGAACGCAAGCTGGCTGGAATTTCTTTGTGCTTCAGGAGCACGCGTCGACCAGGACCTGGTCGCCGATTTCGGTGACGCCGCCGCAGAGTTGCTGGCCGCACCCGTGGCGACAGTCGTCGCGCCGCTGGCTCATCTCGGGGTGATTGAAGTCGGCGGCGCTGAGGCGGCAACTTTTCTGCACCAGCAGTTGACCAGCGACGTCACGCATCTCGCCGACGGCGCGGCGCAGCATTCGGCCTGGTGCTCGGCAAAAGGTCGCATGCTGGCCAGCTTTCTGGTTTTCCGCAGTGGCTCGAATTATCAGTTGCAACTGTCTGCAGACCTGCTGCCAGCGATTCTCAAGCGCCTGCAGATGTTCGTGCTGCGCAGCAAGGTGAGCATCGTCGAACACCCTGACGCGCGTCAGATCATCGGCGTATCGGGCCCGCGCGCCGAAGAAGCGCTGCACGCAGCCGGCCTTGCGGTACCCGGCGCAGCGCTGAGCTGCGTGGCCACGGCGGACGCCTGGTGATCCGCCTGGACAGTCAGCGCTTCGAAGTACTGGCCAGCAGCGAGGCCGCACCCGAGCTCTGGCAAGCGCTGCTGGCGGTGGCGCGGCCGGTCGGTACGCGGGTCTGGCAATGGCTGGACGTCGACGCCGGCCTGCCCTTGATTACTGGTGGCACCAGGGAAGAGTTCGTGCCACAAATGGCCAACTTTGATCAACTGGGAGGAGTCAGCTTCCACAAAGGTTGCTATCCTGGCCAGGAAATCATTGCTCGTACGCAGTATCTGGGCAAGGTCAAGCGTCACCTGTACCGGGCCCACTCGAGCACGCCGATTGCGTCCGGCAGCAAAATCTACTCGCCGGCCAATCCCGAGCATCCGTGCGGAATGGTGGTCAATGCGGCAGCGGCGCCGACGGGTGGCTACGATGCTTTGGCAATTGTTCAGGAGAGTTTCGTCGCCGCCGCCGATCTGGAAATTGCCGTCCCGGGCGGCCCGCACATCGACCTGCAGCCGCTTGCACGCTAACGGTCATGACATGTCGAGATACCCCGAATCATGAAAGTCATGACCGTTTCCCTCTTCCCCAGACCCTTCTCCCGCGAGGCAGAAGGGCGCTTCGTGAGTCGCTTGGGCGACTTTCACATTAAGCGAATCAGGGGCGTACTCGGGATCTGCCAGCGATGTGCCTGATCCTGATCGCCTGGCAGGCACATCCGGACTATCCCCTGGTCGTCGCCGCCAACCGCGACGAGTTCTTTGCCCGCCCCTCGGCGGCTGCCGCGTTCTGGCCGGAAGCGCCGCAGGTGCTGGCTGGCCGTGATCTCGAAGCCGGTGGCACCTGGTTGGGAATCAGCCGCGAACAGCGTTTCGCGGCGCTCACCAATTATCGTGAGGGTCGCCAGGCGGCGAGCAATGCGCGCTCGCGCGGCGCCCTGGTCGCCGATTTCCTTAGCGGTGCTGCCAGCCCGTCGGCGTACCTGGCGCAGGTTGCGGCGCGGGCCACCGACTACAACGGCTTCAACCTCTTTGTCGCCGATGGCCAGCACCTGGCCTACTACGCGAACCGTGGCGACAACCCGCCACGCTTCCTGAGCCCTGGCATCTACGGCCTCTCCAACCACCTCCTCGACACCCCCTGGCCCAAGCTGGCGACTGGCAAAGCGAGCTTTGCCGAAGCACTGGCCAAGTTACCGGCTCAGGCCAAGTTCTTCGATCTGCTCGCCGACCAGGAAATCGTTGCCGATTCGCATCTGCCGGAGACCGGTGTAGCGCTGGCCTGGGAGCGTATTCTCTCGGCCGTCTTCGTGCGCTCCGAAGACTACGGGACGCGCGCGTCAACGCTGCTCGTCCGTCACCGGCATGGTCTGACGACCTTGGTCGAACGTAGCTTCGTCGCTGGCGCGCTGCTTAGCGGCGAGGTCTGCGAGAGCTTTGTCAGTCCTCGCTGATCTCGACCGGCGTATAGGGCAGCACCCGTTCAAACAGTTCGACAATATCGGCATTGCGCATGCGGATGCAGCCGTGCGAGCCGGGACGGCCCATGGGCGTGGTGTCCGGGCTGCCGTGAATGTAGATGTAGCGGCGCATGGTATCGACCTGGCCGAGCCGGTTACGCCCGGGCTCGCAGCCGGATAGCCAGAGGATGCGCGTCAGAATCCAGTCGCGCGTCGGGAAGCGTTCGGCCAGTTCACGACAATAGATTTCGCCGTTCGGGCGGCGACCAACCAGGATTGTGTTGGCGGCGAGTCCGGCGCCGATCTTGGCGCGCACCAGGTGCTTGCCGCGCGGTGTGCAGTAGCTGCCAGTGACTTCCCCAGCGCCGTTCGCCGCCGTCGATACCGAATAGCTGTGCAGTACGTGCCCCGCCGCATCGACCAGGCGCAAGGTCTGTTCCTTGATCGAAATGTCAATACGCACTGTTACTCTCCTCCTCGGCGGCGCCGCGCGGCAAAGAAAGCGGAGAGTAGCTGGCCGCACTCCGCCGCCAGAACGCCACTCAGGACCTCGGTGTGATGGTTGAGCCGGGCGACGGCAAAAAGATCGACGACGCTGCCGTGGACGCCCGTTTTCGGGTCGCGCGCGCCGTACACGAGGCGCGCGATGCGCGCCTGCAGGACCGCTCCGGCACACATCGCACAGGGCTCCAGGGTGACGAAAAGCTCGCATCCGGGCAAACGATAGTTCTGCAAGTTGCGGGCGGCATCGCGCAGCGCAGCGATCTCGGCGTGTGCCGTCGGATCATGTTCGCCGATCGGTGAATTGAAGCCACGTCCGACGATGACGCCGTCGCACACCACCAGTGCGCCTACCGGCACTTCACCCAGGCATTCGGCGGCGCGCGCCAGAGAAATCGCTTCGCGCATATAGTATTCGTCGTTCATCGCGCGCATTCTACATTCTACCTTCTACTGCAGCGCTAGCAGGGCAGTCGCGCCGTCGGGCGGCGCGCGACCCGCCCATCGAAGGTGGGCATCAAATCGGGTACCATCGCCTGCAAGCCTCGCCAATCTTGATCGTGAAAAGCGACTTCCGTCATGCGAATCCTCTTTGTCCACCAAAATTTTCCCGGTCAATACAAGCATCTGGCGCCTGCGCTGGCCAATTCGCCTGCCAACCAGGTCGTCGCCATCGGTGAGCAGGCCAACGTCAAGCGCGCGCAGGGCTTCCATCCGCGCGTTCGCCTCCTGGCCTATCCCGAACCGGTCGGGGCTTCGCAGCAGACGCATCATTACCTGCACAGCACCGAGGCGGCGGTGCGCCGTGGACAAGCGGTACTGCGCCTGGCCCTGGCGCTGCGCAAGCAGGGTTTCGTCCCCGACGTGATCTGCGCGCATCCCGCCTGGGGCGAAGCGCTATTCCTCAAGGAAGCCTTCCCCGACGCCCGCTTGCTGCTCTATCTCGAGTTCTTTTATCGCGCCCGCGGTTCGGACATGAACTTCGACGACGAGTTTCCGACCTCATTCGATGACCAGTGCCGGATCCGCCTGCGCAACGCCACGCAGCTGATCAGCCTCGAAGCCGCCGACGCCGGCCTCAGCCCGACGCGCTGGCAGCGCGAGCAGTATCCGAAGGCATTTCAAGGGCTGATCGAGGTGATTCACGACGGCGTGCAGACTGAAGTCGTCTGCCCCGGGCCGGTCGCCGAGTTTGCCCTGCCAGGCGGCGGCACACTTCGTTCCGGGGACGAGGTAATCACCTACGTGGCGCGCAATCTGGAACCATATCGCGGATTTCATCGCTTCATGCGCGCTTTACCGGCAGTACTGAGCGCACGGCCGAAGGCGCAGGTATTGATCGTCGGTGGAGACGAAGTCAGCTACGGGCGGCGCTTGCCTGGCGGAGAAAGTTATCGCCAACGCTATTGGCGTGAAGTCGGTGGCCTGCTCGACGGCAAGCGTGTGCACTTCATGGGAAAGCTGCCGTATCACAAATTTATCGATGTCCTGCGTCTCTCGCGTGCGCACGTCTATCTCACCTACCCGTTCGTCCTCTCTTGGTCACTGCTCGAAGCGATGTCCTGCGCCTGCCCGGTGATTGCCTCGGACACCGCTCCGGTACGAGAAGTCATCTCCGCCGGCCGCAACGGGCTGCTGGTCGATTTCTTTTCGCCAACCGCCCTCGCTGAAACGATTATCTCGGTGCTCGAAGATCCCGGCCAGATGACGGCTTTACGCAGGCGAGCGCGGCAGGACATCGAGGAGCAGCTGGATCTTGCATCGCAGACTTTGCCGCGCTTGCTGGCGCTGGTGGAGCAGCTGGCCGCAGGTAAAAGTTAAGCACTGGATCAGCGGCCGCGATAGGCGCCTCCCCAGGCCGGCCGGCGAAGTCAACAGCACAACAGCAGGAGCCCAGCCATGACAAGCATCCGATTTCTGCAAGACCAGGCGCTGTTTGGCGGCGTAGACGACCGTGCGATGGCCGTCATCATTCCCTTGCTGAGGGAACTCAGTTTTGCTGCCGGCGAGGCGATCGTTGGCGAGGGCGACGACGGCGATTCGCTGTTCATCATTTGCAGTGGCTCGGTCGAAGTGCTGAAGGCGAGCGCTGCCGAAGATGGGCATTTCGAAAAGCGCCTAGCGGTGCTGAAAGTCGGTGACGTGTTCGGTGAGATGGAGTTGATCGACATGCAGCGACGCTCGGCCACGGTGCGAGCACTTGAGCCGGTGTCGGCCTTGGCACTGTCCAACGGCGACCTGTTCACCATCTACGAAACCGATCTGCCGACATTTACCCTCATCGTGCTCAATCTGGCCAGGGAGTTGAGTCGTCGCCTGCGCCGCCTCGACGATCTGGCGGTACATTACATGGCCATGAACACGCCAGCGGAGGCGTGTTAAGCGGCTGTACTCAGGGAGGCTACTCCGGGCGGCCTCAGGGAGTTCCTTTCAGCTTGTCCTGCCACGCGCGCATGGCGATGGCGAGACGGCCTGACATGGTGATGTACTCGCCATAGAGGAGATCGTAAGCGTCGCGGGGCTTCCCGGACGCCGCCAGTTCAACCACCTGCGCGGCCAGCTTATGGAAATCGGCGTGCAAGCGATTCACCTCCTCGTAGATGGCGCTCGCCCGGTCTTCACCCGACAAGCGTGAGCCGTGCAGCCACTTGCCGAATTCGCACTGGTCTTCCGCCTGAACCTCGCTCACATCGACGGTCGGCGGTGCCTGCAGAATGGCATTGCGCAAAAGCGACATCCAGCGAGCGTGATTGCCGATCGCCTCCTCAATATCTGTCACTTTGTCCACCCCCACCCTATCCCCGACTATCCATTTTGACCCTCCGACCGTGCCTGGCTGCGATCAGCTCTTCGCGTAGAGCTTCATTCTACCTCGTTCAAAGTGCCGCTCCATCTGTTCAGCGAGCGACGGTGTTGCGCAGGTTACAGCATGCAGCGTTCTTATGCCGCGACACCCACACTGCTCAACAGCCAGCCGACAAGCGCGCTAGCGATCACCACCAGCCACGGTGGCAGCTTCCAGAACATCAAGGCCAGCAGTGCGATCAGTGCCAGGCCAAAATCGGCCGGCTGGCGTATGGCGCTGGTCCATACCGGCTGATAGAGCGCCGCCAGGAGCAGACCGACGACGGCAGCATTGATGCCGGTCAGCGCCGCTTGCGTGTGGCGGCTGCGCCGCAGCTGCTCCCAGAACGGCAGCGCACCGACGACGAGCAGGAACGACGGTACGAAAACCGCGACCAGGCAGATCAGGCCGCCAAGCCAGCCGCTTGGTGCCTGGTTCATTGACGCGCCAAGGAAGGCGGCAAAGGTGAACAGGGGACCGGGTACCGCCTGGGCGGCGCCGTAGCCGGCCAGGAAGGAGGTATTGCTCACCCAGCCGGTGGGCACCACCTCGGCTTGCAGCAGCGGCAGGACAACATGGCCGCCACCGAAAACCAAAGCCCCCGAGCGGTAGAAAGCGTCGATCATTGCCAGTGTGTTGCTGGGCCATGCCTGTGCCGCGATCGGCAAGACGAGCAGCAGCAGCACAAACAGCAGCAGACAGGCGCTTCCCGCACGACGGCTGGCGATGATCGGCAGCGGCTCGTGTGGCGCGTCTTGTTCCGGCTTGAACAACAATAGGCCAAGGATGCCGGCGGCGACGATCACCCCGACCTGTCCCAAGGCGCTGGGCCAGGCCAGGACCAGGCAGCTGGCGGCGACCATGATCGAAACGCGTGGCGTGTCGGCGCATAGAGTTCGCGCCATGCCCCAGACGGCTTGTGCGACGACCGCCACGGCGACCACTTTGAGGCTATCGAGCACTCCCGCCGGCAGAACCTCGCCCCAGGTCGAAATTCCCAGCGCGAAGGCGATCAGGGCGATCGCTGAGGGCAACGTGAAGCCGGCCCAGGCCGCCAGCGCGCCGGCGTAGCCGCCGCGCGACAGCCCGAGAGCGATGCCGACCTGGCTGCTCGCCGGGCCGGGCAGGAACTGGCACAGCGCCACCAGATCGGCGTAGGCGCGGTCGCCGAGCCAGCTGCGGCGGCTAACGAACTCTTCCCGGAAATAGCCCAGGTGCGCAACCGGGCCACCGAAGGAGGTCAGCCCGAGACGAAGAAAGATCAGGAAAATCTGCCACGCGTTGCTCGCTGCCGCGGCTGCGCCGTTCCTTATGGGGGACTTCATGCGGGCAATACCTCATCATCCTGATGGTTTGCCAGGAATGATAAACGAGGAAAAGGGCGTTGTTGAGAGAACGCCGTCGCGCCAGGGTCGAAGAGCGCGCTTGCGCCAGCACGCCACGCGAGCCTGACCCTGACCCTGACCACCGCCATGGGCGGTCGCCGCTATGCCCCCGCCGCACAATGCGCTACCATGAGCCGTCAACAGCGAGAGGTCGGAATTGAGCCTCAATCAGCAACCCAAGGAGTGAGAATCATGAACAAGCTTGCCGTGCGCGGGGATGCGGAGATCGAGGAAAGCGAGGAAATCGAGGCAATGCTGCTGGCAGCGCCCGCGGAAGAGTACATGTCACCCAGGCAACTGGCGTTCTTTCGCCAGCGACTGCGCGACGAAGAACAAACCCTGCTCTCGGCAGTGAAAGAAACCGCCGGTCACCTGCAGGAGGCAGAGACAAGTGCCGACTGGAGCGACCGTGCCAGTACCGAGGAAGAGCACACGCTGGAGCTGCGCGTTCGCGATCGTGAAAGAAAGCTGCTGCAGAAGATTCGCGAGGCCCTGCGCCGCATTGACGACGGCAGCTACGGCTGGTGTGAGGAAACCGGCGAGCCGATCGGCATAGCCCGCCTGCTGGCGCGTTCGACCGCCAGCCTGTGCCTTGAAGCCCAGGAGCGCCGCGAGCAGAACAAGCGCCGTTTCGGCGGCTGAACCTTGAACGCCGGGAGCTGAAAAGCCCGGCGCTCGCCAGCCGCCAGACGGACGCTACGAGGGCTACTTGGCGCCTGCCTGGAGCAGGTCGCGGCTCAGCGCTTCGGCAACCCTGATGCCATCGACGCCGGCCGAGAGAATACCGCCCGCGTAGCCGGCGCCCTCCCCCGCAGGATACAAACCCCTGACGTTCAAGCTCTGGTAATCGGCGCCGCGGGTGATGCGCAGCGGTGAGGAAGTGCGTGTCTCAACGCCGGTGAGCAAGGCATCGGCCATGGCGAAGCCCGGAATCTGGCGCGCGAAGGCTGGCAAGGCTTCGCGGATCGCGGCAATCGCGTAATCCGGCAAGGCCGTCGATAGATCGCTCAGACGAACCCCGGGTTGGTACGAGGGCATGACGCTGCCGAGATGGCTTGACGGCCGCCCGGCGAGGAAATCGCCGACCAGTTGCGCCGGCGCCTCGTAGTTGCCCCCGCCGAGTTCGAAAGCACGGCTCTCGAGTTCGCGCTGCAAGGCGATGCCCGCCAGCGGCCCGCCCGGGTAGTCGAGCGGCGTGATGCCGACGACGATGCCGGCATTGGCGTTGCGTTCATTGCGCGAATACTGACTCATGCCGTTGGTCACCACCCGCTTTTCTTCCGAAGTCGCCGCCACCACCGTGCCGCCCGGGCACATGCAGAAGCTATACACCGAGCGCCCGTTGCGGCAGTGATGGACCAGCTTGTAGTCGGCAGCGCCGAGCGCGGGATTACCGGCGTGCACGCCGAAACGCGCCTGGTCGATCAGCGCTTGCGGGTGTTCGATGCGCAAGCCGATCGAAAACGCTTTGGCTTCCATGAACACCCCCGCGCCGTGCAGCATCTCGAAAGTGTCGCGAGCGCTGTGGCCAAGCGCCAGAATCAACTGCTCGCAAGGCAGCTCTTCGCCTGAAGCCAGGGTCACGCCACGCACGCGCCCGGCGTCGATGTGCACCCCGCTGACGCGCTGCTGGAAGCGCACCTCGCCACCCAGGCGCTCGATTTCTCGGCGCATCTGCTCGACCATGCCGACCAGCCGGAAAGTGCCGATATGCGGCTTGTTGACGTAGAGAATTTCTTCCGGTGCGCCGGCCTTGACGAATTCCTCGAGCACCTTGCGGCCGTGGTGCTGCGGGTCCTTGATCTGGCTGTAGAGCTTGCCGTCGGAAAAAGTGCCGGCGCCGCCTTCGCCGAACTGGACGTTGGATTCCGGGTCGAGCACCTTCTTGCGCCACAGGCCCCAGGTATCCTGCGTGCGCTCGCGTACCGCCTTGCCACGTTCGAGCACGATCGGCCTGAATCCGGACTGCGCCAGGATCAGCGCCGCGAAAATGCCCGCCGGACCAAAGCCGACGATCAGCGGCCGGCTGGCCAGCCCCTGCGGCGCGCGCGCGACGAAGTGGTAGCGCATATCGGGCGCTGCCTGCACCTGGCGGTCGTCGGCAAAGCGGGCCAGCAAGCCAGCCTCGTCGGGCAAGCTCAGGTCGACGCTGTAACTGAAGACCAGCGCACTCGCCTTGCGGGCGTCACAACTGCGCCGGAAGACGCGGATCTCGCCGATGTCCTGCACGGGAATGCCGAGCCGAGCAGCCACCGCCGCCGGCAGTGCTGCGGGCGGATGGTCGATGGGCAGGCGGATTTCACTGACGCGCAACATGATGGTTTGGCTTTCTCCAGGAGCGCCGGCGCTCAGGCCTGCTGTCCGTAGCTGGCAAACTTGCTCAGCACTGTTGCCATCTCGGCGGTGTCGAGCAGCACCGGCCGACCGAGCTGGCAGGCGCGCCAGTACTGTTCGCAGAGCGTTTCGAGTTCGACGCCGAGCGCCAGCGCCTGCTCGAGATCGTCGCCGATCACCAGCATGCCGTGATTGCCGAGCAGGCAGGCGCAACGCTCGACGATCGCTCGCAGCACCGCGTCGGAGAGTGCCTGCGTGCCGAAAGTCGCGTAGTCGGCGCAACGCAGGCTGTCGCCGCCAAAGCGCGCAATCATGTAGTGAAAGGGCGGGATGTCGCGGCGCAGACAGGCCAGGCTGGTGGCGAAGGGCGAATGGGCGTGCAGAATCGCGCCGGCGGCGGGGCGAGCAAGGTAGAGGTCACGGTGGAAGCGCCACTCGGAGGACGGCTTGCGGCGGCCCTCGGGGGTCCCGTCGAGGCGCATGAAAACGATGTCCTCGGCTTCCAGGGCGTCGTAGTCCATGCCCGTCGGGGTAATCAGGAAGCCCTCCGCAGCGCCTACGACACGAACGCTGAGGTTGCCGGCAGTGCCGCGGTTCAGGCCGACGGCGCTCATCCGCCGTGCCGTGGCGATCAATCTCTGACGAAGCTCAAGCATGCCTTTCCTCCGGGTACAGCGCCAACAGCCCGGCAGCGCTGGCCGGACAGCCGCCGCGTTCAGTGATCAGTGCACTGACCAGCTTCGCCGGGGTGATGTCGAAAGCCGGGTTCACGACGCTTGCGCTGGCCGGCACCTGCTGCAACTGGCCGCGAACACCGCCAGCATCGCGGCCGTGCACGATGCGCAGCTCGTCGGCAGCGCGTTCCTCGATCGGAATCTCCGCCCCGCTCGGACAGGCAAAGTCGATCGTCGAGCGCGGCGCGGCGACGTAGAACGGCACCCCGGCGGCGGCAGCCGCCAGCGCCTTGAGGTAGGTGCCGATCTTGTTGGCGACGTCGCCGTTGGCGGCGATGCGGTCGGCACCGACGATGACCGCGTCGATATCACCGCGCGCCAGCAGCAGGCCGGCGGCGTTATCGGCAATGACGGTATGCGGCACGCCGTGCTGGGCCAGCTCCCAGGCCGTCAACAGCCCCTGATTGCGCGGCCGCGTTTCGGAAACCCACACCTGCACGTCGATGCCGGCATCGAAAGCGGCATAGACCGGCGCCAGCGCCGTGCCGTGATCGACGGTGGCCAGCCAGCCGGCGTTGCAGTGGGTCATGATCTGCAGCCGCTCGCGCCCGCCGCTGGCGCCGCGCAGCCGTTGCAGGCCATGCTCGCCGATCTGACGACATTGCTCGACGTCCTCGTCGGCGATCCGTGCCGCTTCCTGCCAGGCGGCTTCGGCACGCGCCGCGCGTGGCAGCGGCGCCAGGCAGCGCTGCATGCGCGCCAGCGCCCAGCGCAGGTTCACCGCCGTGGGCCGCGTCGCGGCCAGGGTCTCGACGGCCGCCAGGAGCGTCGCGTCATCGTCGCCATGCACCATCGCCAGCGCCAGCCCGTAGGCAGCAGTCACGCCGATCAGCGGCGCGCCGCGCACCTGCATGCTGCAAATCGCCTGCGCCACTTCCTCCAGACTGGCCAGACGCAAGACGCGATACGCGTGCGGCAGCGCCGTCTGGTCGATGATCGCGACCGCGTCGGCATTTGCCAGCGGCCAGATCGTTCTTGTCGGCGTGCCATCAACTCTCATGGCCGCCATTCTAGCAGTGCGACCAGGCTTGCCGAAGGATGCGAGCGACGATCAGCGCTCGCCGCAGACCCCGGCGCTGTTCAGTTTTGCTATTCTCTGCGCGCTTAATGTGAAAGTCGCGCCAGCGACTCACGAAACTTCCTTCTCCCTCGCGGGAGAAGGGTCAGGGGAAGAGGGGAAACAGTCATGGCTGTCATCATCAGGGGCGTCTCGATGTGTCATGACCGTTAGCAGCCCACCCGATTACCGATGAGGACCTCCATGACACGCTTCACCGCCGCCATCACCCGCCGCCGCAGCCCTTCCCTACTCCTTTTTGCGCTGGCGGCATGCAGCCTGAGCAGCCCCCTGCACGCCGCCAGCGGCGAGCTGCCGAAACGCAAACCCGGCCTGTGGGAGCTCAACACGCGCATGGAAGGCATGCCATCGATCGGCGCGATGCAGCAATGCATCGACCGCGAGAGCGACGACCTGATGATGCAGCAGGCGCAGAAGGAAAAACACAAGTGCAGCGTCCTGGACGTCAAGACACAGGGCAACAAGGCCAGCGTGCACGCGGTATGCAAGATCGAGGGCAGCACCGCGACGACCGACGCGACTTTCGTCGGCTCTTTCGACGTCGCCTACAAAGGTAACATGCATACCCGCTTCAGCCCGCCGCTGCACGGCATCAGCGAATCGAAAGCGACCCTCGACGCGCGCTGGATCGGCCCCTGCAAGCCGGGTCAGAAGCCGGGAGACATCAGCATGCCGACCATCGGCGGCATGGACATCAACGAGATGATGAAGGACCCGCGCGTTCGGGAACTGATGAAACAGCAGCAGCGGTAAGTCCGGCGGCAGCGCTGGAGCGCTGGAGCGCTGCAGCGGTGGAGCGGTGGAGCGGGCCCCCGCTCGGCTCGCGCGACACGTCCGTGCGTGGCGGCGAGCGACCGGATCAGCGCTCAGCGGTTTTCCAGACGGTTGTAGTCGAGCAGGCCGGAGCCGATCGGCGAAAACTGCAGGTGCGCTTCCTGCAGCTCGTCGCTGGCCTGCCAGAACTGCGGGTTGCTGCGGCGAACGACGTAGCGATCGGCCAGCGCGCGGTAGTCCTCTTCCGCCGACAAGCTGCCGATGGCCGCCGCCAGGGCCTTGATTTCCGAGCGTTGCAGGCGATAGATGGCGCTCGGGTAGGCGCCGATGAAACCTGGCACGACGGTCATCGTATTCTCGGCCGGCGCTAGCTCACGGCCTTCGCGAAGCAGGCTGGAGACACTGAGGTGGCCGGTATTGCGCAACAGCGTGAAGTAACGCGGCGCCCGCGGCGGATCCTCGAGACGCACGGAGACCATCTCGGGAAACCACGACAGGGCAGCACCGCGCGCACTGGCCAGCGTCGCGAGATCCTTGCGCAAGGCGGCGTCGCTCACTTGCGCAAGCTCGTATTCGCGGTTCAGCACCGGCGCCACTCGTTTCTGGAGCAGCGTGTACAGTTCGCGCTGCGCATCCTTGCTGCGATAAGAGATGCCGCTGTGGCCGTCGAAACTGGCGAGTTTTCCGTACACGTGGTTCTTCACTTCCTGGCTGGCACCGCGATACCAGTAGTCACTCACCTTCTTGCGCTCATCCCGGGGCAGAAAAGTGAGAAAGTTAAACTCGCCTTCCATGCGCAGGAAGTCCATGTACATCCGCGACAGCAACTGGTGGCCGACGTTGCCATAGACGTCGTAACCGGCGACCAGCAGGTAGTGGATGCGCTCGAGCAGGCCGTAGCCGATCACCCACGTCGTCTTCGGAGGCCCGCCGACCAGACCCTTGACCACCGAGGCGTTGTCGAAGTGGCGGAAAATGGTCAGTGCCGCGTTCGGGTTATTGCCGTCGCCGTTCCATATCCACTCTGGATTCGGGCCCTTGTTGGTCGCCGCGTAGCGATCGAGGAACTGCGACTTGGCCTGCAGATACTCGCCCTGCAGTTTGGCGTACTTGCGCCACGGACCGATGATCCCGGCATCACTTCCCTGTGCCGCCGGCAAGGCCAGCAGACTGGATTCGCGCGACAGGAACTCGCCGGCCTGGTCCTGCAGATCGGCGTCGGCGAGGAAGAACACCCAGAAACGATCCTCGATCACGTTCAGGGCCACCTGGCCACGACAGACCGGTCCCTTGATGAAGTTCATGATCGTGAATTGCGCCTCGTCGAGCATGAACTGATAGCGTGTCGAGGTGGGCAGGGCCTGGAAAGTCACGAAGGGATTGGAAGCCACTTTCAGCTCGTAGGACGGCAGTTCGCTGACCGTGTACTCGGCCGCAATGAACAGCTCCCGCCAGCGCTGCATGCGCTTCGCGCCGAGCGCATAAGGCAGATGCGTCTTGTCGACAATCGTCTCGCGTTCGCGATCGAGGCGGTAGTAAACGCGCTCGACGCCGGGGGTCGTCATAGGGCCGGCGGCTGGCAATGAGGTCGATCGGCTGGCCCGGCGGCGTCCGCGACCTGACCATCCGGAAGTAGTGATGCACCGCATCGTCGTCGAAGTACAGATGCGCCAGGAAAAGATGTTCGTAGATGTAGCGGCTGGCCAGGCGCTGCTTGAGCGAGTCGCCATTCAGGAACACCTCCCAGTCGGCGACCTGCTGCTCAATCGCTGCCGGCAGCGGTGGCAGCCCTTCGAATGGCGCGCCCAGTTCGAGCCAGCGGCTCAGGGTGGCCATCTCGGCTTCGTTCAGGCCGGGCAGACCAAAGGGCATTCCCCAGAGGGGATTCTTGCGCTCGAAAGCCGCGTAGTCGTCAATGCGCGGGCATTGCTGTTCCCGGTCGAGCGAAAAATCGAAAGCCTCCGGCAGGATGGCCGTGTCCGGCAAGGGGTGATCCTGCTTGAGCTTCAGCGCCCGATACATCACGCTCGCCGCCAGATTCGCCGCCGGCGTCTGTTCACGCTCGTTGAGCACCGCCGCGAAGCCTTTGTCGCGCCATTGCGAGGCCGTCTGCGCATCAGTGAACAAGCGCGTCAACGGCGCTTCGTCCAGGCGCCCGCTGTCGTAGACCAGCTCCTTGCTGGTGCCCCGGGCAATGCCCTCCCAGGCCGTGAACTTGAGCTGGCAGGGCGCGTCGTAACAGGCGTGGCAAACCACGCAGCGCTGTTCAAGGATCGGCTGCACGTCGCGACGATACGAGAATCCGGCCGGCGGCATGGCCGGCACATCGAAGCGCGCCGGATCCGCTGCGCCGTAGTCCTCGTTGAGCGTGTGCCGGGTAATTGCGGCGCAGCCGCTGAGCACGACGATGAGCAGGAGCAGCGCTTGCCTGTTGATGATCATGAGCATTTTCCAGAGTTGTTGCGCCGCGCGGGCGAGTGCGCGCCGGTGGCCGACACCGGCAAAGCGTGAAGCATACCCACTCTGAGGCTCGCTGCGCCAGTCCCCGGCTTGCCATCCCGGGCCACTTGTCTGCCCGATCAGCGGCGCGGCCGCGCGGGCAGCGACCTGATCGCCACCTGCAGCACTCACCCAGCCTGCCGCGCCATGCCCGGCGGCGAGTGCGACGAACGCGACGAACGCGACGAACGCGACGCCAATGACGGGCGTGCGCCTTCTGCCGCCCGCCCGTCATTGCGAGGAGGCGCAGCCGACGCGGCAATCCAGTTCCATCCTCTCACTATTTCCCGCCGCATCGACATCTTGACCACGCGAAAAGCCAAACCTCTGGATTGCCGCGTCGGCTTCGCCTCCTCGCAATGACGGAGCGTGGGAGATGACGGAGCGTGGGAAATGCATGCCGAAAGTCTCCTGCCCCGACGCGCATCAGACTATCGTCGCGTCGCCAGCCTGCGAAGCGCGTGCGCGACGCTTCATGCTCAATGCGCAAGCCCCTTTGCTCGATCCGCAAGCCCCTGTGATCTTCCGGCAAGCCTTTGATCCGCGCTCGTCAGCCCGCTGAGTGCTACAGCGAAGCATTTGTTTTTAACGGAGCCACGGAGAACTGCCCCGGCAAGGCTCCGAGCTTCCAGGGCAAGGCTCTGCGCTACCCCGGCAAGGAAAAAAAGCCATTCCCGCCAGTCTTTTTGCTGGGCGCGCAAAGCATCGAGGTTTGCACGGCAAGGCTTTGATTCGTCCTCGCGAAGCGCAAAGCCTTGCGCGCGAGTTCGCGAAGCTTGTACTAAGCGCCGTTTTTCAGCTCGATCGAAGCGCGGCGCTTTGCGCGCAAGGCTTTTTTCCTTGCGGCGAAGCCTTTGTTGCTTGCACAGGGCAGTTCAGAGGCTTGTAGCGACAAATCGGAGGCTCGCCGTCGCAGCTCGGAGCCTTGCGCCTGAAGCTCCGAGCCTTGCGCGCCGAGCGAGATGCCTGTCGCGGCACTCAGGCAGCGGCGCCCGAACTCGGTTGAAGCTTGCGCCTGTAGCGACCGGCCATCGCTTCCTTCAAGGCATCGAGCCCGGCGCCCTTGCCGAAGACCTTGGCCAGCGCATAACCCTCGAGCGCGGCGGTGAGGATGTCGCTACCGAGCGCCATTTCGGTGTCGTCGGCCTTGCTCACCAGCTGCCGCAGGTTGGCGAGATGCGGTCGCAAGAGATCGAGGTTGTGGAGATCGCGCTCGGCTTCGGCAAGATCGAGTTCCGGCGGGATGATCTGCTTGTTCTGCGCCAGGACGATCAGCGCCTGTCGGCAAAAGGCTTCGGACTTGTCGCCCATCTTGGTCAGGCTGCGCCGCTGGTCGACCGAGAGCTCGATCAGGCCGCCGAGTTTCTCTTGCAGGGTCGTGATCGCGGCGGCAATCGCCGCCAGGTCGTCGGGGCCGATATTCAACGCTACGAGGTTTTGGCTCATGAGTATTTTCTCCTTGATACAAAGAGAAAAATCAACGGCGCGCCGGCAGTATCCCGCGCTCGGAGTAGGGACGTCAATAGGCTGTGGTCGGCTGCGCCGCGGCGCGGCACGGCGGACGTGCTGTCCAGCGCGGCAAAGCGCCGCGTCGTGCCTCGAATCGGACGGTCCTCATTTGCCCGGCCGCCGCAGCGAATGGAGTAGCTAAGCGCCATCTACTGGCTCCAACGATTCCAAATTGACCCGGCCGGACGGCCGCCCGTCACCCCCCGCTTGCTTGTCGATGACCGCTTTGTAGTACGATCACCGGGCGGCGTCTTTCGGCCAACAGCCGTCGCTCGATGATTCTGGTAAGCGGCCTTCCGAGGGACTGCTGTACCTCGTAACCTGCCGGAAGGCCAATTCACACAACTCGGCCGAAGCGGTGAGTGGTGCCTTTGGCAATAGGTGCCAGCTTAAAGGCGGGCACCTGCCGCTGACAGGGCTAGCCGGCGTAATAGCGCATCCGACACTGACGAGTAGCATATACTAGGGCCCGCCTTCCACTGTTCGATCGGGAAAAGTGGGAAGTGCGCACCGTTTGCCTCAACATGACCAGCAAAGAAGAACACTGGCGCGAGAAACTCCCATACGCATGAACACAATTCCTTCGCTGATTCAAGACCAGCTAACAACTTGGCTTCTACGTAGGACTCCAGCCAACGGGGTTCGACGGGTTGCATCGCTCTCTGCAGCCCTCGCGAGTGATGTGGGCAATGTTCGTGAAGGCAATCAAGATCGACTAGCCGCTGTACGAGGTAGAGATCAGCACGGGAGCGAGTACGCTCTCGTTGCGGTAGCCGATGGGATTGGTGGAATGCATGATGGTGGCACTTGCGCCGCCATGACAGTAGGCGCGTTTATTGCCACAGTAGATCGGCTCGCACAAAACGGTGACCAAAGCCAGCGCCCAGAGGATTGGCTTCGTGAAGGGGCTCATGCTGCGAATGCCGCGGTGTATTCAAAATTTCGCGCGAGCGGCGGCTCAACTCTGGTCGCAATATTGATCCGCCCTGAAACACGCCCGTACTGGCTGAGTATCGGTGACAGTCGTGTTTACTGCATGGATGACAGAACGCTAAGGCAAACGTCGATTGACGACACAATCGCAGGTCAGCTTGGCAAAAGTCCAGAGGACGTGGGCGAACAATCGCGACTGCTCCAATTCGTTGGCATGGGTGCCGACCTTGAACCTCACATTGCAAGACTTGATGCGAAATCAGTGGAAGCGGTAATGCTAACCACCGATGGAATTCACTATCTCTCCCATAGTCCCGGTTGGCTGGGGCAGATTATTCGCCACTCGCCCGATCCTGGTGTATGCGTAAAACGTCTTCTCGACCTTGCAAAGTGGTGTGGCGGCCCCGACAATGCTACGGTCGCGATGATCACCTTGCCGGTAGACCTGAAGGCCGAAGCTATACCCGGCTATCCTTGCTTGGAGATTTGGGATGCTTACGGAGAGTTGCAAATTATCAGCGCGCCACTCTCGCATGCGCCCTCAAGATACATGCCAAACACGACCCCTCTTTGCAGATCAAAACCCGTTCCTGGCATGCCTCCAATTGTTGGGTTGGGGCCTGTCATTGACGAGCAAGCCACCTCACCCACACCTGAACAGACTAAGCTCCGTCGCAGCAGGGCTCCCCGCAAGCCCAAGAAGCCCACTGAAGAACGTAGTAACGACAAACCGGACGAACCCCAACTTCCCCAGCTACACATGGATTTTCCAGCCAAGTCTGACGAATAAGAGCCCCCAAAAGAATGATTGCTGATCGTTATGAAGTTGTGGGAGCATCTTTTATAGGAGGCATGGCCGCTGTTTGGCCGTGCTATGACACGATCCTTGAAAGAAGAGTCGCGATTAAGGTGATGCCTGGCAGTGCCGAAAAACGTCGGATACGCGACGAACTCTGCGCGCTGTTGAAAATGCGTTCGAATCATGTCGTTCAAGTCTACGACGTATTGAACCTCAATAATGACTTGGCCATTGTCCAAGAATTTATTGAAGGTCAGGATCTGTTCGATGACGACTTAGCTCCGAATAACGAGAATGAGTACTTGAAGCTGCTTTGGCAGATAGCGTCCGGAATAGCCAACATCCACGATCTTGGCGTCATTCACCGTGACATAAAACCCGGCAACATGAAGATCGACCCCGAAGGGGTTGTCAAAATTTTTGACTTTGGATTGGCTCGGGATGAGGGTCCGAGTGCTGCAACGCTTGGTTTTGTTGGAACTCCAGGCTTCGCGGCGCCGGAGCTGTACAGCCATCACGTCACCTTTACTGCTGCGGTGGATATTTACGCATTCGGAGCGACTGCTCTTTTTTTTAGGTCTTCGAGATCTCCCCCTACATCTTAAATGCCACCCCCCGGTGCTTTCGGATGAAGATTGTTTTTCAATGCTGCCGTTTAAGATTGGTAAAGACATAATGGCGACTTTGAATGCTTGCCTTGAGCCAGATCCCTCAAACCGACCTGCCATGGGCGACGTTAGGGATTTGCTTGCCAAGCACTTGCTGTGCAACAGGCATAGAGCATTAGTCGTGTTTAATAAAAATGCTTCGTATCTCGATGCAACCCGGCCGAGGGTGGACCTTCGGCTTTCCTCGATTGGCGAGATTGGAATTCGCTACGATGGATTTCATTTCTTGGTCGATAGCGTCAGCGGTGAGGCTTTCATTAACAACACTACTGTGGCAGCGGGAGATCGCTTACCTGGTGCCTGTGTTGTAGCGTTAGGTGCTCCAGAACGAAAAGCCGACCGCAAGTACATCACATTCGACTTGTCTCACCCGGAGATCGTACTGTGACAGGCCCCTTGAAAGATGGCGATATTATTGGTAATCGTTATGAAATTATTCGATACGTTGGTGAGGGTGGCATGCAGTATGTATATCAAGCTAGGGATCGAGTGACTGAGCGGCTTGTTGCGCTAAAAACCCCGAAAAACAGCTCGGCAACTAAGCGTTTCAGGAGAAGTGCCATAGTTGCTGCGAAGGTGAATCATCCGAATGTCGCAAAGACTCTTGACTATCTCAAGACCGATTCCCAGCGGTTCTTAGTGGAGGAATTCATCGAGGGCAGTGATCTGAAAGGAGCACTTCTTCAAGAGACGGCGTTTTTTAGATCCCTATCTGGTAGCAAAAGTACTCCATCATCTTGCAAAAGGTGTAGCCGCAGCCCATCACGCTGGGGTGATACACCGCGACCTAAAGCCGACAAATATCATGGTGATGGGTGGCTATTCTTTGCATGAACTAAAAGTCACCGACTTCGGCATTGCCAAGATGGCTGGAGAGGAGTTCAAAGAGGCCGTCGAAGGTGGTGATGCCACCATGTCTATGTCGCAAACTATGGTAGGGGCGCTTCCTTACATGGCCCCCGAAGCTATTGAAGACCCGTACGCAGTGGGCTCACCTGCGGATATCTGGTCAATTGGAGCGATGATGTACCAACTCCTTTGTGGCCAATACCCTTTCGGCCAAGGTTTAAGGGCGGTTCCTAAAATTATGGATGCAGAACTCCCTGAGACGCCTGACTTCCTCTTCGCAAATCCTCAATTTGCCCCTCTTGCGAGGGAGATACTTAATATCGTCTTTTCGTGCTTAAAGAAGAACCCTGCGGAGCGGCCGACTGCAGACCAACTAGTCGAGAAGTGCAGCAGTCTCTGTTACACCTTATCGCCAAGACGCAAAGGGGTTGTGACTGACTTCCGACACGGTGCTTGGGGGTTCATCAGCACCCATGGAAGTAGCGTCTTTTTTTCATCGTGAATGTGTTTACGGACCGATGCCTATGGTTGGGGACCCAGTCCTTTTCGCCAGCTACGACGGTGGAGGTGCTGACCGAGCGCTACCGGTGGTAAAGCTGGCCGGCGCACCAACCTAAACGGTTGGAGGAAAGTGAGTCTGTTTGAAAGGCTAATCTGGACAGCTATCGATTAAGTGGCTGTGGGGAATAGAAACCATAACAGCTACTCAACTCGGCCACTGCCAACCACCGAACTAACCGATAACCTGCAAGTAAATTGTCGTCTGGAGCGACTGCTGCAATCAGATACCTGCCGTTGAACCACCAAGAACGCGAATGACTGCTGCGGGTCGAAAGGGTGAGTAGCGTTTTTCAGTTAGCGGTCTTCCGGACTCGCCGACCCAGCATTTTTCCGCGAACCCGCTCGAATGGCGGCAATGCCGACCACAGCCGACGCTCAAGGCGCACGCACGAGGCGGCACGGCGAAACACCTGCCCCCAAAAACCGCGAGGATTGTGTTGGGGCCCATCGCTATTGTAGTGTTGGGTTCTTGATGAGACGGTCGGCAAGCCTCTCCCACCCTCCGTCATTGCGAGGAGGCGAAGCCGATGCGGCAATCCAGAGGTTTGGCTTTTCGCGTGCTCACGATGTCAATGCGGTGGGAAATAGTGAGAGGATGGAACTGGATTGCCGCGTCGGCTGCGCCTCCTCGCAATGACGTGGGGGCTGGTGTGGCGCCGCATTCACCATTCCCGACGCGGCCTTCAGCAAGCATGACAACGGCGGGAAATCGGCGGGGTAGCCGGAATTTATAGGTTCCATACTGCGTACAAAACTACGCTAGCGAGTCCTAGACCCAAGGCCTCATTTCCTTGCAAAGCAATAGAATAGTCCGTCGCCACCCGTGGGACGCACTTTCTCCTGACTACAGCCAAGTGTCGGGTGCGCCGAATTCCAGGACATGGCCCAGGCGGCATCGAGGGGACCCGCACGGTCGAAATGACCGGTCATCGCGGCGCCATTGGGTCCGCTGTTGGTCCAGTTGCTGCAGGTCATGTCGGGAAATGGGGCGCCAGGAAAGGCCGTCCCGTCGGCTCGCGAACCGGTGAGTATGTCGTGCTTGTTGGGTTTCTCCGTGCGACTATTTACGGCTTGCCCCTTTTCGTCCAGGGCCGTCAGCTTGGTCAGCTTGCTGTCGGCCGAGTGCAAGTCGTCGACACTGCGCGCGATCACCTCGCCCTTGGCATTCTGCCAGGGGCCTGCACCGATTCTGTCGCGCGCATTCACGAAACTCGTATCGGTCAACTTCGCGGCTTGGGTGCTCAGGTAGGCATGCCAGCTGCGATCACCGGCACCGGCCGCCCGCGCCAGTGATTGGCAGTGCTGGTCGGCTCCGTCCAGCCCCCCCAGATCGCCACCTTTGCCAGAGCCGACACTGGTCACAAAGAAGGTCATTTCCTGGGGCCCCGGCTGCACGCTTGCGCACCCGGCCACGCCGATCGCACCGGCCGCAGCCAGCCCCGCCATTCTCATCATGTGTTGCATCCCGCCCTCCTTTTGGCTTCCGCCAGCTTGATGGAAAGAGACGACCCTGCGCCGCTCAACGGCTTCGGCGACAAAGCTCTGCTCCCGCTTGAATTTGTGGCGCCGTGATCATGCGCCGAAGCCAACTGCAGAGCAAGCTTGCAGGTCCGCTCAAAGGCAGGCCGTCGAGCATCGATCGCCGAGATTTTCGTTTCCCCGACCGCCACAGAATGACAAATGGCATTCTACGGGTTGTTCACGTCCCGGAGCGGTTGATCGGGTCTGTATAAAGCGGCCGTTCAACCCAGCGCACTAACCGGCGGACGGAGCGCAGTCTGTCAGCGGTTCGCGTCAGCGTCGGGTGGGGTGGTACTAACGGTCATGACTTGTCGAGATAGCCCCGATCATGAAAGTCATGACCGTTTCCCTCTTCCCCTGCCCCTTCTCCCGCAAGGGAGAAGGGAGTTTCGTGAGTCGCTTGCGCGACTTGCACATTAACGATTCGCTGCCACCGCTTGAACGTCTTGCTATCATTAGCCGATAAATCGAACCACTCCCCTTTCGTCGGCGCGGGGACGTTCAGGCCGCTCCAGCCATTGGTCGGAGCCTGGCGTCGAATTTTCTGTTTTCCGAGACCCTCCCCGATGAAAAACATCTTCGCCGAACTGCCGCCAGGCGCATCGACCGACGAGCAGTTTCTCGAGCTGCTTGCCCGGCCGGGACTGAGGATCGAACGTATCGTCTCGACCGGCCAGGCCAGCCCGCCGGGTTTCTGGTACGAACAAGCGCAGGGTGAGTGGATCCTGCTGCTTCAAGGCGAGGCGCTGTTGCGCTTTGCAGACCAGCCGCTGGCGCAGCAGCTCAAGGCGGGGGATTACGTGGACATCGCGCCGCTACGACGGCACCGGGTTGAATGGACGATGCCGGGGCGCGAGACGATCTGGCTGGCGGTCCACTACGAAGCGGCTGCCCTCCCCGTCTGATCGTATCCGGGACGCCTGTTCCTGATCGCCGGCCGCGCTATTGTCGTGTTGCACGCAGTATGGAACCTATAAAATCCGGCTACGGCGTGGGTTTTACGCCGCTGTCAGGCTTGCTGAAAGCCCCGTCGGGAATGGTGAACGCTGAACGCTGAACGCGGCGCTACCAGCAGCGCTTCCTCGCAATGACCGAGCGTGGGAGATGACGGAGGGTGGGAGATGACGGAGGGTGGGAGATGCCTGCCGAAAGTCTCATCACGAATGCACCACTACCATCGCCGGCTCCATCGCCGGCCGCGCTGGTCGCGGCGACGACCGGAATCAGCGCTTGCGCGAGCGAGCGCCAGCCGGCGCGGCACTGACGGCTGGACGTACCGGCGCACGTGGGGCAGTGTTCGCCGCGGCGGAGGCCGGCGGCGGGCGCCGCGTGCCGGTGCCCGGCGGCTGAAAGCTCGGAATCAGCTGCTGGTGGCCGTTGCCAATCAGGTCGGCACGCCCCATCTGCTTGAGCGCTTCGCGCAGCAAGGGCCAGTTGTTGGCGTCGTGATAGCGCAGAAAAGCCTTGTGCAGGCGGCGCTGGCGCGCGTTGCGAACGGTTTCGACCGTCGCCGATGCCCGGCCCACCTTGACCAGCGGGTTTTTCTCGCTGTGGTACATGGCCGTGGCAATGGCCATCGGCGTCGGCAGGAAAGTCTGTACCTGGTCGAGGCGAAACTTGTTGCGCTTCAGCCACAGCGCCAGGTTCAGCATGTCGCGGTCGGTGGTGCCCGGATGCGCGGCGATGAAGTACGGAATCAGGTACTGCTGCTTGCCCGCCTCTTTCGAGAATTTCTCGAACATCGCCTTGAACTGGTCGTAGGAGCCCATGCCCGGCTTCATCATGTGCGCCAGCGGCCCGTCTTCGGTGTGCTCGGGCGCAATCTTGAGATAGCCGCCGACGTGATGGCTGACCAGTTCCCTGACATACTGCGGATCGCGCACGGCGAGGTCGTAGCGCAGGCCCGAACTGATCAGCACTTTCTTGACCCCCGGCATCGCCCGCGCCTTGCGGTAGAGATTCACCAGCGGCGTGTGATCGGTGTTCAGGTTTTCACAGATGCCGGGAAAGACGCAGGACAGGCGGCGACACGAGGACTCGATCTTCGGATCCTTGCAGGCCAGGCGGTACATATTGGCGGTGGGTCCGCCAAGGTCGGAAATGATGCCCGTAAAGCCGGGCGTCTTGTCGCGAATCTCTTCGATCTCGTGCAGGATCGATTCCTCGGAGCGGCTCTGGATGATGCGCCCTTCGTGCTCGGTGATCGAGCAGAAGGTGCAGCCGCCAAAGCAGCCGCGCATGATGTTGATCGAGAAGCGAATCATCTCGAAAGCCGGAATCTTCGCATCGCCGTACGAAGGGTGCGGCCGGCGCTGGAAAGGCGAGGCGAAGACGCCATCCATTTCCGGCGTGCTGAGCGGAATCGGCGGCGGATTGAGCCACACGTCGCGCTCCCCATGGCCCTGAATCAGCGCCCGCGCATTGCCGGGATTCGATTCGACGTGGAAGGTCCGCGAGGCGTGCGCATAGAGCACCGGATCGGCGACCACCTGCTCGTACGACGGCAGGCGGATGGCGGTTCGTGTGCGCTCGAGCCTGGGCATGCGCTGATGCAACTGGAACTGCGTCCTGATCACCTGCGTGCGCGGCTGCCCGGCGGCGCCGCCCGATTCCGCAGCGCTGGTTGGACTTGCCGAGGCTGCGGAGTTTTCTGATTGCGCCGCGCACACCGCTTCCTTGCCGCTCTCCGGAGTCATCGCATAAGGGTCGGGATGGCGGATCAGCGTCCCCGGGGTATCGACTTCGCGGGAATCGATTTCGGCCCAGTCGCTGCCCGGCAACCAGCCGCGCGGAGCCATGAAGCCGGTGCCGCGCAGGTCGCGGATATCGGCGATCTTCTCGCCGGCGGCCAGGCGATGCGCCAGCTCGACGATGGCCCGTTCGGCGCTGCCGAAGATCAGCAGATCGGCTTTCGAATCCGGCAGCACGGAGCGACGCACCTTGTCCGACCAGTAATCGTAGTGCGCGATACGGCGCAGGCTGGCTTCGATCGAGCCGATCACCACGTTGGCGCCCGGAAAGGCCTCGCGACAGCGTTGCGCGTAGACCACGACCGCGTGATCCGGGCGCCGGTGCGGCTCGGCGTTGGCCGTGTAGGCGTCGTCGGAGCGCGGCTTGCGATCGGCGGTGTAACGATTGACCATCGAATCCATGTTGCCGGCAGTGACGCCGAAGAAAAGATTCGGCCGGCCGAGGACCTGGAAAGCCTTCGCCGACAGCCAGTCGGGCTGGCTGATGATGCCGACGCGAAAGCCCTGCCCTTCGAGCAGGCGCCCGATCAGCGCCATACCGAAGCTCGGGTGGTCGATGTAGGCATCGCCGGTAACCAGAATGATGTCGCAGGAATCCCAGCCGAGTTCATCCATTTCCGCCCGCGACATCGGCAGGAAGGGCGCGCTGCCGAAACGGCTGGCCCAGAATTTCCGGTAGGCGAAGAGATTGCGGGGGGGCGCTGCGCGTGGCGTCGATGCTGACAGTGTTCATGGGCTGGCGATTCTACAGCAAGGACCAAAAAGCACCATTGAATTGCTGCACTGCAGCTTGCCATCGAGCAAATCTGCGGCTAGCTTGGCGGGCGAATGTTTAGATCGTATACGATATTCGGAGCCCATCTCATTGCCCATGCCGTCGGTTCTTGAACTGATCGCCGCCGAGAAAATTCCGCGCCTCAGCGCGTCGGACCATGTGGCCTTGACGCTCAAGAAAGCCATTGTCGATGGCACCCTAGCAGCGGGCGAGGTACTGCGGCAGGACGAAATCGCCAGCCACTTCCACGTCAGCAAAATCCCCGTCCGCGAAGCCTTGAAGCACCTCGAGGCCAAAGGCCTGGTGACTTTCCTGCCTCACCGTGGCGCCGTGGTGGCCTCGCTTTCCGCCGCCGAGATCGGCGAATACATGGAAATACGGGCCATGCTCGAAGCACGCGCCGCCCGCCTGTCGGCGCCACTGATCGACGAGCAGGCCATCGCCAGCGCTCGCCAGCATCTTGCTGCTTTTGCGCTGGCCAGCGACGGCGGTCGCTGGGGCGAATTGAACTGGCTGTTTCATTCGACGCTCTATGTTGCAGCCGAGCGACCGATCCTGCTGGCCGAAATACGATCGCTGTACAACAAGGTCGAACGCTATGTGCGCGCGCCCTTGTCGATCACCACCGAACTGCCCAAGACCCTGCACGAACACGCCGAGATTCTCGACGCCTTCGTGCGCAGGGACCCCGACGCGGCGGCAGAACTCACGCGGGCGCATGTGCTCGCTGCGGGTGCGTCACTTGTCCATTACCTGAATTACCACCGTAGCAAAGGAGGAAACAAATGAGAAAGTCGATCCTGACGGCCAGCTTCAGTCTGCTGGCCCTCGCCGGCGGCAGTGCTTACGCCGACATTCTGGTGGCCATCGCCGGGCCGATGACCGGTCAATACGCGTCGGCAGGTGACCAGATCCGCAAGGGCGCCGAGATGGCCATCGCCGACATCAACGCCAAAGGCGGCGTCCTTGGCCAGAAGCTGCAGCTGGAAATCGGCGACGACGCCTGCGATCCGAAACAGGCCGTTTCAGTGGCCAACACCATGGTCAACAAGCAGATCGTCTTCATGCACGGGCACTGGTGTTCGAGCTCGACGATCCCGGCGTCCGACGTCTACAACGAGTCGCAGATTCCGATGGCCACGGTGTCGACCAACCCGCAGGTCACCGAGCGCGGCTTGAAGAACATCTTCCGGATCATGGGCCGTGATGACCAGCAGGGCCTGGTTGCCGGCACCTTCCTGGCCGAGCACTTCAAGGGCCAGAAGATCGCCGTGGTCGACGACAAGAGCGCCTACGGCAAGGGTCTCGCCGACGAAATCGCCAAGGCAATGGAAGCCAAGGGCGTCAAGCCAGCACTGCGTGAATCGATCACCGCCGGCGAAAAAAGACTATTCGGGTCTGGTCAGCAAGCTCAAGTCGGCTGGCGTTGAGGTGATGGCCTTCGGTGGCTACCACACGGAAGTCGCGCTGATCCTGCGCCAGGCACAACAGGCAGGCCTGAAACTGACGGTGATGGGTGGTGACACGATGACCAACTCCGAGCTGGTGACCGCTGCCGGCCCGGCCGCCGACAACGTGTTCTTCACCTTTGCGCCGGATCCGCGCAAGAACCCCTCTGCCGCCGCCGTCGTCAAGCAGTTCCGTGACGCCAAGGTCGAGCCCGAGGCTACGTGATGTACGCCTATGCGGCCATGCAATTGTTCGCCGAAGCGGCCAACGCGGCCAAGAGCACCAAGTACAAGGATATGGAAAAGGCGCTGCGTTCAGGCAGTTTCGACACGGTGATCGGCAAACTGAGCTTCGACGCCAAGGGCGACAACAAACTGCCCGGCTTCATGGTCTATCAGTGGCAAGGTGGCAAGTACGATTACGTGAAGAAGTAAGCAGCGACCCGAGTGCCGGCTGGCTCTGCCAGCCGGCACTCGGGACCAAGAAGGACTCGCGGCGCCCGCCCCGAGGGCGGACTTTCGACAACGCATGGCGGCACCGACGCAGCGTGCCAAATCGGATCAACTCGCATCAACTGGGAGACAGCATGAGCGTGGCCACACCCCAAGCACTACGGCAGCGTTTGCGTGACTATCACCGCATTGACGAGGAAACGCTCGTCGAGGAGCTGATTGCCAAGGCGCGCTTCACCGCATCCGAACAGCAGGGTATCCGCCAACGCGCGACGCCACTGGTGCAGACGGTTCGCGACCAACGCTTGAAAAGCGGCGGCATCGATGCCTTCCTGACCACCTACGACCTTTCGTCGCGCGAGGGGGTGGTGCTGATGTGCCTCGCCGAAGCGCTGCTGCGCATCCCCGACGCAGACACCGTCGATCGCCTGATTCGCGACAAGATCGGCAGCACCGAGTGGCAGAAACGACTCGGCGCCTCGCACAGCACTTTCGTCAATGCCGGCACCTGGGCCTTGATGCTCACCGGCCAGATCGTCAATCTCGACACGGCGCAACGCAACCTCAGCGGCATTCTCAGGCGCCTGGTTTCGCGTACCGGCGAACCCGTGATCCGCCAGGCGGTGACCACCGCGATGCGCATTCTCGGCAAGCAGTTCGTCATGGGGCGCAATATCAATGAGGCGCTGGAGCGCGCACGTAGCGCGGAAAAAGCCGGCTACCGGCACTCCTACGACATGCTCGGCGAAGCCGCACGCACCAGCGCCGACGCGCTGCGCTACTTCGATTCCTACAGCAAGGCGATCGCCGCCATCGGCGACTCGGCCAGTGGTCGGCCGCCGTTCATCGCGCCATCGATCTCGATCAAGCTCTCCGCCTTGCACCCGCGTTATGAAGTCGCCAACGAAGAACGTGCGCGCCGCGAACTGCTGCCGGCGATCAAGGCGCTGGCGGTCAGGGCCAAGGCCAGGAACATCGGCCTGACCATCGACGCCGAGGAAGCCGAGCGCCTTGAACTGTCGATGGGACTGATCGAAGCGCTGGCCACCGATCACGAACTGCTCGGCTGGAACGGGCTCGGTCTGGCCATCCAGGCCTACCAGAAACGCGCCCTGCCCCTGCTCGACTGGCTTGCCGACGTTGCCCACCGTGGCCAGCGGCGCTTGCTGGTGCGCCTGTGCAAGGGCGCCTACTGGGACGCCGAGATCAAGATCGCGCAGGAGCGTGGGCATAGCGATTACCCGGTGTTTACGCGCAAGGTGACGAGCGATGTCTCCTACCTGGCCTGTACCAGGCGCTTGTTCGCCGATCCACAGGCCTTCTACCCGGCATTCGCGACGCACAACGCGCACACCCTCGCCGCCGTCGCCGAAATCGCGATCAGCGCCGGCGGCAGCGACGAATGGGAATACCAGCGCCTGCACGGCATGGGCGAAGAGCTCTACGACCAGATCGTCGGGGCCACAAAGTGGAACCGGCCCTGTCGCGTTTACGCGCCGGTCGGCAGCCATGAAGACCTGCTCGCTTACCTGGTTCGTCGCCTCCTCGAGAATGGTGCCAACTCGTCCTTCGTCAATCGCATCGCCGACGCCGAGCTGCCGATCGACGCGCTGATTGCCGACCCGGTCGAAAGACTGGCCGCGCTGGCGGTCAAACGCCAGCCGCGCATCCCGCTGCCACGTGACATTTTCGGTGCCAAACGCGCCAACAGTGAAGGACCGGACATGAACGACAAAGCCGCACTGCAAGACCTGCACCAGGCCATCCAGCAAAGCCAGACGGTGAACTACCTCGCCGCGCCGCTGATTGGCGGCAAGCAGGGAACCGGCGCCAGCAGCCGGCCGGTCTGTTCGCCGGCCAACCGGCGCGAAGTCGTCGGACAGGTGATCGAAGCCAGCGTCGCCGACGTCAACGCCGCGCTGGCGGTCGCGCAGGCAGCCTTCCCGGCCTGGGAGGCGACGCCCGCCGCCACCCGTGCGGCCGCTCTCGAGCGTGCCGCCGACCTGATGCAGGAAGGCCTCCCGGAACTGGTCGCGCTGATCGTTCGCGAAGGCGGCCGCATCCAGGTCGACGCCGTTTCCGAAGTCCGCGAGGCGATTGATTTCTGCCGCTACTACGCCGCCCAGGCCAGGGAGAAGTTCGCCGCGCCGATCGTGCTACCCGGCCCGACCGGCGAGAGCAACAGCCTGTCGCTGCACGGCCGCGGAGTTTTCGTCTGCATCAGCCCGTGGAATTTCCCGCTGGCCATTTTCGTCGGCCAAATCGCCGCGGCGCTGGCCGCCGGCAACACGGTGCTCGCCAAGCCCGCCGAGCAGACGCCACTGGTCGCTGCGCTGGCTGTGGGCATGCTGCACAGCGCCGGCATCCCGACCAATGTCCTGGCCTTCCTGCCCGGCGATGGCCGTGTCGGTGCGGCGATGGTCGCCGGCCGCGAATGTGCTGGCGTGGCCTTCACCGGCTCGACCGAGGTGGCGCGCATCATCGCCCGCAGCCTGGCCGGCAAGGACGGCCCGCTGGTGCCGTTGATCGCCGAGACCGGTGGTCAGAACGCGCTGATCGCCGACTCGTCGGCACTGCCCGAACAGATCGTCCGCGACGTCCTCGCCTCGGCCTTCAATTCGGCCGGTCAGCGCTGCTCGGCGCTACGCGTGCTCTTCGTCCAGGCGGATATTGCCGACCGCGTCGGCACGATGCTCGCCGGCGCGATGCAGGAACTGCGCATCGGCGACCCGGCCGACCTGCGCACCGACGTCGGCCCGGTAATCGACGAAGCCGCGCGCAAGGTGCTCGTCGCCCACGCCAGCTGGCTGGACAGTTTTGCGACCCCGCTCTATACCTGCGCGCTCGACGAGCAGGCCACCGCCGACGGCAGCTTCTTTGCCCCACGCGCCTACGAAATCGACAGCCTGTCGCGCCTCGAACGCGAAGTCTTCGGGCCGATCCTGCACATCGTCCGCTGGCGTGGCGAGGATCTGGACAAGGTCTGCGACGCCATCGCCAGCACCGGCTATGGCCTGACCCTGGGCATCCACAGCCGCATCGAGGACACCGTTCGACGCATTACTGCCCGGCTGCACGTCGGCAACACCTACGTCAACCGCAACCTCATCGGAGCGGTGGTTGGCGTGCAGCCTTTCGGTGGTGAAGGACTGTCGGGCACCGGGCCGAAGGCCGGTGGGCCGCACTATCTCTACCGCTTTGCGAGCGAGCGCACGCTGTCGGTCGATACCACCGCCGCTGGCGGCAACGCCAGCTTGATGGCGCTCGATGCGGGTGATGAATGAGAAAGCGCCAAGATGCAAATACTGGATCGATGTAGACGGCTTTGATATTCAGGAAGCCAATTGTTGCGGATTGTCATCCCGGGACAGGAAGCAAATACGGCAAATAACCTTTGAACACTTCGATTATGTCATTGAGCAGTGGAGAGAATTCCAGGAAAGGCGGGGAAAATGAAAAAGCACCATGAAATGGATGACATCGCTATCGAACGGGGCATTCTCAGCCCCGTCGTCGATGGCCAGAGAATTCAGCGTGACCTGAAGCAAATATCACCGGCGCTGGCGGCCGCGACGGAGGAAGAACAGAAGGAATTCGAAGTTTCTCCCTCGCGGTATGGTATTCACTGGAAATTGATCGACGAAGACATCTCGATCGATGCTCTGCTTGGTGTCGCACATCATCCGACCCCGAGCAGACGAAGCGCCTGACCACAATCGTGACCTACCCAATACTGATGCTTGCCGGCCGAAGCGATTGCGCTCCGAAGCGCTGCCAGTTTGATGGTCACCGAGGCTTTTGGCGGTCGCGTCACATGACTGACGACATGACAGCCTGGCCATTAGGGTCCAGGTCAAAGACACCCTTGATTCACCGAAAGCCTGCCAGCAAGGGGCCTTCCATTGGGATGCGCGTGGCGAGGTTCGGAACGGGAGGGGTGTGGCTTGGGTGCAGGACGGTCTCGCCAGATCAAGATTGGGAGAGAGCATGAGCCAATCTGCGACGGCCAAGAAGCATGCGGAATTTCTGCAGTGGATGCCTCACATACTCGATGCCTTGCGGGAATTGGGAGGGTCAGCTACACCCAGAGAGGTATGCGACTCCGTGGCCAGGCTTGCAAACGTTCGAGATGAAAAGCGTTTCGCGAGGCTCGGAAGTGGCAGCCTTCGGTTCCCGAATCAGGTCGCCTGGGGCCGCCAGTATCTTGTTTGGGAGGGACTGCTGCAATCGCCGAAACATGGCATCTGGATGCTCACGGCTTCCAGCAAGGAACTCCACCTCACTCTTGATCAAGCCCGCGAAATAGTCAGGAAGTGGGTTGCCATTCACGCCAAAAAACCGGTTCAAGCGCCACAAGCACCGCAATTACCACTGGAAACAACGGTCGATCAGGCCTCTCTGACAAGCCCATCCAACGCCTACGGCGAAGAACTGCTCCTGCAGTTGCAAGCGCTTTCACCCGAGTCGTTCGAGCAGTTCTGCGCGGACCTCTTGAAACATCTGGGACTGGAACGAGTGAGAGTCACTGGTGGCACCGGTGACAAAGGGATTGATGGCGAGGGCTATCTTCCGCTGGGGCCAATCGTCACCGCCAAGATTGCCTTTCAATGCAAGCGTTACTCCGGCTCTGTCTCTCCAAGTGCGGTACAGGCCTTTCAAGGAGCCATTGGTGATGCCGAAAAAGGAATCTTCTTTACCACCGGGTACTTCACGGACAGCGCGCGGGATGCCGCTCGACGCCCCGGCTGCAAGCCCATCGAATTGATTGACGGGGATCGCCTAATCGAATTGCTGGAACTGCATGAATTCGGGCTGCTTCCGGCGAAAACCTACGAAATCGACTACACCCTGCTGTCAAACTACGAAAGAGATCCAATGAAGTCAGTCGACGAGTTGCCCAGCAAGATGTCCCCGGGAACGCGTCGCAAGCACGGAGCGCGCGAGTAGCGCTCGAAAGGATGAGGAAGCATGAATCGAACCTACACCGCAGTAATCAAGCAGGATGCCGAGTGGTGGATTGGCTGGATCGAAGAGGTGCCGGGGGTCAACTGCCAGGAATCTTCACGAGAAGGTCTCTTGCAATCCCTGCGCGAAACCCTGATCGAAGCCATTGACCTCAATCGGGCAGATGCACTTGACGCGGCTGGAACCCGATTTGAAGAACTGCCAATTGCATTGTGAAGCGGCACTGTGAAGCGGCCCTGTGAAGCGGCGCGATTTGCTGGCACATCTCATGGCGCATGGTTGCGCCTTGCTGCGTGAAGGTGGTAACCATTCCTGGTGGTGCCATTCAAGTACCAACAGGCGAAGCGCCGTTCCAAGACATAACGAAATCAGCAATTACCTGGCGATCAAGATTTGCCGTGACCTTGGCATTCCAGAGCCGGGAAGATTCTGACGCTGCGCTTGCCGGCGAAGTTTGACGGTCTGACGCAAGCACAATAATCAGCGCATTTCGCGCCAGCAGCAAAGGAGGAAGGTGATGGCTCTTGCACTTCAGCAACTGATCAACGGCCTGACGCTTGGCGCCGTCTATGGCCTGATCGCCATCGGTTACACGATGGTCTACGGCATCATCGGCATGATCAACTTCGCGCACGGCGACATCTACATGGTCAGCGCCTTCATCGCCGTCACCGTGTTTACCCTGCTCGCCAGTTTCGCGATCAGCTCGGTGCCTCTGGCGCTGGTGCTGGTGCTGATCATCGCCGTCCTGTTTACCTCGGTCTATGGCTGGGCCGTCGAGCGCATCGCTTACCGGCCGCTGCGCGGGGCGACGCGGCTGGCGCCGCTGATTTCGGCGATCGGCATGTCGATTTTCCTGCAGAACATGGTGCAGTTGACGCAGGGGGCGCGCGTCAAGCCGATCCCGCCGGTGCTCGTCGGCGGCATCGATCTGATGACCGTCGACGGCTTTACCGTTCGCCTGGCCTACACCCAGATTCTCATCGTTATCGTCACCGTGGCGCTGATGGCCGGCTTCACTTACCTGATCACAAAAACCTCGTTCGGACGACAGCAACGATCCTGCGAGCAGGACCGGACGATGACCGCCCTGCTCGGCATCAACGTCGACCGCACGATTTCGCTGACTTTCATGCTTGGTGCAGCGCTGGCGGCGGTGGCCGGGGTGATGGTCACCGTCTATTACGGGGTGGTCGACTTCTTCATCGGTTTCGTCGCCGGCATCAAGGCGTTCACGGCGGCCGTTCTCGGCGGCATCGGCTCGCTGCCGGGGGCGATGCTCGGCGGCCTGCTGATTGGCCTGATCGAAGCTTTCTGGGCCGCCTATCTGTCTGCCGAATACAAGGACGTGGCGACTTTCAGCATCCTGATCCTGGTCCTGATGTTCCGCCCTTCCGGCCTGCTCGGCCGTCCTGAAGTGGAGAAAGTCTGATGGCCGCTTTCGTTCTCGCCCCACACAGCCTCTCGCCCGCGACGCGTCTCAAGGACGCCGCCGCGGTGGCCTTCATTGCCCTGCTGCTGGGCATTCCGATGATCGGCCTGACCACCGTCGATAGCGGTGGCGCCTTGCAGATCGCCACGCGCTGGCCGACCCTGTTCATCTTCGTCGGCGTCGCTTTCGCGGGCCGGCTGCTTCTGCGTTACGGCATCGACCAGTTCAAGGCGCACCAACTGACGCGGGAGCGCTCGACTGCGGCCACGGCCGCGGCAGCGCTGACCGACAGCAGTGGACGCAGCGGCAGCCCGATGCTCACCTGGGTCGCCTGGGCAGCATTAGGCGTGGCGTTGACCCTGCCGATGTTCTTTGCCGACAACCGCTACGTCGTCGATACCGCGACCACCGTGCTGATCTACGTCATGCTCGGTTGGGGCCTGAACGTCGTCGTCGGCCTGGCTGGCCTGCTCGATCTTGGTTACGTCGCCTTCTACGCCGTCGGCGCCTACACCTACGCCATCCTCGGAACGCAATTCGGCTGGGGCTTCTGGGAGGCCCTGCCGGTGGCCGGCGCCATGGCGGCCCTTTTCGGCGTCCTGCTCGGCTGGCCGACGCTGCGCCTGCGTGGCGACTATCTGGCCATCGTCACACTCGGCTTCGGCGAGATCATCCGCGTCATCCTGGTGAACTGGACCGAACTCTCCGGTGGCCCGAACGGCATTGCGTCGATTCCGCGGCCGACCTTCTTCGGTCTCGAACTCAAGCCGCCCGGCGATGATCCGACCTTTGCCTCGTTTTTCGGTATCGAGTATTCGCCAATCCAGCGCCTGATCTTTCTCTACTACCTGATCCTGGCGCTGGCGCTGCTCACCAACCTCTTCGTCTCGCGCATGCGCAAGCTGCCGATCGGGCGCGCCTGGGAAGCGATCCGCGAAGACGAGATCGCCTGCAAGGCAATGGGCATCAACGCCCGCAACGTCAAGCTCTCGGCCTTTGCCATCGGGGCCATGCTCGGCGGTTTTGCCGGCGTTTTTTTTCGCGGCCCGGATGGGCTTCATCTCGCCGGAATCCTTCACTTTCAGCGAGTCGGCGATCATCCTGGCGATCGTCGTTCTCGGCGGCATGGGCAGCCAGCTGGGCGTCGTGCTGGCCTCGCTGGTGCTGGTACTGCTGCCCGAGTTGGGACGCGATTTCGCCGAGTACCGGATGCTGCTCTTCGGCGCGGCGATGGTCCTGATCATGGTCTGGAAGCCGGGCGGCATCCTGTCGCACCGCGAACCGACGCTGCGTTACACCGCCGACGGAGAAGGCAAATGAGCGCCACCACCACTCCGCTCCTCAGCGTCGAGCGCCTGACCATGCGCTTCGGCGGTCTGCTGGCCATCGACGACATGTCGCTGGACGTTGCCGCGCGCCAGATCACCGGCGTCATCGGGCCGAACGGCGCCGGCAAGACAACTTTCTTCAACTGCCTGACCGGCTTCTACAAGCCGACCGAAGGCAGTGTCCGCCTGAACCATCCCAAGCGCGGTCTGCTGCGCCTCGAAACGCTGCCCAGCCACCAGGTGGCGCACAAGGCGCAGGTGGTGCGCACTTTTCAGAACATCCGCCTGTTTCCGAAGATGACCGTCCTCGAAAACCTGATGGTGGCCCAGCACAATGCGCTGCAGCATGCCTCGGTTTTCTCGCTGGCCGGACTCTTCGGCCTCGCCGGCTACCGGCGTGCCGAGGCGGCGGCGATGGACAAGGCCATCGGCTGGCTGAAGCGGCTGGATCTGATCGACAAGGCCAATACCGCGGCCGGCGACCTGCCCTACGGCATGCAGCGGCGCATCGAGATCGCCCGCGCTCTCTGTGTCGACCCGCTGTTGCTGTGCCTCGACGAGCCGGCGGCCGGCCTCAATCCGCGCGAATCGGCCGAACTCAACGAACTGCTCAAGCACCTGGCAGCTGACGAAGGCATCGCCATCCTGCTCATCGAGCACGACATGAGTGTGGTGATGAACGTCTCCGATCATATCTGCGTGCTCAACTACGGGCGCAAGATCGCCGAAGGCACGCCGGCACACATCCAGCAGGACGCGAACGTCATCAAGGCCTATCTGGGCGAGGACGATGCCGACGAACAACTGCACGCGGAGGCCAGCTCATGATGCTGCAACTGTCGGGTGTCCATGCCCACTATGGAAGCATCCACGCCCTGCACGGTGTCGATGTGGCGGTGCAGGTCGGCGAGGTGGTGACCCTGATCGGCGCCAACGGCGCCGGCAAATCGACGCTGATGATGTCCATCTTCGGCCAGCCGCGCGCCTCGGCCGGGCGCATCGTCTTCGATGGTGAAGACATCACCGCCCTGCCGACCCATGACATCGCCCGCCGCGGCATCGCCCTGGTTCCCGAAGGGCGGCGCATCTTCCCGCGCATGACGGTCCTCGAAAACCTGCAAATGGGCGCCGTTCTCGGCGAAGAGAGCAACTTTGCGGTCGACCTGAAGCGCATGTACACCCTTTTTCCGATTCTCGAAGAGCGTTGCACGCAGAGTGCCGGCACGCTATCGGGTGGCGAACAGCAGATGCTGGCCATCGCCCGCGCGCTGATGAGCCGGCCGCAACTGCTGCTCCTCGACGAGCCTTCGCTGGGCCTGGCGCCGCTGTATATCAAGAAGATTTTCCAGATCATTCGCGAGCTCAACCGTGAGCACGGCATGACCATCCTGCTCGTCGAGCAGAACGCGCACCACGCCCTGCGCGTGGCGCATCGTGGCTACGTCCTGCAGCACGGCCAGATCATTCTCTCCGGCACGGGGAGCGAACTGCTGGCCAGTCCGGAAGTGCGCGCCGCCTATCTCGAGGGCGCCCAGACGGAGACCGCTGCCTAGCCGAGCGCTGGCAGCGAAGGCGTGGAAAAAAGTGCGGAGGAGAGCGCGGCGCTGCCGCGCTGGCTGCCCTTCGTGGTCCTCGGCATCGGGCTGCTGGCGATTTCCTTTGGCGCCATTCTCGCGCGCCTGGCGCAAGGCCACGGCCTGCCGTCCCTGACCATCGCCACCCTGCGCCTGGGGCTGGCGGCGCTGATCATCACCCCGATTGCCCTCTGGCAATCGGGCCATGTGCTACGCGCGCTGAGCCTGCGCCAGGCCCTGCTGACCTGCGGCGCCGGTTTCTTCCTGGCGCTGCACTTCGCCACCTGGATCACCTCGCTCGAATACACCTCGGTAGCCAGCAGCACGGCGCTGGTGACCACCAATCTGCTCTGGGTTGGCATCGCTTCGTTTTTTCTCTTCGGGGAAAAGCCGGGCGCCGTGATGGCCCTGGGCATCGTCATCTCGCTTTCCGGCAGCATGCTGATCTTCTGGAGCGATAGCCAGAGCAGCGTGGCCGGCAGTGACCCGCTGCTCGGCAACTTCCTGGCCATCGTCGGCAGTTGGTGTTTTTCCGCCTACCTGCTGATCGGGCGGCGCCTGCGCGCCAATCTGCCGCTACCGGCCTACGTCTGGCTGGCCTATGGCAGCGCCTCGCTGTTTCTGCTCTTCGCCTGCCAGTTGAGCGGCACGCCGCTCACCGGCTATTCCGGCGCCGCCTACCTGATTGCTCTGGGAATGGCGCTCGGCCCGCAGTTGCTCGGGCACACTTCGTACAACTGGTCGCTGAAACACGTCTCCGCGACTTTCATCGCCGTGGTGACGCTCGGCGAACCGGTCGGCAGCGCAGCGCTGGCCTGGATATTCTTCGCAGAGTCGTTCGCGCTGTTGCAGGGGATTGGTTTTGCGCTGCTGCTCTTCGGGATTTACCTGGCGGCGCGTGGCGAAGGTCGTTGAGCCAAGGTCACGCGGGTTCGAAAACGCAGTCACTCGACGCAACACGGAAGACGAGCGAAAAGAAAAGCAAGGCGTCCCTCAGGCGATCTCGCAGGCTTCCTCGAAACTCAAGCGTGGCCCGCGCGGGTGCAGCGCCGCGGGATCGCCGACGCCAAGATTGCACAGAAAATTGGCCTGGTAACGGCCGTCCGGGAAGAACGCGGCGTTGAGCTTGCCAGCATCGAAGCCGGACATCGGCCCGCAATCCAGACCCAGAGCACGCGCGGCGAGAATCAGGTAAGCGCCTTGCAAGGTGCCGTTGCGTGCGGCGGTGCTGGCAGCCAGTTCTGCGTTGCCGGCAAACATCGGCCGGGCGTCGTAGGCCGGAAACATCGTCGGCAGATGCTCGTAGAAGCGGCTGTCGGTGGCAACGATTACGGTTGCCGGGGCAGCCAGCGTCTTGTCCAGGTTGCCGGGCGACAGCGCTGGCGCCAAGCGTGCCTTGCCCTCGGCGCTGGTCACGAAGAGCAGCCGCGCGGGCTGGCAATTCATGGACGTCGGACCCCACTTCATCAAGCTGTACAGGTGACGCAGAGTCGCCTCGGGAAGGGGCTCGGGGGCGAAAGCGTTGTGGGTTCGCGCTTCGCAGAATAGTTGGGCGAGTGCTGCGCTGTTCAGGCTTCTGGTCATGTGCTCTCTCCTCCGGAGGTTTGGGTGGGTGCTGAGCAAGCGGCTGTGGATGCCCGCTGCAGCGCTTCGCCGCTTTGGCTTCTTGCGTCCGTTGCGGCTATTTCGGCCGCTTCGTCCGTTTCGTCCGTTTCGTCTTTCTCGTTATTAATGTGAAAGTCGCGCAAGCGACTCACGAAACTCCCTTCTCCCCTTGCGGGAGAAGGGGCAGGGGTGAGGCGGGGAATTCAGGGAGCATGCTCCCTGCCCGGCGAACGATTCCGGCGTGCAAGCCGGAATGCGCACGGCAAGTGAGAAGGAAACGGTCATGACTTTCATGATTTGGGGTGTCTCCACGTGTCATGACCGTTAAAGCTTCTTGTGGCTGCCGTCGCACAGCGGCTTGTTGGCGCTGTGCTTGCAACCGCAAAAGTAGAGCTTCGCGGCCGCTTCCGCTTTGTACTCCAGCGGCAAGAAGGGGCCAGCTTTGTGGCTACCGTCGCAGAAAGGCTGCTTCTTGCTGTTACCGCAAGCGCACCACCAGTAGGTCTTGCCAGCTTCGACATCAACCGCGTACGGCGCTTGTTGGGCAACGGTGGGCTTGTTCTCGCTCATGGCAGTCTCCAGTTTCTTGTTGTTGCTCGCCAAAACGGCAAGCCGGGGCGGGGCCCGAGGGCCCCGTGTGAAGGCCAGTCTACTGCTTCAGGGCTTCGACGGCGATGCTTAGTGTCACCTCGTCGCTCACGTAAGGCGCGTTCTTGCCGGCGTTGAAGTCGGAACGTTTGATCTGGGCGACGGCATTGGCGCCGATGGCGTCCTTCTTGAGCATCGGGTGCGGCATGGCGTGAAACGAGGTGACGGTCAGGGTCACCGGCTTGGTCACCCCCTTGATGGTCAGCAGACCTTCGACGGACACCGGCTTGTCGTCTTCAAATTTCACGGCCGTCGACTGGTAGGTGATGGTCGGATAATTCGCGGTATCGAAATAGTCCTCGCCCTGGATATGCTCGTCGAACAATGGGTAACCGGTATCCACCGACCTGGCGTCAATGCTGATGTCCACCGCGCCGGTCTTGGCCGCACGGTCGACAACGATGGTCCCGGACGTCTTGTTGAAGCGCTGGATCTGCTTCGAGTAACCAAGATGGTTGTATTCGAAACGCGGATAGGTGTGGTTCGGATCGACGACAAATGTTTCGCCTGCAGCGAATACCGGCGCTGCGAAAAGACCGCTGAGGGCGACAATGGCAAAAACTTTGCGCGGGGCAACTTGCCTCTTCATGCGACATCTCCTTGAGATGGGAACGATGGTTAATGGATATTCTGCAGACGGATCCGAACTGCTCGCCGGCAACGGCTTACTTGCCGGCTGCTGCGGGTGCAGCGACGATGTGAAACTTGATTTGCACTTCGTTGGCGACGGCGCTGACATCGGACCAGATGCCGTCACCAACACCGAAATCGAGGCGCTTGAGGATGAAAGCGCCGGCGAAGATAGCATTGCCATCCTCCTCCCGGAAGCTGAAAGGTGCGCTGACATCCTGCGTCTTGTCCTTGATGCTCAGCTTGCCAACGAGTTCGAACTTGTCGCCGCCGAGCGGACGAATCGCCGTCGCAACGAAAGTGGCGGTGGGGAACAGTTTGACGTTGAACCACGGCTTGCCGACCACCTCGCCGTCGGCCTCCGCCGAGCCGGCATCGACACTGGCCAGGTCGAGCTCGAGCCTGGCAGTCGCTGCCGCCGGCTTGGCCGGATCAAAAGCCAGCGTCGCGGAGAACTTCTTGAAGCGGCCGTCGACCGCCACCCCCATTTGTTTGGAAACGAACTGCAGCGTGCTCTTGTCGGCCTGGAACTGCGAAAACTCGACCGCCTGCGTGGCGCCACTGGCGACCAGCAGCGCGGCCAGCAGCGCGACCGGGATTGGGCGAAGGATGTTCATGTATTCTCCATGGGTGCGTCGAACGCGGGAAGGTTTCTCTACGGGTCAGCGGCTTTGCGCCTGCGATTGCGTGCGGGTCTGGGTCTGGGGGGACTCCTGCCGGCACTTGCGCAAAGGCAGCATGCGCGACAGGATGTCGTCGCGGTCGATGAGATGATGCTTCAGCGCAGCGCCCACATGCGCGACCACCAGCGCCGCCAGACTGAGGTTGAGAATCTTGTGCACCGTCTGCAGCAACTCGCCGAGTTCCTTGTCCTTGCCGAGGACATCCGGCAGCGGCAGGACGCCAAAATACACGGTCTGGAAACCTTTGGCAGAGCTCATCAGCCAGCCGCTCAGTGGGACCGCGACCATCAACACGTAGAGTAAATGGTGCATGCCGTGCGACGCGGTCTTCTGCCAGCCCGGCATCGCCGCCGGCAAGGGCGGCGGCCGGTGGCCGGCTCGCCACAGCAGGCGCAGCAGGACCAGCATGAAAGCGGTCACGCCGGCCCACTTGTGCCACGAATAGAGCTTGAGCTTGTCGGGTGAGAGCGGCAGTTCGTGCATGTAGATGCCGAGGCTGAACAGGCTGATCAGGAGGATGGCCATCAGCCAGTGCAGGGCCATGGCAGCATGCGAATAGCGGCTGTCGGTCATCGTGTTGGGCATCGTCGTCACCTTCTTTCCGGTTTGTTGGCAGCTCTTGCCGCGCCAGGGGTCGACAGTTGAGGGTCGAAAACTGAAAACGCGCCTTGTCCTGTGATCCCGTCTTGTCGCCTCGCGTCTCCGACTTCAATGCGTAGCGAAGAGTTCCTGCGCCAGGCAGGCCAGCGGACGCGGCGGATGGTCGACGAGAGCAGCAAAATCCGTGCTCAAGCGTGCGCACTTGTCGGCGGCCACCGCCGAGTACAGGTGCCAGGTACCGCAGCGGGTGCGGAAGCTCATCGACTACCTCGCTGCGCGCATCGGCGAGCAAGCGTACTGGGAAGCCCTCAGGCAGCAAGGACCCGCAGCGGCCGTTGCAGACTGTACATGCGTTATGCGATTATCTGCTGGCCAACCACTGCCGCATCCGCAAGGCAAGCGAGACAACTTAAAACAAACAACTGGAGGATGTGAAATGATCAACAAGCCCGTATGGGACGAATCGATATTGACCAGGGATGGCCTGTTTCCGAGCGTCCTGGCGATTGGCGATTCGTGGTTCTGGTACCCGAAGAATAATCTTCTCAACCAGCTGCACAAACGCCTGAACCGCAAGAAGCGCCACCTCATCCTGGTCCGTGGCCACAGCGGTGCCGAAGCCGTCGAGTACCAGTCAGGCCCGATTCGCGAGCAGATCGAACGCGACCTCGATCGCAAGAAAGGCTATGGCCGGACGATTAAAGCGGTTTTTCTGTCTGGTGGTGGCAACGATTTCGCCGGCCGTGACGATCTCGGGAAGCTGCTCCTGGAAGACTGCTCCGACGCCACTTCAGCCTTCGCCTGCTTGCGTAGCGGCCAGCCGAAGCAGCTCTTCAGCACCGTCATCGATGCCCTGCTCAGCGTCGTCACGCTGGTCGAGGAGAAAATTCCCGGCACGCCGGTCTTCGTGCACAGCTACGACTATCCGCCGCCAAACGGCAAAGGCTTCCTCGGTCTCGGACAGTGGTTGCAGTTTCCGATGGATGCAGCCAAGGTCGATCGCGCTCTGCAACCGGAGGTGGTGAAGCTGCTGATCGACGAATTCTGGATATGTCTTGAAGAAGCGCAGGCGAAAGCGCCGACACTGCAACTGGTGGACGGGCGCCATACCCTGAAACCCGAAGACGATTGGGCCAACGAGTTGCATCCGACGGTACGCGGCTTCAATCGCCTCGCAAAATGCTGGCGGCCGGCGCTGGAACGGACAGGAATCGCCTGAGCGGAGAGCTGCCCCACCTGCCGACCCGCCTGTTGCCGCATTTTGACGACGTCGGCTTGACCGCCCCGGCTTGACCACCGTCGTGGCTGGCCGGCTGGCACGGCGGTCGGCTTGATCATCAACCCGGCCGCCGACAAAACCCTCAGGCGGCCGCCTGCCGGGTAACGCCACCGACGCGCAGCGCGGTCAGGATCGACAGCCCCCACAATGCGGCAATGCCGATCAGCACCGCGGCGAAACGCCCGCCGTCCATGAGCCCGCCGAAGACCAGCGGCGCCAAGGCCAGGCCGGTATCGAGCCCCGAGTAGACAAAGCCGTAAACGCGGCCGTAGGCCGCCTGCCCGAAGCGCGAAGTGGCCGCCCGGCGTACCAGCAGGTCACGCGATGGGCCGGCGATTCCCGTGCAGTAGCCAATACCGACCATCAGCGGCAACACGCTCCACTGCGGCAGCGGCAGCAGCGCCAGCGCGATAGTAAGCAATGCCCCGGCGCCGAGCGCCGCAGCAATCAAGCGTTCCTGTTCACCTTTCTGCGCCAGGAAACCGCCGGTCAGAATGCCGCCGGCACCACCGACCAGATACGCCGAAAGCGCCGTCGCTCCGGCCGCCAGCGACAGACCGTGCAGGTTTTGCAGGATCGGCATCACGAAATTCTGAATGCCGCCAAAGGCGGTGGTAATCAGCAGAAAGAATAAAAAGCACATCCAGACCGCCGGCGAGCGCAGAAAACCGAATGCCGAAATCGCCTGCCCACCCGCTGCGCCGCTGACCAGTGAGCCCGGCGGGTCAGCAAGTGTCCGCCGCCGCCAGGCGAAGAGCAGCAAAGCCAGCGCCGCGATCCCCGCGGCGGCCAGCGCGGCCACCCGCCAGCCGGCAGTCGCGGCAATCCCGGTCATGAACACCGGCGCCAGCGCCCAGCCCAGATTGCCCGACAAGCCGTGAATCGAAAACGCGTGCCCGAGCCGGTGCTGCGAGACGTGCCGGTTGAGCACCGTGAAGTCGGCCGGGTGGAAAACACTGTTGCCCAGCCCGGCCAGCGCGGCAACCAGGGTCAAGCCAAGGTAATCGTCGACCACTGACAGCAGCAGCGCCGCAAGCAGAAAACACGAGATGCCGCCGCCAAGCACCCTGGCCGCGCCAAAGCGATCAACCAGGAAACCCGCCAGCGCTTGCCCAATCGCCGAGACGACGAAGAAGATCGTCATCGTCGCGCCGATGCCGGTAAAGCTCAAACCAAAATCGTGCATCAGCCACGGAAACAGCGGCGGCAAGAGCAAATGAAAGAAATGCGAAACGCCATGTACGAAACCGATCAAGCAAATCACTTCCAGATCGTGGCTTTTTTTTTTCAGGCAGGGACGCGACAGCGCTGGTCATGGCAAGGCTCCGGTGCGGAAAGTCGGAGTCTAGCCGCTTCTCGCCGGCGCCGCGCACTAAAACCGCCAAGGAAGATCCGCGGTAGACGTTCGCAGCATCAAGTTCGATACTACGCCCCTGTTCTGAAGGAAACCCTGTGGAAAACCTGTTCGCCTGTCTGCAGTCTTCTGTCGCACGCCTGGCCGAAAGCGAGCCGCTCCGGCTTCGTCACGCGAACATCGCCCTCCCCGTATGGATCCGTGCGGCAACTGTGCCGCGAGCCGCCCGGAGTCAGCTTCAATGACTCTCCAGCGCTTTTTCTTCGCGCTCTACATCCTGCTGCTCGCACCGCTCGCCGACGCGCAACTCAGCCTGCCCAAACAGCTCTTCGGAGCCTCAAAGGAAGCCAGCAAGCCGGCTGAAGCGACCACGACGGAAGCCGTCGACCCGCGTGCCGAGGCGGCGACGCTGCTCGCCGAAGCGCGCCGTCAGCAAGATGAGCAACGGCTGAAGGACCGCGCGGCAACCGAGAACGGCTCGCCGATCAGCGAGCGCCAGCGCCTGCTTGGCCGACTGGTACTGCTCTACGGGGAACGCGTGAACCTGCTCGACGAGCTGGATACGCTGAACAACGCGCCACCCGAGACCCCGAACCAGCGAACGCTTCTGGCCGAATTCGACGGACCGCCGCCCTACTCCGCCTTGCGCGTCGATGCCCTGCGCGATGAATACGATACGCTGAGCGAACATTTGAAAAGCCTGGCCGCGGCCGGACGGGCACTCGAAGAACAACAAACCGAGTTGATCGACGCGCGCAAGCGAGCCAGCAAAGCCGTTCGCCTGGCAGAGGATCGGCTGGCGAGTGCCAACAAGCGGGAGCAAGTCGACAAGGATCGCGACAACCGTGAACTTGCGTCACTGGGCCAGCGACAGGTCGAGGCTGACCTGACCACGACCACGCTCGGGCGAGAACTCATCCAGCGGGAAGTGGAAAAACTGCAACCGCTGCGCGAGAAAATGCAGCGTCTCCTTGCCCGCGTGCTACCCGAACAGCGTCTGAGCAAGGAGGATTTCGAGCAGCAGAAGGCAAGCTTGCGTGGCCGGCAGAACAGGGTAAGCGCCGAAATCGATCGGGTCGTTGCCGCAAACAGCAAGCTCGCAGCCGAACGCGAGCGACTGGCGAAACTGCTGACGGGCGCCGATCCCAATGGCCCCATCGCGCATCGCATGCGGGTGCTTGATGTGCAGATGGAGACCGGCCGCCTGACGCTGATGACTTTGAGCTGGCTGGACGGCCTCATTCAGATCGCCGGCAGCGCCTGGGAACAGCGTTTCGTCGGTTTCCGCTCCGACGATTCCGCTACCCGCCAGGCGGTCCTTTCGGCGCTGCAGCGGACCGCTGAAGAACTCGCCAGCCGTCAGGACCTATTCCGTGAAATGCAGGACGGGGCGCGCACCGCGGTCATGCAGCAAGCGCTACGGCTTGACAATACCTCGCTCAGTTCCAGTGCCAGATCACAGGAGTCGGCGATTCTGCAGGCCCTGGAGAAGCGCGTGCAGGACTACCAGAGCGTGGAAATCGCGGGCCGGCAGCTGTATCGTCAAATCAAGCGCTGGCTGAAGGATTTCGGCTACAGCGGCGAAGCCGTCGACGCCGACGATTGGAAGCTCGGCGCGCTGCAGATAACGAACATCCTTAAACAGATCTGGGACTTCGAAATGTTTGCGGTCGAGGATTCGACCTTCGTCGACGGCAAGACGGTAAGCGTTAGCTATGGGATAACCGTCGGCAAGAGCATCGGCGCGATCGCCCTGTACATTGTCGGCTACTGGCTGTTCTCGCTGCTCTCGGCGCGCTTGCAGCGACTGATGGTCAGCCGCTTCCGGGTCGACCAGCAACTGGCCAGCGTCATTCGTCGCTGGTCGATGATCGCGCTGGCCCTGGTGCTGGTGATCTTCATCCTCAATCTGGCGCGCATCCCCCTTACCGTTTTCGCGTTCATGGGTGGTGCGCTGGCAATCGGCATCGGCTTCGGGACCCAGACGATCATCAAGAACGTCATCAGCGGCATCATCATCCTCTTCGAGCGCAAGATTCGCGTCGGCGATATCGTGGCCATAGAAGGGATGACTGGCTACGTCACCCAGGTTGACCTGCGCGCATCAACGCTGCGCGGCTTTGATGGTCTCGAAGCGCTGGTGCCCAACTCGAGCCTTCTGGAAAACCAGATCATCAACTGGACCTATTCCAATACCCATGTCCGGCGCGAAATCCGGATCGGCATCGCGTACGGGTCGCCGGTGCGCGACGCTGCCGACATCATCTCCGGCTGCGCCGACGATCACGGGCAGGTCTTGAGCGATCCGAAGCCGGAAGTCTTCTTCGAGGACTTCGGCGACAATGCGCTGCTGCTGGTGCTGGTCTTCTGGGTTGAGCTGGGGCCGAATCTGATGGGACGACGGGTGGACAGCGACCTCCGCTATGCGATGGAGAAACGTCTCGGCAAGGCCGGAATCACGATATCGTTCCCGCAGCGCGACGTACACCTCGATCTTTCACAACCACTGCCAGTGCGAGTCGTGCAGGCACCCGCAAGTGAGGGCGGAGAAAGGCAGGCAAGCGCCGCGCAGCGAAACGCTCAGCCGACAGAAAAACACGACGACGAAAGGAAAACGCCATGAACCAGAAGCTTCGTGACCGCATCGACCGCCCCGGCCAAAAGAAGATTCTCGCCTGCGACGGTGGCGGCATCCTGGGCCTGATCAGCGTCGAGATCCTGGCCAGGCTCGAAGCCGAGTTACGCGCCAAGCTCGGCAAAGCCGATCTGGTGCTCGCCGACTACTTCGATTTCGTCTGTGGCACCAGCACCGGGGCGATGGTCGCAGCATGCATTGCGGCGGGCATGTCCAGCGACCAGATCCGCAAGTTCTACGTCGAAAGTGGCCAGCAGATGTTCGACAAGGCATCCCTGTTGAAGCGTCTGAAGTACAGCTACAACGACGAGCCGCTGGCGCAGAAGCTGCGCAGCGAGCTTGACGCGGCGCTCGCCCATCCCCCCGTGCCCGGCGAAGCCAACGCCACCCTCGGCGACGCCAATCTGCGCAGCATGCTGATGATGGTGATGCGCAATGCGACCACCGATTCCCCCTGGCCGGCCCAACAACCCGCGCGCCAGGTACAACCAGTTCGACCGCCAGGACTGCAATCTGCGCCTGCCGCTCTGGCAACTGCTCCGGGCAAGCACCGCCGCGCCGACTTTCTTCCCGCCCGAGGTGGTCACCTTCGCGCCGGGTACGGACAGGGAGTATCAATTCGTCTTCGTCGGCGACGGCGTCACCACTTACAACAATCCGGCTTTCCTGGCTTTCCAGATGGTCACCGCCGCGCCTTACCCGGTCGCCTGGCAGACCGGCACCGAAAAGCTGCTGATCGTCTCGGTGGGAACCGGCGGCGCGGCCAATGCCCGCCCCGATCTGAAGGCCGACGATCTGTGGCTGCTCGACAACGCCAGGAACCTGCCCGGTGCGCTGATGAACGCCGCTTCGGCCGGTTGGGACATGGCCTGCCGGACGTTGGGCGAATGCCGCTTCGGCCCGTCCATCGACCGTGAATTTGGCGACATGGTGATGGCCCCGGGGGGAAAGCAGCAATGCCAGCGCCGGCAAGCAGTTCGCCTACCTGCGCTACGACCCCGACGTCAGCCAGGCGGGCATCGACGCGCTCGGCCTGCGTGGCATCGACGCCAGGAAAGTGCAGGTCATGGACTCGGTAAAAAACATCGGCGACATCCAGAAGGTCGGTCAGACCTATGCTGCCAGAAGCGTTTCAATCGACCATTTGCGGGGCTTTTCCTGAGCGAGAAAAGCGCTTCCGCAGGCTAAGCCAGAACGCACAACGGACACTCAGGGGCGTGGCCGCGAACGACGATCGAGCATGGCCAACAGCGGCGGATCCTGGTTGTAGATGTCCACGCGAAAGGACACCGCGCCCAGGTGATCGGCGGCGTCGGAGCCATCGGCGACGGCTGTGCGATAGAGAAGCATCACCGGTACATGCCGGCCCACCGGCAGCGTTCGCGTGCGTGCGCTGGCGATCGCGGCGGTCAGAGCTTCCTCGTTCCAGCGCTCCGGATCGTCGAGCAACAGCAGCGCCAGCTCGCGCGGTTTCTCGAGCCGCACACAACCCGAACTGAGGGCCCGCGCGGGCTTGCTGAAAAGCGCACGCGACGGCGTGTCGTGCAGATAGATGGCGTAGCCGTTCGACAGCGAGAACTTGACCCGACCAAGTGCTCCGCGGGAACCGGATTCCTGCACGACTTGGTACGGGAAGCCTCCGCGTTTGGCACTGCTCCAGTCGATCTGCTCCGGAGCCACCGCCTGCCCGCTACGGTCAACGATGCGCAAATTGTGCTGTTGCAGGTAGGCCGCATTACGGTTCATGCCCGGGATCACGTCCTCGCGCAGAATGGTCGGCGGCACCACCCATTTCGGATTGAGCACCAGATGCTGGACATGGTCGAGTAGCACCGGCGTTTCGCGGGCCGGACGCCCAACCATTACTTTCGATGACCACACCCGCGCCCCATCGAGCTGGAGAGCTGCATTGAAGCTGGTGATATCGACCACCAGGCGATCCGCAGTCATGTCACGCGCCACCCAGCGCACACGTTCCAGGTTCACGCGGATTTGCGCCACGCGTTCGGCCGCGCTGACGTTCAGCGCGGCGATAGTGTTGCTTCCCACCGCCGCGTCGGGGCGCAGGCCGTGCGCCGTCTGGAAGCGCTGCACGGCCTCGGCAAGCGCCTTGTCATAGCGCGAGGAATCGCCGCGCGCGCTGGCCTTGCCAAGCTTGTGGCCCTGGTGTTCACCCGCTGCATCCGCTTTATCCGCTTTAGCCTCGGCCAGCCAGCCCTCCGCCTGCAGGCGCGCGCGTAGCGCCCGTACGCGCGCGTCACTCTCACCGGGACGCAGCGTCGGACCGTCGGGGACGCTGGGCCAGCCTCCCTTGGCGGCCAGGGCTGTGAACCGTGACAGGGCTTGCTGCAAACCACGATAAGCTGCGTCCTGCGGTGCCAGTGCCGCCAATGCGGTCTGCAGCGAGGCGGCGTCGAGCAGCTCGTCCAGCGTTTGCGCGCGCTCCTGGACACCGGGCGGCGGGGAGAAATTCCAGGTCGAATACAGCGCCGAGGGATCGACCTTGCCGTAGCGCAGCTGCCGCACAAGGCGCGCCAGGGTCTCGGTAAACAGCAGCTCGCGGCGAAGGATCATCTGCGCATCGTCGTCGCTTCGGGCAGCCATCTGACGCAGTGCGACAATGTCAAAATCTTCTGGCGCCAGACCGTGCTCCCGGCTGGCCTCGACCGCGGCGATCAGTTCGCCCCGGCGCGCGTTGTCGGTCCACGCCGGTCGATAGCCCCGTCCGTAATAGAAGAGCCGGATGGCGGCGGCCTCCTCGCTCGATCCGCCCAACGACACAACACTGGCTGGCTCGTTCAGGACCTCCTCGAGGCGCTGCGCCACTGTCGTAGCCGGCGCTTGCGGCGAAGAAAGCGGCGCCGGCCTGCTGGCGAAGGCGCCTGGCCCTGCGACCGCCTGCGCCAACGCCGGCCCAGCAAGCCCGGTCAACAGCATCGCCACAGCGAGCCGCCCAAGCGACGCTGTGGCCGCCCTTCGAACCACCCCGGCACCGCCCAACAAGTCATTGTTCCAGAAGCGCATTTCTTGCAATCCCTGAGAGTGGAAAGACCTATCCAAGTATCGTACCGTCGCTCGGCGAGCAATTGCTGATCGCGCCCACGATTCATTGCAACAATGCCGCGAGCGCCAAAGAGCACGAAATTTACTACACATATGCAGCGACCGCTTGCTGCCGCCTGAATTTCTCAGCGCCCGGCCCAGCGCCAAGCCGCCAAGGAGCCAAGGAGCCAGCGAACAGCGCCTGCCAGCGCGCACCCGAGACGTGGCTTGGAGAGGCCAGAAGCGAAGAAGTTCTTCAAAGCACCTCTTCAAAGCACTCGACTAAATACAAGCCAGCGTGCGCGATACGGTCAACATCGGCGCAAGATCGGGTAAAATGGCCGCTTCACGCGTTTTCCGGATAAATCTGACCTATGCCCGATCACTCCAAGCCATCGCATGGCACTGCGCACCGCAAGACCGTACCACATCGTCGTTTACTTCTGAAGGGATTAGCCGCTCTCCCGCTGGCCTTGCCCTTCCGCTCAGCCAGCGCCGGCACCGCCAAATACCAACTGAAGTTTCGCCACACGCACACCGACGAATTGCTCGACGTCGTTTTTCGCGACAACCGCGGCTACATCGCCCCCGCCATTCAGCGCATGAACTGGCTGCTGCGCGACCACCGCTCCGGCGAGATGATCCACATGGATCCGCAGTTGTTCGATATTCTGCATGCACTGCGCGCACGTTGCGGCGGCGAAACCTTCGAAATCATTTCAGGCTACCGCTCACCGCTCACTAACGCATCGCTGCGTAGCCACAGGCGCGGCGTCGCCAAGAATAGCCTGCACATGGACGGACGTGCCATCGATGTGCGCCTGGTCGGTTTCGATACTGCGCGCCTGAGCCAGGCGGCAGTGGACCTGGGAATTGGCGGCGTCGGCTATTACCCCAGAGCCGACTTCCTGCACGTCGACACCGGCGACTTTCGTACCTGGGGCGCGGCGCGGAGCTGAGCGGCAGCCAGCCATTGCCTGGCCATCGCCAGCACCGCCGTGCAGGACAAGGATAGCCGCTGGCAGGCAGCAGCGCCGAGCCCGCGTCGGCAAGGCCCGACCTCCGCCACGACCTCCACGACCGCCGCTCGAAAGTGCAGAAAATGATCGACGACCTGTTTTCCCGCCTTGACAGCGAAGATCAGCGCCGCGAAATCCTCGCCGATGGCGCCATGTTGCTGCATGGCTGCGCGCACGCCCAAGCGCCGGCCTTGCTCGCCGCGGTGGACGAGATCGCCGCGGCAGCACCTTTCCGCCGCATGCAGACGCCCGGCGCCTTGCGCATGTCGGTGGCCATGAGCAACTGCGGTGCGCTCGGCTGGATCAGTGGCCGCCAGGGCTACCGCTATTCGCCGCTCGATCCGGACAGCGGGCGGCAGTGGCCGGCGATGCCCGCCGTTTTCTGCGAGCTTGCCCAGAAGGCAGCCGCCGCAGCCGGTTTTCCTGGCTTCACGCCGGATGCCTGCCTGATCAACCGCTATGAACCGGGCAGCAAGCTCTCGCTTCACCAGGACAAGGACGAGCCCGATCTCGGCGCGCCGATTGTCTCGGTGTCGCTCGGCTTGCCGGCTGTTTTTCTCTTCGGCGGACTGCAGCGCAAGGAGCCGACGACGCGGCTCCTGCTGGCGCACGGCGATGTCGTCGTCTGGGGCGGCCCTGCCCGCCGGCGTTACCACGGCGTACAAACACTCAAGCAGGGGCTCTTCCCGGAAACCGGGAATTGCCGCATCAACCTCACTTTTCGCAAAGCGGGCCCGCCGGGCCGCCAATGAGCACCCGCTTCAGCTGCTCAATACCCCTGCCCGCATCCTTTCGAGCCGGCGACATTCTGGCTTTCCACCGCCGTGATGCGCAGGAAATTGCCGAACGCGTCACCGCCAGCTCCCTGCAAAAGGGCCTGTTCTGGGCGGCAGCGCCGGCCTGTCTCAGCATTCATTTCGCGGCAGACATGGCCACCGCCAAACTCGACATCGACGACAGCGACGACAGCGACGACAGCGATGGCATCAGCAGCATCGCCGGCAACGCGGCCACGCGCAGCGAAGCCGCCTTCCAGGCCATGCTGCGCCGCATGCTCGGCCTGACGCAGGACATCGAGCAGTTCGCCAGCCATTATCACCAGCATCCACAGCTCGGCCCGCTGATTGCCGGCCATCCCGGTTTGCGCGTACCACTCACGGCCACGCCCTTCGAAGCCTTGACCTGGGCGATTACCGGCCAGCAAATCAGCGTCAGGGCCGCCGTCTCGGTGCGGCGGAAACTGATTGTCGCGACCGGCCGGCGGCATTCGAGCGGTCTGTTTTGCTATCCGGAGGCCAGGCAGATCGCTGCACTGAGCGAGGATGACTTGCGGCGGGCCGGTTTCTCAATGAGCAAGACGCGTAGCCTGCGCTCCCTTGCGCAAGGGGTGCTCAGCGGCAAGCTGCCGCTGGCCGCATGGCTGATGACGCTGCCAATCGACGAGATCCGCGAGCAGCTTCTCGGCGTGCCCGGGATCGGCCCGTGGACCGTCAACTACGCCCTGCTGCGCGGATTCGGCAACCTGGACGGATCGCTGCATGGCGACGTCGCCGTGCGCCGCAAACTGCAAGCGCTGCTCGCATCCCCGGAGAAAATCAGCGAAGCGCAAGCGCGCGACTGGCTGGCACCGTTCACACCCTGGCGAGCCTGGTCGCCGCCCACCTCTGGGCCATGCCCACGCGCACCTAGCCCCTCGTGGGAGAGAGGCAAATGGTCACCAGCACAAGCCAAGCACTCGCCCCGTCGCGCCTCAAACAGCCACCGCAACCAATTCCGGCTTGAGCACCTCGACCAGTACCCGTGGCGCGATACCCACCAGATAACCGCGGCGGCCGCCGTTGATGTAGATCTTGTCGAGTTCGAGAATGCTGCGCTCGACATACACCGGCATCGCCTTGCGCGTACCAAAAGGGCTGGTGCCGCCAAGCAGGTAACCGGAGTGTCGATTGGCCACCGCCGGACTGCACGGCGAAATCGTCTTGACGCCGATATGACGCGCAAGCTGCCGGGTCGACACCTCACGATCGCCGTGCATGAGCACGATCAGCGGCCGCTTCCCGTCGTCTTCCATGACCAGCGTCTTGATCACCGCATGCTCAGCGATGCCCAACTCGCGGCAGCTGACGGCCGTGCCGCCCTGCTCTTCGTAGGCGTAAGGGTGATCAGTGAAAGCGACACGCGCCGCGCGCAAGACGCGCATGGCCTGCGTAACCGGGAGTTTTTCCTGCGACATGGCCGAATTCTAAGCCGAGAGCATCGCAGCGCACCAGACCACCGTCGCCTGGAGCGCTCGCTGCCGCAGTGGTCTTACTCGCCGAGTTCATCCACAATGGCCCAATGCAAAGCCAAGCCAAGCAAACCAATGAAAGCAAGCATCCTGCACATCGACGCCGCCTACCGGGGTTTTTTTGAACTTCGTCGCCTCACCGTCGAGCACGATCTCTTTGACGGTGGCAGCAGCGGCCCGTTACTGCGGGAAGTCCTGCATCGAAGTGACGTCGCTGCTGCCCTCCTCTACGACGCCAGCACCGACAAGGTCGTGCTCGTGGAACAGTATCGTGCGGGCGCGCACCTGGCGGGAGAAAACCCGTGGCTGATCGACATTGTCGCCGGCCGCATCGAGGCCGGGCAGACGCCCCTCGACACAATCCGGCGCGAAATCACGGAGGAATCAGGGCTGACGCCGACCGTCATCGTGCCCATCGGCATCTATCTCACGGCGCCACACCTGTCCAGCGAACACGTGCATCTCTATTGCGCGGCGGTGGATGCTGGCAACGTTGCCGGATGCCATGGCCTGGCGCACGAAGCTGAGGATACCCGTCCGCTCGTGCTGGCTCGCAGCGAAGCACTGGCGGCGATGGCAACGCAGCCCTTGTCCCTGTGGGCTGGCTTGGCGCTCGCCTGGCTTGGTAACGAGCAGCGGATCCCCCCCTCTCCCGCAGCCCCTCCCCCGCGAGGGGGGAGGGGAGCTTGACCGTGCGCGCGGTGGCGTTGATGGCTAGGCCCTCCCCCACGAGGGTTGAGGGGAGCAGGTCACTGGCAGAACCGAGGCTTGCGATTACACGCTTGCGATTACATTACAGGTGGCCGTCCGGGTCGTTTGCCCGCGAAGACTTTGCTGCACGGCATGGCTGGCAGGGGAGACAGATCAGGGAGTGGCCAGCCGGCAGACATCGACCCACTCGCCCTTGGTCACCGCCGCCAACTGTGCGGGACTGATCCGGATGGCCGTGTGGAGCGCACCGGCAGCGGGCAAGACCTCGTCGAAGTCCTGCAGCGATCGATCCAGATAGATCGCTAGTGGCTGCGCCAGAGCGAAGGGACAGACGCCGCCCACCGGGTGCCCGGTCAGCTCGACAACCTCATCCGGCGGCGACATTTTGCCTTTCCCGAAGGCCGCCCTGAACTTGCGGTTATCAATACGGGCATCACCGCGTGCCACGAGAATGATGACCCGGCCATCCGCCAGGCGAAAAGCGAGCGTCTTGGCGATGCGACCAGGCTCGACGCCGTGCGCTTCGGCAGCCAAGGCAACCGTGGCGGTGCTGACTGCCAATTCGATGATCGGCAGATCCAGATCGCGGGCAGAAAAGAAATCACGTACGGATTGCAAGCTCATTGCGGGTCTCGTAAAGCACGCGCCAAGCCAGATGGGCGCGCGCCGGATATTAGCGGCCCAAGCTCCGCCCGGCAAGCCCTCGCCTTGTCCGCCCTGGAAGGCACGCATGCGATGCTTCAGATGCAAATCTCGACGGTGATGACCCTTGGCAACGATTTCAGTGCTTGGCGCCGCCCTCACCCCGATGCGAAAACACCTTGTCACCTTCTTCCATCCGCAAGATTGCCTTGACAGCGCCGATATTTCGCTGCTGAGGAGCCGCGCACTGCGACACCGGCGAGATCTTCCAACTGGCGGCGTGACTTTGTTGATCATCTCGGCAAGAATGACGGACAACGCCAGCCCAACGCTTCACTACGGGGGCACGTGGAAATCTCGCTGCCGCTATCGCCGACAATCGAGGTGCTGAATCGGGCCTGAGCCTCTCGATACGTGCTCCGCCTGCCAGCGCTGGTGGAGCGAGGATGGCAACGGGAGTTTTGTCCCACGTTTTTTTGTCCCGGCTTCGGGCTCCCGGCGCCGGGATCGGCGAGGGACGAGCGGCAAGCGGCAGAAATCACAGCAATGAACCGTAATGGCGTGCCGCGCACGCCGCCTATTAACAACAGGAGTAAATATTCGTGGCCAAACAGTTATTGATCTATGAAACGGCAGTGCCGGTTTCCGCGACGCGTCATGCCGGCGTGTCCCTGGAAGGGAGCGACAGCTATGCCTTCAGCGCGGCTATCAATGCCGTGCCGCTGACGGCAGTCGAGTTTCCGCGAGCCACGGCCGAGTACGCTGTCGTCTTTGCCGCCGACGGCGAGGAACTCATGCCGGTGGTGATACTCGGCATACGCAACGAACAAAACCTCTACCTGGCGCCGGACGGGCACTGGACGGCCGACTACATTCCGGCCTTTATCCGCCGCTATCCCTTCGTTTTTGCATCCACGGCCGACGGCAAATCGCTCACCCTGTGCATCGACGAGTCGCACCCCGGCGTGAACCGCGAAGGCCGCGGCAACGCCCTCTTCGGCGACGACGGCAAGCCGACGCCCTACGTCGACAAGGTGCTCGAATTTCTCAAGGATTATCAGGCGCAATTCGAACGCACCCGGGTTTTCGGTCGCCGCCTCAAGGATCTCGGGCTGCTCGAACCGATGCAGGCGACCGTCAGCACGCCGAAGGGAGAGAAACTGAGCCTCGGCGGTTTCATGGTCGTCGGCCGCGACAAACTGCGCGCACTTTCCGGCGAGACCCTGCAGCAGCTCGTGAAGAGCGACGAGCTCGAGTTGCTGTACCTGCATCTGGCGTCCCTGCGCAACTTCAACACCGTCAAGGACCGCCTGGTCGGGACCCTCGCCGACGAGCAGCCAGCGACCGATGGCGCCTGATTCCGCCCTTCCCATTCGACCTTCCATATTGCCCCGTTAGCACGTTGCCCATTCCAAATTCCCGCGCCTCCTCGCAATGACGGTAATGACGGTGGCTGCGGGAGAATGATGTCGGCAAGCGGGATGCCCGGCTGCCGCTCGCCTCACTTCGCCTCCTGAACGGCGGCCTTCGGTTAATCGTTCTTTGCCTTGGGAACAAGCCCGCATGTTGATCACTGCCGCATTCATTGTCCTGGTCTTCGGCTACAGCCTGGTGTCGCGCCGGCTGGAAAGCACGCCGCTTACCGCTCCCCTCCTGTTCACCGCGGCCGGTGTGCTGATGTTGCTCTTCCCGGCAGCGTCCAGGGAACTGTTCCTCGACCGCAAGGCGCTGCTGCTGATCGCCGAAGTTGGCCTGGTGATGACCTTGTTCACCGACGCCTCGCACATCAGCCGCCGCGCCTTGCAGGACAATCACAGGTTGCCGGTGCGTTTGCTCAGCGTCGGCATGCTGCTCACCATACTGCTCGGGGCGGCGGCGGCGATGGTGTGCTTCGCCGGACTGTCGTGGTGGGAGGCCGGCATTCTCGCCGCGATTCTTGCGCCCACCGACGCCGGCCTCGGACAGATCATCGTCAACAGCCCGCGCGTGCCGGCACGCATACGGCAGGCGCTCAACGTCGAGGCAGGGCTCAACGACGGACTGGCGGTTCCCTTCCTGATGCTGTTCATTGCCCTTGCTGCCGCCATCGAGGAAGGCGTCGGCGCACGCAGCGTCCTGGCGCATTTTCTCCTCGAACAGATTGGCTACGGAACCGCGCTCGGACTGGCGATCGGGCTCGGCGGGGGTCTGCTGATGGGGCTGGCGCAGCGCCGGCAGTGGATGTCGCCCGAGCTTGGCCAGCTTGGCGTCGTGGCGATGCCGCTCCTGTGCATACTGGCCGCGGAGGAGTCCGGGGCGAGCATGTTCATCGCCGCCTTCGTGGCCGGCCTGGCGGCACAGGTCGGCTTCCCGAAAGTGGGGCGCCACAGTGTCGAGTTCACCGAAGGCTGGGGGCAGCTGTTCAATTGGTTCGTCTTCTTCCTGTTCGGATTGCTCTTCGCGCTCGACTGGCAGGATTTCACTCCGCTCATCGTCCTCTACGCAGTTCTCAGCCTGACGGTCGTGCGCATGCTGCCTGTCGCGCTGGCCGTCGCCGGCATTGGACTCAGTCGCGCAACGGTGCTTTTCCTCGGCTGGTTCGGCCCGCGCGGCCTGGCGTCGATCGTCCTCGGGCTGGTTTATCTGGAACAGCAGGCGAATCTGCCCGGCGAGAACACCATTCGTCTGGCGGTGATGGCTACCGTGCTGCTCAGCGTTGTCGCGCATGGTTTGAGCGCCAAGCCGGGCATCGAGCGCTACGCCCGCAGTTGCAACGCACTGCCAGCGGACGCCCCGGAACACGCAGCCATCAATACGCCGGTAGAGAAATGAAATAGCGAAATAAGGAAATAGCAATCCGTCGAAGCCAGGCGGGCAGACGCAGCATTTGGCGCTCGCAGCCGGATCGGGACCAGGATCGGGATTGAATTCGGGTCGGCGAGCAGCCTCCTGGCGTCGCCCAAGCAGCGGCCAGCGGCTATAATACCCTCCGCTTCTGGCCGCCCTGTTTTCTGCGACCCCCAAATCACCTAGCAAGGAACCCACGTGAACAAACCTGCCCGACTCAAGCAGAACCTCGCCGCACTCTTTCTCGTCGCTTCACTTGGCGTGCTTTCCGCTTGCTCGAGCGTCGAGACGCAGCCCGAGTCACGCAATCTCGACAGCGCACAAATCAAGCAGGAGCGCAAAGAGACGCTGGCCATGGCGAAGACCGCGCTCGACAAGCTTTACGCAACGCAGCCCGACGCTCGTGCCGTCGTCACGGGCGCCGTCGGCTATGGCGTCTTCGACATCACCGTGGTCAACGCGCTCGTCGTCGTCGGCTCACGCGGCCCGGGCGTGATTTTCGACAATGCGACGGGCAAGCCAACCTATATGCAGGCGATTCGCGCCGGTACCGGTCCCGGTCTGGGCTACCAGACCATGTATCAAATCTTCGTCTTCAAGTCCGCGGCAGCACTCGATCAGTTCAAGATCGGCGGCAAGGCAGGCGGCGATGTCGGCGCGTCCGCGAGCGCCGGCTCGGCGGGAGGAACCATCTCCTTCAATCCCTACATCGACGTCTACCAGTTGACCGAGAAGGGCTTCGCGCTGCAGGCCAACTGGGGTGCCGCAGCCTATTACGTCGATCCGGACCTGAACTGACTCGGCGACAAAGTCGATTCCTGTCCAGCGTACCCGGAGATGACGGCAAGTGAGTTCCCCTTCGTTCAATGATACTGATGTCGTGCTGCGCGATGGACGTGCGGTACGCCTGCGTGCGATGCACTGTTCGGACGAGGGTGAACTCCTGCAATTCTTCGAGCGACTGGACCCGGAAACCCGCTATATGCGCTTCATGCACCTGGTCAGCAAACCCGACGTGAAGCGCTTGCGCAGGGTGCTCGCATTCATTCCCGAGCGCTGCACCGGCATCGTCGCCACCATCCCGGCTGACGATGGGATCGACGTCGTGGGCGGCAGCTCCCTGATGATTGGCCAGGATCCCGCGAACTGCGAATTCGCGGTCACCGTCACCGCCGCATACGCTCGAACCGGCCTTGGGCACACCCTGATGAGCGCGCTGATCGCTGCGGCGAAAGCGCGCGGACTGGTGGAAATGGAAGGTTTCGTGCTGCGCGCCAACACGGCGATGCTTCGGCTCGCCAACCGCCTCGGCTTCACGACCTCCGCCGATCCCGAAGATTTCTCGGTAGTCATCTGCCGACTACGGCTCGACGCGCCCGTCGATCGCCTCGCCCAAGCGTAAAAAGCGTACAGCAATTAGAGCGAAGCGCGCGCCTGTGGAAGCCCACGCGGCTGAAGCGGGCAGCGCGGCTCGCTTTGCTGCTGGCAGTCGAGTCGCTAGCCGCGATCTTGCAACCCTGATTACAGCCCGAGCACTTGGCAGGTGTGGCGGGCGATCATCAGCTCCTCGTTGGTCGGCACCACCCACGCGGAAACCTTGCTGTCGACGCTGCTGATGCGCGGACCGCCCTGCTCGTTGGCTGCCGGGTCGAGGTCGATGCCCAGCCATTTCGCCTTTTCGCAGACCAGGCGGCGGATATAGGCGCTGTTTTCGCCGATGCCGGCGGTGAATACGAAAGCGTCGATACCGCCGAGTACCGCTGCCAGCCCGCCGAGTTCGCGGCTGATGCGATAGACGAAATGATCGATCGCCAGCCGCGCGCGTGGTGAGTCACTCTCCTGCAGTACGCGCATGTCGTTGCCGATGCCGGACAGGCCGAGCAGGCCGGAGCGCTTGTAGAGCATACTCTCGACGTCTCTGGCGCTCATCCCTTCCTGCTGCAGCAGATAGAGGATGATGCCCGGGTCCAGGTTGCCCGGTCGCGTACCCATCAGCAGTCCGTCGAGGGCGGTGAAGCCCATCGAACTGCCGACGCTGCGACCGTTGTCGATCGCGCACATGCTGGCGCCGCTGCCGAGGTGTGCCACGATCACACGTCCGCTGGCGATTTCCGGCGCCAGCTCCGGCAGAGTGGCCGCGATGTACTCATAGGACAGGCCATGGAAGCCATAACGCCGGATACCGCGCTCGTAATACTCATAGGGCAGACCATAGAGCTGTGCGACCGTCTCCTGCGTGCGGTGGAAAGCGGTATCGAAGCAGGCGACTTGCGGCAATTCGGGCCTGGCCTCTGCCACCGCCCGGATGGCCGCAAGATTGTGCGGCTGGTGCAACGGTGCCAGCGGCACGAAGGTAGCGAGCATCTCCATGGCCTGCGGCGTGAGCAGTAGCGGCGCCGAGTAATCCGGCCCGCCATGCACGACGCGGTGACCGACGCCGACCAGCTCCTGGCCTGAAAAGCGCGCGCGCAGCAGGGTGGCGATCGCCTGTAAAGCCTGTCCGTGGTTGGCGACTTCGCTCGTCGTCCACTGCTCATCGGCAATGACACTGCCGTCGGCACCCTTGGCTTTGAGTCGCGGTGCCGTGCCCAGCCCTTCGATCTGGCCGACGGCCATGGCACTGAGAAGACTCGCAGCGCCGACGTTAAAGATCGAGAATTTCAGGCTCGAGGAACCGGCGTTGAGGACCAGAATTCCGTTTCCCATTTCAGCCTCCCACTTTGCTTGCGTCCTGCGCCAGCACGGCACTGGCCATCAGGCAGGCAACGGCGCACGAGGCGAGCTTGGCACGCCGGTTATCGGCACGGCTGGTGAGGATGATCGGCACGCGCGCGCCGAGCACGATGCCCGCACCATCGGCATTGCTCATGAAAGTCAGCTGCTTGGCGAGAATGTTGCCGGCGGCGAGGTCGGGAACGACAAGAATGTCGGGATCGCCGGCGACGACCGAATCGATCTTCTTGATCCGCGCGGCTTCCTTGCTGATCGCGTTGTCAAGGGCCAGCGGGCCGTCGAGAATGGCACCCGTGATCTGACCACGGTCGGCCATCTTGCACAGCGAAGCGGCATCCGTCGTGCACACCATCCGCGAGTTGATGCCTTCGACGGCGCAAATGATCGCCACCTTCGGCTGCACGATACCCAGCACATGCGCCAGGTCGATGGCGTTCTGGCAGATGTCGCGTTTGCAGTCGAGATCCGGCGCGATGTTGATTGCCGCATCGGTCACGATCAAGGGCTTGTGGTAAGTCGGCACATCCATCAGGAAAGCATGCGTGATGCGCCGCTCGGTGCGCAAACCGGTTTGCCGATTGACCACCTCGGCCATCAGTTCGTCGGTGTGCAAGCTTCCTTTCATCAGCGCCGCGGCTTCTCCGAGGCGCACCAGCTCGACGGCGCGAAAGGCGGCGGCGTGGCTATGCGGCACGTCTTCGACGCGTACCCCGCCAAGGTCGAAGCCGAACTCCTCGGCCACCGCGCGCAGCCTGTCCAGCGGACCAACCAGGATCGGTTCGATGAGGTTTTCGCGGGCGGCCTCGAGAGCAGCGCCGAGCGAGGATTCATCGCAGGGATGCACCACCGCCACCGCCACCGGCGGCAGTTTCCCGCAGCGTTGGACAAAGCTGTCAAAGCGGTCGTGGCTCTGAATCGAGACCTTGGCAGCGTCCGGACGGTCCATGATGATCCGGGTATGCGGCGCAATGACCCGGGCAATACCGCTCATGATCGTCTCGCCGCGGGCGTTGACGCCAAGGCAGTCGAAAGTCACTTTGCGCGTCTCGGCAAATTTTTCTCGTGCCGCGATGCTGATCGTGATCTCCTCGCCAATGCCCAGCGGTGCGTGGAACTCGAGATCCTGACCGGCGTACACGGTGCCCGGCCCGGGCAGCTCGTTGCCGAGCAATCCGGAGATCTGGGCGCCCAGCCACATGCTGTGCGCGCTCAACTCCTTGGCGCCGAGTTGCTTGACCAGCTCGAGGTCGAGATGGGTAGGATTAACGTCACCTGAAACGGTCGCGAAAAGCTGCACATCCCGCACCGTCAGCGTGCGCTTGATGCTCGCCGTATCGCCAATGTTGATCTCGTCGAAACAACGGTTCTCAAGGGTATCTTTGGTCATCATGTACTCGTCGTGGATAAGGATTTTATTGTCTCGCCGGCAAGGCGCCTCTGCTCGTCCCGCTCTTGCGCTGACAACTCCCGCCAGTGCCTGATGGCTGGATGGCGGCCCGGAACGTCCATTCTAGCGTATCGCGCGAAAACGGCGAAGGCACGACCCGTCGCGGCATGAACCGCGCTCAGCACGGCCCGCTGCCATCCGGTCGGAACAGGGTACGGGGATGAAAACCACTTGCCGAAGCGGGCGGCGAGACCGACTTTGGCTTATGATGATGCCTGGGCAAGCCAGGCAGGCGGGCTCTTCTCAACTACGCTTTTCAGGGAGTGGTGACATGAACCAGACATCTTTTTCGCAGGTTTCTCAATTGTCCCGGTGGCTGCTGATGGCCACCTTGAGCGCTCTGCTGGCCCCTGCTGCGGCCATCGCCGCAGACCGCGCGGCGCTCGAAAGAGACGCACGCAGCGCCTATCAGAAATTGATCGACAAAATCCCTGCGGCGAAAGTTTTGTCCAGGGACGCTGTCGCCATCCTCGTTTTTCCGACGATCATCAAGGCCGGTCTCGTCGTCGGTGCGCAATACGGAGACGGCGTCCTCTTCAAGGCCGGCAAAGCAAGCGGCTACTACAACACCTCGGGTGCTTCGTACGGACTTCAGGCCGGCGCTCAACAATACGGTTATGCGATGTTTTTCATGAAAGAACAAGCGCTCCAGACCTTGAATCAGGCCGAAGGATTCGAAGTCGGCGTTGGCCCATCGATTGTCGTGGTGGATGAGGGAATGGGCAAATCGATGACCTCGACGACCGTGCAGGACGACATCTACGCCTTTGTCTTCGGGCAAACAGGTCTGATGGCCGGTGTTGGCCTGCAGGGCAACAAGATCACCCGACTCAAGAACTGATTGTCGGCGCGCAAGTCGGCCCGCGCCAGCGCAGCGCTCCAGCCGACTGGCATGGCCCAGGATACGGCTTCGCGGTACACCAGCCACTATTACTTCCCGTAACGCTGCCAGCCACGCTGTTAACCACACTCCCAGACAGCCATTGACAAACTACGTGCTCCACCGCTCGCCAGCGGGCGATGGCTTTAATCAAAAAAGAGATCCGGATGAACTCAGCTCCCCGCCAAAGCGGCATTCTTCTGCACCCGACCTCCTTGCCCGGACCGCATGGCTCGGGCGACCTCGGCACTGCCGCTTTCCACTTCGTCGACTGGCTGGTTGCCGGCGGCCAATCGCTGTGGCAACTCCTGCCGCTGACCGGCCTTGGACCCGGTAACTCGCCCTACTCCAGTCCCTCCGCTTTCGCCGGCAACGAGTTGCTGATCGACCTGGTGCAACTGCAGGACGCCGGCTGGCTGACCCCCGCCGATCTCGCCGAAGCTCCGGCTTTCCCCGAACAGCGTATCGACTATGCAGCCGTGCGACCTTTCAGGATGGACCAGTTGCGGCGCGCCGCCGCGCGCTTCTTCGCCTGCGGGAAGACCCCGGAACAGGCGGCATTCGCTGCCTTCTGCGCCGATTCCCGCGCCTGGCTCGACGATTACGCGTTGTTCATGGCGCTGGATATCGCCCATGGCGGTGACAACGGAACGATCTGGCAGCAGTGGCCGGCCGAGCTTGCGCACCGCCAGCCGGAGGCGCTGCGCGCGGCGGAACGCGCACACGCCGACGAAATGAACTTCTGGAAGTTCTCGCAGTGGTGCTTCTACACACAGTGGGCCAAGCTCAAAACCTACGCCAACGCCCATCGCGTCGAGATCGTCGGCGACCTGCCGATCTTTGTCGCCGAGCATAGCGCCGATGTGTGGGCAAACCCGGGGCTTTTCGACCTCGACAAGAGCGGTCGTCCGCGCGTCGTCGCCGGAGTCCCGCCGGACTACTTCAGCGAGACCGGACAGCGCTGGGGAAACCCGCTCTACCTGTGGTCGGCACACGCCGCCGAGCACTATCTCTGGTGGGTAGATCGCATGCGGCAAATGATGACCCTCTGCGACATCGTGCGCATTGATCATTTCCGCGGCTTCGAGTCGTACTGGGAAATTCCGGCCGCGGCCGAAACGGCCATCGACGGCCTCTGGCAACCGGGGCCGGGCGCCGCCGTGTTCGCCGCCATGCGTCGCGAGCTGGCCGACGAACATGGCCAGCTCAAGATCATCGCCGAAGACCTCGGCATCATCACCCCGCCGGTCAAGAAGCTGCGCGAGGATGTCGGGCTGCCGGGCATGCGCATCCTGCACTTCGCCTTCGGCGACGACGCCAGAAACCCCTATCTGCCGCACAACTACGATGCCAATACCGTCGTCTACACCGGCACGCACGACAACGACACCACCTGCGGCTGGTGGGAATCGCTCGAACAGAGCGAAAAGGACCGCGTGCACACCTACCTGGGCGTCGGCAGCGAGAACAGCGAAGAACTGTGCTGGTATCTGATCCGTCTCGCGTTTTCCTCGGTGGCCCGCTATTGCGTCATACCGATGCAGGATGCACTGGCCCTCGATAGCACGCACCGCATGAACCAGCCGGGTGTCGGCGGGGGATCGTGGGAATGGCGTTACCGCTGGGATCAGGTCGCAGCCTGGCACTCCGAACGCCTGTTCGATCTGACCTGCCTCTACGGCCGCGACTACGCGAGCCAGCGCCCCGATGAAGCCGACGCAAGCTGATCATCACCTGCAGGCCGTCGCCTCAAGCTCGTCACGACCAGTACCCGTCAGCAGATGATGCTCGCTTCGACCGAGCTAAACGCGATCCACACTGGCCTGAACAAGGGCGAGTTCTTCGTCGAGTACCTGCCCATGGTTTCCCTCGGCGATCACAGCTGCCTGGGGGCAGAAGCGCTCATCCGCTGGCGGCGACCTGACGGCGCCGTCGTTCTTCCCGACGAATTCATCCCGCTGGCGGATAACACCCCGCTCTCCGGGCTGATTACCTACTGGCTGATCGACACGCTGGCTGTCGAAGTCGGCGGCTGGCTGCGCGCGCACCCGCAGGCCCATCTCAGCCTCAACGTGCCGCCCGAAATCCTCGGTCGCGGCGGCCTGGAGTACGCCGCCGTCAAGTCCGGTCTCGGCGAGTTTCGCGCGCAGCTGATTCTCGAAGTGACCGAGCGCGGAATTCCCGACCAGCTCGGTTTGATGGCCCTCAACAGCATGTTTCATGGCGGCATCAAGCTCGCCCTCGACGACGTGATGATGAGCGGCACCAATCTGGCGCTCATTTCGCGTTGCAACTTCCAGGTCATCAAGCTCGACCGCCTGCTGACTGCCGAGATCACCCCGGAGTGCCCACATCCGGACTGGTTGCGTAGCCTGGCCGGACTCCTGCAGGCGAGCGAACTTACCGTCGTCGCTGAAGGCATCGAAACCGACACCCAGTTGCAGGCCCTGCGCGCCGCCGGCGTGCAGTGGGGACAGGGCTACCACTTCTCGCCGCCGCTGGCCATCGCCGAGTTCATCGCCTGGTACGAGAAATGGGGGAAAACCAGCTCCTGCCCCGAGACAAACCGCTTCACTGCCAAGCCGGTCTAGGGTTCCGGGACGTCGGCACAGCGTGTCGCCGGCCGGGCGAAGCGCGTGTCGCTGCAGTTCCTGGTGCTTTTTTCGCGCTCGCGTGCCTGAGCACGCGCAGACTCACTCCCCGAGAGCCTGCTCGCAGTACTGAAGCATGGCGTCGAGGTCCTCGATATCGAGGCCGGCTGACTGCAGGCCGCGCAGGATCGCCAGCGCTTCCTGCAGTGCAGCCACCTACCTCTCGGGTTCCCGATGCCATGCGAGTGCTTGGGCCCTGGCTCAACTGCGCAGTTCGTCCCGATCCCGGAAATACGCCAGCGCCTCGGGGTTGGCCAGTGCCTCGACGTTCTTCACCGCCCGGCCGTGGACGATGTGGCGCACCGCCAACTCGACGATCTTGCCGCTCTTGGTGCGCGGAATATCGGCGACCTGCAGCACCTTTGCTGGCACATGCCGTGGCGTGGTGTTCTGGTGGACCTGCTGCTTGATGCGCTCGATCAGCGCGTCGTCGAGCGTCATTCCTTCGCGCAGCTTGACGAACAGCACGACGCGCACATCGTGCTGCCATTCCTGGCCGATGACCAGCGACTCGACGACTTCCGGCAATTGCTCGACCTGGCGATAGATCTCGGCAGTGCCGATGCGCACACCGCCGGGGTTGAGGACGGCATCCGAGCGGCCGTAGATGATCATTCCTTCGTGGGCAGTGAGTTCGACAAAATCGCCGTGGCACCAGATGTTCGCAAAGCGATCGAAGTAAGCGGCGTGATACTTGGCGCCGTCGGGGTCGTTCCAGAAACCGACCGGCATGGCCGGGAACGGCGCAGTGCAGACCAGCTCGCCGCGCTCGCCACGAGCGGCGGGAATCGGCTGGCCATCGTCGTCGAAGACGTCGACCGCCATGCCCAGGCCGCGGCACTGCAGTTCGCCGCGGTATACGGGAAGAATCGGGCTGCCGAGCGCGAAGCACGAGAGGATGTCTGTGCCGCCAGAAATCGACGCCAGCAGCAGCTCGCCTTTGATGTCTTGATAAACGTAGTCGAAGCTTTCCGGCGCCAGCGGGCTGCCCGTCGAGAACATTGCCCGCAGTGGCCGCAGACGGTGGGTTTCGCGCGGTTTGAGGCCGGTCTTGGCGAGCGCGTCGATGAACTTGGCCGAGGTGCCGAAGTGCGTCATGCGCTCGGCGTCGGCGTAATCGAAAAGGATCGTTCCGGCTTTTCCCGAGGCGCCGGCGATGAACGGCGAACCGTCGTAGAGCAGTAGTGTCGCCTGCGAAGCGAGCCCGGACACCAGCCAGTTCCACATCATCCAGCCGCAGGTGGTGAAGTAGAACAAGCGGTCGCCGGGCTGCACGTCGCTGTGTAGCTGATGCTCCTTGAGATGCTGCAGCAGCGCGCCGCCATGGCAGTGCACGATGCATTTGGGAACGCCGGTGGTTCCCGAGGAAAACATGATGAACAGCGGGTGCTCGAAAGGCAGCGGCACGAAATCGATCCGGCCGGCGGTGAACGGCGCAATGAAGTCGGCGTAGCGCTGGCCTTTGCGCAGCGCGGCAACGTCCGGGCTTGGGTCGAGGTAGGAAACCACGACACAGCGCTCGACGGTCGACATCTGGGCGGCAATCTGCAGATTCTTGGCCGTGCAGTCGATGCGCTTGCCGTTGTACCAGTAGCCATCGACGCAGAGCAGCACCTTGGCTTCGATCTGCCCGAAACGATCGAGCACACCCTGGACACCAAAGTCGGGCGACGCCGACGACCAGATGGCGCCGAGCGAAGCCGTGGCCAGCATGGCGATCAGGGCTTCCGGCATGTTCGGCAGGTAGGCGGCGACGCGATCGCCGCGACCGACGCCGGTCGCCTGCAGGGCCTGCGCACAGCGTGAGACTTGCGCGTACAGCTCGGCCCTGGAAAGACGTCGTTTGACCTGGTCTTCGCCCCAGAAGACCAGGGCGTCGGTGTCGGCCTGGTCTACTTCTTCGCCGCCGCGGCACAGCAGATTCTGCGCGTAATTGAGCTGCGCTTGCGGGAACCAGCGCGCGCCAGGCATGCGCTTGCCGTCTTCGAGAATGCGCTCGCCGCGCTCGCCGCGCACTCCGCACTCTTCCCAGACCGACGTCCAGAACGCCTCCGGCTCGGCCACCGACCAGCGCCAGAGGCTGGGATAGTCGCTGCAAGCGGCATTCCAGCGGCTATTGACGGCAGCCATGAAAGCGCTGAGCCGGGCGCCGGCGATACGTTCGGCGCTTGGGCGCCAGAGAGCCTGCTGGTCCATGTCCCCTCCTCCTTGCTGCGATGGAAAAAGCGTTTAGGCGATTGCCGGAAAAGAACCTACCAGATTGCGCCGGATTTTCGGTCGTCTTCAAGGCGCGACAACAGGCGCATAGTCGAACTACGTAACTGTTGTCGTAACACAGAAGACGGGCGAAAAGACAAGCAAGATGGTAGGTTCTTTGACAGAAATCGCCTTACGACAACTGTGCTCGCCACTCCTCGGGAATCGGCACCGACTTGCCGCTGGCCACGTCCATCCAGACGATCTTGGAATCGCCGGTGGCGTAGAGGGTCTCCTTGTCTTGCAGGCGAATCTCGTAATGCGTCTGCACGCTGCTGCGGCCGGGATGAGCGCAGAACATACGTACTTCGACGAGGCCCGGGTAGTTGAGCGGCACCAGGAAGGTGCACGCGGCGTTGATGATCACCGGTGCCGTGCCGCGCGGCAGCACCTTGAAACCCAGTGTTTCGAGGTACTCGACGCGACACTGCTCCATGTAGCGAAAATAGACGGTGTTATTGACGTGTCCGTAGGCGTCCATGTCGCCCCAGCGGATGGACATCAGGCTGGTCTGGACGAGCTTGCGTTGGCTTGTTGGCATGGTGCTTCCTGTACTTGATGCACGGCGAGTGCTGAAAAGGTACGCCGACGATTGGCGATCGCCGGCGCGGGTGCAAGAAAACGGCCAAACCGCCGGCGGGCCGCCTTCCTCGCTGACGGTCATAACATTTCGGATGAAAGCCATGACCGTCCCCCCCTGACCCTTCTCCCGCGAGGAGAGAAGGGAGTTTCGTGAGTCGCTTACGCGACTTTCACATTACAGCTGCCTAGAACATGTCTTCCGGCAAAGCCATCACGCCGACCGCACCGTCGGTGACGCTACTCGCCAGCCCGGCTGCCCGCGACAGGATGTGGTCGGCGTAGAAACGCGCGGTGACCACTTTTGCCGCGTAGAAGGGATCGGCGTCGCCGGCGTCGATTTTGCTCTGCGCGATCACTGCCGCGCGCGCCATTTGCCAACCGCCGGCGACGATGCCGAGCAAGGTCAGGAAGGGAACCGAACCGGCCGATGCCGCACGAACATCGTCGCGATAAGTGGCCACCACCCAGTCGCCGGCTTCTGCCAGCGCCTCGACGCCAGCCGTCAAGCGCTTGCGAATGGCGACGAAATGACTGCCCGCCTGCCCGGCCAGTTCAGCCAGTTCGGCGTCAAAGGCACGCATGCTGGCGATCAGTGCCTGCAGCGTGGCGCCGCCTTCGCGGGCGATCTTGCGACCGATCACGTCGTTGGCCTGAATGGCCGTGGTGCCCTCGTAGATCGTCGAGATCTGCGCGTCGCGCAGGTGCTGCGCAGCACCGGTTTCTTCGATGTAACCCATGCCGCCATGCACCTGTATGCCCATCGACGCCATGCTCACCCCGCTCTCGGTGCTCCAGCCCTTGACCACGCCGATCATCAGATCGACGAAAGCCTGCTTGCGCTTGCGCTCGGCAGCGTCGGGATGGTGAATGGCGGCGTCGTGGGCGGCGGCAACCACATAAGCCAGCGCCCGTGTGGCCTCGGCGTGGGCGCGCATGGTCATCAACATGCGGCGCACGTCGGGATGCGCGATGATCGCCACTTTCGGCCCGCCACGCTCGCCGATATCGGTGCACTGGATACGGTCGCGGGCGTAGTCGCGCGCCCGCTGATACGAGCGCTCGCAAGCGGCAACGCCTTCCAGGCCGACGCCGAAGCGCGCGGCGTTCATCATGATGAACATGTACTCGAGACCACGATTCTCTTCGCCGACGAGGTAGCCGACAGCGCCGCCATGGTCGCCGAAAGCCATGATCGCCGTTGGGCTGGCGTGAATGCCCAGCTTGTGCTCGATCGATACGCAATAGGCGTCGTTGCGCTCGCCAAGGCTGCCGTCGTCATTGACCATGAACTTCGGTACGACGAACAGTGAAATGCCCTTGACGCCTTCGGGAGCCGTCGGTGTCCGCGCCAGTACCAAATGGACGATGTTCGCGGCCATGTCGTGGTCGCCATAGGTGATGAAAATCTTCTGCCCGAAAATCTTGTAGCTGCCGTCGGCCTGCGGCTCGGCACGGGTGCGCACGGCGGCCAGGTCGGAGCCGGCATTCGGCTCGGTGAGGTTCATGGTCCCGGTCCACACGCCGCTGACCATCTTTTCCAGATAGTCCTTCTTGAGCTTCTCGGAACCGGTGAGCACCAGCGCCTCGATGGCGCCGTTGGTCAGCAAGGGGCACAGAGAAAAGGAGTGATTGGCCGACTTCCACATCTCGGCAACCGCCGCCGCAAGCACCTTCGGCAGGCCCTGACCGCCCCACTCCGGCTCGCACGCCAGCGCCGTCCAGCCACTGTCGGCGAACAGCTTGTAGGCCTCCTTGAAGCCGGCGGGCATGGTCACCGCCTTGTCGTGCCACTTGGCGCCTTCGAGGTCACCCGGAATGTTGAGCGGCGACAGCACTTCCTCGGCAAACTTGGCGGCCTCTTCGAGAACCGCGTCAACGAGATCGGGCGTGGCCTCTTCGCAACCGGGAAGCTGCGCCACCTGTTCGAGCCCGGCGAGTTCATTGAGCACGAACTGCATATCGCGGATTGGGGCAAAGTATTCACTCATTTCATTCTCCTTCAAATTCGCCAGGGGAAACGGTCATCAGCGGCAAGACCGTTGGGGATGGATTGTAGGTACTTGTCGGTACTATTCGCGGCGCTATTTTGGGTGCAATTGCGGGTGCTATTGCGGGTGCTATTGCGGGTGCTATTGCGGGTGCAATCGATCTCGCAATAGCCGTCGCCTTCGCCTGCGCTCGTCACTTTTTTTCCGAGGAACTGCACATCGTCAAAGTCGGCGAGAAGATCCGGTCGATAAACAGCAAACAGGGTCGCCATCATTCCCGACAGCCAGGCCTCGGAAAAACCGAGCAGCAGAAAATAGGGTAGATATTCGGCAGCCAGGTAATCACCGTCGTAGGCCCCCGCCAGCACCAACAGCGTGCACGCCGCCAGGCCGACCGCAATCACTGCCAGCGCCGCGGCAAAGAAGCCCTTGCAGAAGATGTACACGAACATGTGGCGCGGCAGCAAGTGATCGACCAGGCGATGTAGCGTATGACTGACGGCAACGCCAACGCCGGCCATCAGCAAGGCGTTTATGGCAAAGCTTTGCCAGCCGGCAAAACCATTCAGCCCGACCCCGAGCAGCACCAGACAGAGGCCGATAAAAGCCAGCGCCCAGCCGAAGCACAGGGTAAACACCGTTGCCCCGAGCAGGTGCAGCGAAAGGCCGGGTTTGACCCCGGCCTGCAGGTGCCAGAGTACGATCAGGGCAACGATGGTCGCCAGGAAGGCATTCAGGCGTGCGCCGTCGGCCAGCACGGGCCACGGCGCCCGCCGCAGGGCAAGCAGCGCGACCCCGACGAAGACCATCCAGGACAGCAGTAGCCACCCACTCCCGAGGAGGCCGTCCGGCAGGTTCACGCTGCCCGTTGCCCGACTGTGTTCAGCCGAGCTCGGCGAGCAATGCCGGCAGGACCTCGAAGAGGTCGCCGACCAGGCCGTAATCGGCAACCTGGAAGATCGGTGCCTCGGCATCCTTGTTGATGGCGACGATCACCTTGCTGTCCTTCATTCCCGCCAGATGCTGAATCGCACCCGAGATGCCGACGGCGATGTACAACTGCGGCGCAACGATCTTGCCGGTCTGGCCCACCTGGTAGTCGTTGGGAGCGTAGCCGGCATCGACTGCCGCCCGCGAGGCACCCACCGCAGCGCCCAGCTTGTCGGCCAGCGGCTCGAGCAGTTTGTGAAAATTGTCGCCGTTAGCCATGCCGCGACCGCCGGAGACGATGACTTTGGCGGCCGAGAGTTCGGGACGCTCGGACTTGGTCAGTTCGCGATTGATGAGCTTGCTCTGCGCGAGATCGGGACCGGCAGCCAGGCTTTCGACGGCGGCGCTGCCCCCCTCGCCCGCCGCTTCGAAAGCGGTCGTACGCACGGTCAGCACCTTGACGGCATCGCTCGACTGCACGGTGGCCAGGACGTTGCCCGCGTAGATCGGGCGAACAAAGGTGTCCGGCGCTTCGACGGCGACGATCTCCGAGATCTGCGCGACGTCGAGCAGCGCCGCGACGCGGGGCATGAAGTTCTTGCCGATCGTTGTTGCCGCGCTGACGATGTGGCCATACGCAGCCGCATTGGCCACGACCAGTGCGGCAAGGTTTTCGGGCGACTGGTCAGCGTATTGAGGGGCATCGGCGAGCAGGACCTTGCCGACGCCGGCGATTTTCGCCGCCGCTTCGGCGGCAGCCGCGCAGCCGCTGCCGGCAACCAGCAGATGAAGCTCGGCGCCGATCCGGGTCGCCGCAGTCACGGCATTGAGCGTCGCCGCCTTGATCGAAGAATTGTCGTGTTCAGCAATGACGAGTATGGCCATGATCAGATCACCTTCGCTTCAGTCTTGAGTTTCATCACCAGGTCGGCGGCGTCGGCCACCTTGATGCCGGCGCTACGCTTCGGCGGCTCGGCGACCTTCAGGGTTTTCAGGCGCGGCGTCACGTCAACACCCAAGGCTTCCGGGTTGGTCGTCTCGAGCGGCTTGCGCTTGGCTTTCATGATGTTCGGCAGGGTCGCGTAGCGCGGTTCGTTGAGACGCAGGTCGGTAGTCAGTACCGCCGGCAGTCCGATTTCGATGCTTTCCAAACCGCCGTCGATCTCGCGGGTGACCGTCGCCTGCTGACCGGCAACGACAATTTTGGAGGCAAAGGTCGCCTGCGGCCAGCCCATCAGGCCAGCCAGCATCTGTCCGGTCTGGTTGGCGTCGTCGTCGATCGCCTGCTTGCCACAGATGACGATCTGCGGCTGCTCCTTCTCGCACACCGCCTTGAGCAGCTTGGCGACCGCGAGCGGCTGCAGGTCGACATCGCTCTGGATCAGGATGCCGCGGTCGGCGCCAATGGCCATCGCCGTGCGCAGGGTTTCCTGACAGTTGGCCACGCCGGCCGAAACGGCCACCACTTCGCTGGCGATCCCGGCTTCCTTGAGACGTACCGCTTCTTCAACAGCGATCTCGTCGAAAGGGTTCATCGACATCTTGACGTTGGCCAGATCAACGTTGCTGGCGTCCGCCTTGACGCGCACTTTGACGTTGTAATCCACCACTCGTTTGATTGGCACGAGAATCTTCAAAACTTTCTCCTTTATCACTGCAAGGTAATCGACATTGATCGCGACCAAGGCAACAGCCCGCGGATAACAGCGCTGACCGTTGACCGGAAAACAGGCCATACTCTGTCGTATGGATGGCGTACGGTACCGTATGGAAAAACAGCTGTCAACACCGTCGGCGAGGACAGTGCGACGCTAGCCAGCAATATTGCCTCAGTTACGCGATTCAGGAAAGCCCCGCTCGTCAGCATGGTCACGACGCAGGGAGCCGACAACCAGCGTTTGACATTGTCGAACGCGCACCGGACAATAGCCCATACTATGTCGTATGGATGGTGTGTGCCAAGCGACCGCTACTGTTACCGTTTGCCCGACGCGCGAGACCAATTAAGGAAGCAGCCAAGGATGAAAACCGAGAAGACCAGCGCCCGCGTAAGGCTCGACCGTGACGAATGGATCGAAGCGGCCATTGATGTTCTCGCCGAGCAAGGGCTGCAGGGGATGCGCATCGAAGTCCTGGCCAAGAACTTCGGCGTCACCAAAGGCAGCTTCTACTGGCATTTCAAGGACCGCCAGGATCTGGTCGACGGCGTCCTCGCAACCTGGCGCGACGGCCGCATCCGCGATATCAACAAGCAGACGGGCGCCAGTACTGGCCACGAGCGCGAACAGCTACTGCATCTGATCGATGTCTATGGCGCAACGCGCAACCGCAAGGGAATCTCGATCGAACTGGCGGTGCGCGAATGGGCCCGACGCGACGCCCAGGCGGCGGCCATCGTCGAGGAAGTCGACACCTGGCGCCTGGAATGCACACGCCAACTCTTCGTCCGCCGCGGCCTCTCCGACGACGAAGCCAAGAGCCGCAGCCTGCTGCTCTACGCCTATGTCTTCGGGCAAAGCCTGATGGCCTGCGAGCGCTACGATCCGGCGGTTGGCGAGCTCAAGCGCTGGATTGCCGAACTGATCGTCAAGGAGTAGAGCCCATGAAAGCTTCACCAATCCCGTCCGGGAGCGAACCCTCGCGCATCGAGATCGATGCCCTCGAAGTACCCGCGATCGTCGAGTTCGGCGCCTCGTGGTGCGGCTACTGCCGTGCCGCCGAGCCATTGATCGCCCAGGTCCTGGCCAATCATCCGCATCTCGCGCACATCAAGATCGACGACGGCCCTGGCCGCTCCCTGGGACGATCATTTCGCGTAAAGCTCTGGCCGACCCTGGTCTTCATGCACCGTGGCAAGGAAGTCGCGCGCCTCGTCCGGCCTGGCGATGCGCGCGAAATCGAGCGCACGCTCGCACAGTTTCCAGCCACCGTGTAAGTGCCCGCGGCCGGCAAGCGCGTGTGCAGCACGCCACAAGTGGCCGTTCGAAGTCGTGCCGCAAGCGTATCGATGCCGGCAGACGGCGACCGCTTTCAGCTTGGCCGCGACCGCCTATCAGGGGCTTGCCGGGCCAACTGCGAGAAGTCAACTGCGCTTGGTGGGCGCTCATACGCGGCCCTCGCCGGCGCTTGATTTCCTGTCCATCGGCGATGCTGGCGACCTAGCTTTCACCAGTGAGGTGCGACCCCACATGAAGATCGTCCTGGCACCAAATGCCTTCAAGGGCAGCCTCGCCGCCATGGCTGCCGCTGTGGCCATGGAGCGCGGAGTGCGCGCGGCTTTCCCCGCGGCAGAGGTTATCAAAGTCCCCGTGGCGGACGGGGGCGACGGGTTGACGGAAGTGCTGATCGATGCGCTGGATGGCCAGGCGCGGGTGGTCACGGTGCGCGGCCCCCTCCGCGAGCCGATTCAGGCGACCCTGTGCCATGTCCCGGCCTTGGGGCTGGTGGCGGTGGAGATGGCGGTGGCCAGCGGCCTGGCCCTGCTCACCCCGCAGCAGCGCAACCCAAGCCTGACTACGACCTATGGAACCGGCGAGCTAATTCGTGCAGCACTGGATATGGGAGTTCGCCACGTCGTCGTGGGTATCGGCGGCAGTGCCACCAACGACGGCGGCGTTGGCATGGCGACCGCCCTGGGCATGCGCTTTCTTGACGTCGCTGGTAAGCCGGTGCCGCCGGTCGGCGGTGCCCTGCGACAAATCCACCGCATCGATGCTGGCGGACTGGATCCCCGCCTGGCCAGGCTGCGCTGTGAAGCCATCTGCGACGTCGATAACCCACTGCTCGGAGCGCGTGGTGCGGCCCATGTCTATGGCCCGCAGAAGGGCGCCTCGCCGGCACAGGTGGAGGAACTCGACGCAGGTCTGGCCCATTTGGCCGATGTCATCGCCTCTGACCTGGGACGGGACGTCCGTGACCTCCCGGGAGCCGGCGCCGCTGGCGGGCTGGGGGCCGGGCTGCATGCTTTTCTGGGCGCCGAACTGCGCCGTGGCGTGGACCTGGTGTTGGACCTGGTAGGGCTTGATGGCCATCTCAGCGGAGCCGATCTGGTCATCACGGCTGAGGGCCAGATCGACTTCCAGACCGCCTTCGGTAAGGCCCCGGCCGGGGTCGCCCAGCGGGCCAAGGAGCGGGGCATTCCGTGCATGGCCATCGCCGGCGGCATCGGCGATCGCCTCACCGATTTGCACCACATCGGCATCGACGCCGTGTTTAGCCTTTGTCACGGCCCAATGACCCTCAAACAGGCCATGCAGGGGGGGGCTTCGCTCCTGCAAGCGGCGACGGAACAAGTGGTGCGCTGTTTCTTCAGCGCCTCCCGCCCAGTGCGCTAGTGTCGTGCCGCACTCCGTGTCGCATTTCCTCAAGCGCCGGCGACGAAAGGAGTTCTGGTTTCTCCAACCTCACGGTGATGCCACTGCCCTTTCCTGCAATGCTGAAACTTTCGGAGCTCAGGTCGTAGCCGACAGAATACTGCACTGCTCTCGGCAAACTTCAGGATGACGGTAGCTTCCGACTTGCTGCCCAGGTTGACCTTCTGATGAGCTCGCATAGACATAAACCCAGCGTTTGTATTCCACTTCGACCACCTAAAAAAACCTCCAATATTTCCACAATCTCCCTCCTCAATTGCCTTGCAAACTGGCTCCATGTTGAGTGACGTGAGGAGAATCAAGTGACTAAATATTGGCTGGCTTTGCTCGGAACAGTGGTCGTCTGGCCGACGGTAGTCATAGCACAGGAAAGGCTGCCCCATCCCGTTGTCAGTACCGGCCAACGACTCTGTTATGACGATTACCGAGAAAATGCTTTCCTCCCGGCTGGACGATGGTTTAATGGTGAGGATGCTAAAAACATTACTCGGTCGATGCGTTATGCCTTGGGTACAGATGGGCTGTGTCTTCTTGACCTGAGTCGCCAATCCGAGGCAAATCGATCACGAATCGCGCCTTTCCTCAATACGAAGTATTTTGCATTTGCTTACGGCTTTCCCGAAGAAGGGGAGCGTTCGACTGATTCGCAATCTTCCTCTGCGACGCTTTATGCAGATCACGGCAGCAAGCTTATCGGGTAAATTTTGCTGACGGCAGGATCAAGGCTTACGACCCAAGTAAGGGCTGATTAACGCGTTTTTCCCGTCGAGCCAGAAACGCAAGGAATTGACTGCATTGAAGCAGCAGTTTCGCGAATCGATTAAATCAGCGTTTCCTTGGAGCCCTCGCGCATCTCCCCGAGCGGGGGCGCACGGGCGGCCATCAGGCGCGGCGGCGATGTCGGCTCCCACGGAAGTGTCAGGATGTTGCGCGCGGCGCACGCGGTGACCATGTGCTTGGTAGCGATCGAGCGACTTGCGCTCCAGCTGCAAAGCAGCGCCCTGGCGGCACCCAGGGCGCGCCTCGGCACGACAGTTTCAGCACGACAATC
>NZ_SPMY01000003.1 GCF_012939955.1 Candidatus Accumulibacter phosphatis
AGGGAGGTTCGTGAGTCGCTTGCGCGANNTTGACATTAACGGTCATGACATGTCGAGATACCCCGAATCATGAAAGTCATGACCGTTTCCCTCTTCCCCCTGCCCCTTCTCCCGCAAGGGAGAAGGGAGTTTCGTGAGTCGCTTGCGCGACTTTCACATTAAGCAAAGTCACCCACGGCGACATCGGGCCGATCATTCGGCCCGATGTCGTCGCCGAACACAGGCGCAGGTTGTCGCTGGTTCAGCCCCTCAACTGGTCAAGAATTGCCGGATTCTCGAGCGTTGAAATATCCTGGGCGACGGTCTCCCCTTTCGCCAGCGAGCGCAACAAGCGGCGCATGATCTTTCCGGAACGGGTTTTTGGCAGGTTCTCGCCAAAGCGCAGATCCTTGGGTTTGGCGATCGGTCCGATCTCGCGACCGACGTGATCCTGCAACTCCTTGATCATCTTCTTGGCCGCTTCGCCGGTTGGCCGCGCGCCTTTCAGGACCACAAAGGCGCAAATCGCTTCACCGGTGAGATCGTCCGGCCGGCCCACCACGGCCGCTTCGGCGACCATCGGGTGCGAAACCAGTGCCGATTCGATTTCCATGGTTCCCATACGGTGACCGGAGACATTCAGCACGTCATCGATACGACCGGTAATCGTGAAGTAGCCGGTATTGATGTCGCGAATCGAACCGTCCCCGGCGAGGTATAGCTTGCCGTTGAAATCGTCCGGATAGTACGACTTCTTGAAGCGCTCGGGGTCGCCCCAGATGTTGCGAATCATTGCCGGCCAGGGGCGCTTGACGACCAGCAGGCCGCCCTTGCCCCAGTCGAGTTCGGTACCTGTTTCATCGACAACAGCGGCCATGATTCCCGGGAAGGGCAAGGTACAAGAACCGGGCACCATCGGCGTCACGCCTGGCAGCGGGGTAATCATGTGACCACCGGTTTCAGTCTGCCAGAAGGTATCGACAATCGGGCAACGACCGCCGCCAACGGCGTCGTAGTACCACTGCCAGGCCGCTGGGTTGATCGGTTCGCCGACCGTACCGAGCAGGCGCAGCGACGACAGGTCGTACTGTGTCGGGGCCACCGCCGGATTGACATCGGCGGCCTTGACCAGCGAGCGGATCGCCGTCGGCGCGGTGTAGAAGATGCTGACCTTGTGGTCCTGGATCATTTTCCAGAAACGGCCGGCGTCGGGATAGGTCGGAATCCCTTCGAAAACCACTTCGGTCGCACCGCAGGCCAGCGGTCCGTAAGTGATATAGCTATGACCGGTTACCCAACCGATGTCGGCGGTACACCAGAAGAGGTCGTCGGGCTTGATGTCGAAAGTCCACTTCATGGTCACGATGGCGTGCAGCAGATAGCCGCCGGTCGAGTGCTGAACGCCCTTCGGCTTGCCGGTCGATCCCGAGGTGTACAGCAGGAACAGCGGGTGCTCGGCGTCTACCCATTCCGGTTCGCAGACATCGGACTGACCCGCGGTAACATCGTGCCACCAGATGTCACGGCCAGCGACCATATTGCAGGTGCCACCGGTACGCTGGAAGACGATGACGTTCTTGATCGACTCGCAGCCACCAAGCGCAATGCCCTCGTCTACCGCCGGCTTGAGCGGTATCTTCTTGCCGCCGCGACACTGCTCGTCGGCGGTAATCACCGCCACTGCGCCCGCGTCATTGATGCGGTCACGTACCGACTGCGCAGAGAAGCCACCGAAGACCACCGAGTGGATGGCGCCGATGCGGGCGCAAGCCTGCATGGCGACAATACCTTCGATACCCATCGACATGTAGATGACGACGCGGTCACCTTTCTTGATGCCGCGCGCGCGCAAGCCATTGGCAAACTGGCTGACCTGCACCAGCAGTTGCTGGTAGGTAAGCCGTTTGACTTCTCCGTCGTCAGCTTCGAAGAGGATCGCCACCTTGTCGCCGAGACCGGCCTCGATGTTGCGATCCAGGCAGTTGTACGAAGCGTTCAGCGTGCCATCGGCAAACCACTTGAAGAAGGGCGCGTTGGACTCGTCCAACACCTGCGTAAACGGCGTCTTCCAGGCGAGGTGTTCGCGGGCCAGGCGCGCCCAGAAACCGGGGTAATCCTTTTCCGCCTCGGCGCAGAGGGCCTTGTAAGCGTCCATGCCAGAAATCGTCGCCTGTTTTACAAAGTCGGCGGAGGGGTCAATAAACGTAACGGCTGCGCTCTGTGACATGTGCCATCTCCTGTGCAATTATGGGTAGAAGTTTGAAGAAGTCGATGCAGCGCGGGGCGAACAGAACCTGGTGAGAACCGGGCGGCGCGCCGAGCGCATCGCGAAAGGCCGAGCCTCACCCGGCGGTAGCACCTGCTGGCAGGCCAACTGCCCCAGATTAAACGCCGCGATTCTTACACACCACTTACGCCACAGCCCCGCCGCACGCCGGAAATCAGCGTTTCTTTGGTGCTAAAATCCGAGTTCCCAAACTTCCCGCGCCCTGAAGAAATGCCCTCTCTGAAACCCACGGTAGACAAACTCGAGATGTTCATCTTCTGGAGCCGCTGGCTGCAGGCGCCGCTCTATCTCGGCCTGATCATCGCTCAGGGAGTCTATGTCTACCTGTTCATGGTCGAACTGTCGCATCTGATTGGCAACCTTTTTTTTCAGCGCCAAGCAGATCAACGAAACCGAGGTGATGCTCGTCGTTCTCGGCCTGATCGACGTGGTGATGATCGCCAACCTGCTGATCATGGTGATCATCGGCGGCTACGAAACCTTCGTCTCCCGGCTGCATCTCGAAGGCCACCCCGACCAGCCGGAATGGCTGTCGCATGTCAATGCCGGCGTACTCAAGATCAAGCTATCGACGGCGATCATCGGCATTTCCTCGATCCATTTGTTGAAGACCTTCATCAACGCGGAAAACATGAGCGAACACACGATCAAGTGGCAGGTCATCATCCACGCCGTTTTCCTGGGCTCCGCCCTGGCCATGGTCTGGGTCGATCGAATAATGACCCAGACCCTGGCGATGAACAGAGCGCAACACGCTGCCCGGCACTGACCAACACCCGCGGGTAGGGTAATCAATCCCCGCCACTCACGAGAGAGACCCTGAAATGACACCCATCAAGCAGGAAGACTTCATCCAGAGCATCGCCGACGCATTCCAGTACATCAGCTACTATCACCCACTGGACTACATCAAGGCGCTCGGCGCTGCCTACGAGCGCGAGCAGAGCCCGGCCGCCAAAGACGCCATCGCCCAAATTCTGACCAACAGCCGCATGTGCGCCGAAGGGCATCGGCCGATCTGCCAGGATACCGGCATCGCGGTGATCTTCCTCAAGGTCGGCATGGATCTGAAATGGGACACCAAGCTATCGGTCCAGGAAATGTGCAATGAGGGCGTTCGCCGGGCTTACAACAATCCCGACAACACTTTGCGTGCCTCGGTGCTGCTCGATCCGGCCGGTGCGCGCAAAAACTCACGCGACAACACGCCGGCCGTGGTGCATTACGAAATCGTCCCCGGCGACCACCTGGAAGTGATTTGTGCGGCCAAGGGCGGTGGTTCCGAAAACAAATCCAAGTTCTACGCGCTCAACCCGTCCGACTCGATCGTCGATTGGGTCCTGAAGACAGTCCCGACCATGGGTGCCGGCTGGTGCCCGCCCGGAATCCTCGGTATCGGCATCGGCGGCACGCCCGAGAAAGCCATGCTGCTGGCCAAGGAGTCACTGATGGCGCCGGTCGACATCCATGAGCTGATCGCCCGCGGCGCCAGCAATCGCGTCGAGGAACTGCGGCTCGAACTGTACGAAAAGGTCAACGCACTGGGAATCGGCGCGCAAGGCCTCGGCGGCCTGACTACTGTTCTCGACGTCAAGATCCTCGACTACCCGACGCATGCCGCCAGCCTGCCAGTAGCGATGATCCCCAACTGTGCGGCGACCCGGCACGCGCACTTTCACCTCGATGGTTCCGGACCGGCAGTGCTGACCCCGCCGGACCTCGACCAGTGGCCGAAAGTCAACTGGACGCCGAATACGGAAACCTCGACACGAGTCAATCTCGACACGCTGACGCCAGCCGAAGTCGCGGCCTGGAAGCCGGGCCAGACACTGTTGCTCAACGGCAAGATGCTGACCGGTCGCGACGCGGCGCACAAACGCATCCAGGACATGCTCGCCAAGGGCGAAGCTCTGCCGGTCGACTTCACCAACCGCGTGATCTACTACGTCGGCCCGGTCGACCCCGTTGGCGATGAAGTGGTCGGCCCGGCGGGTCCGACGACCGCGACGCGGATGGACAAGTTCACCGAGATGATGCTCGCCGAAACCGGGTTGATCTCGATGGTTGGCAAGGCCGAACGTGGCCCGACCGCCATCGAGGCGATCAGGAAGCATAAATCGGCGTATCTGATGGCCGTCGGCGGCGCCGCCTATCTGGTTGCCAAAGGAATCAAGGCGGCCAGAGTGGCCGGTTTTGCCGATCTTGGCATGGAGGCCATTTACGAATTCGAAGTCAAGGACATGCCAGTAACCGTGGCCGTCGATTCGAGCGGCACTTCGGTGCACAACACGGGACCGCGCGAATGGCAGGGCAAGATCGGCAAGATCCCGGTCACTGTCGTCTGAGCCTCCTGATCAACTCCGCTGCAAGCCGGCCGAGTGCCGGCTTGCGCTTTTTTCGTGCATCGCATCGCGACGGCCCCATCAAGGAGGACGCATGGCCCTCGAAGATCACGGCAGCGCGCCGCGGCAACTGACCATCACGACCAATCCATGATCGGCGTTTTCGACAGCGGTCTCGGCGGTCTCTCGGTCCTCGCCGCCATCGCCCGAGCGCTCCCGGAAGCGACCTGCTGTACTTCGCCGACACCGCAAACGTTCCCTACGGCGACAAGAGCGATGCCTTCATCCGTGCGCGGGTTTTGGCCATTGGCAGGCACCTGGTCGCGCAAGGCTGCAGCCTGATTGTCGTCGCCTGCAACACCGCCACGGCGGCGGCCGTGGCCGCGTTCCGCGAATTGCTTCCCGGGCTGCCGGTGGTCGGCGTCGAACCCGGCGTCAAACCGGCGGCGATGGCGTCGCGCAGCGGCCGTATCGCAGTACTGGCAACGCTGTCGACCACCCGCAGCAAGCGCCTGGCCGAGCTAATCCGGCAGCATGCAAGCGCCGTACAGGTCGACGTCGTCGCCTGTGACGGCTGGGCAAGCCGCGTTGAAACCCTGCACCTCGACGACCCCGATTTCGCCGCAGAAGCACGCCAGCATCTGGCACCGCTGCTCGCCGCCGGCGCCGACCAGATCGTTCTTGGCTGTACGCACTATACCTTCCTGCGCCCGGTTCTCGAACCGCTGGTCGCCAATCGAGCGACGCTGGTCGACGTCGCCGATGCCGTCGCCCGCCAGTGCGTGCGCCTCGCCGGAGCAGGCACAAGCAGCGGCGGCCGCTTGGCGCTATTCGCCACCGCCCACCCTGAACGTCTGCAGGCAGCCCTGCCGGTACTCGGCTTGGGCCGCTTGTGCGATCGCCAGACTCAGGCCGCGCGCCTGGCAGTCACCTTAATGTGAAAGTCGCGCAAGCGACTCACGAAACTCCCTTCTCCCTTGCGGGAGAAGGGGCAGGGGAAGAGGGAAACGGTCATGACTTTCATGATTTGGGGTGTCTCCACGTGTCATGACCGTTAAATTGACCACCGCTCGTGCCTCGTCAGCGGCGCCGCTGGTGGCCGTCATCGGTGCTGGCCCGGCCGGCTTGATGGCTGCCGAAATGCTCGCCAACGGCGGCGTCAGTGTCGATGTTTACGACGCCATGCCTTCAGTCGGCCGCAAGTTGCTGATGGCCGGCAGGGGCGGACTGAACATCACCCACGCCGAGCCTGCCGAAGAGTTTCGCAAGCGTTACGGCGCACGGCAAAAGGAGATCTCGCCCCTGCTCGACGCCTTCGCTCCGACAACGCTTCGCGAGTGGGTACACGGCCTCGGCATAGCGACTTTTATCGGCAGCTCAGGGCGCATTTTCCCGACCGACATGAAAGCCGCGCCACTTCTGCGCGCCTGGCTGCAGCGCCTGCGCAGCACGGGCGTACGCTTCCACATGCGCCATCGCTGGAGTGGCTGGATGCCGGCTGGCGAGGGCCGCATCGGGCTATCTTTCGCCACCCCACAGGGCGAACAACAGCAGCAAGTGCAGGCCGTCGTGCTGGCCCTCGGTGGCGGCAGTTGGGCCAGGCTCGGTTCGGACGGCAAGTGGTTCGCGCTCCTCGAACAAGCGGGCATCGCGCTGGCCCCGCTACGGCCAGCCAACTGCGGCTTCGACGCGGCCTGGAGCGAACACCTTCGTGAGCGCTTCGCAGGCCAGCCGATCAAGGCCGTCAGCGCCTCCCTGGTCGACGCCGACGGCGTCATGCATCGCCGCCGCGGCGAGTTCATGCTCACCACGAACGGCGTCGAAGGCGATCTGATCTACGCCCTGTCAGCCGCCCTGCGCGACACCATAGACGCCAAGGGGTCGGCAACGCTGCACCTCGACCTGCTACCCGAGCACACAGCCGCACGCGTGCTCGCCGAAGTGGCGCGAGCACGTGGCGCGCGCTCACTCTCCAGCCATTTGCAAAGCCGCCTGCGGCTCAAGGGTGCCAAGGTCGCGCTGCTGCACGAATGCCTGGCCAGCGCTGAGCTTGTCGATCCAGCATGCCTGGCGGCAGCGATCAAGGCTCTGCCGCTACGCCTGCTCGCCACGCGCCCGCTCGACGAAGCAATCAGCAGCGCCGGCGGCGTCTGCTTCACCGCCCTCAACGAACAGCTGATGCTGAAGGACCTTCCCGGCGTTTTCTGCGCCGGCGAAATGCTCGACTGGGAAGCACCGACCGGCGGTTATCTGCTCACCGCCTGCCTCGCCAGCGGCCACGCGGCAGGCCGCGGTGTGCGAGACTGGCTAAAAGGTTGAACGGGAAACTGACAAGCTGCGCGCGAAAAGCGTGGGTTCGGCAATGCGCACGGGCTCGCCAAGAACGCCGCAGTGCACTAAACTCTTTCCCGCAATGACCAACTCGCGACACTCATGACCCCTCCCCCGGCCGAGATCTCCCCGCTGCAGCCCCAGGTGCTCGTCGTCCCCCTGAGCGCGCCTCTGCAATGGCTGCGTCTGGGCTGGCGCGACCTGCGCCGTTGTGGCCCCCTGAGTCTGGCGCATGGGGTCTTGCTGGCCGCTTTCGGCCTCGCGCTGATGGCCAACGCCTACCAGCATTTCTGGCTGCTGGCCGGCGCCTTCTCGGGCTTTCTGGTCGTGGCCCCGGTGCTGGCGACCAGTCTGTACGCCATGAGTCGCGCCGTCGAACATAGCAGTAGCATCGGCTGGCCACTGCTACGGGACACCTGGCTGAGCTGGCAGCAATCCCGCTTCATGGAGTCGGGCGGTTATTGGTGCCTGGTACGCTTCGGTCTTCTGCTGGCACTCGCCGGCACGGGATGGGTAGTCACCTCGGCGGCGCTGATTACCCTGCTCGCCCCCGTGCCCATCAAGGCGCCAGCGGACTTCCTGCGCTACGTCGTACTGAGTCGAGACAATCTCCTGTTCGAAACCTGGCTGGCCATGGGAGGCGTACTGGCAGCGCCGATCTTCGCCTCCAGCGTCGTCGCCATGCCCTTGCTGCTCGACCGGCGCAGCAACCTGCTGATGGCGGTCCTGACCAGCTGGCGCGTCGTTCTCGCCAACCCGGGCCCGATGGCCGTTTGGGCGGCACTGATCATGTTTCTGGTACTGATCAGTTTTGCGACAGCCATGCTCGGTCTGATCCTGCTCATTCCCGTGTTGGGCCACGCCAGCTGGCACGCTTACCGCGCGCTGGTTGATGCCAGCGCCTTGCCTGAGCGTCCGCGAGCCCAGTGAACGAGTCGATACTTGGATTCTCCGAGGAACAGATTGCTGCCTTTGGTCTTTCCGTAGGCCTTGGCTCATTCATACTCTACATGCTGTTCATCGTCGGACAACTGGCGTGGGAATCCAAGGCCGGCAAGCTCGGAACTTTCGTGATCTTCCTGGGCCTGACCTTCGGCATGCTCGGCTTCGCCGCCAAATACGTGATTCAGTGGGCGCTCGACATCAAGTGACGGGCCGCAGGCAGCGCGGTTCCAGCGTGCGCCGAGTCTTGCTATAGTTCGGCCTGCGCACCGCCAGCGGGTCATTCTTCATCTTCCCGGCCGGCGGCTTTTGTTTTCCTGCCGCCGAAAGCTTCCTGATGAGCACCACCGCCAACACCACAGCCACCAACGACTCCCCGCAAGACAGCCGCAGCGAAAGCGCCTTTCCGCCTGACATCCAGCGCGATGTCGCCAAGCGGAGGACCTTTGCGATCATTTCCCACCCGGATGCCGGCAAGACGACACTGACCGAAAAGCTGCTGCTTTTCGGCGGCGCGATCCAGCTCGCGGGAACGGTAAAGGGGCGCAAGAGCGCTCGCCACGCCACGTCGGACTGGATGGAAGTCGAGAAACAACGCGGCATTTCGGTGACCAGCTCGGTGATGCAGTTCGACTACCAGGGACACACCGTCAATCTGCTCGACACCCCCGGGCACGAAGACTTTTCCGAAGACACCTACCGCGTGCTGACGGCCGTCGATGCGGCGGTAATGGTCATCGACGCGGCCAAGGGCGTCGAAGCGCAGACGATCAAGCTGCTCAATGTCTGCCGCATGCGCGATACGCCGATCATCACTTTCGTCAACAAGCTCGACCGCGAGGTCCGCGAACCTTTCGAGCTGCTCGAGGAAATAGAATCGGTGCTCGGCATCGAATGCGCGCCGATCACCTGGCCGATCGGCATGGGCAAGACTTTTCGTGGCGTCTATCACCTCCTCAACGACCGCCTGCTGCATTTCGCCGCCGGACAGGAAAGGCGCAGCGAGTCAGAACGCCTCGACGGTCTGGCCAACCCCCTGCTCGACGCGCAGTTCCCCACCGAGGTCGCCAAACTGCGCGAGGACGTCGAGCTGATCCAGGGGGCCAGCGGGCCTTTCGAGCTGGCCGGTTTTCTCGCCGGTCGCCAGTCGCCGGTCTTCTTCGGCTCGGCCATCAACAACTTTGGCGTCCAGGAGATTCTCGAAGCGCTGCTCAACTGGGCACCGCCACCACAGGAACGCAACGGTGGCGAGCGCATAGTGCGACCGGCGGAAGCTGCATTCAGCGGCTTCGTCTTCAAGATTCAGGCCAATATGGACCCCAAGCACCGCGACCGGATTGCTTTTTTCCGTGTCTGCTCGGGCCGCTACACGCCGGGAATGAAAGTCAAACACGTGCGCCTCGATCGGGAAATGAAACTGGCCAACGTGCTGACCTTCATGGCCAATGAGCGCCTGTTAATGGAGGACGCCGTTGCTGGCGACATCATCGGCATCCATAACCACGGCAACCTGCACATCGGCGATTGCCTCAGTGAAGGCGAGGTGCTGGCTTTCAAGGGCATCCCCTATTTCTCGCCGGAGCTCTTTCGCGTAGCACGGCTGCGCGACCCGCTGAAAAGCAAGCAGTTGCAGAAAGGACTGCAGGAGCTCGGCGAAGAGGGCGCGATCCAGGTCTTCGAGAACCTCGGCAGCGGCGCGCTGCTACTCGGCGCCGTCGGCACGCTGCAGTTCGAAGTGGTTGCCCAGCGCCTGCAAAGCGAGTACAAGGTCGATGCCATCTTTGAATCGGCCGACATCTACACCGCCCGCTGGCTGACCTTCCCCGATGCCAACACGCGGCGCAACTTTGAGCGCGAGCAACTACACCGCATGGCCAAGGATGTCGACGGCAATCCCGTTTACCTGGCCAGCACGCGCTACAACCTCGAGGTGACCAGCGAGAAGTGGCCGAGTGTCGGCTTCCACAGCTCACGCGAGCACGGGCAGTTGCTCACTTGAGCACGAAGTTAACCGCCCGAATACAGCCTAGCCTGCCGATCGATCGAGAATGGAGCCAAGCATGACCCTAGCGTCCGCCCCCCCGCAAGAGCTGAGCTTTCTCGAATCGCGCATCCTCGGAGTGTTGATCGAAAAGGAAAAGACAACACCAGACGCCTATCCGCTGACGCTGAACAGCTTGAGTGCCGGCTGCAACCAGAAAACCGCGCGCGAGCCGGTGATCCACGCCAGCGATAGCGAACTGCAAACAACGCTCGAAGAACTGCGCAGCCGTCTGTTGGTACTTGAAACTTACGGCGCCTCGGGCCGCGTACTCCGTTATGCACAGAATTTTGCCAAGGTGTACGGCGTGCCGGCAGCCGGTGTCGCTTTGCTGGCGATGCTCATGTTGCGCGGCGCGCAAACAGTCAGTGAGTTGCGTGCCAACTGCGAACGCTTGTATCGCTTCGACGATGCCTCGTCGGTTGAAGCGTATCTCGAGGAATTGACGGCGCGCAGCGGCGGCGCAATGGTCATTAAACTCCCCAAACAGCCGGGTTCACGGGAGCATCGCTGGGTGCACCTGCTCTGCGGAGCGCCGGCGCCTGTCCAGCCGGGTGAAGGGCAGGCCACGGCTAGCAACAGCACGAACGCGGAACTTGCAGAGCGAGTGGCGCGCCTGGAAAGCGAGGTCCTTGAACTGCGGGCGGCCGTCCAGGCGCTCGCTGGCGAGAAACCAGCGCCGCTCGCTGATTCGGAAGTGATAGCGGCCGAGCGTTAGGTTAATGTGAAAGTCGCGCAAGCGGCTCACGAAACTCCCTTCTCCTTGCGGGAGAAGGGCCGGGAGAAGAGGGGGCGGTCATGACTTTCATGATCCGGGGTATCTCGCCATGTCATGACCGTTAGACGAGCACTGCACGCTTGCTCACGCCTGGTCGGCGACCGCCTGCGCCAGAAACTCGATTTTTTTCTGGAAGTCGCCGTCAGAGTCCGGATAGAGCTGCGCAATTTCGCGAAACTCGTCCTGAATCTCGATAAAGGCGTCGACCATGTCCGGGTCGAAATGACTACCCCGCCCCTCGACGATGATTTGCGCTGCCTTCTCATGCGATAGGCGCGCCTTATAAACGCGCCGACTGATCAGCGCGTCATAAACGTCGGCGACCGCCATTAGCCGAGCCGAGACCGGAATGCTGTCACCCACCAGCGCTTCCGGATAGCCACTGCCGTCCCATTTTTCCTGATGGTAGAGGGCGATTTCCTTGGCGATGGTCAGGAACTCGACCCGTGCGCCCAGCGAGTCTTCGGCGAACTGAATGGCATCCCTGCCAAGCAGGGTGTGATTCTTCATGATTTCAAGCTCATGCGGCTCGTAACGACCAGGTTTCAAGAGGATGCGGTCGGGGATACCGACTTTGCCAATATCATGCAAAGGCGCGGATTTGAACAGCGTCTTGATATTCTGCTCGGAGAGAAAGCTCGAGAAACGCGGATGCATCCGCAATTTTTCTGCCAGTGCCTTGACGTAACGCTGTGTACGCAGGATGTGCTTGCCGGTTTCGGCATCGCGGGTTTCCGCCAGCGACGCCAGCGCTAGAATGGTCACATCTTGAACCGCCTCGAGTTCGCGCGTCCGCCGCGCCACCTCGGCGGTCAAGAAGTCATTCCGGTCACGAAGAAAGTCGGAACTGGCCTTCAGTGTCAGCTGAGTCGCCACGCGGGCGAGCAGAATCGGAGGGCTGATCGGCTTGGTGATGTAGTCCGCGGCGCCGAGTGACAGCCCCCTCTGTTCGTCCTCGGCTGCCGATCGGGCGGTCAGGAAGATAACCGGAATGTGGCAGGTCCTGGGGTCGGCCTTCAGGCGTCGGCAGACCTCGTATCCGTCGATATCCGGCATCATCACATCCAGCAGGATCAGATCAGGAGGCGTCACCGATGTCGCGATCCGGAGTCCCTTGTCACCGTGGTTGGCAACTTTCACCCGGTAGGTCTTCTTGAGCAACGCCGACATCAACGCCAGATTGTCTGGCGTGTCGTCGACCACCAGGATGGTGGCTTTGTCGTTGAAGGGCAGTGCGTCCATATCGATCACCCGTCTTGGTCAAACTGCAATCCCGGCAGCAGCGGCCGCGGTGCGCAGCGCTGCCAGCCCCGCTTCATAGTCGTAGGCGCGCACCGCCAGCTCAATCGCCCGATAGCTGCCGCCAAAGGCCACGCGCAGCCTTGCCGCCTCGGCGGCGAGGAAATCGGCTGCTTCCGAGTCGCTGTCGAGCAGCAAAGCCGAGAGCTTGCCACAGACCTGCTGCAAGCGCACCTGGTCAACACTGGCCGCCTCGAACAAGGGCGAGGCAAGCAGGTGCTGGGACGCCTCGGCCTCGCCACTCAACAGGCGCAGCTCCGCTCCCGGCGCAGCTACGGCAGCTTGCGGCGCGTAAGCGGAAGGGCGCAGCCGCGCGGTGAACCAGAAGGTCGAGCCCTTGCCGTACTCGCTACTGACGCCAACTTCGCCCCCCATTAGTTCGGCAAGCTTCTTGGAAATCGCCAGACCGAGACCGGTACCGCCAAAACGACGGGTGGTCGAGGTATCGGCCTGCGAAAAACTTTCGAATAGCCGCGACATCTGCTCGGCGGTCAAGCCGATGCCGGTGTCTCTGACGGCAAAATGGAGAAGCAGGCTTTGCGCATCGCTGTCACGGACGCCAACCCGGATCTCCACCTCGCCCTGCTCCGTGAACTTGACCGCGTTGTTGGTGTAGTTGATGAGAATCTGCCCCAGACGCAAGGAGTCACCGACGAGACGCGGCGGCAGCGAAGGATCCAGGGAAACAAGTACTTCCAGTCCTTTGCCCTCGATCTTGGCCCGCATCAGGTCGAGTGCCTGCTCAAGGACGTCTTCGAGCGCAAACTCGGCCTGCTCGATGATCAACTTGCCTGCCTCGATCTTGGAGAAATCGAGAATGTCGTCGACGATGGCCAGCAGATGCTGTCCCGAGTCGCGGATTTTTTTTCGCATAGTCGCGCTGGCATGAGCTCAGCTCGGTCTCGGCGAGCAGATGCGACATGCCGATGATGGCGTTCATCGGGGTGCGAATTTCATGGCTCATGTTGGCCAAAAACCCCGTTTTCATGCGTAGCGTTTCCTCGGCCAACTCCTGCGAGCGCTGCATCGCTTCGGCAGCCTCGCGTTCCTTGCTCACGTCTTCGAAGGTCCACACCGTTCCCTGCCCCAACGAAGCGGCGTCGACCGCCCGGCCGCTGACCCGACACCAGAAGCGCGCGCCGTCCTGGCGCTGCAGTTCGATGATGCGCACCAGGATCTCGCCAGGCGTCAAGCCGCTGTTGAAGCCCCCGTCGGCAAGCGGGTATGCGCCTTCCGGAACGCAAAGTGTCGCCTGCGTGCCAATGAGATCCTCGGCAGCGCAAGCGAGCAATTCCCCCAAGCGGCGGTTGACAGTGACGAAAACGCGCTCCTTGATGAACGCTATCCCTAGACTGGCGGTTTCAAGAATCGCCGTCTGCTCGTCATGTGCCTGCCGAAGGCGCGCTTCTGCGGCGCGCCGCTCGGTAATGTTGCGAAAGACGATGACCGTACCGACCAGAGTATCGGCCTTGCGGAACGGCGTCGTAGCGTACTCCACCGCCAATGGCGTGCCATCCTTGCGCCACAGGACTTCATTGTCGACCTGACGCGTCTGTCCATCCTGCGCGGTCAGATGCATCGCACAGCAGGCGAAGGGAAAATCACGACCATCGGCATAGGCATAGTGCGCCAACTCGTGGAAGGGCTGGTGGAAAATCTCTGCCGCGGTGTAGCCGAGCAGGCGAAGGACTGCGGGGTTGGCGAAAATCAACAGGCCATCGCGGTCGAGGCCGAGAATGCCATCACTCACCGAGCCCAGAATCAAGCGGCTGTGCTCCTCCATCGCCGCCAGCTCGACGGCCTGCTTTTCCAACTGTTCGGCCTGTTGCTGAGTCGCCTCAAGCAGTCGCTCGGTTCGCGTATTGCGCTCGATGATTTCGAGATTCATGGCCACGATCGGCAGCAAGCCATCGAGGACCGCTCGCTCGTCGTCGCTGAAAGAACGCAACGAAGCCAGTTCGATGACCGCCAGCGATCGTTCGGCGCGCATCACGGGCGCCAACAGAATGGCCTTGGCAGCGGCCTCACCCAGCCCGGAGCGAATGCGCACATAGCCCTCGGGCGGGTCGCTGATCACCCGCAAGCGGCCGTCGCTCGCGCACTGTCCGACCAGCCCTTCACCAAACGCGATGATGGCCAGTTCTGCGTGCCGATCAATGCCGTAAGTGGCGATCATTTTCAGGGTCTGGCGCTTTTCCGTGACGATGAAGAAAGCGCCTTGCGCGGCACCAAGCAAGGGCATCAGGCCAGCCATCAGTTTTTCGCCGAGATCGGTAAAGCTCGCGGCCTGTCGCAGCTCTCTCGAAACAGCCGAAATATTGGTCCTGATCCAGCGCTGCGCCGCCATGCCTTGATAGCTGTTCTTCAGGATCGCAACGCCGCGGCCGATTTCGCCAATCTCGTTCTGCTGATCCTGGCAGGGAATGCCCTGCTCCATCCGGCCCTGTGCCAGGCTGGCGATGCGGTCACTGAGGTGACGTAGCGGCCGCGTAAGCGATCGAGAAACAATCAATGCGGCAAGCAGCAACAAGGACAGACAGGCAAGAAGGACAAAAACCGCCTGCTGCCGTTCCCGCTGATAGGCGGCGCCGGCCCGCGCCTGCAGGGCGTGGCTTTGGGCAGCTTCCGCTTCGCCCATCCGCTTGAGGTGTTTGTAGAGTAGCCACCCAGGATTCCCGGGAGGGGAGGCCAGCACTTCCTGCCACACCGTCGGGGCACCTCCGCGCCCGAACTCATTGAGTACTGCGGCCCGGTACGCGGCACTTTGTCGATAGAGAGCCTCCGCCTGCAACAGGTCCTGCGCATCGCCGGAGTAAGAAGCCCGCAGTTTGCGCAAGCCTTCCCCAAAACGAGCGCTGGCGGCGGCCAGGTCCTGGGCGAGCGCGGCACGCTGGGTCGCGTCCTCCGCGCGGCTCAGCTCGCCCAGCTGTTGTTGCATGGACATCAGCTCGTAGCGCAGGTCGCTCAAGCTAGCAAGCGCAGACTGCGGATGGTGATCGGTGCTACCGCTGAGCAACTCCAGGCGCTGTGCGGCCGAAAACATCGAGGCCCAGACGGCGAGGATGGCCAGGACGGCAAGCGCAGTAAAAGCGAGCAGGCGGCGGCTGACCGTCAGTCGCTCGAGATAGGCAGTCAGACGCTTCAAGGCAACTCCGATTAGCCGTCACAACGGTCGCGAGAAGCCAATTCTACTTTGTCGGAGCGGCTTTCACCATCATGCCTAAAGCATGTCAGATGCTCAGCGATGGTGGACATGCTTGGGCAGGAGGCACCCCCAGGGTTCGCGGTGACGGGAATCACCATGTACCGCCGCCCAGCTCGCGCAATGGAGCATCCCCGGCGATGAGTCACCCCGCTCAGCGAGGCGAATGGCGCCCTTCGCCGTACGCAACACCTACAGGCCGGGCAAGGATGGCCTCGGGGACGGGGCCGGCGCCGCGACCGCCGGGTCGGTGACGGCCTTCGCGCCTGAAGTTCCCGCCGCTAGACCATGTCCTCACTGGGCGTAACGGCATTGAAGGCGTTGCCGGCGGGATCGTAGTGCAAGAGGGCCCCAGCCGCCAGATCGAAGTACCAGCCGTGGAGGTGTATCGTGCCCGCCTGCACACGCTCAGCAATCCACGGATAGGTCAGCAGATTTTCAAGGGACACCAGGATCCCCGCCTGCTCGCAGGCCCGGTCCTGCAAGGCGGGCTCTTTCGACGGCAACTCGGCCTGCACGCGCGCACGCGCCCTTTCCGCGATGCTGATCCATTTGCCGATGAACTCGGTTTTCGACCCCAGGCCCTGCATCAAAGCGTGGATGCCGCCACACTTGGCATGACCGAGGACGATGATGTGCTCCACCTGGAGCGACAGAACCGCAAACTCGAGGGCCGCTGGCACGCTCGCAAAGTCACCGCCTGGATGGTAAGGCGGCACCAGATTGGCGACGTTGCGCACCACGAAAACGTCGCCGGGCTCGGCGCCGGTCAGCAATGCCGGGTCCACCCGGGAGTCGGCGCAGGCAACGATCAGTGTCTTCGGACTCTGACCATGGCTGAGCTTGTCGAACAGCTCGCGCTCCTCTCCGAAATATCTCTCCTGAAATCTCTCGAAACCGGCGATGAATCTGGCAATGTCCTTCATAAGGTTTTCCTGGCGGCTTGTTCTGGTGCACGAGTCATTTGGATGCCGGGCAAGTTGCGCTAGGGTGCCCAGCGGGATAGGAAACGGGCGAAGTTTACGCGCGGAACCTCCAAAAAAAGTCGCTTATCCTTTGCGCTATGTTCGATATTAACGAAGGATCATAGCCAGCAATGGGCAACCACGGAAATGCAGCCGCTCTTCTGGGGCATCACAAGAGCCGGCGGCGCGATGCGCGCCAGCCAGTGCCTGCCACGCGCAAGGCGTGTTTTTACCAGCCGCCGAGAATCGCCTTCTCGGCCCAGAACAGGCCGGTGATCGTCTTGGCGTCGGTGATTTCGCCGCTCTTCACTGCCGCCAGGGCGTCTTGCAGAGAAAGGCTGAGCAGGTCCATGAACTCACCGCTATCCAGGTTCTGCTCGGCTTCGCGGCGGATGCCACGCGCCAGGAAAATCTCGATGCGCTCGTCCGAATAGCCCACGCACGGATGCATTACGCCGAGATGGCGCCACTCGGCAGCGCTATACCCTGTCTCCTCGCGCAGCTCCCGTGTCGCGGTGTCGAAGATGGCCTCGCCAGGGTCGATTTTTCCGGCCGGCAACTCGAGAAAAGCGCGGCGCAAGGGATAACGGTGCTGGCGAACGAGAAGCAACTGACCATTGTCCAGCTGCGCGATGACCGCCACCGCACCCTGATGGCGTACGTACTCGCGTTGACACTCCTCTCCATCCGGCAGGCGCACGCGGTCAAGGCGGACGTCGAGCAGTCGGCCACGAAAGACCTGCGTGCTCTCGAGTTGCTCCTCGTGCAGGTGGGGGTAATCGGTTTTCATTTCGGGACTCTCGATGAAAACGCCCCGGCAGGCGGGGCGTTCCGGTCGAACTACGCCGTTGTCACAGCGAGCGCAGAAGCGCAAACGCACAAACAGACATCAGCGCTTGCGGGAAAATCCCCAGCAAGGCTACCGCCAGACCGTTGGCTGACATCAGAATCTTCATGTCCAGCGGTGTATGGATCGGCGTGGTATTGGTCGGCTGGTCGAAGTACATGATCTTGACGATGCGCAGGTAGTAGAAACAACCAATCAGCGAGAACAACACGGCAACCACCGCCAGCCACAGGTTGCCACTGGCAACGACCGCCTGCAGAACCGAGAACTTGGCGAAGAAGCCGACAAAGAAAGGTATCCCGGCCATCGAGAACATCATCATCATCATTACCGCAGCAAACCAGGGACTGCGCTTATTGAGCCCTTTGAAGTCCTCGATTTGGTCCGATTCGAAACCGCCACGCGCGAGCAGGAGAATCATGCCGAAGGTTCCGGCGCTGGTCAGTACGTAGGTAATGACATAGAACATCGACGAGCTATAGGCATTCAGTGCAAAGCGCGCATCGCCACCGACGATGCCGGAGACCAGCCCAAGGAGCATGAAGCCCATGTGCGAAATAGCCGAATAGGCGAGCATGCGCTTGAGATTGGTCTGCGCGATGGCGGCGATGTTACCGACGGCCATGGACAGCACAGCCAGCAAAATCAACATCGTCTGCCAGTCCTGCGCCAGGACGATCAGGCCGTTGACCAGCATGCGCATGACGATCGCAAACGCAGCGAGCTTCGGAGCTGTGGCGATGAATAAGGCGACCGCCGTCGCGCGCCGTGATAAACGTCTGGAATCCACATGTGGAAGGGAACGACACCCAGCTTGAAAGCGATGCCCGAGACCAGGAAAACAAGGCCAAAAACGAGGATCGGCTTGTTGACCTGACCTGTGTACAGGCGTTCAGCAACTGCGGTGATCTCCAGCGTACCGGTGGCGCCATAGATCATCGACATGCCGTAGAGCAGCAGGCCGGAAGCCAGGGCCCCGAGCACGAAGTACTTCATTGCCGCCTCGGTGGCCGGCACCGAATCACGATTCATCGCCACCAGCGCGTAGAGCGACAGCGAAAGCAGTTCGAGACCGATATAAACGGTCAGGAAGTGGTTCGCCGAAATCATCACCATCATGCCGAGGGTGGCGAACAGCGCCAATACGTAGTACTCGCTTCTGGCCATCTGCTCGCGCTCGAGGATGTAATCGCGCGAATAGAAGAGGACGATGATCACCGTCAGGTAAACCAGTAGCTTCAGCAGGTCGCCCATCAGGTCGCCAACATACATGTTGCTGAAGGTGTAGCCGATCTCGCCGGTACTGGTCGCGAAAGTGACCACTGCCGCGCCGACCAGCGTCAGCTGAGTGGCGACGAAGATCACTGTCCGCTTGCGGTCCTTGACGAAGAGATCAACGATCAGGATCACGCAGGCCATCAACAACATGAAGATCTCCGCGCTCGCGAGGCGAAGATCGGGGACCTGGAACTGCATTTCGGCAAGAGTCATAGCGGCTACCAATTATTGGATCTTGCTGAGAGCGATGTGACGCAGTAGCTCATTGACCGAGCTGTGCATGACTTCAGTAAAGGGCTGCGGATAGAGACCCATGCCCAGCGCGCCAGCGGCGAACAACACAAAAATCAGGAACTCCCGGCCATTGATATCGGTGAGTTCGGCGACGTGATGGTTGGCGACCGCACCAAAGATCACGCGCTTGTACATCCACAAGGTGTAGGCGGCGCCGACGATCATCGTCGTGGCAGCAGCGAAGGCCACCCAGAAGTTGTAGTCAACGGCCGCCAGAATGATCATGAATTCGCCTACGAAGCCGGAAGTGGCCGGCAATCCGGCGTTGGCCATCGCGAAGAGCATGAAGAAGGCGGCGAACTTGGGCATCGAATTGACCACTCCGCCGTAGTCGGCAATCTTCCGCGAGTGCATGCGATCGTACATCACGCCGATCGAGAAGAACATCGCGCCGGAGACGAAGCCGTGCGAGATCATCTGCACCAGCGCGCCTTCGATGCCGAGGGCACTGAACATGAAGAAACCGAGCGTAACGAAGCCCATGTGCGCAATCGACGAATAGGCCACCAGCTTCTTCATGTCTTCCTGGACCAGGGCAACGAAACCGATGTAGATGATTGCGATCAGCGACAGGGTGATGACCAGCCAGGACAGTTCGTGCGAGGCATCGGGGGCGATCGGCAGCGAGAAACGCAGGAAACCGTAGGCACCCAATTTCAGGGCGATGGCTGCCAGGACGATCGATCCTCCCGTCGGCGCTTCGACGTGCGCGTCCGGCAACCATGTATGCACCGGCCACATCGGCACCTTGACTGCAAAGGCGACCAGGAAGGCGAGGAAGAGCCAGGTTTGCGCGGTCAGACCGAGAGGTAGCCTGTGCCAGTCGAGAATCGAAAAACTGCCGCCCGACTCGACAAACAGATAGAGGAGCGCAAGCAGGAAGAGCAGCGAGCCCATGAGGGTAAACAGAAAGAATTTGAACGCCGCATAGACCCGGTTGGAACCGCCCCAGATGCCAATGATCAGGTACAGGGGAATCAACGATGCTTCGAAGAAGACGTAGAACAGCACGCCATCCAGCGACGAAAAAATCCCGTTCAACAGGCCGGACATGATCAGGAAGCCAGCGTTGTACTGCGCAACCCGACTATTGATGACCTGCCAGCCGGCGAGAATCACGGTCACCGTGATGAAGCTGTTGAGCAGCACGAAGAGCATCGAGATGCCATCGACGCCAAGGTGGTAGTTGACATTGAATCGCGGAATCCAGCCATGCAGTTCGACGAACTGCATGGCTGGCGTGTTCAGGTCAAAGCCCGTGTAGAGCGGAATAGTCACCAGCAGGCCGGCGATAGCCCCCAACAGGGCGAGCATCCGGGCGAGGGGTGCATTGCGATCGGCGCCGGTCGCCAGGACTACAAAACCGGCAAGGATCGGTACCCAGATGGCAAGCGAGAGAAGCGGCGTGGCTAACATATCGTTCCCAGTCTCTGTCTAGCTCAAGCGCGCGTGACCCAAAGGGTCATCAAGACGAACACGCCGATAATCATCGTAAAAGCGTAGTGGTAAATATGGCCGCTCTGGAAGAAGCGGGCCAGGGTTGCGAACCAGCTGACCAGGCGTACGGCACCGTTGACGACCATTCCGTCGATCACGCCGACATCGCCACCCTGCCACAGCCCGCGGCCGAGCAAACGCGCACCACCGGCAAAGACCACTTCGTTGAACTTGTCGAAATAGTACTTGTTGTCGAGCAGCGAATACACCCCGCCAAAGCGGGCCTTGATGGCGACCGGAATATCCGGACGTTTCATGTACAGGTACCAGGCGGCAACAACACCGAGCAGCGCCAGCCAGAAGACGGCCGTAGTCACCGCGTGCGTGGCCATGGCGAAAGCGCCGTGGAAGTGATGAGCAAGTTCTGCCATCGCCGGGTGCGCTTCGCTATCGACGAAAATCGCGCCCTTGAAGAAGTCGCCGAACAACATCGGCTCGATGGTGATGAAGCCGATGATGGCCGAGGGGATCGCCAGCAGGATCAGCGGCAGAGTCACCACCCACGGCGTCTCGTGCGGCTTTTGCCCTGGAGCCAGGCCATGATGCTCTTCGCCATGGGCGTCGTCGTGTGCCTCGTCGTGATGGTCATCGGCGGCGTGATGCGCTGCTTTGACGTGCGCAACCGGCTCATGATGCGCCGCCTTGCCGAAGCGCTCTTCCCCGTGGAAGACCAGGAAGTACATGCGGAACGAGTAGAGAGCGGTGACGAAGACACTGGCCATCACCGCAAAGTAGGCGAAGCCGGAACCGGGGATGTTCGATAGCGCTACCGCCTCGATGATCGAGTCCTTGGAGTAGAAACCAGAGAAGAGAGGCGTTCCGATCAGCGCCAGCGAGCCGACCAGGGAAGTGATCCAGGTAATTGGCATGTACTTGCGCAGGCCGCCCATGTTGCGGATGTCCTGGTCGTGGTGCATGCCGATGATCACCGAACCCGCGGCCAGGAACAGCAAGGCCTTGAAGAAAGCGTGTGTCATCAGGTGAAAAATCGCCACCGAGTAGGCCGAAGCACCCAGCGCCACAGTCATGTAACCCAGCTGCGACAGCGTCGAATAGGCGACGACGCGCTTGATATCGTTCTGGATGACGCCAAGAAAGCCCATGAACAGCGCCGTGATCGCGCCGATGACGATGACGAAGGACAGCGCGGTGTCCGACAACTCGAACAGCGGCGACATGCGCGCGACCATGAAGATGCCCGCGGTGACCATCGTCGCCGCGTGGATCAGCGCCGAGATCGGCGTCGGACCTTCCATCGAGTCGGGCAGCCAGACATGCAGCGGCACCTGTGCCGACTTGCCCATGGCACCGATGAATAGCAGGATGCAAATCGCGGACATCAGCGCCACCTCACTGCCGGCGCCGAACAGCGGGATGGTCGTCGCCGCAAGTGCCGACGACTTGGCAAAGACGGCGGCATAGTCCAGAGTTCCGAAGTGGCTGAGCACCAGGCCAATACCGAGGATGAAGCCGAAGTCGCCAACGCGATTGACCAGAAAGGCTTTCATGTTCGCGAAAATAGCCGTTGGCCGCGTATACCAGAAACCGATCAACAGATAGGAGACCAGGCCGACGGCCTCCCAACCAAAGAACAGCTGCATGAAGTTGTTGCTCATCACGAGCATCAGCATCGAGAAGGTAAACAGCGAAATGTAGCTGAAGAAGCGGTTGTAGCCGGGATCATCCTGCATGTAGCCGATGGTGTAGATGTGCACCATCAGCGATACAAAGGTCACCACCAGCATCATGGTGACCGTCAGTTGGTCGATCAGAAAACCGACCTCGAAGTGATAATCACCGGAGGTCAGCCAGCGGTAAACCGGCCCGTTGAAGGTATTGCCGGCCTGCACATCCCTGAAGATCATATAGGAAGCGATGAAGGCGATCGCCACACCGGCGATGGTCACCGTGTGCGCCACCCAGCGCGGGATCACGCGACAGAAGAGGCCGGCAATAATGGCGCCAAAAAGTGGCGCCAGCGGAACCAGGAGGTAGAGCTTTTGCATTTCCATGTTCAACCCTTCAGGCTGTCCAGATCATCCACATGGATGGTCTTCAGGTTGCGGAACAGCACCACCAGAATCGCCAGCCCGATCGCCGCTTCGGCGGCAGCAACAGTCAGGATGAAGAAGACGAAAACCTGCCCGGCAAGGTCCTGCATGAAGTGCGAGAAAGCGATGAAGTTCATGTTCACCGCCAGCAGCATCAACTCGATCGACATCAGGATGATGATCAGATTTTTTCGGTTGAGAAAGATGCCGACGACGCTGATCGCGAACATGATCGCGCCCAGGATCAAAAAATGCGACAGTGTAAGCAAGATGCCTCCCTGATTCCTTCTACTCGGGGCGGCAAGTGGCTGCCGCCCGCTCTTATTCTCAGTCTTGTTTCAGCTCTGCGCCGACGGCGCGGTCAATCTCGCTTTTCGGCGGGCATCTGCAGCACGCGAACCCGGTCCGCGGCCTTGACAAACACCTGCTGCGCCGGGTTGACCGACTTGTTCTTGCGCTTGCCGCGCTGCGTCAGGGCCACCGCGGCGACAATCCCGACGAGCAGGATGACCGATGCCAGCTCGAAGGGATAGACGTACTCGGTGAAGATCAAGCGGCCAACCGCCTTGACGTTGCTCACTTCGGCGGTCGCCTGCGGCACGCCGCTTTCAAGCAGGCCGAAGTAGTTGCCACCAAGGACCAGGGCCATTTCGGTGACCATCAGCAAGGCGATGATCGAGCCCAGGGGCAAGTAGCTCCAGAAGCCTTCGCGCAAACGATCAAGGTTGATGTCCAGCATCATGACCACAAAAAGGAAGAGCACCATCACCGCCCCGACGTAAATCAGGATCAGCGCGATAGCCAGGAACTCGGCCTGCAGCAGCATCCAGACACCAGCCGCCGAAAAGAAGGCAAGGACAAGAAACAGCGCTGCATGCACCGGATTGCGCGAGGTGATCACGCGCAGGCCGGCAAACACCAGGATCGCCGAGAAAAAGTAGAAAACGAAGGTCTTGAATTCCATCGCGTAGGCCTGTTAGCGGTATTTCGAGTCGAGTTCGCGGTCAGCGGCGATTTGCTCTTCGTAACGGTCACCATTGGCCAGCAACATTGCCTTGGTGTAGTAGAGGTCGCCGCGCGTCTCCCCGTGATACTCGAAAATCCGCGTCTCAACGATGGCGTCAACCGGGCAGGCCTCTTCGCAGAAACCACAGAAAATACACTTGGTCAGATCGATGTCGTAGCGCGTCGTACGCCGTGAATCGTCTTCGCGCTGGTCGGATTCAATGGTGATCGCCAGCGCCGGGCAAACCGCTTCGCACAACTTGCAGGCAATACAACGCTCCTCGCCATTGGGATAGCGACGTAGCGCATGCAGGCCGCGAAAACGGAAGCTTTGCGGCGTTTTTTTCTTCCGGATACTGAACGGTGATCTTGCGGGCAAACATGTAACGCCCGGTCACCGACATGCCCTTGAACAACTCCCTGAGCAGGAGGCTGTTGAAAATTTCCTTCATCGAACCCATGACTAGCCTCTCACTTCCAGATGTTCAGCGGCGACATCATCCAGCAACCGACCACGACCAACCAGATCAGGCACAGCGGAATGAAAACCTTCCAGCCCAGGCGCATGATCTGATCGTAGCGATAGCGAGGGAAGGTGGCGCGAATCCAGAGGAAGAAAAACAACACCGCGGCGATTTTCAGGAACAGCCACAACAGGCCGTCGGGCAGGAAGCCGACCGGCGACAACCAACCGCCCAGAAAGAGCAGCGAGGTGAGCGTCGACACCAGGATCATGTTGGCGTATTCGGCCAGGAAGAAGACGGCAAAAGCCATTCCCGAGTACTCGCAGTGGAAACCGACGATCTCCGATTCGCCTTCGGCCATATCGAATGGCGCACGGTTGGTTTCGGCGACGATCGACACCAGATAGACGACAAACATCGGCAGTAGCGGCAGCCAGTTCCACGACAGGAAGCCGACGCCGTGGTCGGCAAAAATCCCCCGCCCCTGACTACTCACGATGTCGCCGAGGTTCAGGCTATTGGAAACCATCAGCACGACGACCAGCGCCAGTCCCATCGAGATTTCGTAGGAAATCATCTGCGCTGCCGAGCGCATGCCGCCAAGGAAAGCGTATTTCGAATTGGAGGCCCAGCCGGCCAGGATGATCCCGTAGATGCCGATCGAGCTGATGGCCATGACGTAGAGCAGGCTGGCATTGACGTTGGCCAGGACCAGAGTGTCGTTGAACGGCACCACCGCCCAGGCCGCGAGTGCCGGCGCGAAGGCGAACATCGGGGCAATCACGAAAACACTCTTGTCCGAACCGGTCGGAACAACGACCTCCTTCAGGAACAGCTTCAAGCCATCGGCAATCGGCTGGATCAGCCCCCAGGGGCCGACCCGGTTGGGGCCGATGCGAACCTGCATCCAGCCGATGACCTTTCTTTCCCAGAAGGTCAGGTAGGCAACGCAGAGCAGCAAGGGCGCGATGATCAGAACGATCTTGAGGAGCGTCCACACCAATGGAAAAACCGAGCCAAACAAACCTTGCAGCAGTTCCCGCAGCGCATCAAGCATCATGCACGCTCCACGTTGATCGCACCGAACATCTCACCCAGCGCAGCGGTCGAGGCATGCGCTGCGGCCACCCGAACACAGCCCGCCGGCACTGTGGGGTCAGCCTTGGCGGTCAGCACAACTTCGCCGCTCCCCTGCCGGACCCGTACCGAAACACCATCATTGAGGGAAAGGGCCTGCAGCGTTTCGGCGCATATGCGAGCGCTTGGCGGCAGCGCGTCGCGGGTCTTCTGCAGACCAGCGGCTCGACGAGCGAGCGGGTCAGCCGAATAGATCGGCACCTCGGCCACTCGTTGCAGCCCACCAGGAATGCTGGTCAGCGACCACGCAACGCAGGGAACCGCAGTGACCTTGTTGTCCAAGCCATCGACAAAGCCTTCGCCTGCGGCGATGACGTCATCGCGCACTTCTTCGCTCGATTCGTAGTCGAAGCCCGGTAGCGCCAGCAAATTGCCGAGAACGCGCAAGACTTTCCAGCCGGGGCGGGCTTCCCCCAAAGGACGGACGACACCGTTGAAACCCTGCACACGACCCTCGCTGTTGACGAATGTCCCCGAGGTCTCGGTATAAGGAGTAATCGGCAGCAGAACGTCGGCGTACTCGCTGCAAGCACCATCCCCGAAAGGCGTCAGCATCACCACCAGGGCAGCCTGCTTGAGTGCCGCCAGTGCCTGCTGCGGATCGTGGCAGTCGAGCTCCGGCTCGATGCCGTGCAGCAGGTAGGCCTGGCGCGGCTGGGCGAACATTTCGTGGGCATTCAGTGCCGTCGGCAAGGCTTTGGCGACGTAGCCTCCGACGCTGTTGGCCGCCTCGCCAATGAAACCGCAACTGGCGCCGGTCAACCGCGACAGTTCGCAGGCCAGCGCATGCAGCTGCGCTGCATGCGGATGCTGTTCAGCAACATTGCCCAGGAAAATTGCGCCCTTCTCGCCTTCGACCAGGCTGGCAGCGATGGCCTGGCTGGTCGCACATGGAGCGACGGATTCGAGCCCTTCCGGAACCGCTTCGTTCTTCAACTGGGCAGCGGCCTTGACGATTCTGGCCAATGCCGAAGGCAGGTCCGCTGGACTGACTGTCAGCTGCGCATGCAGGTTGATCAAAGGATCGTCGGCGCTCACCGACAGCAGGCTGACTTTGCCCCATTTCTTGCCGACCTGACGCAGACGCTGCGCGAACAGCGGATGGTCCTTGCGCAGGAAGCTACCGACAACCAGGACCGCATCCAAATCCTTGACCTCGGCAAGGCGCAGCCCCAACCAGGGGATGCCGCCAAGCTTGCCGTCGGCGCTGAAATCACGCCGACGCGGACGAAAATCGACACTCCCGGAGCCCAGACCGCGAGTCAGCTTCTGGAGCAGGTAGAGTTCTTCCAGAGTGGCATGCGGCGACGCCAGAGAGGCCACCGACTCACCACCGTTGCTGCGGGTAATGTCCTTCAGGGCATGCGAGACGTAGTCCAGCGCAGTCTTCCACTCGACTTCGCGGAGCGCGCCATCAACGCGAATCATCGGTCGCGTCAGCCGCGCCGGCGAATTGAGCGCCTCGTAGGAGAAGCGTTCCTTGTCCGAGATCCAGCACTCATTGACCTCTTCGTTCTCACGCGGCAGAACACGCATCACGACATTGTTCTTGATCTGCACGGTCAGATTGGCCCCGATACTGTCGTGCGGGCTGACCGACTTGCGACGTGACAATTCCCAACTGCGCGCCGAATAGCGAAAGGGCTTCGAGGTCAGCGCACCGACCGGACAGAGGTCGATCATGTTACCCGACAGCTCGGAATCAATCGAGCGGCCGACGAAAGTCATGATCTCGGCGTGCATGTTGCGGTTGGCCATGCCGAGCTCCATGACACCGGCGATTTCCTGGCCGAAGCGAACGCAGCGGGTGCAGTGAATGCAGCGTGCCATTTCCTGCATCGAAATCAGGGGACCGACGTCCTTGTGGAAAACAACCCGCTTGGCTTCCTGAAAACGGGAAGCGCTACCGCCGTAACCGACGGCCAGATCCTGCAACTGGCACTCGCCGCCCTGATCACAGATAGGGCAATCGAGCGGGTGGTTGATCAGCAGGAACTCCATCACGCCTTTCTGGGCGGTCACCGCCAGTTCGGAATGAGTGAACACTTTCATGCCGTTGGTCACCGGCGTTGCACAGGCGGGCAGCGGCTTGGGCGCTTTCTCGACCTGTACCAGGCACATCCGGCAGTCAGCCGCGATCGACAGCTTCTTGTGATAGCAGAAATGCGGGATATAGGCACCCAACTGCTGTGCAGCGTCCATGATGGTGCTGCCATCAGGTACCTGCGCGATCTTGCCGTCGATTTCGATTTCCATCGTCTGGTACCTTAAGCCGTTGCCGTGAAGAAGCCGCTGCCGGCGCGCTGGACATCAACGGGCACGAGGCACTTCTTGTGTTCGATGTGGTACGCGAACTCGTCGTGATAATGCTTGATGAAGCTCTGTACCGGCATGGATGCGGCATCGCCGAGCGCGCAGATGGTGCGACCCATGATGTTGGTAGTGACACTGGACAGCAGATCCAGGTCGTCGGCACGCCCACGCCCGGTCTCGATACGGTTCACGACTCGGTACAGCCAGTTGGTTCCTTCGCGGCAGGGGGTGCACTGCCCGCAGGATTCTTCGTAGTAGAAGAAGGAAAGGCGCTCCAGCGCTTTCACCATGCAGGTCGTTTCGTCCATTACGATGACCGCGCCTGAGCCGAGCATGGAGCCGGCCTTGCTGATCGAATCGTAGTCCATCGTGCAATCCATCATTGCCGGCCCAGGCACTACTGGCGACGACGAGCCGCCGGGGATACAGCCCTTCAACTGCCGACCACCGCGCATTCCACCGGCCATCTCGAGCAGGGTCGCGAAAGGCGTTCCGAGCGGGATCTCGTAGTTCCCGGGCCGGTTCACGTGACCCGAAATCGAGAACAGCTTGGTGCCTCCGTTGTTTGCCTTGCCGGCATCGAGATAGGCCTCGCCACCGAGGGTAATGATGTACGGGATCGAAGCAAAGGTCTCGGTGTTATTGATCGTGGTTGGCTTGCCGTAAAGGCCGAAGGAAGCCGGGAAAGGCGGCTTGAAACGAGGCTGGCCCTTCTTCCCTTCGATCGACTCGAGCAGCGCGGTTTCCTCGCCGCAGATGTAGGCGCCGTAACCGTGATGCGCAAAAAGCTCGAAGCTGAAGCCGGAACCGAGCAGATTGCTGCCCAGGAAGCCCGCCGCTCGCGCTTCATCGAGCGCCTCCTCGAAGCGCTCGTAGATCTCCCAGACTTCGCCGTGAATGTAGTTGTAACCACGCCTAGCGCCCATCGCGAAAGCAGCAATGGCCATCCCTTCGATCACCGCATGCGGGTTGTAGCGAAGGATGTCGCGATCCTTAAAAGTACCCGGCTCGCCTTCGTCCGAATTGCAGACCACGTATTTGTCACCGGGGAAGGACCGGGGCATGAAACTCCACTTGAGACCGGTGGGGAAGCCAGCACCGCCACGACCGCGCAAGACCGATTTCTTGACCTCGTTGATGACGAATTCCTGCGTCTGTTTCTCTTCCAGAATACGCCGCAGCGCCGAGTAACCGCCACGCTTGACGTAGTCCGCTAGACGCCAGGCCTTATCACCGTCCAGGCCAAGGCTCAACATCGGGTTGATTGCACCGAGAATGGCCATTACTTCAGCTCCGCCAGCAGTTGGTCGATTTGCTCGGGATTCATCCAGCTGCACATCCGACGATTGTTGACGATCATCACCGGCGCGTCGCCGCAAGCGCCCATGCACTCGCCTTCCTTGAGTGTGATCAGGCCATCCAGCGTCGTTTCGTTATAGCCGATACCCAGCTTGTTCTTGAGATACTCGCCGGCATCGACACCGCCACTGAGCATGCACGGCAAATTGGTGCACACCGACAGCTTGTACTTGCCGACAGGCTTGAGGTCGTACATGTTGTAGAAGGTCGCCACCTCGTAGGCGGCCACCGGCGCCATGCCGAGATAGTTGGCCACGCACTCGATCGCTTCACTGGACAACCAGCCCTGCTGCTCCTGGGCAATCGCCAGGGCGGCCATCACCGCCGACTGCTTTTGCTCCGCCGGATACTTGGCGATTTCGCGGTCAATTCTCTTGAGGGATTCTGAAGTCAACATCAGCGGTCAATCTCGCCAAAAACAACGTCTTGCGAACCAATAATGGTAACCACATCGGCCAGCATGTGACCGCGCGCCATCTCGTCCATTGCCGACAGGTGCACGTAGCCCGGAGCACGTATCTTCAAGCGGTAAGGCTTGTTCGCCCCGTCAGAAATAATGTAGATACCGAACTCTCCCTTGGGATGCTCGACCGCCGAATATGCCTCACCAGNCACGTGCATGCCTTCGGTACACAGCTTGAAGTGATGAATCAGCTCTTCCATGTTCGACTTCATGGCTTCGCGATCGGGTGGCGCAACCTTGTGGTTGTCGGACATCACCGGGCCCGGATTCTTCCGTAGCCAGTCGATACACTGCTTGAGGATGCGATTCGACTGCCGCATCTCTTCCATGCGCACCAGGTAGCGATCGTAGGAATCACCGGTCTTGCCAATCGGGATGTCGAATTCGACCCGATCATAGACTTCGTAAGGCTGCTTCTTGCGCAAATCCCAGGCAATCCCCGAGCCGCGCAGCATCGGACCGGTAAAACCACGCTGCAGCGCGCGCTCGGGAGTAACGATGGCCACATCGACCAGGCGCTGCTTCCAGATCCGGTTATCGGTGAGCAGCGTCTCGTACTCATCGAGCAATTTCGGAAAACGTGCGGCGAAATCGTCAAGAAAATCGAGTAGCGAACCACTGCGCGCCTCGTTGAAAGGCTTGATCTGCGCGGCGCTCTTCCACTTCGACTCCTGGTATTGCGACATGCGATCGGGCAGGTCGCGGTAGACGCCGCCCGGCCGGTAGTAGGCCGCGTGCATGCGCGCACCGGAAACCGCTTCGTAGGCATCAACCAGGTCTTCGCGCTCACGGAAGGCGTAGAGCACCATGGTCATCGCGCCGACGTCAAGGCCATGACAGCCGACCCACAGGAGGTGATTGAGGATGCGCGTGATTTCGTCGAACATCACCCGGATGTACTGCGCCCGGATGGGCACCTCGACCTGCAGGAGGCGCTCGACAGCCATGCAATAAGCATGCTCGTTGCACATCATCGACATGTAGTCGAGACGATCCATGTACGGCACCGTCTGAATCCAGGTCTTCGTTTCAGCGAGTTTTTCGGTCGCCCGGTGGAGCAGACCGATATGCGGATCGGCACGCATGACGACTTCGCCGTCAAGCTCCAGAACCATCCGCAGCACGCCGTGCGCAGCCGGGTGCTGTGGCCCGAAGTTGAGAGTGAAGTTGCGCAGTTTCAGGCATTTTCGGCGTTCCCGTAGGTCGCTTCACGAACGATCCGCGGCGTTATCTCGCGCGGCTCGATGGTCACCGGTTGATAGATCACGCGCTGCTGCTCGGGGTCGTAGCGCATTTCGACGTAACCGGAAATCGGAAAATCCTTGCGGAAGGGATGGCCGATAAAGCCGTAGTCGGTGAGAATCCTGCGCAGGTCGTCGTGCCCCGGAAAAACGATGCCGAAGAGGTCGAAAGCTTCGCGCTCGAACCAGTTGACGCTGTTCCAGATCGAAGTCACCGAAGGCAGGGACGGAAAATCGTCATCAGGCGCAAAACAGCGTACGCGCAGGCGCCAATTCTTGGCGATCGACAACAGGTGACTGACGGCCGCGAAGCGGCGACCCTCGCGCGGCTGATTGCCATACGTCGAGTAGTCAACACCGCACAAGTCGATCAGCTCTTCAAAAGCGAGGTCAGGCTCGTCGCGCAACGACAGCATGACGGAGAAATAGTCGGCGGCATCCACCTCGAGAGTCGCCTCGCCGAACGCCAACTTCAGGGACTTCACTCGATCACCGAGACACTGCTGCAGGTTCTGGCTAAGCGCTTCCAACTTGGCGGACATGACTCACTCTCAATCGGTTGTGTTCAGCGGGCGATGGTACTGGTCCGACGAATCTTGTTCTGCAACTGTATCAGACCATAAATCAGCGCCTCGGCCGTCGGCGGACAGCCCGGAACATAGATATCGACGGGAACGATGCGGTCACAACCACGCACCACCGAGTAGGCGTAATGATAGTAACCACCGCCATTGGCGCAGGAACCCATCGAGATCACCCAACGCGGCTCGGCCATCTGGTCGTAAACCTTGCGCATTGCCGGCGCCATCTTGTTGGTCAGAGTCCCGGCGACAACCATCACATCAGACTGCCGGGGACTGGGACGAAAAACGATGCCGAAACGGTCCAGGTCGTAGCGCGAACAGCCGGCATGAATCATCTCGATGGCACAACAGGCAAGCCCGAAGCTCATGGGCCACATCGAACCGGTACGCACGTAGTTGATCAGCTTGTCGGCCGTCGTGGTGACGAAGCCTTCCTGCAGGATGCCGTCAATTCCCATCGCTCACTCCCAGTCCAGCGCGCCCTTGGCCCAGGCATAGACGTAGCCGACGACCAGAATGGCGATGAAAACCAGCATCTCGATGAAACCAAACCACTTCACCGAATCGGTTTCGACAATCTCTTTGAAGATCGTCGCCCACGGCAGGAGGAAAGCGACTTCGAGATCGAAAAGAATAAAGATGATGGCAATCAAGTAGTAGCGCACATCGAACTTCATGCGCGCATCTTCGAAAGCCTCGAAGCCGCATTCGTACGGGGAGAGCTTTGCGCTGTCGGGACGATGCGGAGCGACCATCATCCCCATCACCACCGGCATGAGGCCGAAGGCCACACCAATCAGTATGAAGACAAGTACCGGGAAATAGCCTTCCAGCATGATCCGCCCCACAAGCGCTTCGATTCAGACTTACAGCCACCCATTTTGAATGGCCACTCCTGGTGCCGACGATGAGACTCGAACTCACACGACCGAAGTCACTACCCCCTCAAGATAGCGTGTATACCAATTTCACCACGTCGGCATTACCACATTCAGCAGGCGAGAACTTCGAGGAATGCAACAACACAACTTCTCTCGCCGCTGCTTTCAAACCCGATTACCGGGGAATATCCTTCGCCTTCGAGTCAGGATTTGCTGGCACCTGACCCTGCTCCACAGCACCCGATGGCGACGCTGGAACAGGCGCAGATCTTACCGCATCCTCCATCACACTGCCAGTCGTTTTTGGCGCGCTTGATGCCAGATACGCCAGCGACAAGCTGGTCACAAAGAAGACCGTCGCCAGCACCGCGGTGGCGCGACTAAGGAAATTGGCGGAACCGGTCGCGCCAAAAAGGCTGCCCGAAGAGCCACTGCCAAAAGCAGCACCCATGTCAGCGCCCTTGCCGTGCTGCACCAGGACGAGACCGATCACGCTGACAGCTGCCAGGAGGTGCACCGCCAGAACCACAGAAAAAAGATATTCCATATAACCTCTTCGTCTACCCGTCGCACGGCCGCGCCAAGGCCAGAAAAACTTTGTTAGTATACCGAGTTCGGACGGCACGGGTCAATTGACGATCACCGCATTGACGAGATCACTGACCGTCAAGCGGCACGAACCAGGAGAACCCGGCAAGAATGATGATCCTGACTGGCAAACCGCCCCCGTGCAGCGAAAAGACAAGAACCTTATCCCCTCCCAGCCGACATCCGGCAGCGATGGTCGACAAGGCCGCCATAGCAGCTTATGTGCCCAGCCAGTAGAAGCGCCTTCGCGGAACGCATTCGCGGGTTGCTGGGAGCGCTGGCAGGGCCGTTGCCCTGGCAGCGAGAGCGAAGGGAAGCAAACTTGATCGACGTCAGCGAGAAGGCCGGCGTGCGCTACCTCCACTTCTCTTCCGACTGGGTGCAGGGGGCGATGCGCCTGCAGCGCCCGAACACGCTCGAGCTTCCCTACACCCGCGAGATGATGGCCGGACTATTGCTCCGCGAGCCGCCATGGCCACGCGAAGCCTTGCTGATCGGGCTGGGGGCTGGATCGCTGGCCAAGTTCATCTACCATCAGCTGCCAGAAACGAAAATCACCGCCGTCGAAATCGACCCCCAGGTCGAAGTCATCGCCCGACTGCACTTCAAACTCCCCGACGACCCGCGGCGCCTGCGGGTGCTGATCGGTGACGGCGCCGCACACATGCTCGCCGGCGACAGCCGCTATGACTACATCCTGGTCGACGGCTTTGACAAGAAAGCTCGCGCCGGCGTCCTCGACACCCAGCCCTTCTACCAGGCCTGCCGTTCGCGCCTGAGCGATAGCGGGCTGCTAGCGGTCAACCTGCTCGGCCGCGAACGCGGATTCCAGGCCAGCAGCCAGCGCATCGCCGACGCCTTTGACGGTCGCGCGCTGGTCTTTCCGTCGTGCGACAGCGGCAACGCCATCGCCTTTGCCGCCGCCGGCGACCCGGTCGATAGCAGTTTCGACGAACTGATCAGCCGTGCCCATCAATGCCAGGCCGCGACCGGGCTCAATCTGCTGCCGACCATCGCTCGCCTGCAAGTCGCACGCCGCCAGCAAGGCGATCGCCTGACGATCTGAGCGCTGCTTTCGCCACCCCGCCAGCAGGGCTCGGCAGCGCGCGGAAGACGAGTATACTTGCCGCCTCCAGACGCCTCCGGCAGCCTTGTTTGCAAAGCACTTACCGATGACCTCCGCACCCACCTCCGCACCAACCTCCCAAGACGCCACTTTTGTTGCGCTTGCCGAAACGGAAGCGTCGGCGCTGCCGCGCGCATGGTCGCAACGTGTGCACACGCAAATGGCCGCTGACGAGCAGGTGCTGGCGTGGCTGGAAATCGACCTGGACACCAGCTTGCGCTTCGCAGCCGGCCTGATCGTGGTCAGCAATGCACGCCTGCTGGCAATGTCGTCAGGCGACGAGAGCGTGCGCAGCTGGCCTTACCAGCCCGGCCTCAGTCTGTCGCGCAGCGACCATGCCGGAGTCGGCACTCTCGAACTGTGCGCAACCGAGGCACGCCTGGCGCACTGGCACTACACGCTCGCTGCCGACGTCGCAGCCGGACGGCTGATCGACCACTTTACGCGGCAATTGCATTTCCACGTCAGCGGCAGCCTGCCGGCAGCAACGACGCAGAGACTGTGCCCAAGCTGCGAAACGCCCCTCCTAGCCGGCCAGGAACAGTGCCCCGTGTGCAGCAAGGAGATTCACCAAGCGCCTTCGACCTGGACACTGCTGCGCCTCGGGCGCTTCGCCAGGCCCTACCGCGGGCAGTTGCTCGCCGGCTTCCTGCTCTCGCTGTTGGGCACCGCGGCAACCCTGGTACCCCCCTACCTGACCATGCCGCTGATGGACAAGGTGCTGATCCCCTACCAGAACGGCCAGATGATCGATCCCGCTCTGGTCGCGCTCTATCTCTCCGGCCTGCTCGGCGCCGCACTGGTCGCCTGGACCCTCGGCTGGGCGCGCACCTACATCCTGGCGCTGGTCTCCGAGCGCATCGGTGCCGATCTCCGTACGGCCACCTACGAACACTTGTTGACGCTCTCGCAGGAGTACTTCGGCGGCAAGCGAACCGGCGACCTGATGGCCCGTATCGGTTCGGAGACTGACCGCATCAACGTCTTCCTGTCGCTGCACCTGCTCGATTTCGCCACCGACGTGCTGATGATCGTGATGACCACCATCATCCTGATGTCGATCGACATCAGGCTGGCGCTGGTGACCCTCTTGCCGCTACCGATCATCGCCTGGCTGATCCACATCGTACGCGAGAGGCTGCGCACCGGCTTCGAGCGCGTGGACCGGGTATGGGCCGAAGTCACCAACGTGCTCGCCGACACCATTCCCGGCATTCGTGTGGTCAAGGCTTTTGCCCAGGAAGCGCGTGAGACCAGCCGTTTCCGCACCGCCAACGCGCACAATCTCGAGGTCAATGACCGGGTCAACAAAGTCTGGTCGCTGTTTTCGCCAACCGTCACCCTACTCACCGAGATCGGCCTGCTGATCGTCTGGGCGTTCGGCATCTGGCAGATCGCCAAGGACCACATCAGCGTCGGCGTGCTGACCGCGTTTCTGGCCTACATCAGCCGCTTCTACCTGCGCCTCGACTCGATGAGCCGCATCGTCTCGGTGACCCAGAAAGCCGCCGCTGGCGCCAAGCGCATCTTCGATATCCTCGATCACGTCTCCAGCGTTCCCGACCCGGCCACTCCGGTGCACCTGCCGAAAGTCACCGGCCGCATCGAACTGCGCGGCGTCGGCTTCCGCTACGGAACGCGCAGCGTCACCCGCGACATCAATATCACCATCGCCCCCGGCGAAATGGTCGGCCTGGTTGGTCACAGCGGCTCCGGCAAGAGCACCCTGGTCAACCTGATCTGCCGTTTCTATGACGTCAGTGAAGGCGCCATCCTGATCGATGGTGTCGACATCCGCTCGCTGCCCGTGGCCGAGTACCGCAAACATATCGGCCTGGTGCTGCAGGAACCGTTCCTCTTCTTCGGCACCATTGCCGAAAACATCGCCTACGGAAAACCCGCGGCGACGCGTGCCGAGGTCGTCGCTGCTGCACGCGCCGCGCACGCGCACGAGTTCATCCTGCGCCTGGCGCACGGCTACGACTCGCTGGTCGGCGAACGCGGCCAGGCACTCTCGGGCGGCGAGCGACAGCGCATCTCGATCGCCCGGGCGCTGCTCATCGACCCACCGATCCTGATCCTCGACGAAGCGACGTCGTCGGTCGACACGAGCACCGAGAAAGAGATTCAGAAAGCCCTCGACAACCTGGTTCGCGGGCGCACGACGATTGCCATTGCGCACCGCCTGTCCACCCTGCGCGATGCCGATCGCCTGGTCGTCCTCGACCGCGGCAGTGTCGTCGAAGTCGGCAGCCACGAGCAGCTGATGGCTTGCGAGGGTCACTACTACCGCCTCTACCAGGCGCAGGCACGCAACGTCGACGATGAAGACAGCCTGCCCAGCATCGATCTCGCACGCGCCGCCGAAGGAGAACGCCAATGATCCCCGCGCCCGACTATCGCTTGCAGCGCAACCCTTTCGGACGACTCGAGCTGACCACGGCCGACGGTGAAACGCACGTCGGCGTGGTGCCTGTTCGCGCCTTCCCGATCAGCGCTCCGGACGACGGCATCGGCCTGGTCGACCCGCATGGCCACGAACTGGCGTGGATCGAGCGCCTGAGCGAACTGCCGGACGACCTGCGTACCCTGGTCGAAAACGAACTCGCGGGCCGTGAATTCATTCCCGAAATCAAGCGCCTGATCAGCGTTTCAAGCTTTGCCACGCCGAGTACCTGGGAGGTCGAAACCGATCGCCGCACGACCCGTTTCGTCCTCAAGGGCGAAGAAGATATCCGCCGCCTCGACGCTCCGGCCTTGCTGATCGCCGACAGCCATGGCATTCACTTCCTGATTCGCGACCGCTACGCGCTCGACGCGCATAGCCGGCGGCTTCTGGACCGCTTCCTGTGAACCTGGCGACAGCCATGGCCGCGTCCAGCGCTCGGCCCGGTCGGCCCTCCGGTCAGCCAAATGGCCGCTGCCGCGTTATTGCCACGACAAACGCGCTCGTACCTCGCCGCAAACATCCTGCGACCCCTCGAACCCTTCCCCCGGCCCTTCTCCCGCAGCGGGGAGAAGGGAGATTCGTGAGTCGCGTACGCGACTTCCACAGTAAGCCGCCGTGCCTGGAATGACTAAATGAAGAGCAAAGACATCAAGTTTCTCGAGATCCGCTACCTGCGTGGTCCGAACATCTGGACCTACCGTCCGGTCATCGAAGCGGTCGTCGATATCGGCGAACTCGAAGACTTCCCGTCGAACGCCATCCCGGGCTTCTACGAACGCCTCACCGCGTTTCTGCCATCGCTGATCGAACACCGCTGCAGCTACGGTGAGCGCGGCGGCTTCCTGCGCCGCCTCCAGGAAGGCACCTGGCCGGCGCACATCCTCGAACATGTCACCCTCGAACTGCAGAACCTTGCCGGCATGCCCGGGGGTTTCGGCCGCGCCCGAGAAACCTCGAGGCGTGGCGTGTACAAGGTCGTCGTTCGCGCCTGGCACGATGAAGTGACCCGCGCCAGCCTGTTTTCGGGCCGCGAACTGCTCCTCGCCGCCATTCAGGATACGCCTTTCGACGTCGCCGCAACGGTCGCCCAGCTGACCGACATGGCCGAACGCAAACTGCTCGGGCCGAGCACCGCTTGCATCGTTGACGCCGCAACAGACAAAGACCGACGCATCCCGGCGGTTCGCCTGTTGGCCTCCGGCAATCTCGTGCAGCTTGGCTACGGCTCGCGCAGCCGACGCATCTGGACCGCCGAGACCGACCGCACCAGCGCCATCGCCGAGGGCATCTCGCGGGACAAGGATCTGACCAAGAGCCTGCTCTCCTCGTGCGGCGTACCGGTCCCCGAAGCGCCTGGTCGACAGCGCCGAC
>NZ_SPMY01000030.1 GCF_012939955.1 Candidatus Accumulibacter phosphatis
TTCCTCCTCCCTCCGCCCCCTTCTCCCGCGAGGGAGAAGGGAGTTTCGTGAGTCGCTTGCGCGACTTTCACATTAAGGAAAGGCAAGAGCCATGCGCGCAATCGGGAATCTTCTCTGGTTCATTTTTGGTGGCCTGGTCATGGGCCTCGCCTGGTGGCTCGTTGGCCTGATCGCCCTGCTGACCATCGTCGGCATCCCGTGGGCCAAGGCCGCCTTCGTGATGGGGCAATTCTCCTTCTTTCCCTTCGGCAAGGAAGCGATCAGTCGGCAAGAGCTCCACCAGCAAGAGGACATCGGCACCGGCGCGCTCGGCATGCTTGGCAACGTCATCTGGTTTGTCTTTGCCGGGGTCTGGCTGGCGATTGGCCACCTCACTTCTGCGCTAGCGTGCTTCCTGACAATCATTGGCATTCCGTTCGCCATTCAGCATCTGAAGCTTGCCGGCATTGCGCTGGCGCCGATCGGCAAGACCATCGTCACCACGGAGCTTGCGGACGCGGCGCGGGCGACCCAGGCGAGCGCCACAGTGGCACAGCTTCGCAGCGATGCTTAGGCGATTTCTGTCAAAGAACCTACCATCTAGCTTGTCTTTTCGCCCGTCTTCTGTGTTACGACAACAGTTACACAGTTCGACCATGCGCCTGTTGTCGCGCCTTGAAGCCGACCGAAAATCCGGCGCAATCTGGTACGTTCTTTTCCGGCAATCGCCTTAGAACTTGTCCGGGCTCACCAACGTGCAAACTTAAGCAATCGGCGAAACAGGCCCTTTAGGCGGCGCTCACTACTTTCGCGTCACCATCGCGTTCATACTGCGTCTTTTCTCGACCCTCAAGAGGAATGACCATGACCGTTTGCCCGATTGCCATCGTCGCTGGTTGCCAGAAATGCCCAGCCTTCAAGATCTGCCCGCTCAAGAGCGTACTCGGCGATCAGCCGGGTGCCGGCGAGCAGGGCGCCACGAGCAGTAGCGCAGCCGCGCAGGAAAAGGACGGCAAGAAGTAAGCAGCCGCCGACTGAGCAAGGATAAAAACCTGGCGTCGCACCGCGCTGCCGGCGCGGGATAGAATTCAGCCATGACAGCAAACGACAGCAATGAAGAGAGCGAAGCCGAGCTGCCAACGGCGGTGAATGAGCCGCGCCTGTGGATCAATAATGGCTGGACCGCCCGCGTCATCAAAAACGAAGACGGCGAAGGATGGGCCGTGGAAATGATCAAGGAAGGCGAAGCCGAGCCCGCCCTGGTCGGCCCATGGACCATGGGTCGCGACAAGAAGAATCCGAAACCGCTCGACGTATCGGCGTTCAACACCCTGGTGAAAACCGCGTCGGAAGTCCTCCGCCGCCACGAACAGCAGCTCTACGCGCAGTATCACAAGAGCATCACGATAGACGCCCCTTCCGGGCGAATCAAAGTGACGCTGGACATCGTTCCCGACGAATACGATCCGCATGCCCTGCTCGGCGCCTGTGACGATTTCGGCGAACAAATGGCACAGGTCCGGGTATCGCCTGGCTTCAAGCTCACCATGAGCAGCGCCAGCGCCTGGATCGACAATGACTTCCGCCGACCGGGCGCCTGAGGGCTGGCTTGCCCGCCGCGGCTGCGCGGGGGAGCCATGACCATCGGACTCATCGGCTTGATCAAGCACTCCTCGACCCGTGCCTTCAGGAACACCTGAATGCTCAGACTGTTGCACACCGCCGACTGGCAGATCGGCAAACTCTTCGGACAGTTCGAGCCTGACCAGGCGGCACTGCTCGCCGACGCTCGCTACAAGGCCGTTGAGCGCCTGGCGACACTGGCCAGCGAACAGGCCCTTGACCTGGTGCTGGTCGCCGGTGATGTTTTCGACGCCCAGGGCGTTGCCGACCGGACCATCCACCGCCTGTTCAACGCCCTGGCCGCCTTTTCCGGCCGCTGGGTCATGCTGCCGGGAAACCATGACGCCGCGCTCTCCGAATCGGTGTGGACCCGCGCCGCACGCCTGCACGCGATTCCCGGCAAGGTCACGCTGTGCCTGACGCCCGAGCCCCTGCTTCTGGAAGAGCTTGGCGTCGCGATCCTGCCCGCGCCGCTAACCCAGCGCAACACCTTCAGCGATCTCAGCGAGTGGTTCGCCAGCGCCGAAACGCCGCCGGAAATGCTGCGCATCGGCCTCGCCCATGGCAGCGTCCAGGGAATCCTCGCCGAGGCGATCGACTCGGCCAACCCCATCGCCGCCGGCCGCGCCGAACAGGCGGGGCTCGACTACCTGGCCCTCGGCGACTGGCATGGCACCCGCCAGGTGGACGCACGCACCTGGTACAGCGGCACGCCGGAGAGCGATCGCTTCCGCGCCAACCAGTCCGGTCAGGCGCTGCTCGTCGAATTGGCCGGAAGGCAAGCACTACCCGCGGTGACGCCGCTGAACATCGGACGGCATTGCTGGCGATCGGATGCCCTGACGCTGCAGGTGCCAAGCGATGTCGAGCAGGCGCTGCAGCATATTGCGAAATTTTCCACCGACGACGTCGTGCAGCTGAGCCTCTCCGGGCAGACCGACCTGGCCGGCCACCGCCGCCTGCGCAACGCCATTGGCCAAGCCGAGGGCCGCGTGCATAGCCTGCTGGCCGACCTTTCCGCGCTGCGTCTCGAACCAACGGCCGACGACATCGACGCCCTGCAAGCCGACGGCTACCTCGGCGAGGTCGTCGACGAGCTGCGCACGCAGCAAGAGGGAAGCAACGCAGAAGTCGCCCGCGACGCCCTGACGCTGCTGGCCGGAATTCTCGACGAGCGGCGAAGAGACGCTGGAAGAGCGGCCAATGCGGAGGCCAGCGTGGGGGCTAGGGCAGGGACCGCCGCGGATCCCGGCGCAGGCACCAGAGCAGGCGGCCCTGCGGGCATCATTGCTGGCGGCGCCTTGTGAAGCTCAGCCGCATTCGCATCGAACAGTTCCGGCAGTTCCGGCAGGCGCTGGAGATCCGCGATCTCGACGCCGGCATCAACCTTTTCACCGGCGCCAACGAAGCGGGCAAGAGCACCATCGTCGCGGCACTGCGCGCTGCTTTCTTCGAGCGCCACCGCTCCGGAAGCGTCGATGATTTTCGCCCCTGGGGCGATTCGTCGGCATCGCCCAGCGTCGAACTCGATTTCACGCTTGGCCACCAGGATTACCGCCTGACCAAGAGCTTCCTCGGCAAGAAGCGCTGCGAACTGCAAGCCGGTAGCCAACACCTGGATGGTGCCGACGCCGAAGACCACCTCGCCGACTTGCTCGGCTTTCGCTACGCCGGACGTGGCGCCAGTGCCGCCGAACACTGGGGCATCCCGGGCCTGTTATGGATCCCGCAGGGCGGCGCGCAGGAGGTCCGGGAAGCGGTGGCGCATGCCACTGACCATCTGCGCAGCGCCCTGAACGAATCGCTTGGCGAAGTCGCCAGCAGTGGCGGCGACGAAGTGATGGCCACCGTCGAGGCCGCACGCAACGAATTGCTCACTCCGGCGACCGGCGCTGTCCGCGGCATATACGCCGTAGCCATCAGGCACGAAGCCGCTCTGGCAAGCGAGCTTGACGCACTCACCACCGCGATCGCCAGCTACCGTCAGAAGGTCGATAGGCTGAGCTCGCTGCGCCGCGAACACGCGATCGACGAAGACGAGAAGCCCTGGCTGCACTTTCGCAAAGAGCATCAGGCGGCCATCGACAAACTTGCGGCCATCCAGCGCATCGAAGAGACACAAGCCGCCGAGAAGCAGCGCGCCACCCAGATCGATGGGCAGATCAAGCTGCTGCGCGAACAACTCGCCAGTTTCGCCGCCCGCAAGCAAGAAGCCGAGACGCGGGCGACAGCGCTCGAAAAAGCTCGCCAGGAACAGTCGAGCAACGCAGCGCTCGTCGTGCAGTGCTTGGAGAAACGCGTCGAGGCGAGCGTGCGTTACGAGGCTGTGCGCGAGATCTTGCGCCTGGCGCGCCAGGAAGACACGCGCCGCAGTCTGGCGCGAGAGCTCGACGAGATCCGGCAGAAAGCGGCAAGCGCGGCGATCGCTCTGGCCAAGGCCGAGGCCGAACAGACCACCCTGCTCGAACGTCAGCGTCTGGCAGCCGCCGCGGAGATCAGGCCCGCCGACCTTGAAAGTCTGCGCCAGCAGCACCGGCAGATCAGGGAACTGCACATCCACCGGGCCGCTGCCGCAACCCGCCTGCGCTTCACCCTCGACGACGAACGCCGCATGGTGATCGGCGACGAGTCACTCAGCGGCAGCGGCGAACGTCTGCTGCTCGCAGCAACAGAAATTACCCTGCCCGGCTTCGGCAAGCTCGAGATCGCGCCCGGCGGCAGCGACCTCACGCAACTCGGACGCCAGGAAAGCGAACTAAGCGACCGCCAAGCGGCGCTGTTGCAGCGGCTGGGGCTCACTTCTCTGGACGACGCCGAAGCCCGCCAGCAGATCTACAGCGAGCGACTCGGCGAAGTCAAAACAGCCACCGCGACGCTGAAGGCCCTGGCCCCCAAGGGGGGCGACGCGCTGCGCAGCGAACTGGCCAGCCAACAGGCGCGCGGCGGCGACGTCGAAGCCAAGTTGCGCCAACTACCGCCGGCCGTCGACGGCTCCTCCTCCGCCGCCGCCTTGCCATCGGTAGGCGAAGCGGAGGCGGCCGAAGAAGGCGCCGGGAAATCACTGACGCAGATCAGCGAGCAGCTGCACCAGGCGCAGCTCGCCGCAGCCAACGCCCAGACAAACTGTGAATCGGCGGCGCGCGAACTGGCCGCTGCCAGAGCGCTCCTCGATGCCCCCGACCGCGCGGCACGCGAGGCAACAGCGAGTCGTGATCTGGTGGACGCACTCGCCGAGCGGAGCACCCTGACTGCCCGCATTGCCGCCTTGCAGCAGCAGGTCGGCGAAGCGCGGCCGGACATCCTCAAGCAGGATGTCGAACGCTTCGGCAAGAGCGCCGAGCAGCACGAAAAGCGCTTCGGCGAGCGCCGTGACACGCTCTTGCGCCTGGAAGTGGAGTTGCAAGCCGCCGGCGCGCAAGGCCTGGAAGAGCGCAGCGCCAAACTGGCGCGCGATCTGGCGCAAGCGCAGCGCCGCGGCGAAGAACTGCGTCGGCGTGCCAGCGCCCTCGACCATCTCCTGCAACTGCTACGCGACAAACGTCGGGCGCTGACCCGCAAGCTGCAGGCACCGCTGCAAAAACACCTCAACCGCTACCTGCAATTGCTCTTCGCCCAGGCCAGCCTGGAAATCGACGAGAACCTCAGCCCCGGCCCGCTGACCCGCGTAGGCGCCAAGGGCAGCGAGTCGGGCGCCTTCGAAGCGCTGAGCTTCGGCGCCCGCGAACAGATGGGCGTCATCAGCCGCCTGGCCTACGCCGACCTGCTGCAGGAAGCCGGCCGCCCGACACTGATCATCCTCGACGACGCCCTGGTGCACAGCGACGACGAGCGCCTGGCGCAGATGAAACGGGTCTTGTTCGACGCTGCGACGCGGCACCAGATCCTGCTGTTCACTTGTCATCCCGCGAACTGGCGCGACCTTGGGGTCGGAGCCAGGTCGCTGGAGACGCTCCGGGCGGCGTGCTGAGGAAGCGAGAGGAGCAAGGCCGTGGCTACCGACGAGGCCGCTGCGGCAACCTTGCACCCGCTCAAGCGATGCGCACCGCCGTTCCGCTGACCGCCACCATCAACATTCCGTTGGTCTCGCCAAGCACTTCGTAATCAAAGTCCAGTCCGACAACGCCGTTGGCGCCCATCTCCTTGGCGGCCTCGATCATGTCTTCCAGCGCCGCATCGCGGGCGCCGGAAAGGGCGCGCTCGTAGCCACCGGCACGACCACCCACCACGTCGCGAACCGACGAGAACAAATCCCTGAAAATGTTGGCGCCGATGATCGCCTCGCCATTCACGACACCCAGGTATTTCTCGATGCGCATACTGTCCGTTGCCGGCACCGTCACGAGTAAGAAATCCTTGTCCGCCTTCGAAAACCAGCCCATGCTGCCTCCTTGGTCAATCCTGCGTTGTTGAATCGATAGCGGAGAAAGCCTCACGGCCTCCGCGCACCCCTTGTCGCCGGAGGAGTGGGATAGGTATCCGGCGCTTCCACTATTGGCCAGCGGAGTCACGGAGGAAGGGACTCACCTCTGACCCCGCGACACTCTTCCGCGGTTCTGCTCGAAGCTGCGGATGGTATGACCTGCCCTCATGTAATGTAATGTACCCCAAATCGGCGGCCGATCTCGAGCATCGCCGCTCGCCACGGGAAGTCACGCTGGTCGCAGAAGCAGCCTCGGCAGAGCAGCTCGTGACCGAGGGCGAATCATGCCTTGTGGCGCGGAACCCTGTCCGCATGGCGGTCGGCGCGGCCCAGGAAGGGTCAATGGCGACGGAAATTGAGCCTGCCCGGCTTCTTTTCAAGAGCAGTCCACAGCGCTGCGCTTGCCTGCTCTGGCTGCTTGCGCGCTATCATGGTGCGCTCCGCAGGCCTTCTGCCGCGACAATCATGCGCCGCATGGCAGTCGGCAGCCGCACGAACGGCGTGGCGCGAAGGCTACGACAAGGCAGGTAGCTAGCGAATGCAGATTCTCGGTTTTCTTCTCGGGCTTGCCCTCAGCCTCGTTTCGGCGGGCGTCCAAGCCAACATCTATGGTTACGTCGATGAGCATGGCGTGGCGCATCTTGCCACCGAAAAAAATCGACGCTCGCTATAAACTGTTCGCGCGCGGCGATGCACTACAGTCGTCTTCCTCGCCGGTAATGGACGCCGAAAGACGCGCGCTGCTGCGCTATTTGTCCCGACATCCCAATCTGAAGAAATTCGAGCCTTTCCTGAAAGCGGCGAGCAAGGAATTCGCTGTCGATACCGCCTTGCTCAAGGCAGTCATGGCGGCCGAATCGGGTTTCGATCCCGCTGCGATTTCCCCCAAGGGAGCCATTGGCCTGATGCAAATCATGCCTGCCACTGCCGAGCGCTATGGCTTGCGCGCTGACCAGCAGAAGACCATTGCAGAAAAGCTGACCGACCCGGGAACCAATATCCGTTTGGGCGCGCGCTACCTGCGTGACCTGCAGCGCATGTTTCCAGATCAGCAAGACCTGGTGCTGGCTTCGTACAATGCCGGCGAAGGCGCCGTCCAGCAGTACAAGAACACCATTCCGCCGTACCCGGAAACTCGCAATTACGTGCAACTGGTCACGCAGATCTATCAGTGGTATCAACCCACGCCAGCGACACCAAGACTAAAAGCCAGCGTCTTCAGCACGGGAGTCAAGAGCAAGCGCCTGTCCATGACCATTCCCGCAAAAGGCGCGAAAGAAAACAAGGTCGACTAAATCAGGGCGGCGCTTCATGGCGCGCGGAACCAGGCAAGTTTGCCAATTTTGCCAAGCTGTCGCAGCTTTCGACACGGGCGATGCCCATTGAGCGCCTGTCCTCTAACCTACCCGCTGCTTGGCGGTTCGCCCTGCTCGCAGTTCGCCTTCCGGAAGCAGTTCTTCTTTCCCCTTTCTCCGCGGACAGCCCAAGCTGGCCAACAAATGGCGGCCAGTCACTTTTTCGAGAAGCCCGGACCAAAACAGGCAAAAAGCAAGACCTGACCCTGCGAGTGCACTACTGCGAGTGCACCGCGAATGCATATCACCGCCAGCCACAAGCGAGCGAAGCCAGAGCGAGCGGCCTTCCTGAGCACACGGCCATTCAATACCCGCGCACGGCGTCGACAGACGCTGGAAGTTCGCCGGTGTCACGATAGCGGCGAATGTTGTCCGCCACGATCCGTGACGCTGTTTCCCGATCCGTCTGAGCCGAACAGTGCGGCAAGACGGTGACCCGGGGATGTCGCCACTGCCATTGATCTGTCGGTAGCGGTTCGCGCGCGAAGACATCCAAAACCACATGTTCAAGCCGTCCGCTGTCCAGAACCGCGCGCAAATCCTCATCGACGATAATCGGTCCGCGGGCAAAGTTGATCAGTGAGGCCCCGGTTGGCAATCGCGCCAGGCGATCCGCGCTGAGCAAGCCTCGAGTTTCGAGGGTGAGCGGCAACAGGCAAATCAGGATGTCGGTCCTGGCGAGCATCCCCGCAAGCCCGGCGTCGCCAGCAAAGCATTCGACGCCGGGCAGAAATCTCTGCTGCCGACTCCAGCCGCAGACCTTGAAGCCGGCGGCCAGCAGGCGTTCGGCGCTGGCTGATCCCAGGGCGCCCAGGCCAAGCAGGCCCAGGGTTCGCTGTTGAGGCCGGATATAGGGGCGTGGCTGCCAGAGTTGTTGTGCTTGTTGCCGCGCATAGGCGGGCATTTCCCGGTGCAGGAAAAGGCTCCAGGCCAGGACGGCTTCGGCCATGGTCGCAGCCAGTTGCGGGTCAAGCAGGCGGACGATATGCAGCCGGGAGTTCTCCGGATCGGCAAGCAGGCGCTCGACCCCCGCCCAGACGCTATGCACCCAGCACAATCTTGGCAGCCGGCGCAGATCAGCCGGGTCAGGGTTGGCGACAATGGCCAGCCTTGCCTCGCTCCTGGCCTCTTCGTTCAAGTCCTTGAAGGTGACGATGCGTTCGTCCGGCATCGCAGCCCGCAACGCACCTACCCACTCCGCGGCTTCCGGCGACTCGTTGGCGGCAAGGAAAGGGATGGGTGCATTGGACATTCTTGCGGCATCGCTCCTGCGGGAAAACCAGCCTATCAAGCGGCAACGGCTACGCGGCCCTGTCGGGCTTGCTGAAAGCCCCGTCAGGCATGGTGAATGGAGAATAGTGAACGGAGAACACGGCTCCACACCAGCCCCCAGGTCATTGCGAGGAGGCGCAGCCGACGTGGCAATCCAGTTCCATGCCCTCACTATTTCCCGCCGCATTGACATAGTGGCAACGCGAAAAGCCAAACCGCCGGATTGCCACGTCGGCTGCGCCTCCTGGCAATGACGGGGGGGCGGGAGAGGGTTGCCAAAAGTGTCATCAAGAAGGCAAAACTACAGTAGCGGCGCGATTACGCTTCTTGCCCCGGCAGGCTTTGGTCTCGCGCGAATGACAGGGCCTAACGGTCGTGACATGTCGCGATACGCCAGATCATGAAAGTGATGACCGTCTTCCCTCTTTCCCAGCCCTTCTCCCGCAAGGGGCGAAGGGAGATTGGTGAGTCGCGCAGGCAACTTTCATATCAACGCAGCCTGCCATTCAGTTCATCGATCACCCCTGCCCAATCGGCATCCTCGATGATCTCCTCCTTCAGAAAGCTTCGCTGCGAATCCGTCCAGAATGAGGCACGGTAAAGAGCAATCTCATTCCCCAAGGGGCGGTGGCGGCTGATGAATTCTTCGATGGCAGCTGGATCGGCGGGAAGCCCGAGCTGTGCGAAGAGATTGCTCATGGTGTGCAGGTTAGCGTCCATCCGATACCTCCTGTTAGTGTGAAAGTCGCGCAAGCGACTCACGAAATTCCCTTCTCGCCTCGCGGGAGAAGGGTCGGGGAAGAGGGCGAAACGGTCATGACTTTCATGATCCGGGGTATCTCGACATGTCATGACCGTTAGTGTGTCGCCAGGGCTGAAAGCCAGCGAACAATGAGACGGGATCGGGACCAAACAGTTCCAATATTGCGCGCCAACCGGGCCGGCGGAAAGCTGAGCGTTCTGTCGTCGCGGCTGAAGCGGTTCGACTTGCAAGGCGCGTTCCCCTGCGCCCGTTATGCACCGGCGGACGAGCGAGCGATTGCGCAGCTCATGGGGATCGGCGTAAACTCGCGTTCCGCCGTTCCCACGGCACCACCAGTACCCGCGCATTCGCCTGAGCTGCCCCTGCACTCGGCTCGCTCCGTCCAGGCATGTTCAGCGGTGTCGGTTGCAAGATCAAGGCTCAGCATGCGACAACTTTCCCCCAGCGGCCAGCAGGCCATCGACAATATTGCCCAGCGCCATGGCTTCAGCGCCAACGCCGTGCACAGCATGCTCGAGTCGGTGATCAACGGCAACGGCAGCATGGCGCAATTCTCTCATCCCGAATTCTCCGGCTCCGGTCAATGGATGCGTGGCGGCATGATCATGGTCTCGGACATGTTCGACAACTATCTCAAAGGGCGCATTGGCGGGCTGTGCGACGAACTGTCGAACCTGGTCGCCAGCCAGCCGGACCTGATTCGCAGTGGCAGCTTCCAGTCGCAAAGCCAGGGCAACCAGGGCGGCTACAACGCGGGGCAAGCACAGTGCAATTTCGGCGGCGGGCAGCAACAGCAGAGCGGCGCGGGGCCAATTGGAGCGGTCAGCCTGTTCGTACCGCCCGCGCCCGGCAGCTCTGGCGAATGGTGGCCGGGCGAGCTGCGCAGCCCGAGCAGCACGGGTGCGCAGAACGGTGTTCGCTATGCCTACTTCGCGCAGGCGCGGCGCCTGGCCATCGATGTCGGCGGCACGGTCACCGTCTATGACACGCTCGACCACCAGATCGGCGGCTTCTCGCAGCAGCAATCGGTCGGTGGCACGCTGAGCTTCAGCAGCCAGTATGGGCTGATCGACGTCGCGAGCCTGCCGGTAGTCTTGCCGACCGAACAGCCGCCGGGATCGCCTTCCGCGCCGATACCATCGCTACCATCGATACCAACGACACCATTGACGCCACCGGCAGCGCCCGTTCATCAGGAGAGCAAGGCGTCGCAGGCAGCCATGCCAGCAATGGGTAAGGAACAGGATATCTTCGCGGTAATCGAGAAGCTTGCCGACCTCCGGGCCAAGGGGATCCTCAGCGACGAAGAGTTCTCGGCCAAGAAAACAGAATTGCTGAGCCGACTATGATCCCGCTCGTGCGCCCGGCGCTACTGGAGCCGCTGCGCGACAAGGCGGCTGAGCAGGCTTCATTCTTGACTGCAGCCCCTTGACGGCAGAGCCGCCTCAAGAGGGGAGCGGTTGCTTGGAATCAGCAGGCGGGCTGGCGTGTGCCGCGCGAGAAGATTCGAACGCCCCCTTGACCAGGCTCGGCGAGTGGGCAAGCCCGTGGCTGCCGCCCATTGCCCGCCGGTCATCTCTGTAGAGCGGCTGGCTTCTATTCCGCCTGTACGTCCGAATGAACGTGGTCGCACAATTCCGGCTCCTACTGCCCCGTTTGCGTCTGCTCGTCGACCATCTGATCCTGGACCATCTGCTCGTCGACACGCGGGTAAAGCGCTGCCGCCTGCGGCGAACTGCTGGTGCTGTCAGGCATCACGACATGGTGTAGCGGCGCGTCCGCCACCTCGTGCTGACCCGGCACAGCTGCACAGGCCACGCGACGATTACTGCGCGACCACAGCGGCGGCTCTGGCAATACGGCCAGCGGCAGCGAGGCCAGCGCCAACAGCATACTGCCGCGCCCGATCAACCAGACCCGGCCGTACCGATCCGACAGTCTGCCAGGGGGCCACTTGACCAGCATGCCACCCGAAATGCGCCTTTACATGACAAGCCACCAGTTCCGTGAACAGCTTTATACGCTTCTCGTACAGCGGCGCCGTGTGGCGAGCGGCGGGGTACAAATTGCGGGTCAGGGCAACCGGCTCCAAGCACAGCGAAAAGCATAAAGCCACCAACATCAGCAGCTCGATACCAAGCATCCGGGGATGCGACCAGCACCAGGCGCCCCAAAACCAGGCCAAGATAAGAAGCCGCCATGTACCCGGAAAACGCCTGGCCAGGCTGATCGACACTGGACTCCTCGTTGAGCCAGCTTTCGATCACCATGTACTGGCACATCATGCACGTGACGACGAGCGTGCGCAGCGGCAACCACACCGGCAACCAAGCCTTGATGTACCGAAAATTGCCAATCCGATCCGCCTGGACAGTTCATCCCCGCGCCTGCGGGGAGCGCCTCATTGACGTAGCTGTAGGCCACCGGCCGCCTGCTCGAAAACGCCGATGAAAGCCTGCTGGCGATGCGACCAGGCCATGTACGAGTTCTTCTACTCCTCCGGCCTGCGCCTGGCACGACGCGGCCTGGCGCAAGCCCTGCCGGCACGGGTCCACCCGCACATGCTGCGCCACTCCTTTGCCTCGCATGTCCTGCAATCGGCGGGGGACTTACGCGCGGTCCAGGAAATGCTCGATCACGCCAGCATCGCCTCGACGCAGGTCTACACGCACCTCGACTTCCAGCACCTGGCCGCGGCCTACGACAAGGCGCATCCGCGCGCGAAGCGGAAGACGGATTAGTGCCGACCGTCCGAAAGCGACCTTAGCGAAGCAATACTGAGCGGGGAGTCGGCGGGAGGCCGCGCCTTTGCCGCGAAAGGAGGTGCCGCAGATACATCGCCCTGCTCAGTGGAGCAATGCTGCTCTTGCCCGACGAACAAGGCTCCCTGTTTTTTTCTGTCCGTCCACTTCCCGCTAACGCCACCGCTTACAATCCATCCGGGTTGAGTACCAATGTTTCCGGAGGCGGTATGGCAACATCAGGCTTCAGACACATTCCCTGCGGAGCGCCGGTCAACGCGAGCGAGGGGCTCGCAATCGAAAAAAGTCAAGAGCAAGCTACAAGGCCTCCAAGGCCCTTGGGTGCTGCTCTCCAATATCAGCCATTCCAGCCATGCCATGCGCCTTTCCGACGAGATCGATCAGGTCGTCATCGGCCCTCAGGGGGTGTTCGTGGTTGAGGTCAAGCATTGGGACTCGGCTTGGCTCAGGCAGAACCCTCATGTCGCCGAGGGCGAAGCCGATCGCATCAACGACAAGGCCAAGCGTGTCGCCGGGAAACTGAAAACCGCCTTCGATCCCGGCTTCGTCGCTCCTCGCTTCTTGCTCACACGCGGCGGAAAAGGCATGCAGGCAGGACAGCGCATCAATGTGCGTGGCGTTCAGGTATTTGGGCTCAGCGAGTTGCATGATCTGGTCAATGCCGATGGGGCCTCGCAATTGGCTCCCGAGAACATCGAACGTGCCGCCTTGCTCCTGGAACCGGCAGCGCGGGTCGCGCTGACCGGCGACCTGCGCAGCTTCGCCGGGCTGATCAATCTGGAGCGCTTACCAACGCCAGATGCCCCATTCCACCGCACCTATCGCGGCCAGCATCCCACCCGGCGCGACAAGGTGATCCTGCATCTCTATGACCTTTCCGCCACTGACGAAAAAGACGCAGAGAACCGCGCCCGGCGTGAGTATGAAGTCCTGCAGCAGTGGCAGAAGTCGCCCTACCTGCCCAGTTTGCTTGATTCGTTTCAGGAGGCCGAACGTTTTCCTGGCGAGTTGTATTGGTTTTCTCTGATTGATCCCGCCGCCCCCACACTTGCCCATCGCGCGGAGGATCCGGATTGGAGTCTCAATGACCGATTGCGCTACGCGCGCGAAGCGCTCTTGGCTCTGGGCAAATTTCATCAGCCTGACGACCAAGGGCTGCAGCGTATCCTTCATCGCCACATCACTCCGCGCACCTGCGGGTCCGTCACAACGGCTGCCCTCTGTTTACGGATTTCAGCCTGGCCCGCCTTGATCAGGCGCGGACCATTTCGGTGGCCCGCATGGACTTCGGCGAGGACACTCGGTTTGTTGCTCCGGAAGTCCGTCAAGGCGGGTTGGGTGCTGCGGACGCCCGCTCAGACGTGTTTGCCTTGTGTGCCAGCCTGATGACGCTGTTCCCGCCGGACGAGCCCCGTGCCCGGGATACGCGTGAATTCCTTGAGCAAGGCTGTGCTCTGAATCCCGAGGGACGCGAGTCACTTGCCGAACTGGCGTCTGTGCTGGAACGAAATACCGCGCCACTTGCCAAGCCAAAGCCCGAACTTCCAGCGCCAGAATACTGGGACGAAGACACGGTAGTGCCTTTCCAGCGCGCCCAGTTCAAGATCATCAGTCGTCTTGGGCGTGGCGGCATCGGCCAGACCTTCAAAGTCATCGAGGTGGATGCACAGTCCGATGAAGTCTATGGAAGCTACGTCGCAAAACTGATCCATCACCAGAGCGATGCCGAACTCGCCTTGCGCGCCTATCGAAAAGCGCGCGCTTATACCGTTCACCCGCACCTTTCCGCCATCCACGAAATCGCCCCCGAGTGGCAGCCAAACCGCTTCGTCGCCTTGATGAAATGGGTGGAAGGCATGCCGTTGTCAGATCTTGCCGGCGTACTCGCCTTGCATGCTGAAGAGTTGGGCGAAACCAGTCTGCAAGACTTGCTGCTACGTTGGTTGCGCGATCTAAGCAACGCCCTTTGGGCACTGCATCAGGTTGGTCTGGTGCATGGCGACGTCAGCCCGCGTAACATCATCGTCCAGGGTGGGGAAGTGGTGCTCACTGATTACGACACGGTCACTGAAAGCGGCAGCCAGGTACGCAGCCGAAATCCCTTGTACGCCAGCCATGGCGTCGAAAGCACGGCTTCGATTCAGCCAGGCGATGATCTTTTCGCCTTGGCCGCCAGTTTCTTCCATGTGCTGTTCGACAAGACTCCCTTTGACTTCGCTGGGCAGCGCATCAAGAACCGCGGTCTGAATTGGGAAGACGTGGAAATCACCGGGGTCGAGCAAGCAATGGAGTTCATGAGGCGCGCGACCACGCCCATCGAGGGCGAACGATTCGAAGACGCCCGCGCGGCACTCTCGTTTCTCGCGGGAGCGACTACCCGGGAAGTCGGCGACCTGCCGGTCACGCCGACGTTCTCCGCCAACACGGCACCGAGGCTGGCCGAACTGCTCTCGGCCTACCCCGGCTCGCGCCATGGGAACAGCGAAACGCGCGGCCTCGACTCCGTCTTCGCTGCTAGCACCTACGTGGAAACACGTCTGGATGAGGTTCTGCGGCAGGAGATCGAAGACGATCGGGTCAAACTCGCGATCCTTTTTGGCAATGCCGGCGACGGCAAAACGGCGTTCCTGCAACATCTGCTGGCGGCCTTGGGTATGCCGGATGTCCACTCTTCGCAGCGCGTGCAGGAACGGCGTCTGCTTGATGGGCGCATGTTGAAAGTCAATCTCGACGGCTCAGCTGCGTGGCGGGGTCAGTCGGCCAACGCGCTGCTCGACCAATTTTTCCAGCCCTGTCATGAGCTGGGTTTCGATGGCGCCGCACGCCATCCGCGGATTCTCGCGATCAACAGTGGCAAGCTGCTCGAATGGCTGGATACCCAGGAGGATACGCCGCTGAGCGAACAACTCTCCGCGGCCCTGTTCAAGAACGAAGAGGACGATCACGCGGTGATCGATCCGCGCATTCGCCTGATTGACCTCAACCAGCGTTCCCTGGTGGGAGGAATTGCCGATGGCGCGCTGCGCGTTGAGTTCCTCAATGCCCTGCTGGACCGCTTTCTTGGCGTTAGCCAGGATCCGGATCCCTGGGCGCGCTGCGCCAGCTGCACCGCCCAACACCGTTGCACCGCCAGGTATTCGGTGCGGACATTGCGCGACCTGGGTACCGGCCCACGCCTGCGGGCCCGAATGGCGGATGTACTGCAAGCCGCTCATCTGCGCGGCGAAGTCCATATTACGGCGCGCGAACTGCGGGCGGCGCTGGCCTTCATCTTCTTTGGCGTGCATGACTGCAGCGAACTCCATGCCGAACCGGAATTGACGCCACCCCGCTATTGGGATCGCGCGTTTGCCGCCGACGCGCCGCAACGGCAAGGCGAGCTGCTCTCGGAACTCGCCCGTTTCGACCCGGCGCTGGACAGCAATCCCTTACTCGACCGGCACCTGCTCAGGGAGACCCCGCATGGCCCGGACGACATCGCCGCCGCGCTGGCCTCTGCCCGTCGCCGCGCGTGGTTCGAGTGGGATCATGCTTGCTACGCGGCATTGCAGCTTCCCATCGATGCCCTGCCTTTGTTCGGTGGCCAGCATCTGGATCGTTTCCGCCGTGTGCCGCTGATGAACGAGGACGAGCGCGCTGACCTCTGCCGTGAACTGTGTCTGGGCATCGCCCGGCTGGAGGACCTGCCCGAGGCCGCGTTCTCTCGCGAGGCTGGCCTGCCGCTGCGCATCCAGCCGCGAACCCCCACTGAAAGTGCCTTCTGGGTGGTCAAGCCCTGGGAGCGCTTCCGTCTGGAAGCGCGCCTGCCTCCTACCGCTGAAGGCCTGGAAAGCCTGCATACCCATCTGCTGCTGATCTATGGCTACGCGGCGGGTGGCGAAGAGCGCTTGCCAATAGGCCTGGAACTTTTCCACCTGCTGCTGGCGCTGAAAGATGGCGCTCAGCTATCCGGAGCCGGGCAGGAGGGCGTGTTCGCCCACCTTGAAATCTTCACTCAGCGCCTGGCGCAGGAAGACGCGCGCGAATTGCACGGCTGGCACCCCGGCGATGAAGCCGGCATGTTCCGGGTTCGCGTGGAGGCGCGGGATGGGAGGCAGATACTGGTGAGAGAAGCCGCGTGAACGCCAAGACCATCGTCGAGAATGTGCTGACTCCGGCGCGCGCCAGGGCTTTATGGAGCGCCAACTATCTCCCGGCGCTGCCTTTCACCCCGCAGCACTTCGAGGTGGGGAGCCTGTTGCCAGCCATGCTGTACATGGCGCGCTGGGGTCAGCGCCGAGGCAGAGGCCACTTCGTTGAGGCCTTCGGGCGGCAGGATTCCCAGGGCAGTCGACAGTCGCCCCGGCTGGTCGATGTTGCCAATGGTTTGCTGACTCGCGCTGGCGGCGATTTTGATGGCTTTGCCGACAACTGCGGCCCGGCCATGCTGGCCGATCTGCTGCTCAGCTATTGCCTGGAGAACAAGCAGCATGACCTGGGGCATGAGGAGGTGGTGCAGCGGATTTTCCCAACGCATTATCTGGCGAGTTGGATCGACTTGCCTGAAAAGGTGGCCGATTTACGTGGTGTCCCGGAACTACTGACCACGCTGCTGGCATGGCAGGACCGGGGCGAAGCACTTGTGCCAGAAGCTAGCCGGAGCCGTTTCCCGGTAGGCGTCGGTTTCGCCGAGAATCACTTGCTGAAGCAGTTTGCCCGGCACATGTCGGTGCATGGTTCCGCTGCAAACCTGGGCTCCGACCATTTTCAGGAGGGGACGGCGGACGACCTCGGCGTGGACGAACTGCTGGCGGTACGTCTGGCCCAGACCTGCGGCCATGCGCCTGATAGACTGAGGGGTAGGGAGCAGTCGCAGATCGCCAATCGCTGGCCCATCGCCAAAGCTGCCGCCAAATGCCTGCGCGGGGATCTGGCGACCTTCATCGAGGTCTATGGTATGGCCCTGCCGCGCCAGGCCTTTTTGCCCATGCTCGAAGCGGGTATTGGCCTTGGCATGGTCAACCTGCTGTTGTCCACGGCAGTGTGCTTGTCCGAATGGGAGCGCACCGGCGGCATACCGAAGGAACAGACGCCGATGCCCTTGTTGGTGGACTGTTCGCACGGACTGGACAGCAAGCTGCGCAACGCCTCGGAAGCAGCAATGAGTGAATGCCAGGCCCGCTACGAGCGCCTGCCGGTGCTGATGATGCTGGCGCGCCTACTGGATGATCGAGTCAGCCACCATTCCAGGCTGAAGAATGAACTCCCGCGGCGGCAGCCCGATCCGACAGCCTGGTTGAATCTGCTTGGCGACATTTATCACGAACGGCATGAGCGGGCGGAGTCGATCAGGGAAAGACTCGACGAAGATTGCATCGGTCTGGCCAATAATCTGGAACAGACGGATGAGGCGCTGGAGGTGGCGCGGGCGCTGCGTAACGACCAGAACCATCCAGCCTTGCGCTTGGCGGAAGCTTTGGTTGAGTTGCACGGGCATCACCAACAGGGAGGCCAATTCGTGAGGGTGTTGGATAGCAGCCTGATGCCCAACCGCCCCAATGGCATTGCCTTCAAACGCCGCGTCTCGCGCAGCGAAGCCGGCACCAGGAAGGCGGTAGACCTACGTTCGATTGTCCTCTCCAACGCGCTACTGGATTTTCTCGTCCATCGCCATCTGCGCAAGGACGCCGAAGGCAAATCCGCGCGCCCGCTCACCCTGCCCAGGTTCCTCGACATCCTGCGCGACCACTACGGCCTTCATGTGGACCGCGAACCCCCGGGGATGTCCGTTCCCCAGGACCTGCTGCGTGCCAACAAGCAGTGCCTGGAAAGGCGACTGCGCGACCTTGGGCTGCTGGTCGGGGTGAACGACGCGGAGTCGATGAAGCGATTGCGCGCACGGTTTGATGTAGCATGAACGGCTTCAATCGTATCGAAAACGGCTACAACCATGCTCAGCTCACTTCTCTTCGGCGAATACCGCCAGAAAGTGCTCGCCCGCTTGCTCCTGCACCCGGAACAGCGTTACCACGTGCGCGAAATCGCCCGCCTGACCGGCACCAGTGCCGGTACCTTGCACAAGGAACTCACACGCCTCGCCCAGGCAGGCGTGCTTACCCGGGAGGAGATTGGCAACCAGGTGCGCTACGGCGCCAATCGGCAGTGCCCCATCTATGCGGAACTGGCCGGCATCCTGCGCAAGACGGCCGGACTCGCCGATGTGTTGAAGGCAGCCTTGTCCCCCTTGAGCGAAAAGCTTGCCCTGGCACTGGTGTTCGGTTCCGTGGCGCGTGGCGACGAAGGACCGGGCAGCGATGTTGATGTCTTGTTGGTAGGCGAAATTGGCTTCGCCGAGGCAGTACGAGCGCTGCATGAAGCCCAATCCAGTATCGGCCGGGAGATCAACCCGGTAGTTCTGTCGCCCGCCGAGTTCCACAACAAGCTGAACGGCGGCGACGCCTTTCTGGCCGAGGTTCTGGGCGGGAAAAAGATATTTCTGATTGGAAACGAGGATGAGTCTGGAAAACTTGCTGGCGATCCAGCGTCTGGTTCGGCATGAGGCCGGGCGCGCCGCCGTTCTCAAGTTACTGGCGGCGGCGGGACGCAATCTCGCCGACGCCAGGGTTGCGGCGATCAGCGCGGAGAACCGCTTCGATGCTGCCTACAAAACCATCCTGCAATGCGCGATGGCCGCCCTCGCGGCCAAAGGCTACCGCACCTCGACCAGCCAGCCAGGCCACCACCAGACCGCCATCCAGACGCTCCCGCTGACCTTGGCCGTGGACAGCGCCACCGTGATCGTTCTCGACGCACTGCGCAAGCAACGCAATCTGACCGACTACACCGGCGACGGCGTGAACGATGCCCTACTGGCAGAATGTCTCGCGCAAGCTGAGGCCTTGTTGCGCCACGCCCATGCCACCCTCGGAGATTGACATGCCCCTGATCGAAAACACTGCGCCAACGCTGGCGCGTTCCTTGAGCGATCTGTTGGGGCCTGCACTTCCCGGCAGCATGGCGTTCATTCGCTGCCTGCCCGGCGAGGTCGCGCGAGAACTGGCGGCAGACGAACGCTTTGCGGTCCAAGGCTGGCAGATCGCCTTGGTCAGCCATGCTACTAAGGACGCGGCCACTCGCTCGATCACCGCCGACAAGGCAGTGGAGTGGCGCGAGGATAAAGCGGAAGCGGTGCTCTTGCTGGTGGACGCCGTCCATGCTGGAGCGGGTATGGACGGTATCTACAGCGCGGCACGGGAGATTATCGAGGCAGAACTGTTCGCCAAAACAAAGGCCTTGGCGCGCGACAAACTGCCGCACGGCGGCAAGAGTTTTGCCGACAAGGCCCTGTCCAAAGCGCGCCGGCTGGCGCGTAACAAAGCCTTGTCACCCTGGCGTGAGTTCGCCTATTTGTGTCGTGGGGCTCGGCGCCTGGAGGATTTGGGGGCGGCCTTGCCGGAGATCGGCCTGTGGCCGGTGGCGGTTGACGGCAAGCCAGACGACGGCGATCTGGAGAAGTCGGCGCTTCTGGTGGAACGTCTGCTGGCCCGCCAGGGCAACAGGCAATCGGCGGAAGCGCGGGTCGACGGCCTGCAACTGCCGGTGGCGGATGCAGCGGTCGGGCGTGGGTTGGCGGAGTTCCTGCGTGCGGCGGACAGCCTTTCCCGGCTGGACGCGCTGGCCCGCCTCGAAGAGCAGGAATCCCTCTGGCTCAACCGTTTGCGCCCTGGTCTATTCGATAGCCAGAGCTTGCAGTCCATCCGTTGGGTCAATTGGCGCCAAAGAAACGGCAGACCGTACCAATGGTCCGGCCTGGCTGTGGATGACGATAACCGTCTGACTTTCAAGCTGGCGCTCGTGGACAATCCTCAGCAGCGAGTCCGGCTGGAAGTGCGCTGGGAGGTCGAACCGGCCACCCTTGCCAAAGGCGCCGTGGACTACATCGTTGACATCCGTGCTGGTGGCGACGCGCTGGCGGAAAAAACCGTCACCCATGCTGGCCGAGGGCTGCAGAAGTGCGTGTTTACTCAGGACGATTTCGGCGATCTCGAAGGAAACGAGCGCTTCGAAGCGGAGGTGACCATTCGGGCGCTGACGGCCGAAACCTCGCGGGAAGGCGATGCTGAAGCAGGCTCACACCAGGTGGTCAGCGAGGATTTCATCCTGTGCTTCGGCGTCACCAGCCAAGCAGCCAAATCCAGCGCCGGAAACGTTTTCCCCAGCCTCGCATTGGCCGCCATTCAGGTGGCGAAAGACGACGAAACATTCCAACGGCTCGCCGACAATCCAGATGACAGGCAGACGTTCAGCGCCGACAGAAAAGGCTACATTGCCTGCCGGGTGGACGGCAAGGCGGCGCGCGTGCTGTGCCCGAAGCTGCTGCTCGACCTGGCGGCCGATTGGGCAGTGCAACAGGGCAATCCGGGGCGCTGGCAACTGAAGGTCAGGGCGGATGGCTCGCCGGACGGTGAGCCTGTTTTTCTTCCCTTTGGTCCGGCCGGTGACAGAGTGGGAGAACGTTTCGCCAGAGCCTCGCGCGATTTCTGCAGTTGGTTGCTACGTTCCAGCCTGGGTCCGCTGGCAGTGCTCTACAACGACCGCCCGGTGTTCAACGAGTACGTGAATGCCGCCACCGCCTGGTGGGAGGGGGCTTCCGCGCGCGCGACGCAGATTCACACCCTCGAAGTTGTTGGCGTCAGCGGCAAACGTATCGGCCTGATCGTCTTGCCCACACATCCGCTGCGCGTCGCGTGGCAACAGGGATTCGACATGCTGGTGTGGCGTCACCGATACGAGGAAGGAACGCCGCCGATCAAGGTGGCGAAGCTGCTGGGCTCGCTGATCGGCGCCCATTATCCGGCGATGTTGCCGGGTTTCGCACAGGGCGAAGCCTTTGTTTTCGCCGACAGCCTCGGTTTTCATACCGTGGCGATGACCGCTACCGACGATCCGGAGCCCAAGGCTACCGTCGCCCTTCTGTCCCGCCTGCTGGGCGATGGCGATGCCAAGAGCGAGGAGTTGATGGCACCCTCGGTAGGCCGGAGCGCATCCGAACTGCTGGGCGAAGAAGTCGCGCGCTATCTCAATTTGCACCCGGAAACCCGGCGCGTGCATGTGCACGCCCTGCGCCCCGGCGATGCCATGCCTGCCGCGCGTGCCCTGGGCTGCGCCTTGCGCGAGGTGGAAGCAACAGAAGTTGACGAAGAGGGCGAAGCGCGCGAAGAGGTTGTAAAACGAGCTTTTGTGCTTGATCTTTACCCTGCCGATGGGCGAACCAGCATGCTGGGGCGCTTCCTGGCGGCTACTGCACAACGCCGACGCAGCGGCGCTGGTGTGGTACCAGAGGAGGATCGTTGGCTGCTGGACAGCGTCACCCGCCCGGGTGGCGTAAACCTGCCACGCCTGGCATGGGCGCGGCGCGATAGCGAAACCCCGACCACTCCGGCGCATCTGGCTTTGGCCTTCGACATCTTTACCACTCACGTTGAATGCGTGCCAATGACCAGCGTGCCCAATGGCGCGCTGGAGGTCCATGGTCTGGCCTTGACTCCGGACCGACGTTTCGAGGCCGCCCCAGTGCCGCGTTGGCGATCGTCCATCTCACCCATGCCGGAAGGCGAGAAGCATCCGGTGGCACGCGGATTTTCCGAGAGACTGGTCAAGGCGCATTCGGCCTTGCTGCGCTGCGTTGCCAAACGCATGGGCGCAGGTGATAACGACTGGCCGGTGTTGATCACGGAAGTCTCGCCGGACCGTAGTGAAATGCTGGCAGCCCTACACCGCCTGTGTGATTGGGTGGTGACGGTGGACCGGCATGCCGGCGTCGAGTATTTCGATTCTCCGCGCGACCTGCCGAGCCTGTACGAGGCGTATCTGATCGACTGCGTGCCGGAGCGTGACGACCTGGGTTTTCTGCAGCTCATTACCTCCACCAGTTCCCTGGATGAGATTGTGCGCCTGCTGGACACCGCCCTGGGCGAAATGGGCTTGTCGGCAAGCCCTCGTAACTGCATCTTTCTGCTGGATGCGCTGAAAGCGCTCAGCGGCCGCCTCGCCTTGCGCCTGACGCAATCGGGCTCGGTGGCGCAGGAAATGGTGGCATTGGCGCTGACGCAAAACCACTGTGCGCTTGGCGGCGAAGAGGGTGCGCCATGGTTGTCCCTCAAGGAGGGATTTTTCGTTCCTCTCGACGACGTGCCGGAATTGTTCCGCCCGGTTGGTGAGAACAAGGAGAAGGATGCCAGTGGGCAGCGCGCCGACTTGCTGTATGTAACGGCGGCTCGGCGTGGCGGGTTGAAATTTTCGTTCGTGGAAGTGAAGTTCCGCCGCTACCTCAAGACCGCCCGCGCGCTCGATTTGTTGAGCATCATCGAAAGCCAGCTCGATGCGTCCTGCCAACGCTGGGAAAAGCTGTTTGGACCGGACACCGCGCTGCTCGAAAAGACCGTGCAGCGCGCCCGTCTGGCGCGGGTGTTGCGCTTCTACGCGCGCAAAGGGCAACGGCACACGCTGACCGACGAAGCCTTCGAGTTCATCGAAAGGGAACTCGTAAAGCTGGCGCGTGAAGGTACCGCTTACGCGCTGCCGGCTTTGTTCGACCTCGATCGGGCCAAAGTAGGTTTCGTCTTCTGTCCCGAATATGGCGGCACCACGCCGGTAGCAATTGGCACGGATATCTGGTTGTTTGGCCCGGCGCGTCTACCTGAGACACAGCGTAGCGCAATGCCCTTAGGGGAGGGGATCAGTTTGCTTGAGGCGACTACGCCGTTGGCGGTGCAGGATGAAGCGAACGCCGTGGAGCAGCTCTCGCCGCCAGACCTTCTCCTGACCTCTGGAGACAATCTGGCAGCGGCACCGAAAACCGTCTAGTTGCTGCTCGGTCAGCGCGATGGGAGCGATGAGCCGGTGCGTTGGCCAGTGAGCATCCAGGGCAATCCACACTTGCTCATCGTCGGCCTGCCTGGCATGGGCAAGACTACCTGCCTGATCCAGCTGTGCCGACAATTGATGGAATCGGGGATCGTGCCGATCGTGTTCTCCTACCACGAGGATATTGACGAGAAACTCGGCGCCCTATGGGGCAATGCGCTGCACAGGGTGAGTTATGCCGGGCTCGGCTTCAACCCGTTGCAAGTGGTAAGTGATGCGCCGCTGGCCTACATGGACAACGTTACCTTGCTGCGTGACAACTTCGCGGCGATCTTTCCGGATCTGGGCGACGTGCAACTCGGTCGCGTGCGCGAGGCGATCAAGCAAAGTTACGCCGACCGCGGCTGGGCCTTGGGCAAGCGGGGAGAAATTCCCGCCTTTGGCGCGTTTTATGAGCTGCTCAAAGCCGACGCCAAACCGGACAAAGGACTGATGACTCGGCTGGCAGAACTGGCGGATTATGGGTTGTTCGAAGCCACTGCAGGTGCGCCAAGTCTTCTCGACAGTTCCACTCCCGCTTTGGTACAGATCCACAGCTCGCAAAATGAAGTGCTGCAACGAGCGTTTTCGACCTTTGTTCTGCACAACCTTTATCAGTCGATGTTCAGGCGCGGCACGCAGAACCGAATCACCCACGCCGTGATATTCGACGAGGCACACCGCGCCGCGCGCTTGAAGCTGATTCCAACCATGGCCAAGGAATGCCGCAAGTACGGGCTATCCTTCGTCGTAGCCTCGCAAGAGGCGAAGGATTTCGACCCTTCGCTGTTCACCGCAATCGCCAACTACCTGGCGCTAAGAGTTAGTGAGCCTGATGCCAAGCTGATGGCGAAAATCTTCGCGCCGTCGGACAAGCTGACGCTATACACCGACCGGATCAAACAGATGGCCAAGTTCAAGGCGTGGTTCTATTCGGAAGGGATGCGCGCGCCAACGCCCGTTGCCCTGGGCAATACCCAACACGATTGAACACAGCCTTCATCCTGCTTTCAGCCTTGGGACCGGCCTGCCAGACCAAGCCATCGTGCCTCGTGATCCAACTGTGGCGGTTTTTTTCTATGGCGCTGTGGTCTTCTGCCCGCCAACTCCCTCGCCGACAGCTGGCGATCGTCGCCAGCGATACAGCAGCCAGCCGTAAATACCGAGGTTGACGACGATCACCACCGCCGCCAGAACGAACTGAATGTCGCGGGTCAAGCCGACGGGATAGATGATCGGCAGCAGGTAGTGCTCGATGAAGCTGCCGGCGTAGCCGGCCTCGCCGGCGGCTTGCCGCCAGGCATTTTCCAGCGGCGTCAGCGGGCACATGCCAGCGCTGATTTCGATGAAAGCTCCCCAGCAGGCGGCCGGAAGATGGAGCACTGCGAGCCTTGGCCAGAGCAGCACCAGACTACCACCAAGAACGACGAAGACGATGAACAGCAGATGCGCGAGGACGACAGCGTCAGCCAGCAGGCGATAGCTCATGGGTTGGCGGCCAGCTTCCCAAGCGCTCAGAAATTATCGGTGAAACCGCGGATCATCCGGCGCGCTTTCTTGGTCGGCCGACCACGCAGATCGCTGCCCGGGACCGGCGCCAGGCGCCGGGCCTCCTGCTGCGCCAAGCGGCGCGCGCGGCTGTCCTCGGTTTCCTCGTAGAGCCGCTGCGCTTCGACGGCCGGGCGGCGCTGCGCGTTGAGGCCACGCACGACGACGCTCCAGACGCTGTCGCCGACGGCGATTTCGAGGCTCTCGCCGACGTGCAGCTCGCGCGCGGCTTTTACAGCTTGCCCCGCGAGTCTGACGTGGCCGGCAGCAAGCGCCTGCGCCGCCAGCGAGCGCGTCTTGTAGAAGCGCGCCGCCCACAACCACTTGTCGATGCGCATCCGCGCCGCGGCGCTGAAATCTGCTGTTTCTGCCATGACGACTCCCTACTCCCCTACTCCCCTACTCTCGAGTGGGCCGCTTGCCGAGCTTGCGCTGCAGCGTGCGGCGGTGCATTTTCAGGGCGCGCGCGGTGGCCGAGACATTCCCCTGCTGCTCGGCCAGGACGCGCTGGATGTGCTCCCATTCAAGCCGATCCACTGACAGCGGCGAGCCGGACACCGCTGTCGCCGAATCGCCTGCGCTGCCCTTGTTGAGTGCCGCGACCACCTGATCGGCGTCACAGGGCTTGGCCAGGTAGTGAATGGCGCCAAGCTTGATCGCCTCGATGGCGGTGGCGATGCTGGCATAGCCGGTGAGCATCACCACGCGCGTGTTCGGATCCAGCTCGATCAATTTCTCGATCAGCACCAGGCCCGACGTCCCGGGCATTTTCAGATCGACGACGGCATATTCGGGCGGCTGCTCGAGGGCGCTGGCGAGGGCTTCATCGACCGTCGCCGCGACGCTCACTGCATAGCCGCGGCGGTTGAGGGCGCGCGCCAGGACGCGACGGAAGACATCGTCGTCGTCCACCAGCAGCAGGGTCGAACGCTCGTCGTCGGGGAGTTTCGGGAGTTTCTCGGTCATCACAGGCATCAGTTCAGTTCTCAGCTTTGCGCTTTCAGTCGGGCCAAAGGCAGGGTGACGCGGGTGCAGGCGCCGCTCTGTGGCGGCTCACGGTTGAAGAGCTCAACCTTGCCGCCGAGGCGCTCGAGCGTGGCGTTGCTCAGGAACAGGCCAATGCCGAGGCCGCCGGCACGCTCGCCGGCGTCGACCTTGGTGGTGAAAAAGGCCTCGCCCTGCCGCTGCCGCGCTTCGGCGTTGAGCCCGGGACCGGCGTCGAGGATCTCGATGCGACAGCGGTCGCCATCCCAGGACGCCGTAAAGCGTAGCACTTCCTGGCTGGCACCGTTGGCGTCGGCGGCGTTATCGAGCAGATTGAGCAGCGCTTGCTCCAGGGTGCGGTCAACGGCGATCAAGGGCGCTGGTTGCGCACCGTGCAGCGTCACGCTGAGCCGCGCGTGCGGACGAATCAGCTGCCAGTCGTCAAGCACGTGCTGCAGGTAGGCATCGAGCGCCAGCGAGCGCAGACTTTCCTCGCGCCCCTGACCGGAAGAGGCGAGAATCTGCGAAATCGTCTGCTTGCAGCGATCGACCTGTTCGCGCAGCAGCAAGAGGTCCTCGCGCAACTCGGTGTCGCCGCTGCCATGGTTGAGCTCAAGCTCGCGGATGACCACCGCCATCGTCGCCAGCGGCGTCCCCAGCTGGTGCGCCGCGCCAGCGGCGAGGGTGCCCAGCGAGAGAATCTGCTCGTCGCGCAGAACGGCTTCGCGGACCACGGCGAGTTCGCGTTCACGCTGCTTGAGCGCTGCCGCCATGCGCGTCAGGAAAAAGGCAACGACGCCGACGCTGATCACGAAGTTCAGCCACATGCCGAGAATGTGCAGGGCAAAGCCGCTGCTGTGGATGGCGTGTTCGCTGGCGCCGCCGGTGGCACGGGCGAGCAGCGCGTCGAACTGGGCGAGATCGCCTTGCGGTGGCGGCAGCGGCAGCTTCCAGAAGATCAGGAAAGTGTAGGCAGCCAGCGTCATCGCCGCCATGGACCAGGCGTAGCGGGTCGACAACATCGCTGCAGCCAGCGTGGGTGGCAGCAGGAACAGCGAAACAAAGGGATTGGCCGAACCCCCGGCAAAATAGAGCAGGACGCCAAGGGCAGCGACGTCGATCGCCAGATGGGCGAAGACTTCGCCTTCGCTGGCCGCAGCACCGCGGGCCAGGCGCCAGCGGGTGAGCAGATTGACCGCGGCGAGCAGGGCGATGACCGCCATCATCGGTGCGACGTCGAGGGGGATCTTCAGCCACGCCACCGCCAACAGCAACACCACGGCTTGCGTCAGCACTTCGATGCGCCGCAGCACGAGCACGCGCGCCAAAGGATTCGCGCTGCCGGACACGAAAGCCGGTGCCCGCTCTTGCTCCTCTCCTGGCTGCTCCTGAAAGGCTGGAAACATCGTTGTTGGCGGCGCTAGCGAGCGGTCGAAAGCAGCAATTTTACGCCTTGCCTCTTGTCCTTGCCGAGACTGCGGCGATCTGCCGCAGGGAGGTCACGGCCATCGCCGCTTGTCGCCAGCCTGCGCATACCTCCGCCGGCGACAGCGAAAGCTGCGAAATAACCACGCCAGGGCATTTCGTTGCGAATGATTCTCATGTATATTGCAAGCCTGTGCACTCGGGCTCTTGTCGCTGGTGCACTGCACTGACAGCGACAACGCCCCGCAGAGGCCAGACCTGACTGTCTTTTTTTGAACGCTGGCAAGCGTTCGCAGCGGTATCGATGCACTAGCCGGAAGGTGGCAGACGACATGAATGGCCCATTGGAATTGATTTCCCTTTTCGACCTTCCGCGGGGTCACGAAGGTACTGTAAGCAGCGGCGACCTGGCCACCGCTGGCGATGCTGCCGAGCGTGAGCTGGCGCTGCGGCTGTACGAAATCGGCTTTGTCGACGGTGAGCGGGTGCGCGTCGTCGCGCGCGGCTTCCCGGGAGGCGAGCCGATCGCGGTACGCGTCGGCAGCACGATTTTCGCCTTGCGTCGCTTCGAAGCCGAGCGCGTACTGGTCGCCCCACTGCGTAACGGGAGAGCGACGGCATGAGCAGCGCCAGTGAAGCCATGAGCCTGGTCCTGCTGGGCAACCCGAACTGCGGCAAGACGGCCCTCTTCAACCTGCTCACCGGCAGCCGGCAGAAGGTCGCCAACTATCCTGGCGTCACCGTAGACCGCAAGGAGGGGCTGCTGACGACGCCAGCCGGCCGACCGTTCCGTATCCTCGACCTGCCCGGCGCCTACAGCCTCAACGCCGTCAGTATCGACGAGGAGATCACGCGCGATGTAGTTCTCGGCACGCTCGCCGGCGAGCAACGCCCGGACATGATCGTCTGCGTCAGCGACGCCACCAACCTCAAGCTCAACCTGCGCCTGGTGCTGGAAGTCAAACGTCTGGGATTGCCAATGATGCTGGCGCTGAACATGACCGATCTGGCCAAGAAGCGCGGCATCACCATCGACGTCGCCGCCCTGCAACGCGAGCTCGGCATGCCGGTAGTCAATACCGTCGCCGTCAGACGCGGTGGCGCCAGCGAACTGCTGGCCCAGCTCGAAGCGAGCGTACCCATGACGCTGCCTCACACCGCCGCCGAGCTGCCGCCACCGGCCGCCTGGCTGGCCCCCGATGTCGCCGATGTCAGCGCCACGCAGCGCGAAGTGCGCCGCATTCTCGCCGCCAGCGTCCGCGAGCCGGCGATCGACACCCGCTTCGACGAACGCATTGATCGCGTCGTCCTGCACCCGGTGTGGGGACTGCTGATTCTGGCGGCCACGCTTTTCCTGATGTTCCAGGCGGTATTCAGCTGGGCCAGCCTGCCGATGGAGATGATCAGCGCCAGTGTCGACGCCTTTGGCGCATTCCTCAGCGCCCACATGCCGGAAAGCCTGCTGCGCAGCCTGCTCGTCGATGGCATCGTCGCCGGCGTCGGTGGCGTGCTGGTCTTCCTGCCGCAAATCCTGATTCTGTTCCTGTTCATTCTCGCGCTTGAGGATTCTGGCTACCTGCCGCGGGCGGCCTTCCTGCTCGACCGCCTGATGGGGACCGTCGGCCTGTCGGGGCGTTCGTTCATCCCGCTGCTCTCGAGTTTTGCCTGCGCCATTCCCGGGATCATGGCCGCGCGCACGATCAGCAACTGGCGCGACCGCCTGGCGACGATCATGATCGCCCCGCTGATGACCTGCTCGGCGCGCTTGCCGGTCTATGCGCTGATCATCGGCGCCTTCATTCCGCAGACAACGGTCGGCGTCTTCAACCTGCAGGGCCTGGTGTTGTTCGCTCTCTACGTCGCCGGCGTGGTCAGCGCCATGGCCGTCGCCGCGGTCCTCAAGATGACCGTCAGCAAGGGCCTGCAGCATCCACTGCTGCTCGAACTGCCTTCCTACCGCCTGCCGCACGGCCGCAATCTGCTGCTCGGTCTGCTCGAACGCGCGAAAATCTTCCTGCTCCGCGTCGGCAACATCATTCTCGCGCTGACCGTGCTGCTGTGGTTCCTGTCGACCTTTCCCGGCGCACCGGAAGGCGCTACCGGCCCGGCCATCCAGTACAGCTACGCCGGCATGCTGGGCCAGGCACTCGAAGTGATCTTCGCGCCGATCGGTTTCAACTGGCAGATCTCGATCGCCCTGGTCCCCGGCATGGCCGCGCGTGAAGTCGCCGTCGGCGCGCTGGGTACGGTTTACGCTCTCTCGGCAACGGGTGACGACGTGGCCGGGCAACTCGGCCCGCTGCTGGCAGCCGGCTGGTCGCTGCCAACAGCCTTCTCGCTGCTTGCCTGGTTCGTCTTCGCGCCGCAGTGCCTGGCCACGCTGGCCGCGGTCAAGCGCGAGACCAACTCCTGGCGCTACCCGCTACTGATGGCCGGCTATCTGTTCGCCCTGGCCTACCTCGCGTCGTTCATCACCTATCGGGTGGCGCTGCTCCTTACTGGAGCCGGCCATGCTTGAGGATTTGATCGTGTACGCTGCGGTCGCCTGCGCCGCTCTCTACGCCGGCTGGCGCCTGCTACCGGCAGGCGCCCGTTTCTCGCTTGCCGAGCACACGGCCACCATGGCGCTAAGTCTGGGCTTTGCGAAAGCCGATCCCGAGGCGGTAGCGCTACGCCAACGACGCGCCGCGGCGCGCTCAAAAAGCGCTTGTGGCGGCTGCAGCGGCTGCGCCGGCAAACAAGGAGCGCAGCCCGTGCGCTTCATCAACAAGGGGAATTTGTAGCGTGTTCCTTCGCCACCATTCCCGCAACACAGCCCTACACTAGTCGCGCAGGGATACCCACTCCCCGGCCTGCTCCGAAAGCAGCCTCGAGAGGGCGGTCATCAGGTCCTCGCCGCCGCGGGTATCCTGCCAGCAACTACCGTCCCAGCGGTAGTGAAAACCGCCGGACCGGGCGGCCACCCAGACTTCCTTGGCCGCGTCATGGCGGTTGACGATGATCTTGCCGCCATCGGAAAACTCGATTTCGAGCAAGTTGTCGCCGACCCTTTCAAAGTCCAGATCGGCGCCGCTACGCTCCAGTCCGGCCTCGATCTCCTGCAGCGCTGCGTCGGCAAGCGCGTTGAATTCGCTATCATTCATCCTGTGCTAACATTTCCCGTTTTGGCGATTCGACCTATGCGGCAATATCTCGCGCTGGCTTTGCTGGCAACCCTCGCGCTCGCCGGCTGCGGCAGCAAAGGCGGACTGACGCTGCCCCCGAAAGCGGTGCCCACGACACCGTCGCCAAGCCCGGCAACGGCTGCGAGCGATTCTAGCACGGTGCCCGCGAGCGCCGAGAAAGCGACCAAATGAAGCGCGACGCGATAACCCCGCTGACCCCACTGCCCCCATTCCACAGCAGCAAGGGCGTGTTGCACGCCGAGTCGGTCGCGCTGAGCGACATCGCGAGCGAGTTCGGCACACCGTGCTGGGTCTACTCGCGCCAGGCACTGGAGAACGCACTCGACGAGTTCCAGCACGAACTGGCCGGGCTTGACGCCCTCGTCTGCTACGCCGTCAAAGCCAACTCCAACCTCGCCGTGCTCGACGTCCTGGCCCGCCGCGGCGCCGGCTTCGACATCGTCTCGGCCGGCGAACTGAAGCGCGTCCTGGCCGCTGGCGCCGATCCGCAGCGCATTGTTTTCTCCGGGGTCGGCAAGACCGCCGCCGAAATGGAACTGGCGCTGAACACCGGCATCCTGTGCTTCAACGTCGAATCCGCGCCCGAACTCGAACGCCTGAACGCCGTCGCCGACAGGCTCGGCAAGACCGCGCCGATCAGCCTGCGCGTCAATCCCGACGTCGACGCCGGTACGCACCCCTACATCTCGACCGGCCTCAAGGAAAACAAATTCGGCGTCGCCTACGACGAAGCACGTGCCCTCTACCGACAGGCTGCCGCACTGGCGCACCTCGAAGTCAGCGGCATCGACTGCCATATCGGTTCGCAGCTGCTCGATGCCGCGCCATTTGCCGAAGCCCTCGACAAGCTGCTGGTACTGGTCGATCAGTTGGCCAGCGACGGCATCGTGCTGCAGCACATCGACCTCGGCGGCGGCCTCGGCATCCGTTACAGCGACGCTGATGTACCAACCAGCGTGCACGCCTACCTGCAACCGCTGCTCGAAAAGCTCAAGGGGCGACCCCTGCGCATCCTGCTCGAACCCGGTCGCCGCCTGGTTGGCAATGCCGGCGTGCTGCTCACCCGCGTCGAGTATCTGAAGCCCGGCGAAGTCAAGAATTTTGCGATCGTCGACGCGGCGATGAACGACCTCTCCCGACCGGCCTTGTACGGCTCGTGGCACGACATCGTTCCCGTGGCAGTACGTTCAGGCGACACGGCAAAATGGGAGATCGTCGGCCCGATCTGCGAATCCGGCGACTTTCTCGGTCACGGCCGCGAACTGAAACTGGCCGAAGGCGACCTGCTGGCGATCCTCTCCGCCGGTGCCTACGGGATGGCCATGAGTTCGAACTACAACACCCGCCCGCGCGCTGCCGAAGTGATGGTCGATGGCCAGCATGCGCATCTCGTTCGCCGCCGCGAAAGCGCCGAGGAACTCTACGCGCTGGAGCAGCGCCTGCCCTGACGAAAACGGCCGCCTTGCGGCGGCCGTGTGGACTGGCGACTTGCCCGAGCCAGTGACTCGGCGCTACTTGACGACCAGCAGGCTGTCGTCCCACTTGGCGTGCTTCTCGAAGCCGAGCAGGTTGGCAATCGTCGCCGCAATGTTGGAGAGGCCGGCAGTCTCGCTCGCCTGCAGGCCAAGCTTGCCGCCGGAAACATTGTCGTAGAGGATGAACGGCACCGGATTGAGCGTGTGCGCCGTCTTCGCCTTGAACGAACCATCGGCATTCTTCGCCGGCTGCTTGCTCTTCTTGTCGATCTCGTACATCTCGTCAGCATTGCCGTGGTCGGCAGTAATCAAGGCCACGCCGCCGAGCGCATCGATCACTGGCAGGATGCGCGCCAGTTCCAGGTCAACCGCCTCGATGGCCATCGTCGCGGCGCGGAAACTGCCGGTGTGGCCGACCATGTCGCCATTCGCGAAGTTGCAACGTAGCGTCTTGTACTGGCCACTCTTCAGGGCGGCGATCATCGCGTCGGCAATTTCGGCGGCCTTCATCCACGGCCGCTGCTCGAAGGGCACCACATCGCTGGGCACCTCCTGGTAGGTTTCCCCGTCGAACTTGTTCGAGCGATTGCCATTCCAGAAATAGGTCACATGGCCAAACTTCTGCGTTTCCGAGCAGGCGAACTGGGTGATACCGGCCTTGGCAAACCATTCGCCCATGGTGTCGAGAATGGCCGGCGGATCGACCAGGAAGCGATTCGGCAGCTTGAGATCGCCGTCGTACTGAAGCATCCCGGCGTAGGTCACGCGGGGCACGCGGACGCGATCGAACTTGTCGAAATCGGCGTCTTCGAAAGCGCGCGTGATCTCGATCGAGCGGTCGCCGCGGAAATTGAAGAAGACCACCGCGTCGCCATCATTGATCGTTCCGACCGCAACGCCGGCGCTGCCGATGACGAATGCCGGCAGATCCTGGTCGATGGTGCCGGGGAATTCCACCCGCAGGGCCTCGATCGCGGCAGCCGCACTGTCATATTGCGGGCCTTCACCGAGGACGTGCGTGTGCCAGCCCTTGTCGACCATGTTCCAGTTCGCCTCGTAGCGATCCATGGTGATGTTCATGCGCCCGCCACCCGAGGCGATGCGGGCGTCGAAGCGGTCATCGTTGATCTCGCCCAGGAAAGCTTCGAAGGGCAGTACATAATCAAGCGCGCTGGTCTCGGGAACGTCACGACCGTCGAGCAGGATGTGAATTCGCACCGCTTTGACGCCCTCTTCCTTGGCGCGGACGATCATCGCCCGCAGGTGGTCGACGTGGCTGTGCACATTGCCGTCGGAAAAAAAGGCCGAGGAAGTGCAGCACGCCGCGCCCGCCCTTGACGCTGGCGACAACTTCCTGCCACGCCGCGCCTTGCCAGATCGAGCCGGCGGCAATGGCGTCGGCGACCAGGGAGGCGCCCTGGCTGTAGACCTGGCCGGCGCCGATGGCGTTGTGGCCGACTTCAGAGTTACCCATGTCGTCGTCGGAAGGCATGCCGACCGCAACGCCGTGTGCGCGCAGGGCGATATTCGGATACTTGGCAAAAAGACGATCCAGGGTCGGCTTTGTGGCGGCGGCGATGGCACTGCCGACGTCGGATTTGGCGATCCCGTAGCCGTCCATGACGATGGTTACGATAGGTCCCTGAATGCCAGGGAAAGAAGCAGATTTCTGCAGCATGATGGTGGATTCCTGGGGAGTGGAGAGGTCAGAAGCCAGGTCGCAGGAATCGGGACAAGCGACAAACCCGCGACGTCAGCGCCAGTATACCCCCAAGCCCTGCCGACCGGAATCGACGAGGAGTCGTCGTCGCAACGAGCGCTGACTGGGCCTCTCCCGCCTCCGCCAAGCATGCGCGGCGCGCCGTGGCAGGAGCACGCCGCCCACAGGACAGCAGCGCCGCCAGCACCTACGCGGACGGCCGCAGCCTGATTCGGGTACGCACGCGCTTGAGCTTGATGCGCGCGCGAGTACGGAGGTGCTTTACCTTGGGCTGTGCGCTCGATTTGAGCCGCAGCAAACGCCGGCGTTTGCGCGGGGTGGCAAGCACCAGCGCGATCTTGCCGATCAGCGCCATAAAAACCAGGACCCAGAACAAGGGATACTGAACGACGCGTACGCCGAGCACAAGCAGATCATGCAGCAGATTGGAAGAGCTGGGCAGCGCTCCCTGCTCGGCGTCGCGGACCGCATCAAGCGCCGCGATCCGCCGCCCAAGCTGGGCACTCCTGTCCTGGTTGAACGCCAACACCGTATCGCCATACCCCAGCGACACCTGCCCGCTGCCAGTGCTGACGTGAAAGCCTTCCACGCCAGCCATGGAAAAAGTGACCCGACCGTCCTCGTCGACACGCGCGTCGAGGGCTTCGCTGAGCACTTCGGCAAGCCCTTCCTCCATTCTCAAAACCGCCGCAGCGATCTCGTCTCCCAGGATGGGGGTAAACGGGTCGAGCGGCTCCGTAGGCACAACCACCGCTGCGGCGGAAGCTCCCCGCTGCCGTCTGGCAGTGACGTTGACCACCGCTCGCAGCGCCCGGCCGAGGGGGTCAGCTTGCGCAGGCTTGGCAAAGTCCACGTCCTGGCGCGCATCCGGCGAAGGGTCGACGAACAAGGGGACGGGAGCCGCGCGGTCGACGCCGGGCAAGGACCCGGTCGACCAGGTGCCAGCGCTCACGGCCGCGGGCAACTCGGCAAACGCGTCGCGACTGACAGCGCCGTGCGCTGCCCGATCATAGTCGTCAAGTGGATATGCTGCGACCTGAGTTGCAACAAGGACCGCGGCGAAAAGGCCGAAGACCCCATGCGGTCGCTTGAAAGCTGCCATCATGCCCAGGATCCGAAACATTAGAAACAACCCAAGCAACAACTGTGCCGATATTTAATACAACATTAAATCATAGCGCCTTATTGAAAACCACAAGCACCCGCTTATACGCTGTCAAATATTCCGACACTATCGCCCGGCACCAACCCACAGGTGCTCGGCGACGTGCGCCAACGGATGCGCGACTGCACTGCCACCCCGCCTTGTCCAGGCAACATCCGCGAATACGTGTCCAGGGCTGCTTTATAATCCTCAACACAGCGCTAAACGCGATTCTGAAGAAGGCAGCTGCCAAGACCAGAAGCCCGCGCACCGATAACGGTCAAGGGGGAAAAATGAACGAGAGATCTCGCGAACGGGTCGCCTGGCATTTCATCGCCGCTGACGAAGCGGCGACGCGCTTGCAAGCGAGCTACGACCAAGGGCTCGCCGCAGGCGAAGTTCTCAACCGCCGCGCGCTGCATGGGGAGAACCGGATTACCCAAAAGCCAGGCAAGGGGGCTCTGCTGCGCTTCGCCCTGCAGTTCGTCCAGCCGCTGGTGCTGGTGCTCCTGCTGGCCGGCGTGGTTACTGCCGTCCTCGGCGAATGGGTCGATTCGGGAGTGATCTTTGGCGTCACCCTGATCAACGCGGTGATCGGCTTCATCCAGGAGGGCCGCGCCGAGGATGCGCTGGCGGCGCTGGCGCGCTCGGTCAGCAGCGAAGTCACCGTCCTGCGCGACGGCTGCAAGCAACGTCTGCCATCGACCGAACTGGTTCCTGGCGATGTGGTGCTGCTGGCCGCCGGCGACAAGGTGCCGGCCGACCTGCGCCTGTTCCGCGCCAAGGACTTGCAAGCCATCGAATCGGCACTGACCGGCGAATCGACGGCGGTCGCCAAGCACGGCGACGTGCTCCCCGAAGCCACTGTGCTCGCCGACCGCTGCAACATGGCTTATGCCGGCACGGTGATGATTACCGGCCGCGGCGCCGGGGTGGTGGTCGATACCGGAGACCGCACCGAAACCGGCCGCATCTCGCAACTGATCGCCGAAGCACCGGACCTGACGACGCCACTGACGCGCAAGATGGCGGTTTTCAGCAACTGGCTGCTCATCGCCATCGGCCTGCTGGCGGTACTCACCTTTATCGTTGGCATGTGGCGCGGTTCGTCGGCATTCGAAATGTTCATGGCCGCCGTCGCGCTGGCCGTCGGCGCCATCCCCGAAGGGCTGCCGGCGGCGATGACCATCACCCTGGCCATCGGCGTCGCGCGGATGGCCAAACGGCGGGCAATCATCCGCAAGCTGCCGGCAGTCGAAACCCTGGGCAGCACGACGATCATCTGTTCCGACAAGACCGGCACCCTGACCGAAAACCAGATGACCGTCCGTGAGCTGTACGCCGGCGGCGTGCAGACGACGGTCAGCGGCAGTGGCTACGCGCCCGAAGGCAAACTCGGCGACGGCAGCGAGATTGCTGGCGCCTTGCGCGAGTGCCTGCTCGCCGGCGTACTGTGCAACGATGCCGCGCTGAGCAAGGAAGAGGCCGGCAGCGAAGGCAAGGACCTGCGCGAACACGGCGAACAATGGACGATCGTCGGCGACCCGACCGAAGGCGCGCTGATCGTCGTCGCCCGCAAGGCCGGTCTCGACGAGGCGACGCTGCACAAGCGCTTCCCGCGCCACGACGAAATCCCCTTCGATTCGACGCGCCAGTACATGGCGACAGCCCACGAAATCGACGGCCAGCGCCTGGCATACTTCAAAGGGGCTCTCGAACAGTTGCTGCCGCGCTCGCGGCAGATGCTCGACGCATCAGGAGAGCCGGTGGCGCTACGCTCCGAGGAGATCGAGAACGCGGCGCGCGCCATGGCCAGGGAAGGCCTGCGCGTCCTGGCGATCGCCCGCCTCACCAGCACTACCACAAAGACGCTGCCAGCGCTCGACGAGCACAGCGCCGATGCCGGCCTGGAGTTCATCGGCCTGGTCGGAATGATCGACCCGCCGCGCCCGAAAGCGATCGCCGCGGTGGCCACCTGTCACGCCGCCGGCATCACGGTCAAGATGATCACCGGCGATCACGCCGTCACCGCCCTGTCGATCGCCCGCAAACTCGACATCATCAAGGACGGTGAGACGGCTCTCACCGGCGTCGAACTGGCGGCTTTCGACGATCAGCAGCTGCGCCGGGTGGTTACCGAGGTCAACGTCTTCGCGCGCGTCGAACCCGAGCAGAAGCTGCGCCTGGTCAGGGCGCTGCAGGCCAATGGCGAGGTGGTGGCGATGACCGGCGACGGGGTTAACGATGCGCCGGCGCTGAAGCAGGCCGACATCGGCATCGCCATGGGCCTGGCCGGCACCGAAGTGGCCAAGGACGCCGCCGACATGGTCCTCACCGACGATGATTTTGCCGCCATCGAAGCAGCCGTCGAGGAAGGGCGCGGCGTCTACGACAACCTGGTCAAGTTCATTACCTGGACGCTACCCACCAATTTCGGCGAGGGCCTGGTGATCCTGGCGGCGGTCGTCGCCGGCGCCACGCTGCCGATCACGCCGCTGCAGATTCTCTGGATCAACATGACCACCGCCGTCTTTCTCGGTCTGATGCTGGCCTTCGAACCGATTGAGGCGAATGTCATGCAGCGCAGCCCGCGCCGGCCGGGGACCCCGATTCTCGACAGCGCGCTGGTGTGGCGGATCGTGCTGGTCAGCCTGCTGCTGCTCGCCGGTGCCTTCGGCCTCTTCCTGCGCGAACTGTCGCTCGGCAATCCGCTCGCCGAAGCGCGTACGGTCGCCCTCAACGTCTTCGTCGTCGTCGAAGCGATGTACCTCTTCAACTGCCGCTCGCTGACCCGCTCGGCGCTGCATGTCGGCCTGTTCTCCAATCCGGCCATCTGGTACGGTGTGCTGACCATGGCCGTGCTGCAGGCGCTGCTGACCTACCTGCCGCTGCTCAACCGCCTCTTCGCCACCGCGCCGATCGGCGTTCGCCAATGGCTGGAAATAGCCGCGGTCGGCTTGCTCGCCTATATTGTCGTGGGCGTCGAAAAACGCCTGCGCGAAGTTCGCCAAGCCCACTGATGCCTGCCACTCACCTGAAAGCATCCCGCTCGATGAAACAAATTCTCGCCCTGCTTTCCCTGATCTCGCTGCTCGCCATGACCGGCAGCGGTGCCGCCGCGATGTCGAGCGACAGCGTCGCCCAGGAGATGACTTCGCTGTCGCTCGATCAACCAGTCGCCGCCGACGATCCGGCCGTAGCCAGGGCGCGGGCTATGCTCGAGCAGATCAGCAAGCGCAGCGGTGACGACGCCACGGCCATTTTCGCGGCCTGCCGACGCTACGCCGGCCATCTGCGCGACGCCGCCCACATCAAGGCCAGCCAGCTCGAACTGCTGGCAGCACTCGATACCTATGGCAAGACCGGTCAGTCGATCAACGACACGCTGCAGGCCTATGTCGCCGCACGCAAGGCGGCAGCGGACAAGACGCACGCCGCCGCAATGGCGGCACTCGCCAGGCAGAAGTAGGCTGCAGCCGCGATACGCGCGACAGCGGCAGCAACGGCAAGGGGGATGGCGAAGCGCTGGCCAGCGCTGTCTTTGCCAGCATGGCGGACTTCATGAAAGTGGCAACGAATGCAAATCTGGGTTGACGCCGACGCCTGCCCCGGGGTGATCAAGGAAATCCTCTTTCGCGCTGCGCAGCGGACGCGCATCATGACCACGCTGGTCGCCAATCAAATGCTGCGCGTACCACCCTCGCCTTACATCCGCGCGCGCCAGGTGCCCGCCGGTTTCGACGTCGCCGACCAGCGCATCGTCCAGGACGTGCAGCCCGGCGACCTGGTGATCACCGCCGACATTCCCCTCGCCGCGCTGGTCATCGAACGCCAGGCACACGCCCTGAATCCGCGCGGCGAGTTCTACACCCCGGAAAACATCCGCGAACGACTGACAATGCGCAACTTCATGGAAGAGCTGCGCGGCAGCGGCGTGGACATCTCCGGGCCGGCGGCTTTCAGCCACAGCGACCGACAGGCGTTCGCCGCGCAGCTCGATCGCTTTCTCGCCAGGCCGCACGGGCCGGGCTAACGGTCAGCGCCGCCGCGTCTGTCAGCCGGCCGCGCGCTTGTCGAGTTCGTCCTCGATCACTGCCGCCCAGGCGACTTCATCGCCGCGCGCCGCCCGCGCGGCGCGGATCAAGGCCAGGTTGCGCGCCGTCGTTTCCGGCTCCCACGATTCGCGAACGGCGGCCAGCGCATTGCCGGCAGCCTCCATTGCCGCGTCTTCGTCCTTTTGCAGGACGGCCAGTTCGAGCAGCGTCGCATGGTCCCAGTAGTCCGGAGTGCCGTGCGCCAGGCGTCGCTTGACCGCATAGCCGACCACCGGCAGCAGCTCCAGCCGGCGCGGGTCGGGTGGGTTCTTCAGCTCCATCAGCGTCACCGCGTTGATGCCCGGGTAAGCGTCGCGCCAGTCGGCTTCGAAACCCTTCAGGTAGGTGTCGATCGCCTTGCTCAACGCGCCCTTTGCTTTGAGCAGTTCGTTGGCGTTACGCGCCTCGTCCCAGCGGTCCTTGTACACCCGCCCGAGCAAGCCATTGGTTTCGCTGCTCGCCCCGTGCTCCTTGATCAGCTCGACCAGCAACTCCTCGGCTTCGTCGCGACGCTTGAGACGATTGAGGGCAAAGCCCAGCTGTTCGCGCACCAGCACGCTGCGCGCCAGCGGTGCCGACATTTGCGCCACCAGATCGACCATCGCCTGCCAGTCGCTGAGCGCGCGATACGAGAGAAAGAGATCGATGACCACCCCCGCTTCGAGATCCTGCACCTCGCCGAGAGCACCCGCCGCCTTCTTGAGTGCGTCCTTGCCGGCGCGCCGGGCGTCCGCGAGCTGCTTGCGCGCCTCGACCGCATAGTGCGCGCAATCCCGAAAGACATCGGTTTTCAGGCGGGCGATATCCGGCGCGGTGTAGCCCTCGAGCAACTGGAAAACCGGACTGTCGGCACTCTCGTCTCCGCGCGCAGCCCTGGCGGTTTCGAGCAGCTTGGACAAGGCCTGGCGTGCGCCCTCGACATCGGTCGGCTTGCCGTCCGCGCCCAACTGGTAGGGCAAGGCACGCAAAGGCGCGACGTCAAACGGCATGCGTTCGCTGCCCGCGTAGAGCAGGACGGTGGTCGCAGGGCGAACGCCGTGACGCAAGCCAAGCTCATAGAAGACATTGGCGTTGGCACCGGTGAGGTCGGCGACGGCGAAGTCGCAGAGAATCAGCCGCTCGTACATCGGTTTGTGAATCACCCCGCCGCTGACCTCCTGGTCGGCCCGCAGCGCCTCCATGCCCGCCGCCTCTATCGCCGGGGCGATCAGGTCGTGGTAAACGGCGTCGAAGTCGACCGTGGCCCCGGAGGGAATGGCCTTCTTGCCGAAGGGCATGAGTACGAAACATAGCGGTAGCATCGTTCTTCTCCTTGAAAGAAAGCGCATCAGCAAGCTTGCATCAGGCCGCGTGACCGCTGAAGCACCCGGCGACGTGGATCAGCGCCACGGTAGTCGCGCCAGCGGCGCTCCTTGTCTATTCTGAACTCAGCCACCAGCCTGGCCAAGCGACTCGCGAAGATTCGCGAAGCCGCAGCCGCGATCGCTCTGCCCGGAAAAAGCTGCCAGCAAACCTGAGGTCTGCGCTCAATCCTCAACCCGCCAGGCTCGCTCGATCAGCCAGCGGCGCATCAGCGGCACGCGCAGGACGCATTCCCCCCGCGCTCTCGACGAGCAGCAGACGGCGGCGTAGACGGCGGCGTAGCGAGGCGTACACGCGGGGGTCAGCCGGCGGCGGCTGACGCTCGCTGCCCGCAAAGCGGCGCAGATACTCCCATTCACCCGGCAGCCGGCTCTCGCGCCGCGACAACTCATAAAGGACGCTATGCCCCTTGACGATCGCCTGCGCCAGCGCCTGGTCGAGAAGTGCGGCATCGAGCTCGCGGCGATCGCTGTCGTTAACCAGGTCAATCGCCGTTTCGGCGATCAGCTGCACCAGGTGCGGCCAGCCGCCGGCTTCGGCATGGATACGTTCGATGCCGTCTTCGCCCCAGAAGGCGCTGGCAAAGCGCGGCCGCTGGCGGTCTTTCTCGCACCAGAAACGCGAATGCTGCAGGTCGGTGATTTCGTGGCTGCCGACGAGGCTCCAGGTGATCTGCCGGTGCGACTGAATCGACTCGCGCAGCGTGTCGAGCAGCTCCTGCGGCAAGACGCCTTGGCCGATCTTGTCGTCGATCATCTCGTATTCGTCCAGACCGATCAGCAGGCGACGGTCGTCCTTTTCCAGACTCCGGTTCGCTTCCCCGAGAAAGGCGAACAGTTCGGCCAGGCCGACCGCTTCGGCGGTGATCGGCACTGGCGGCGCCACTGTGCCCAGCGCCTCGCGAATGCGGGTGATCAGCAAGCTGATCAACGACGCAAGCGAAGCAAAGGCCTTGGGGTCCTGCATTGACAGGCAGACCGGCAACACCGTGGCCGGCAGAAAGCCCCCCAGGTTGAGGAGCACCGTCGACTTGCCGGTACGACGCCGGCCGTAGAGGACGATTCCCGGGCAGCCGGTGCTCAACATCACCTGACGTTCGAGCTCGCCGAAAACTTCGAGGCGGGCAACAAAAGCCTCCTGCTCGCGGCGCACCGGATCGCCGGCACGAAAGACCTGCGGAGTCGGTTCGCGATCGCGGCAACGCCTGACTTCCTCGCGCTGCCGACGCGCGATCGCCAGCCAGTTCGTCGCCGCCCGACGAAATTCGCTGGCCAGCGGCTCGTGCAATCCGGCGATGCGATGCGCGAAGTTGTCGACTTTTTTCGTCGTGTTTGCTGGACAAACATTCGCTTATAAGCGAACATAACACTCATGGAGATCGCCCACTACCTCACCGCAGACGGCCATGATCCGGTGCAAGACTGGATGGACGCCGTGCGGGACATGCGGGCGCGGGTGGCAATCCTGCGGCGACTTGAACGGATGAAAGTCGGCAACTTCGGAGACCACAAGTTCTGCCGTGACGGGGTGTGGGAACTGCGTATCGATACCGGGCCCGGTTACGCGTGTACTACGCGCAGGCGGGCGAGACCCTGGTGTTGCTGCTCTGCGGCGACGACAAGCGCAGCCAGCGTTCAGATATCGAACGGGCGGCAGCTTACAGGCAGGACTGGGAAAGGAGGACATGATGAGCGGCAAATCAAGAGCGCATGAGGACGCGACCATCGAGAGTTTTCGCAACGACCCGGTTTTTGCGGCCGAGTACCTCAACGCGGTACTGGCAGACGGCGACCAGGCTGAACTGCTGACTGCCCTGCGCTACATGGCAGCGGCTTTTGGTGGCGTGACCGGATTGGCCGATCAAACCGCGCTGAACGCGACGACGCTGTACCGCACCCTCTCGCCACAAGGCAATCCCGAGTTGCGCAGCCTCACCGCCATTCTCAAGGCGATGGGTATGCGGCTTGCCGTTCAGCCAGATGTCGGGCCGCGATCGGTGGTATAAAAGGCCAGATTTGAAGGAGCAGAAAATGGACGCAGAATGGGTTCTCACCACTCTCACCGACGCCATGGAAGCACTCGAAGAAGCGATCGGCGAACTGGAGTCGGATCCGGAGGCGGTCGACGAGCTGTTGCCACAACTGCTGCCGGCGATATACGCCAAGCTCAATTACGCGTGGAATAGCCGCGAGCTGGGGCCGGAGGCGATTGACAAACTCGACCACGACGAGCTGATCGGCTTTCCGAAGGATTTGCCAATGTAATTGGCGAAACGGTGTTCGTTGGCGTGCTGGCGGAGGCCGACTTCGCCGACGCACGCGCCTTTTTTCGTCACCCTGCGCCAAAGCGTGTATAGTGCCGCCCAGAACTGAGCCGCGTTTCATCCGGTCGGCAGCTCGTTCTCTCGCGGTTGATCCGCCGTCGGCACTTGCCGATCGCCCCGCAGCACACCCATCCCCCTAGTTCCAAGCGCCTGAACCGGCTCTGTTGGCATCATGCCGCAGCAGGTCGTTCACCGGAGATTCACCTTGACCCAATCGTTTTCCGCGCTCGGCCTGTCGGCCGAGCTCACCCGTGTTGTCGCCGAACAAGGCTACACCGAGCCGACGCCCGTACAGGCGCAGGCCATTCCATTGATTCTCGAAGGACGCGACGTCCTCGCCGGTGCGCAAACCGGCACCGGCAAGACCGCCGGTTTCACGCTGCCGCTACTGCAACGCCTGGCCACCATGCCCGCACGCGCTGGCGCCACTGCGCAGCCACGCCAGCGCGTGCGGGCGCTGATCCTGACCCCGACCCGCGAACTCGCCGCGCAGATCGAAGAGAGCGTGCGCACTTACGGCAAGTACATGTCGCTCAAGACGACGCTGATCTATGGCGGCGTGAACATCAACCCGCAGATCGACGCCTTGCGCCGCGGCGTAGACATCCTGGTGGCGACACCCGGACGCCTGCTCGATCACCTGCAGCAGAAGACCGTCGAGCTGTCGAATGTCGAAATCCTGGTACTCGACGAAGCCGACCGCATGCTGGACATGGGTTTCATCCGCGACATCCGCCGCGTTCTCGCGCTGCTGCCGGCGAAACGCCAGAACCTGCTTTTCTCGGCGACCTTCTCGGAAGAAATCCGCAAGCTGGCCGACGGCCTGCTGCACAACCCGGCGATGGTCGAAGTCGCACGCCGCAACGCCGAGTCCGAACTCGTCGCGCAGCGCGTGCACCCGGTCGATAGCTGGTGCAAGCGCGATCTGCTGGTGCATCTGGTGTCGTCGGGCGACTGGCAGCAGGTGCTGGTATTCACGCGCATGAAGAGCGGCGCCAACCGCCTCTCCGAATACCTGTGCAAGGCCGGTATCGAGGCTACCGCGATCCACGGCAACAAGAGCCAGCCGGCGCGCACGCGCGCCCTGGCCGGTTTCAAGAACGGCACGGTGCGCGTCCTGGTGGCCACCGACATCGCCGCGCGCGGCCTGGACATCGAAGAGCTGCCGCACGTGGTGAACTTCGAACTGCCCAACGTTCCCGAAGATTACGTGCACCGTATCGGCCGCACTGGCCGCGCCGGCAGCTCCGGCGAAGCGCTGTCGCTGGTTTGTGCCGAAGAGCGGCCGCTGCTGGCGGCAATCGAGAAGCTGCTCACCCGGCGTATCGAGAAACAGGTCGTCGAAGGCTTCGAGCCGGGCACGACTCCTGCGCCAGCGGTGACCACTCCGGCGCCGCGCGGCAGCCACGACGGCAACCGCCGCGGTGCGGGCCCTGGCCACGACGGACGCGCGCGCGCGCCGGCCAAGGCACCGGCCAAGGCGGCAACGCCACCAACGCGGCCGGGAGCGCCTTCGTCCCCCGCCCGAGCCAATACGAGCGCAGCGCACAACCCACCGCGCGCACCGCAACGTCCGCGCGCGGATGGCGGCGCCGCTACGGCAGCGCTGTTTCGCGGCCCGGCGCGGCGCGGCAGCTGAGGGCGATGGGCGGCGGCCTGGACCGACGCCCGTGCCGACCGTGCCAGCCATGCCACTCCCGGCCCGCCTTGATCCATCGCAAGCTCCGCTCAGGAGTCGGCAATGAAACAGACTGCGAAGAGCGCTTGCCCCTGTGGCAGCGAGCGTCCCTACGCCGAATGCTGCGGCCCCCTGCACGATGGCGCCGCAGCGCCGGATGCGGCAGCGCTGATGCGCTCGCGCTACAGCGCCTACGTACTGGCCATCGAAGCCTACCTTCTCTCCACCTGGCACCCCTCCACCCGGCCGACGCAAATCGACCCTGATGGCGCCCTGGCGCCGCAGTGGCTGAGCCTGCAAGTGCGCCGCCACGTGACGACCGGACCGGAAACGGCGATCGTCGAATTCGTTGCCCGCTACCGGGTAGGCGGCCGCGCGCAGCGGCTGCACGAAGTCAGCCACTTCGTGCAGCAAGCCGGTCGCTGGTACTACGTCGATGGCGAGTTCCCTGCGGCGACGAGCAGCAAGTGAGCCCCAATGATTGACGCCGGGAGCGCCGTGCTGCCCATCATTTATCAAGACCAGCACCTGGTCGCCATCCACAAGCCGGCGGGACTGCTGGTCCACCGCAGCCTCATTGACCGAAGCGAGCGACGCTTTGCGTTGCAGATGCTGCGCGATCAGCTCGGCCAGCGCGTCTACGCGGTGCACCGCCTCGACAAGGGAACCTCCGGTGTCCTGCTCTTCGCGCTGAGCAGCGCCGTCGGGCGGGCGCTGAGCACGAGCTTCGAACAGCGCCAGGTCGGCAAGAACTACCTGGCGGTGGTCCGCGGCCATCCCCCGCTCGCGGGCGAAATCGACCACCCCTTGCGTCGCCACTTCGACACGGAGGGCGCTCGCGCCGCCGCTGCCACCGCTGACCTCAACTCGCCGACGCAGGACGCCTGCACCCGCTACCGGAGGCTGGCCACCATCGAATTGCCGCACCGCGTCGACCGCTATCCCTCGAGTCGCTACGCCCTGCTTGAACTCGAACCGCTGAGCGGGCGTCGGCATCAGCTGCGTCGGCATCTCAAGCACATCGCACACCCGATCATTGGCGACACGACGCACGGCAAGGGGCGCCACAACCGCCTGTTTCAGACCCTCTTCGCTTGCCACCGGCTGCTGCTGGCCTGCACCGAGCTGCGTCTGGCGCACCCGCTGACCGGCGCGGAATTGACGCTGCGGGCACCGCTGGCGAACGATTTCCACCGCCTGCTGGCACGTCTGGAGTGGACCAGCGCCGTACCGCCGCAGTGGCTGCCGGACGGCGCTGCCCCGGGGCTGGAGGAAAGCGATGGCGATGACGGCAGCGCGACGATCACTGCCCCCTGCGATCCGGACTGAGCACGCTGGCCGCGCGCAGAAAAACAACGCGCGGGAGCGGCGCCGGAATCCGAATACGCTTCAGGGTTTATTGACGCACTCGCCGACAACGCTGTCCCCGGCGCGACCGCAGGGGGTCGCGACGCCAGCTCTCGGCTGCGGGCTGCCGTCCTCGTCCATGTGCGCGGCCAGGGTCTCCCAGGCGAGCAGTCCACTCTTGTCCAGGGTCAGGCGCAGCAGCCAACCGGTACGCGTGGCGGCATTGTCGAAACCATCGAAGACAAAATTGCCCAGGCTATAGACGATCAGCTTGCCGCGGTAATACTCGGCGCCCTGCGTGACATGCGGGTGGCCACCGACGACGACATCGGCGCCCGCATCGATCATCGTCCGCGCCAACTGCCGCTGCCGCTCGCTCGGCTGCTCTTCTCGCTCCCAGCCCCAGTGCATGAACGGAATCACCAGGTCGGCACCGGCCGCCCGCGCGGCCCGGATGTCGGCGACGACCTGGCTGTCCTCGCTCCAGGCGATGCCAGGCCAGTCAGCCCCGGCTTCGAAGGAACGCGGCTTGAATTCGTTGTAGGCCAGTACCGCAATGCGCAAACCGCCACGCGCGATCCACAGTGGTCGGTGCGCTTCTTCGAGATTGTGGCCGCCACCAAGGGCGGCGATTCCCTGGCCGGAAAGATGGCCGAGCGTTTCCAGAAAGGCCTGCTGCCCGTAGTCACCGGAGTGATTGTTGGCGACCGCCAGCGCGTCGAAGCGGCCCTTGAGCAGGGGCGCCACGCGCGGATCGGCGCGAAAGCTGTAGATCTTGCTGTCCAGGGCTTGACCCTGCGTGGCAATCGGACATTCGAGGTTGCCGATGGTGTAGTCGGCGTCCTGCAACTGCGCCGCAAACGCCGCCAGTGGATCGCCACCACGGCTGATCAGACGGCCTGGCCCGTCGTCGAGCATGACGTCGCCGACGAAGACCAGGCGCACGCTCTCGGCGCCAGCCGGAGCCGCCAGCGCCAGGCCGAAAGCGAGCGCCAGCAATGCAAGAACACGGCTTCCCCTGCTCATTGTTGCTGGCCCGCGGAGCGCGAGTCCCGCAACTCGCCCAACCACTCGCACCAGTAGCTCAATTCGCCGTCCCTGAGCGGCTCATAGACGTGATTGAGCCCGGTGAATCCCCACGGCGCAGCTTCCACCAGCAGCGGTGGATAAGCGTGCGTCGCCTGATGGATCGGCGTCGGGCCGCTGTCCTTGGCGGCCAGCACATAGACCTTGATCGCCGCCAGATCGGCAGGCTCCTTCTGAAAAACGACGCGGAAGAGAAAATACGAACCCACTTTCTCGACCGCGACGCCGTAGGGCGAAACAACGGGCCGCGCCTGCAAAATCCGGGTTTCGCCGCCGTAGCTGACGTGGCAAGCGACGCTTTCAAGGTCTGCGGCTCGCGCCGGAACGGCCAGCAGCTGCGAGCTGAACAGGCCAAGAATAAAGAGACAGAGACGAGGGGCAGGCATGCGAGCAGACAGTGGTTGCGAAGGGCGGAGTATCGGGAGCCGCCGGAAGCCCGTCAAGATATATAGATGAATTGAACGCTCGCCAGCACAACCATCCAGGGAGAATCATTGCTAAACTAGAAGGCTCGCGCCTGGGGAGTCATCTCCCGAATCGGGCGCCGTCTCCCGCATTAAGGGCCGTGTCTCGACCTGCAGGTGCATCAAAAATGCCTCCTTACCTTCGTCTTCGCCTCATCTGCCTTGCCGGCGCCATACTTCTCAGCGCCTGCACCACCATCGACCAACCCGTGAGCGAGCCGGTCACGGTTCGCGAACCAGTGCCGGTAACACCCGCAGTCCCTAACACGCCTTTCGCCGACGAACCCGAGAAGAGAACGGTCTATTTCGGCTTTGGCGAGGCGCGGATCGGCCACGAAGGCGTCGTCGTTCTGCGCGAGAATGCCCTGCACCTGAAAAATGATTCGCAGCTGATCGTGACCCTGGTCGGCCATACCGACAATCTCGGCAGCGCCGCCTACAATCTGGCGGTTGCGGACAAGCGCATCGAAGCGGTGAACGACAAGCTGCGCTCGCTCGGCGTGGCCAAGAACCAACTGCGGCGCCTGCCGCTCGGCAGCGAGCAGAGCAACAAGGAGGCCTGCGACAGCGAGGCCTGTCGTCAGACCATGCGCAAAGTCGAACTGGTGTACGAAAGGCGCTGAGTTCGCACTGCGCAGCACCGCGGCCGTCGCCAGATTGGCGACCAGCACAGGCGATCACGAAACCGCGGCAGCCGTGACTGGACGGCTGCCCCTCCACTTGCAGTGCGCATTCCGGCTTTCACGCCGGAATCGTTCGCCGAGCGGGGAGCATGCTCCCCGAATTCCCCGCCCCCCCGGCCCTTCTCCCGCAGGGGGAGAAGGGAGTTTCGTGAGTCGCTTGCGCGACTTTCACATTAACGGTCATGACACGTGGAGACNNCCCAAATCATGAAAGTAATGACCGTCTCCCCTCTTCCCTNGCCCCTTCTCCCGCAAGGGAGAAGGGAGTTTCGTGAGTCGCTTGCGCGACTTTCACATTAACGACGAAACAGCGACTGCGGGAGCCTTTTCGGCCGCCTGCCAGATGCGCGCGACAGGGCTCTATTTCCGTTGCGCCAGGGGAACAAATTCCTGCACCTCCGGCCCGACGTACTCGGCCGACGGACGAATCAGCTTGCCGTCTATGCGTTGCTCGATGATGTGTGCTGCCCAGCCACTGATCCGCGCCATCACGAACAGCGGCGTGAACATCGGCGTCGGCACCGCCAACATGTGGTAAACGACACCCGAGAACCAATCGACATTGGGGAACATCCGCTTCTGCTCCCACATCACCTGCTCGATGCCACTGGCGATGTCGAACAGCGCCTGATTGTCGCCATCGCTGCACAGTTGCTGCGCGACGGCACGGATCACCTTGTGGCGCGGGTCGGCGATGGTGTACAAGGGGTGACCGAAGCCAATGATGATTTCCCGCCTGGCCAGCCGGCTGCAGATGTCACTCTCGGCGTGCTGCGGATCGTGATAGCGGCTCTGAATCTCGAACGCGGCTTCGTTGGCGCCGCCGTGTCGAGGCCCGCTGAGCGCCCCGATGGCGCCGCTGACCGCGGCGTAGAGGTCGGCGCCGGTGCCGGCGATGGTTCTCGCGGTGAAGGTCGAGGCGTTGAACTCGTGCTCGGCATAGAGCACCAGCGACTTGTCGAGGCTGCTGGCGTGCAGCGCCGAAGGCGCCTTGCCGCAGAGGAGGTGCAGAAAGTGCGCCGCGATCGAGTCGTCGTCGGTCTCCGTTTCGATGCGCCGGCCATTGTGCGACCAGTGATACCAGTACAGCAGCATCGACCCGAAGCTGGCAATCAGACGGTCGGCGATCTCGCGCGCGCCACCGGGGTTGTGATCCTGCGCCTCGGGCAGAATGGTACCCAGCGCCGAGCAGCCGCTGCGCAGCACATCAGTCGGGTGCGCCGACGCCGGCAGGTTTTCGAGCACCGGTCGCAGGCGCACCGGCAGCCCGCGCAAGGTCTTCAGTTTCTTGCGGTACTGGTTGAGCTGGTTCAGACTCGGCAAGCGCCCGTAGAGCAGCAGATAGGCCACTTCTTCGAAAGTGGCGTGCTCGGCCAGGGCGATGACATCGTAGCCGCGGTAGTGGAGATCGTTGCCGAGGCGGCCGACCGAACAGATCGCCGTGTTGCCGGCCACCACGCCCGACAGCGCGACCGACTTTTTACCTTTGGGCACTTCGCTCTCGGGCACTTGGTTGTTGAGCACCTCGTTCATCCCCCCTCCTCTGGTCAGCAAGCCGGCACGCTGCCGACGAGTATTCCCGAGCTTGGCACTCGCGGTCAAGCGCCGCTACGCGCTATCGACTCGATCGCTTGACGGTGGCCGGCATGCGCCCGCCCACTCGCGGATCTCAGTCCCCGAAGTTGTCCGACTCCTGGCCCCCGGCAAGCCGGGCGTCAGCAGCACTGTCCGACCGCAGACCTTCTGCGGCGGGCAGGCGTGGCGGTGGCAGGAAGGCCAGGGTGCAAGCGCGTTCGTGCCCCAGCAAGGGTTTTGGCAGCGGAACGATTTCCACATCGGTGACCCCCACTTCGACCATTCCCAGGAACTCGGCCGCGGCCCGCGACAGGTCGATGACACGGCCGCGATGGCCCATGCGATCGTTGATCCTGACCACCACGCAGGAGGCGGAAAAAGGGCGGCGAACGGCAACCAGCGTACCGAGCGGGAAGCGATTACTGGCCGCCGACAGGTTCTCGTGATGAAAGGCCTTGCCAGAGGCGGTCTTGCGGCCGGTAAATCGTTTCCCGTAGAAACTCGCGCGACCGGCCAGGATTGACGGCTTTTCCGGCCACTCACCACTCATCTTGAGGACCGTCGATGATTCTCCCAGGGCCATTCCCGAAAACGCGGCGAAGGTCAAGGCCAGGGCGAGCAGCCCGAACAGCCGCTTCACCGAACGCTGACCCTGGCCAGCATCGCCGGCTGCGGCCTGCCAGCTAGCAGCCAACGGCGGCCGGCGCCAAAGCCTGCGCATTGCTCGGCAGAGCGTTTACAATCCCAACTTTGTGCAAAACGGCGCATGAAAACTCCCTCCGCGGCGGCACCCGCTGACCAGTAATGGTGCGACCGCGTAAGGATAGCCTGCTCGCGGGCGCCCGCACAAGCCGCAAATCGATCGCCGCGGCCGCCGGCTTGCCGCCAGCCGGCAAGCCACTGAAACGCGGCACTACCCTGAAATGCGCAAATGAAAACTCATCTGCTTCCCAACCGCCTGCGCACGCTGCTGATGCGCAGCGTCGGCTATCGCCACTATTCGCTGGTCGTTGCGACCATCGCTTTTGTGACCACGATCACCTTCAGCTTCCCCTTCGTCGCCGTACTGATCCCGGCCGTGCTCCTGGCACCCCGGCGCTGGCGGACACTCGGCCTGCTCTGCGGCCTGGCCAGCGGCTGCGGAGCCGCCGTGCTGGTCGAGATCTTCCAGTACCTGGGCGGGGAATTCATCGCTGCCCGCTACCCTGAACTGGTGAGCATGGAGGTCTGGCAGCGGGCCAGCGAATGGCTGCAAGACTGGGGCCTGCTGGCAGTCCTGATCATCGCCGGCTCACCGATGCCACAAACCCCGGCGCTGCTCTTCTGCGCGCTGGCCGACGTCTCGTCGCTGGGGATTCTCGCCGCGGTGGCCATCGGCAAGACCGCCAAGTATCTGTTCATGGCCTGGGCCACGGCCCACTACCCGACGCGCTTCATGCGCTACAACTGAGCGCTGCGGATCAGGCAAGCGACCCAGCCAAGCAATGGTTCAACCGCCTGAGCGCACGGACCCGCGCTCAGGCGACGCCAGCGCTTTCCGCCTGCACGTCCGCCCAGTAGCTCGAACGCACCATCGGCCCGCAGGCAGCACCGGTAAAGCCCATCCCTAGAGCCTGCTGCTCGTACATCTTGAAGACATCCGGATGGACATAGCGAGCGACCGGCAGGTGATGGCTGGATGGTGCCAGGTATTGACCGATGGTGAGCATTTCGACATCGTTGGCACGCAGGTCGCGCAGCACGTCGAGAATCTCATCGTCGGTTTCGCCGAGGCCGACCATCAGTCCCGATTTGGTCGGAATCTGCGGGTAGCGCGCCTTGAAGCCTTTCATGAAGGCGAGCGAGTGCGCGTAGTCGGCGCCCGGGCGCGCCTGCCGGTAGAGCCGCGGCACGGTTTCCATGTTGTGGTTGAGGACGTCAGGCAAGGACTTGCCGAGCACCTCGAGCGCGATCTCCATGCGCCCGCGGAAATCGGGAACCAGGGTTTCGATGGTCGTCGTCGGCGAGCTGCGACGCACGGCGCTGATCACGTCGACGAAGTGCTGCGCGCCGCCGTCGCGCAGGTCGTCGCGATCGACGCTGGTGATCACCACGTAGCGCAACTGCAAGTGGGCAACGCTATCCGCCAGATGCGCCGGCTCGTCGACGTCCGGTGGCAGCGGCTTGCCATGGCCGACGTCGCAGAACGGACAGCGGCGCGTACAAACATCGCCAAGAATCATGAAGGTCGCCGTGCCGCGGCCGAAGCATTCGCCGATATTCGGGCAAGCAGCCTCTTCGCAAACGGTGTGCAACTTCTGCTCGCGCAGCATTTTCTTGATCTCGCCAAAGCGACCCGTTGAATTCCCGGCCTTGACACGAATCCAGTCCGGCTTGCGCTGCGGCGCCTGCGCAACGATCTTGATCGGAATGCGCGCCGTCTTCAACTCGCCCCGCTCCTTGACTCCGGCGACCCGGGCGGCCGGCTTGCTTGCGCTGCGAGTCTGCTCCTGATCGTGATCGTAATCCTGATTGCTCATTGTTGCCTGCACTCCAGTTGTACTGCCAGATGTTCAGCCAGGGCCATCGCCGCTTGCGACGGGGTCAGAAAAATGCCCAGGTCCCTGGTCTGCGTGACCGGCAGACCGGGAAAGCCGCATGGATTGATCGCTGCAAAAGGCGACAGCTCCATGTCCACGTTCAGACTGACGCCGTGATAGCTATAGCTCCTGCGCACGCGCAAACCAAGCGCCGCAACTTTGGCCGCGCCCACATAGACTCCCGGCGCGCCAGCATGCCTTTCGGCCAGCACCCCGTGCGCGGCGAGAAGCTCAATCACCGCCTGCTCAATGGCGCTGACCAACGCGCGAACTTTCAGCCGCCGCCGACTCAGGTCGAGGAGCACGTAAATCACCACCTGGCCAGGACCGTGATAGGTAATCTGGCCGCCGCGATCGCTCTTCACCAGCGGGATGCCGAGATCGCTCAGCAAGTGCTCGGCTCGACCGGCCTGACCGAGGGTGAATACCGGCGGGTGCTCGCAGCACCACAGTTCGTCGGCGGTCGAGTCGCTGCGCGCGGCGGTGAAGTCGATCATCGCCTGCCAGGTCTGCTGGTAGTCGACGCGCCCGAGATCACGAACCAACAACGAGGGCTGCACAGCGCTGCCCAGCGGCGTGTCGCGCTCACCCGCGCACCGACAACACTCTCCCTCGTTCTCCTCGGTCGCTGCCCGCGACGCAAGGCGCCGCACATCGTCGCTCATAGGACGATCTTGACTAGCGGATGGCTGCTTAGTTCCCGGTACAGGGTGTCGAGCTGGGCGCGACTGGTGGCATTGATGGTGCAGGTCAGGCTGACGTACTTGCCGCCACTCGAAGCGCGCATGCACATCGTCGCGCCGTCGAAATCCGGCGCGTGCCGCAGCACGACAGCGAGTACTTCCTGGGCCAGGGCGCTGTCGGCCAGACCCATGATCTTGAGCGGAAAAGCGCAGGGGAAGTCGAACAGGCTGTCGCGTTCTTCAGACATCGCCGCGACCACCGCCCTCACCTTCGCGCGCAACCCGCTGGCGGTAGGCGCTGTACCAGGCCTGCATCTTGCGTACGGCCGGGCCGGGCTTGCCGGTGCCCACCGGGTGACCGTCGAGACGGGTGATCGGCAGGACTTCGCGGGTCGAGGAGCTCAACCACAACTCATCGGCGACGCGCAATTCGGCGTCGGCAATATCACGAAGCTGGCATGGCATACCATGCGCTGCCGCCAGTTCGAGAACCAGATCGTAGGTAATACCGGCCAGCATGCGGTGGTCCCTCTGCGGCGCCAGCAGCACGCCGTCCTTGACCACGAAAATATTCGACGTTGCCCCCTCGCTGAGGATGCCGTCGCGTAGCAGGATCGTTTCGGCGGCACCGACGTCGATCGCCTGCTGACGCAGGAGCACATTGGGGAGCAATGAGACGGTTTTCAGGTGGCAGCGCAGCCAGCGGTTGTCGACCGCACTGAGAACGGCAATGCCGTTCTCGCGTTGCGCAGTTAACACCGGCAAGACCGTCGAGAAGATGAAGACCGTCGGCGGCAGGTCTTTCGGAAAGCTCTGCTCACGCTTGTTGTCGGCACCACGCGTCACCTGCAGGTACACGGACTGATCGTCGAATTCGCTGGCGCTGATCACCCGCTGCAGGCGTTCCTGCCACTCACCGGCGCTATGCGGATTGGCCAGCGCAATACCGTCGAGAGTGCGCTGCAGCCGCGCCAGGTGTTGCTCGAGCCGGAACGCCCGCCGGGCATAGACCGGGATCACTTCGTAGGCGCCGTCGCCGAACAGGAAGCCGCGATCAAGCGGCGAAATCCTGGCCTCATCAAGTGGCAGGAATTGCCCGTTGAGATACGCTGTCATCGGCCGCTTCCCTTCATCACTTCAAGCGCGCTGCCTAGTTGAACCACATGCGTACGGTGTCCACCACCCGGCCAATGATTCCCGCGACGGGCACCGCTTCGAGGGCGACAACCGGGTAGTCGCCGTAAGGCTTGCCATCAACGCTGACTTTCAGCGTCGCCAGCGTCTGCCCGACACTCACCGGCGCCAGCAAAGGCTGTTGGGAAACCAACTCGGTCTGGATCTTCGGCCCAAAGCCCTTCGGCACAACAATCACCAGATCGTCGGCAAAGCCGATATTGACCGTGGCCTCCTTGCCCTTCCAGACTTTCAGATTGGAAACCGGAGCGCTCTTGGCATACAACTGCACGCCGTCGTAGAACTGGAAGCCGTAATTGAGCAGCTTGAGCGACTCCTGGATGCGTACGCTCGGAGACGATGCGCCGAGGACCACCGACACCAGGCGACGCGGACCGCGTTTCGCCGACGACACCAGACAGTAGCCAGCGGCGACGGTGTATCCGGTCTTGAGACCGTCGACCGTCGGGTCGATCCACAGCAAACGGTTGCGATTCGGCTGCGTGATGTTGTTATAGGTATATTCCTTCAGGGAGTAGTACTTGGCGTACTCCTCGGGGAAATCGCGAATCAAGGCGGCGGCCAAAGTTGCCAGGTCGCGAGCCGTGGTGTAGTGATCCGGGTCGGGCAAGCCGTTCGAGTTGCGGAAATGAGAACCCTTCATGCCCAGTCGCTGCGCTTCGCGATTCATCATCTGTGCGAAGTTTTCTTCGTCACCGGCAATGGCCTCCGACAAGGCGACGCAGGCGTCATTTCCTGACTGAACGATCATGCCCTTGATCAGATCCTCGACTTTGACCTCGCTACCGACCTGGATGAACATCCTGGAACCGCCTGTCTTCCACGCCTTGCGCGAAATCAGCACCTCCTGGTCGAGCTTGAGCGTTCCCTGCTTGAGTGCCGAGAAAGTGAGATAAGCGGTCATCAATTTGGTCAGAGACGCCGGTTCGAGGCGCTCATCGGGCGCCTGGGCGGCCAGTTCCTGGCCTGACGTCACTTCGACCAACAGCCATGACTTGGCGGCCAAGGCTGGCGGCGTCGGCAGCGCTTGCGCAAAGGCCAGGACGGGGAGACAAAGCAGAGCAGAAAACAGCGATCGTAGCTTGAGCATGGCGAGACTCACGGCAAAAGGGCGGATTATAGCAAGCCCTCCTCCGCCGCCCTGCATGCATTTTTTGAGCAGTGCGCAGCGGAAGGTGCCATCTTCCGTGATTTAACGCACACGCGCGCCCGCTTCCCGGCAAGTACGATGATGGTTGTTTCCTGGCACCCCTGCCAACTCGAAAGTGGCTTTCTCCGGACCACATGTTGCCACCATCCCGACCTCTCGCAAGCTCTCTCGACCTGCAAGGCGCCTTCGCGCAGCTGTCGCGAGGCAACTTTTCCAGCGCCAACCTGGACGACTGCTTGCGGCAACTCACTGTGGCGACGGGACGCATACTCAACATCGAGCGCGTCAGCCTGTGGGGACTTACCAGCCAACGGGAAAGTCTGGAGTGCATTGATCTCTATGAGCTTTCGCACAACCGCCATAGTGTTGGGGTAACCCTGCAGGCGCTTCGCTACCCCGAGTACTTCCGGGCGCTGGAGCGGGGCGAGCCAATCGTTGCCGATGATGCGATGAAGCATCCCAGCACGCAGAGATTCGCCGAGGACTACCTGCTGATGAACGGGATCAGCGCGCTGATCAACACGCCAATTCACGTCAACGGAGAACTGCAGGGCGTACTGAGTATCGAGCGCGTCGGACCACACTCGGCATGGACTTCGGTACAGCGCCTGTTCGCGCACGCGGTGGCCAACCTGGTCAGCCTGGCGCTGGTGCAGCACCAGGTGCTGCAAATGGAGGAGGATTTGCGCGATGCGAACAGCCTGCGACTGGCGCTGTTTGCCGGCGCTCGCGACGCGATTCTGATTTCCGATGCCAGCACCGGGCATATTCTCGACGCCAACCCGCAGGCCGAGAAATTGTTCGGACGACAGCTGCAGCAACTGCTCGGCCTTCTGCAAAGCGAGTTGCATGCCGCCAGCGACGGCCTGGACCCGCGCCAGTTGCTCACGCCGACTCAGGCCAGCGGCGCCGCAGTGGTACGCAGCACGGTCGTCAACCGCGACGGCAAGATCATCCCGGTGGAGATCATCGGACACGAAATACAGCTCGAAAAGGGCCGCAAGATCGTGCAGGGCGTTTTCCGTCCCCTGGCGGCGCTCGACGACCCGACCGAGTGCTGATCAGCGCGTGACCAAGGTCGGCCTGTAACCCAGCGCCAGACGAATGCGTTCGGCGACCTTCTCGGCGTCGGCTCGACTTTGATACGGCCCCATGCGCACGCGGTGCATGCCCCCACCGGCGTTGATCTGGATTCCCTCGTTGAGCCAGTCCAGCTCGCGCAGCAAATGCACGCGCAGACTCTCGGCGTTTTCAGCACTGGCGAAAGCACCCAGCTGCAGGAAGACGCCGGACAGCGCCACTGGCATGGCCGGCAGCGCTGCGGCCGGGAACGAGAGCGGCACCGGCCGCTCTGCTACAGGCACCGGTAAGGGTATTGCTGCCTCTGCCGGCGGCGCCACCACCACGGCCTCCGCGCCCATGTTGGCCGCCAGCCGTTCAATCTCGTCGCGCTCGCCGGCAAGCTGCGCTTGCCGCGGCCGCGGCGCCGGCATCACCTGCGCATAAGTCATGCTTGTCGCGCCATCCGGCACGATCGAATCGACCTGCACCAGAGTGCTGCCGTTGTCCACATAACCCAGGCGGTAAGCGGCGGCGTACGAAAGATCGATGACTCGGTCGGCGTGGAAGGGACCGCGATCAATGACCCGCACGACCACCGATTTGCCGTTGCTGACGTTGGTCACGCGGACATAGGAGGGAATCGCCAGGGTCGGATGCGCCGCCGTCATCGCGAACATGTCGTAGCGTTCGCCGGTCGACGTCTTCTGGCCATGAAACTTCTTGCCGTACCAGCTGGCAATACCGCGTTGCTGGTGTGCTTCGAGGCTGGTTTTCGGCTGGTAGGCCTTGCCGAGAACGACGTACGGCCGGTTGGCAAAACGATGCAGCGGCTCGAGCATGGGTTGCGCGTCCGGGATGTCGTCGAGATTGTCGGGGATTTCGTCGCCGGGACCATCGTCCTTGTAGTAGCCGCCGCCCCGCTTCTGCACCACGCCCGACTTGCGGGCCATCTTGCTGCGCTCGGCCGTGGCATCGGATGAACGCGAAGGCGAACCGCCGCAAGCGGTGAGCAGCAGCGGCAGGGCCAACAGCGCGAGCACTGCGCAGCTCCCAGCCAACAAGCCTGTCCTTCCTCGCCTCATGGCCTGACCAGCATCCTGTGCGTGTTGATGCTCATCAGCATACCAATACCGAGCGACAGCGTCACCAGTGCGGTGCCCCCGTAACTCATGAACGGCAGGGGAACGCCGACCACCGGCAAGATGCCGCTGACCATGCCCATATTGACGAAGACATAGGTGAAGAAGCTCAGGGTCACCGAACCAGCCAGCACTCTCCCGAACAGAGTCGATGCTTTGCCGGCAATCATCAGCCCGCGGCCAATCAGCAACAGGTAGAGCAGCAGCAGGATGCTGTTGCCGAGCAGGCCGCGCTCCTCGGAGAAGACGGCCAGAATGAAGTCCGTGTGGCGCTCGGGAATGAACTCCAGGTGGGTCTGCGTGCCCTCCAGCCACCCCTTGCCGAGCTTGCCACCCGAACCGATGGCGATGGTGGACTGGATGATGTGGTAGCCCGAGCCGAGCGGATCCGTCGTCGGGTCGATCAGGGTCAGAATGCGTTTTCGTTGATAGTCATGCAGCATGGTCCACGCAAAAGGTGCGGCAGCACCGGCGACCGCCAGCAGGCCGACAATCACCCGCCATGGCAAACCAGCGAAGAAGATCACGTAGAAGCCGGCTGCGCCGACGAGAATCGCGGTTCCCAGATCGGGCTGCTTGGCGATCAGCGCGAAAGGCACCAGCAGGAGCAGGCTGGCGACGATGTAGTGGCGGAACTTGAGCACCGCTTCGTTCTTGTGGAAGTACCAGGCGAGCATCAGGGGCACCGCGATCTTCAGCAGTTCCGCCGGCTGGATGCGGGTGAAACCCAGGGACAGCCAGCGCCGGGCGCCATTGACCTTGATCCCGAAAAAGAACACCAGAATCAGAAGAACGACGCCGACAAGGTACAGCGGCACACCGAAACGCATCAGCTTCTGTGGCGGCAGCTGCGCCACCGCCCACATTGCGCACAGCCCGATAGCCATGTTCACCAACTGCGGCAGGAGGTGACTATTGGCGTCATAGGTCGCGCTATAGACGGTGGTCAGCCCGGCGGCCATCAGCATCAGGGTAATCAGCAGCAGAGGCGTGTCGATGTGCACGACCAGGCCGCGCCAGACGCGCGCCAGGAATTCCTGCATCAGCTAGTCCTCCTTGACATCATCTTCCTCCGCCGCACCCTTGGGGAGCTTGCCCAATAGATAGTAATCGATCACCATGCGCGCGATCGGCGCCGCCGACTGAGCACCAAAGCCGCCATTTTCGACGATCACGGCCAAGGCGATCTGCGGCTCCTCGGCGGGTGCAAAGGCGATGAACAGGGCGTGGTCACGGAGCTCCTTCTTCACCGCCGACTCCTTGTAGGTACTACCTTTCAGACTGTACACCTGGGCCGTACCGGTCTTGCCTCCCGAGGTGTAGCCGGCGCCGGCAAAGGCGCGGGCACCGGTTCCCTGGGTGTTGACGCCAATCATCGCGTTCTTGATGGTCTCGACATGCTTCGGCTTCCACGGCAGGCGGCGCAGCGGCTCCGGCTCGATCATCGTTTTTTCGCCGCTGCGGCTGTCGGTGATGTATTTGACGAGATGGGGACGGTACATGACGCCCTTGTTGGCGACGGTCGCTGTCGCTTGCGCCAGCTGAATCGGCGTGTAGGAATTGTAACCCTGACCGATGCCGATCGAGACGGTCTCGCCGGCGTACCATTTCTGCTGCTCCGGCCGCCGGAAGCGGCGCTTCTTCCACTCCGGTGACGGCAACACGCCTTCCGATTCGCCGTCGATGTCCACGCCGGTGCGCTGGCCGAACCCGAGCTGGCCCATGAAGCCGGCAATGGCGTCGATCCCCATGTCGGTAGCCAGCTGGTAGTAGTAGGTGTCGCAGGATTGAACGATCGACTTGTACATGTCCACTGTGCCGTGCCCGCCAATCTTGTCGTCCCGGAAATGGTGGCCACCGAAGTTGAAATATCCCGGATCCGAAATGGTCTGGCCGGCAGTGCGCCTGCCCGTTTCGAGTGCCGCCAGGGCCATGAACGGCTTGTAGGTCGAACCCGGCGGATAGGTGCCGTTCAGGGCACGGTTGAGCATCGGCCTGTCGCGCGATTTGTTGAGCACATCCCAGTCCTCGGTACGGATACCGTCGATAAACAGATTCGGGTCGAAAGTGGGGCTGGAGACCAGTGCCAGGATGCCGCCAGTCGACGGCTCGATGGCCACCAGCGCGCCGCGGCGATCGCCAAATGCTTTTTCGGCGATTTCCTGCAATTTGACGTCCAGGGTCAGGGTCAGGTGGTTGCCCTGCACCGGCGGCGTACGCGACAGGCTGCGAATGGCTCGGCCGCCGGCGTCGATTTCGACCTGCTCGTAGCCGGTCTCGCCGTGCAAGGCGAACTCGTAATGGTGTTCGAGGCCGGTCTTGCCGATATGATCGGTACCCTTGTAGTTTGCTGCCTGCTCGCTCTCGGCGATCTTTTCGAGATCGCGCTTGTTGATGCGATTGATGTAGCCGATGGCGTGCGAGGCCACCGATCCCAGGGGGTACTGACGAAACAGGCGCGCCTTGACTTCGACCCCCGGGAAGAGATAGCGATTGGCGGCAAAGCGCGCAACTTCCTCCTCGGTCAGGCGCGTACGAATGGGCAGGCTTTCGAAGCTCTTGCCCTCCTCCAGCAGCTTGCGAAAGCGCCGCTTATCCTTGAATTCGATGTCAATCACTTTACTCAGGCCATCGATCGTCGCTTCCAGATCCTCGACATTCGACGGCGTGATTTCCAGCGTGAAGGCCGAGTAATTGCGTGCCAGGACGATGCCGGCGCGATCGACGATGACCCCCCCGGTTGGGGACGATCGGTACCACCGAAATGCGGTTGTCCTCGGCGCGGGTGCTGTAGTAATCGTGCTGGACCACCTGCAGATAGTAAAAACGGGCGCCCAACAGGGACAAGGCCAGCAGCACCGCGACCGCCGCCAGCACGACGCGAAAATGGAAGCGGGAGAGCTCCCGGTCAGAGGCATGCAGTGACGATTGACTAGCGAGCACGGCAAACTCTCCTTACCGTGAAAAGTCGCGTACGCGACTCACGAACCTCCCTTCTCCGACTGCGGGAGAAGGGCCAGGAGAAGAGGGAAACGGGCATGACTTTCATGATTTGGGGTGTCTCCACGTGTCATGACCGTTAGCGGCCGCAGCCCTTCACAGCGGTCGATTGTCATCACGGTCAACCGGCTGGTGCTGCGGCAGCAGCAGGAGCAGCGTCAGCAGCGGCCACAGAAAAGTGGCCAGAAAAGGCCCGAGAAAGTACGCCATCCCCGGCAGATCGGCGCCGACCATCGCCCACACCGCGAACTGCACCAACTGTGCCAGCAGGAGCAGCGGAAAAACCTGCAGTGCCTGCTGCCCGAGCGGAAACCAGAGAATTCGTCTCGACAGCGCCGAGCCGCCGTAGGCAGCGAGCACATAGGCCAGTGCATGCTGTCCGAGCAAACTGGCATCGGCAACGTCCATCGCCAGGCCGAGCAGAAAGGCCAGCCCCATTCCGACCAGGCGGGGCTCGCGAACGCTCCAGAAAACGATGACCAGCGCCAGCCAATCCGGCACCCCCGGCCAAACCGAGGTCGGCAGAAAGTTGAGCAGCAGCGCCAGCGACAGGCTGAGGCCAATGAACCACGGCCGCACGGGGAGCAGAATACGTGACGAAGAGTAGCTGGTCTGCATCGCGCTCAGTCCTTTGTCGGGCGTTTCTTTTTTGCCCGAGCGCTTCTCGTCGAAGCTTTAACATCCTTGCTGGCGACTTCCTCGGCCAGTTCTGCCGGCAAGGCCACCGGCGGACGCGGATCGAGCACGATCACTTCGCTGAAATGCTCGACAGCGGCCACGGGTGCGCAACGGATCTGGGCAAAGGTGTAGGTGGTATCACTTTCGATGTGCACCACCTTGGCCACCGGAAAACCCGGCGGAAAGATCCCGTCCAGCCCCGAGGTCACCAGCAGATCGCCGTTTTGAATGTCGGCATTGAGCGGCATGAAACGCATTTCGAGCTCGCCGTTGCCGAGCCCGAAAGCCACCGAGCGCATGCCGGTACGCACGACCTGCACCGGCACCGCCTGCTCCTTGTCGGTAATCAGTGTGACCTCGGCGACGAAGGGAAACACCCGCGTCACCTGCCCGACAATGCCAATATCGTCAATCACCGGCTGCCCGGCGATCACCCTGTCCTGCTGGCCCTTATCGACGATCACCCGACGCGCGTAAGGATCGCGTGCCGAATAGAGGATCTGCGCGACCTGACCACTGACCTGCTGCCGTTCCTTGACCCCCAGCAATTTTCGCAAACGCTCGTTCTCGGCCTCGACGTGCAGACTGCGCTGCAGCGTCGCCGCCTGTTCCAGGCGAGCGCGCTGCAACTGTGCGCCCTCACTCTGCAGACTCGCGGCACCGGCAAAATAGCTGCTCGCATTGTCTAGAAATTGCGCTGGCAGATGCGCCAGATTCTGCACCGGGTGAGTGAACATGGACAGCGCCTGGCGGACTATCTCGAGCGTCTGCAAGCGAGCATCGACGACCAGCAGCGCCATCGACAACAAGACGTAGAAGGAGAGCAGCGCGACCGGGGCCGGCCCGCGTTTGAAAAAAGGCGGTGGCTGTTGGTCCATCAATCGATCATCGCGGCCGGCAAGCAACGGCGCTCAGGCCGCCGCACCTCAATCGGAAGCGAAAATGCTGCCGAGATTATCCATCTTCTCGAGCGCCATACCGCAGCCCCTGGCCACGCAGGTCAGCGGTTCCTCGGCAACAATCACCGGCAGGCCCGTCTCCTCCATCAGCAAGCGATCGAGGTCGCGCAGCAAGGCACCGCCTCCGGTGAGCACCATGCCTTTGTCGGCAATGTCGGCGCCGAGTTCGGGCGGCGTCTTCTCCAGCGCTGACTTGACCGCCGAGACGACGCTGTTCAGCGGTTCGGTAAGCGCTTCGAGGATTTCATTCGAGGAAATGGTGAACTTGCGCGGAATACCTTCCGCCTTGTTGATTCCGGAGACCTCCATCTCGCGCACTTCGGCACCAGGAAAAGCCGAACCAATTCGCTTTTTGATGTTTTCCGCAGTGTTTTCGCCGATCAGCATGCCGTAGTTGCGGCTGATGTAGTTCATGATTGCTTCGTCGAGCTTGTCACCGCCGACACGAACCGAACCGGCGTACACCATGCCGCCGAGCGAGATGACACCCACTTCGGTGGTTCCACCGCCGATATCGACGACCATCGAACCGGTCGGCTCGGAAACCGGCAAGCCGGCGCCGATCGCTGCCGCCATCGGTTCCTCGATCAGAAAGACCTGACTGGCACCGGCACCGATGGCCGACTCGCGGATGGCACGGCGCTCGACCTGCGTCGAACCCGACGGCACGCAAATGATGATCCGCGGCGAAGGCGAGAGCAGTCGCGAATCATGAACTTTCTTGATGAACTGCTTGAGCATCTGCTCGGTCACCGTGAAGTCGGCGATCACCCCATCCTTCATCGGACGGATGACGGTAATCGCGCCAGGCGCCTTGCCGAGCATTTCCTTGGCCGCCTTGCCGACGGCCTGAATGGTTTTTTTTCGAGCTCGGGCCGCCTTCGGTCCTGATGGCGACCACCGACGGCTCGTCAAGAACGATCCCTTTCGAGCGAACATAGATCAGGGTGTTGGCCGTGCCTAGGTCGATGGCGAGATCGTTGGAAAAATAACTGCGCAGGAAACTGAACATGCTGGCGAAATCCGTGATGGCCCCGCAGGGGCTGCGGTGGGAAAAACTTTTATGATACCTTATAAGGCCACCTCGTTTGACACCTTAGTGATTTCCAAACCATGTCGCTCACCTTAGAACAGGTCCGCCGCGTTGCCCACCTAGCCCGCATTGAAATCAGCGACGGCGAGGCGCAGAGCACGCTCGGCCAGCTCAACGAAATTTTTTCCCTGATCGAAGAGATGCAGGCAGTCGACACGCAAGGCGTCGAGCCAATGGCGCACGCTCAGGATGTCGCACAGCGCCTGCGTGCAGACCGCGTCACCGAGTCGGGCCAGAGCGCTCAACGCAGCGCATTCCAGGAGGTCGCGCCGGAAACCGAGGCTGGCCTGTACCTGGTGCCGAAAGTCATCGAATGATCACCGACAGCCTGCAGGCGCTCGCCAGGGCGCTGGCCACGAAAGAAGTTTCCAGCGTCGAGCTGACTCGCCACTACCTTGATCGCATCGCGCGCCACAACCCGCAGCTCAACGCTTTCATCAGCGTCGATGAAGCTACCAGCCTGGCCCAGGCAGGCGCTGCCGACGAGCTTCTGGCGAAGGGCGAAGGTGGCCCACTGACCGGCATCCCGATCGCCCACAAGGACATCTTCTGTGCCCAGGGCTGGTTGACGACCTGCGGGTCGAAGATGCTGAACAACTTTGTCAGCCCCTACGACGCGGCGGTCATCGCGCGCTTCAAAGCAGCCGGCGCGGTGCTGCTCGGCAAGACCAACATGGACGAGTTCGCCATGGGATCGTCCAACGAGACCTCGTTCTACGGACCGGTGAAGAACCCCTGGGATACCACTCGCGTTCCCGGCGGCTCTTCCGGAGGCTCGGCCGCCGCCGTCGCCGCGGGCCTTGCAGCGGCGGCCACCGGCACCGACACCGGCGGCTCGATCCGCCAGCCGGCGGCGCTGTGCAACTTGACCGGGATGAAGCCGACCTATGGCGTCGTCTCGCGCTACGGCATGATCGCCTTCGCCTCATCGCTCGACCAGGCCGGTCCGCTGGCTCGTTCGGCCGCCGACTGCGCCCTGCTGCTCAACGCCATGGCCGGCTTCGACGAACGCGATTCGACCAGCGTCGAACGCCCGCGCGAAGACTACGGCCGCGAGCTCGCTACCGCCGCTGACGAGCGACCGCTGGCCGGTTTGAAGATCGGCCTGCCAGCAGAATTTTTTGACGATGGCTGTAGCCCGGAAGTCATGCAACTGGTCGAAGCGGCGATTGCCGAGTATCGCCAGCTCGGCGCCGAAACGGTCTCTGTCAGTCTGCCCAGCATGCAGCTCTCGGTGGCCGCGTATTACGTGATCGCACCGGCCGAAGCGAGCTCGAATCTGGCGCGCTTCGACGGCGTGCGCTACGGCTACCGAGCGCCCGAGTATCAGGACCTCAACGAGATGTACAGCAAAAGCCGCGCGCAAGGCTTCGGCGCCGAGGTCAAACGGCGCATCCTGATCGGCACCTACGTTCTCTCGCACGGCTACTACGACGCCTACTATCTACAGGCCCAGCGCATTCGCCGCCTGATCGCCAAGGACTTCGCCAAAGCCTTCCAGCAATGCGACGTCATCCTCGGGCCGACCAGCCCGAGCACCGCTTTCAAGCTCGGCGAGAAAGCGGCTGACCCGGTGCAGATGTATCTCTCCGACATCTACACCATTGCCGTCAACCTGGCCGGCCTGCCGGCCCTTTCCATCCCCTGCGGCTTCGCCAGCGGCCTGCCCGCGGGCTTGCAGCTGATCGGCGACTATTTCACCGAAAGCCGGCTGCTCAATGTCGCCCACCGCTATCAGCAGGTAAGCAACTGGCATCTGCAGCGGCCGGCCGGCTTTGACTGAAGCGCGAGTGAGAGTGGGTGCGCCCAGGCGGCGCCAGCTCTCCCCTTTCGCCCACCGGCCGCTGGCCACGGGCGCCGTTATTGAAGAGTGAGTAAGCAGTGATGAAAGCATGGGAAGTGGTCATCGGCATCGAGACGCACGCGCAGTTGTCGACGCAAGCGAAGATTTTCTCGGGCAGCTCGACGGCCTTTGGCGCCGAGCCCAATGTCCAGGCCAATGCCGTCGATATCGCCCTGCCTGGCGTGCTGCCGGTGCTCAACAAGGGCGCCGTCGAATGCGCAATCCGCTTCGGCCTGGCGGTCGGCGCAAAGATCGCCCCACGATCGGTTTTCGCGCGCAAGAACTACTTCTACCCGGACCTTCCCAAGGGTTACCAGATCAGCCAGTACGAACTGCCGGTGGTCGTTGGCGGCCAGCTGGCGATCACGCTGGGTGAGCACGAGCGAGTGGTGAAGCTGACCCGCGCCCACCTCGAAGAAGACGCCGGCAAGTCCTTGCATGAATGCCCTGGGGCGAACTTCCACGGCCGTACGGGAATCGATCTCAACCGTGCCGGGACACCACTGCTGGAGATCGTCACCGAGCCTGACATGCGTTCATCGAACGAAGCCGTCGCCTACGCCCGCGCGCTGCACGCGCTGGTACGCTGGATCGGTATCTGCGACGGCAACATGCAGGAGGGCTCGTTCCGCTGCGACGCCAACGTTTCCGTCCGCCCGGTCGGCCAGGCCGAGTTCGGTACCCGACGCGAAATCAAGAACCTGAACTCTTTTCGCTTCATGCAGCAGGCCATCGACTACGAAGTGCAATGGCAGATCGCCACTCTCGAAGACGGTGGTGCAATCGAGCAGGCAACCGTCCTCTTCGACCCGCAGAGCGGCGAAACACGCGCCATGCGCTCCAAGGAAGACGCCCACGATTACCGCTACTTCCCGGACCCCGATCTGCTGCCGCTCGTCATAGATCGTCAGTGGGTCGACGAGATCGCTCGGCAACTCCCCGAACTACCGGCCGCGCGACGCGATCGCCTGGCCGCCGAGTACGGACTCTCAACCTACGATGCCAAACTCCTGACCAGCTCGCTCGAACTCGCCACGTACTACGAAACAGCCGTTGCCGCGGCCGGCAGCGCAGGCGCCAAGGCTTGCGCCAACTGGGTGATGGTCGACCTGACCGCTCGCCTGAACAAGGACGAACGGGATATCAGCCAGTCACCGGTCTCGCCCGAGCAACTCGGCGGCATGGTCGCGCGCATCGTCGATGGCACGATCTCCACCAATATCGCCCGCAAAGTGTTCGACGCTCTCTGCAACGGCGAAGGCAATTCTGCCGACCAGATCATTGCCAACCAGGGCCTGCAGCAGATCACCGACAGTGCTGCGCTGGAAACGCTGATCGACGAACTACTGGCAGCCAATGCGACCATGGTCGGCGAATTCAGGGCCGGCAAGGAAAAAGCCTTCAATGCGTTGGTCGGCCAGGCGATGAAGGCGACACGCGGCAAGGCCAACCCACAACAGGTCAACGCACTGCTACGCAAGAAGCTCGGCTGACCCTGGAGTAGCCCCCTGTCGCGCTGCGCCGCAGGGCCAGCAGCGTACCCGAGCGCTCAGCGCCGTTGTCCGGCCGCCGCCCGCGTCAGAATATCGCGAAAGCGGCGCAAGTCCTCGTCGTACTTGAGGCGAACGGCTTGCTGGTCTTTTCTCTTGGAGTCGATCACCGACTCCTGTGCCCGGATCTCGTAATCCGCATCGCGCAAGCCCTTGGCGATCTCCGCCGGAAGACGCCGATTCTTGTAGAACTCGGCCTCGTTCTCGAACTTCTCGCGACGCTTGCGGATCTCGACGATTCGCTCCTCGGCTGCCTTGATGGCTGTGTCGAGGTCACCCAGAGTGCGGCTACGCATGACCTCGATATCTTTTTCGCTACCGTAGGTATTGAGCAGGGCCTGATCTCTGCGTCTCTGCTCATTCTCGACGCGCTCCCGCTCCTGCCGCAACTTGGCTTCGGCCGCTTTTGCCGCGCGCTCCTCGGCGGTCAGCGGCGCATCGACGACTTTCGCCGTCCTGCCGGATTGTCCGAGTTCGCGATAGGCGCGCCCATAACAGGCCGCTGGCAGGATGTCACCGCAGACCTGCTTGCCCGACTCGTCGTGGCAACAGAAGATCTGCGCGGCGGCGAAACTGGCGCCAGTACCCGCCACCACCAGCGCCATCAGCGCCATCAGCGCCATCAGCAAGCCAATGCTAGCTGCCGCGCGCAACGCCATATTCCTGCCGATAGCGTTCGACCGCCGTCTCGTACTGCGTAAAATCCGGACGGTCATGAAGGAAGGCCAGCAAGTCGTCCAAACTGGCAACGGCGATCACCGGGATATCGTAGTCGCGCCTGACTTCCTGCACCGCCGACAAGGCGCCACGACCACGCTCCATGCGATCGAGGGCGATCACCACGCCACAGGGCGTCGCACCCGCGGCACGGATCAACTCGACCGATTCGCGCACCGAGGTGCCAGCCGAAATGACGTCGTCAACGATCAGAACCTGCCCCGCCAACGGCGCGCCGACAATACTGCCACCTTCGCCGTGATCCTTGGCTTCCTTGCGATTGAACGCGAAAGGCAGGTTGCGGCCGGCACGCGCCAGAGCGACGGCAATCACCGCCACCAAAGGAATGCCTTTGTAGGCCGGCCCAAACAAACAATCGCAGCGGATACCACTGACGTTGATCGCTGTGGCGTAGAATTCCGCCAGCCGCTGCAGCGCAGCGCCGTCATTGAACAGTCCGGCGTTGAAGAAATACGGAGAAAGCCGCCCGGCCTTGGTCGTGAACTCACCAAAGCGCAGCACGTCTTTTCCGACAGCAAAGTCGATGAATTCCTGACGAAAGTCCATACCGCCTTTTCTATGAAACAGGGCCGCTCCCGGCCGGGTGCCCTATGTTACGCATCATTACTCTGAATCTCAACGGCATTCGTTCGGCCTGGCGCAAGGGCGTTCTTCCCTGGGCCGCCGCGCAAAACGCCGACATCATTTGCCTGCAGGAACTCAAGGCGCAGGACGCAGACCTCAGCGAAGAAATGCAGGCCCCTGACGGTTTCCATGCCTACTACCGCTGCGCCGACAAGAAGGGCTACAGCGGCGTTGGGCTGTGGTGCCGGAAGAAACCCGAAGGCATCAGCGAGGTTCTCGGCAGCGCCGAGTTCGACGCCGAGGGGCGCTATCTGCGCGCCGATTTTGCCGGCCTGTCAGTAATTTCGCTGTATCAACCGTCCGGATCCAGTTCCGACTTACGGCAAGAAGCGAAATACCGCTTCATGAACTTCATCTACCCGCATCTGCAGGCGCTCGCGTCGAGCGGACGCGAAGTCATTGTTTGCGCTGACTGGAACATCGCCCACCAGGAAATCGACCTGAAGAACTGGCGCGGCAACCGCAAGAACTCGGGATTTCTGCCTGAAGAAAGAGCCTGGGTCGGTAGATTGCTGGACGATGAAGGCTGGTGTGACGTCTACCGGCAATTGCACCCGAGCGTTGGCGAAGAAAGCTACACCTGGTGGTCGAACCGTGGCCAGGCCTGGGCCAAAAACGTCGGTTGGCGGCTCGACTATCAGCTCGCCACCCCGGCCATTGCAGCGACTGCCAGAAGCGCAGCCGTCTATAAGGAGCAGCGTTTCAGCGATCACGCACCGCTGACCATCGACTACGATTTCGACCTCGATCGGCCGCGCCCCTGAAGTCCGCCGCGACGGCCATGCCCTACCCTCGCGCCGCAGGACAAAGCTTGCCTGCCGGGCAGCGTGCATTGATCTTGGCCGCCTAGTTCTATAATCTGACGGGTTCATGAGTGCTCGCTTCCTGTCCCACGATCGCTCTTCGCTCTTTGCACTTCGGTCTCTCCTCTTCCTGCCCCCCACCGAAGCATTCCCTTTTCGCCATCACTTCCTACTGCGAGGTCCACCATGCCCGACGTCAACAGCGAACTTTCCACCGACAGCAAACAGAAACTCGTCTCCGACATGAAAGTCGTGGTTTCTCACGCCGAGGAGCTCCTGCGCGCCACCGCTGGCGTTGCCGACGAGAAGATGAACGACCTGCGCGAGCGCATTGGCCAGAGCCTGCGCGACGCCAAGCTGCGCCTGGCCGATGCTGAAGGGGCACTGGTCGACAAGACCAAGGCCGCCGCACGGGCCACCGACGACTTCGTGCACGAGAACCCGTGGCGCGCCGTCGGCGTCGCGGCCGTCGTCGGCCTGCTGCTCGGTGCCATCATCAGTCGCCGCTAGGGTTTTCCCCGCGCCATGAGCGACACGACTGTCAGCGCTGGAAGGACTGGCAGGGGCCTGTTCACCGGCGCCCGAGACGGTGCGCTCACGCTACTCGGCAGCGGGCGGACGCGGCTGGAACTCCTGGGCAATGAACTCAAGGAGGAAAAGCTGCGCGCCGTCCGCCTGTTGCTCTGGTCGCAGATCATGGTGTTCTGCCTGGCGCTTGGCACGATACTGCTGGTGGCTTTGCTGCTCGCCGTGTACTGGGAGTACCGAGTCGTCCTCCTGGCCTCGAGCGGGGTGCTGTTCATTGCCTGCAGCGGTCTGGCCTACGTCGCTCTACAGCGGAGCATGCGTCGACCCGAGCACCTCTTCGCCGCCAGCCTCGCCCAGCTTGAAGAGGACCTTCGCCAACTGAAACAGGCAGCCGGCGATGAATCAAGAACTGATTGAGCTGGCCATCGAGCGCGGCCGACTGATCGAACGTATCAGCAATCAGCGTCAACTGCTGGCCCGGGAACTGCAGCCGCTAGGCGATGCTCTGCAAACCGCCGATCGCGCCACTGCCACCGTGCGCACTGGCACCACTTACGTCAAGCAACACCCGGAAATCGTCGCCCTTGGTATCGCTGTGCTGATCGTCGTCAAACCGGCCCGCGTCTGGCGCTGGAGCAAACGCGGCTACTTCGCCTGGCGTGCCTTCGGCACGCTGCGCAGACAGTTGACCGATCTCGGCTTGCTCGCTGGCCAACGACCCTAGCCTGCCGTTCCACCGTCACTGCCAGACACCAAGGCCCAGCAGCTGCTTGCTGGCGACTTCCGCCCAGCCGCGGTTGGCCGCCGGACTGGCCGGACTCGGATGCAGTACGCGGCCGATCCTGACGCCGCTCCCGGCCAGAGCCGCGCTCGCCCGCGCCTCGGCGAAGGCGCCCACACCGATAACCCATTGCGGCTGCAAAGCGACGACCAGTGCCTGCAGATGCTCGTCGCAAGCCGAACGCAAGGCCGTCGCCTCGTCGGCGGGCAGCTTGTCCGGGGTGAGATTGCGGCCGCGCTCAAAGAAAGCCAGCGGGCAATAGTTGGCGACGAAGTGTTCGGCGAAAAAGCGCTCGGCGCTACCGAAGCGCTCGCGGAACAGTCCCCACAGGCGTCGCCCACTGACCTCGGAACGTGTGCAGGCGAAGCCTTCGATCGGCCGCCAGGGATTCTCCAGCGCCGGTGCTTGCACTTCGGCGACAATCCCCAGCCAGTCGCGCACCGCCGCAATCTCGCCGAAAGGCACGCCACACTGCACCATCCCGAAAGGTCCGGGATTCATGCCCAGGAACACTACCCGCCGGTGGCCAGCCGCGTAGCGACGCAGGTACATCTCGTGCGCTGCCCAGGCATAGGTCAGCGGATCATAGGTGTGACTGACCGGCGGCGCGAAGCGCAGCACGGCCAGTCTTGCCGACAACTGCCGGGCAGCAGCAATCAGGGTCTCGGCGACGCTGGTGTCTCGTTCCATGGGGCGACCTTCAACAACAGCAGCATGCCCGGCAAGGCCAGCCCGAAGCACAGAAAGAAAAAACTGACCCAGCCCAGCGACTCGACCAGCGCACCCGCGGTGGCGTTGATGAAGGTCCGCGGAACGGCCGCCAGGCTGGTAAACAAGGCAAACTGGGTGGCTGTGAACGCCGGATTGGTGGCGCGCGCGATGAACGCCGTGAACGCCGCCGTGCCCAGACCGACGCCCAGATACTCGGCAGCAATGACGCTCGCCAGAGCCAGCCGATCGATGCCTTCTATGCTCGGCTGCGCGCCGCGCCATGCCAACCAGGCGAAACCGAGAATGGTCGCCATCTGCACCACGCCGAACAACCACAGGGCGCGATTGATGCCCAGGCGGACCATCCACAGACCGCCGAGCAGACCGCCGAATACCGCCGGCCAGAGGCCAGCATGTTTGGCGATCACGCCGATGTCGGTCATGCTGTAGCCGAGGTCGAGGTAGAACGGCGTCGACAGGCTGGTGGCCAGCGAATCGCCAAGCTTGTAGAGAAAAATGAAACCGAGGACCAGCATCGCCCCCTGCCAGCCCTTGCGGCCAATGAACTCGTGAAAAGGCTCGACGACCGCCGCGCGCAGGGTCTTTGGCGCCGCTACCGCCAGCGGTTCGGCGACCAGCAGCACCATCACCATCCCCGGCACCATGAAAGCGGCGGTGATCCAGAACACCTGCGCCCAGGGAATCAGGTCGGCAAGAATCAGCGACAGCGATCCCGGCACCAGTCCGGCGATCCGGTAGGCATTGACATGCACGGCATTGCCAAGCCCAAGCTCGTTGTCACGCAGAATCTCGCGGCGAAAGGCATCCAGGGCGACATCCTGTGTCGCCGAAAGAAAGGCCAAGGCCACCGACAGCCAGATCACCGGTGTCAGATCGATCGCCGGGGAAAAGCCGCCGAGCAGACCGATCGCCAGCAGCAGACCGATCTGCGAGAGCAGCGTCCAGCCGCGCCGGCGGCCGAGTGGCAGGCGATAGCGATCGAGCAACGGTGCCCAGAGAAATTTCCAGGTGTAGGGAAACTGGATCAGCGCGAAGAAACCGATGACCTTGAGGTCGACACCGTCGCTGCGCAGCCAGGCCGGCAGCAGATTCAGCAGGAGGTAGAGCGGCAGGCCCGAACTGAAACCGGTGAACACACAGATCAGCATCCGCCGCGTCAGCAGCAGGCGCAGCCAGTCAGGCGTCAAGATCTGCGTCCGAGCCGATAGAAAGCCAGGCTGCCATTGAGGTTCGAGTCGTCGGCCACCTCCCGGCCAGCCTCGTCGAAAGCCAGACGCTCGCGAATCTCGATGCCGAGCCGGCCACACAGGTCTTCGAAATCGACGATCGTGAAAAAGCGCACGTTCGGTGTATCGAACCAGTCGTAGGGCAGATCCTCGGACACCGGCATGTGCCCGGCGGCAATTGCCGCGCGGTTGCTGCGATAGGCGAAGTTGGGGAAACTGACCACCGCTTCGGCGGCGACGCGCAGCATCTCGGTGAGAATGCGCTCGGTGGTGTGCATCGTCTGCAAGGCCTGTGAAATGATGGCCCGATCGAAGGAATGATCTTCGAAACCGAGCAGCCCCGATTCGATATTCATCTGGATCACATCGACGCCGTTGCGAATGCAGGCGAGAACGCTTTCCGGGTCGATTTCGACGCCATAGCCGGTCACATCACGAGTCTCGTCGAGATAACGCAGCAGCCTGCCGTCGCCGCAACCGAGGTCGAGAACGTGCTCGCCGGGTTGCAACCAGCTGGCGATCACCGCGAAGTCGAAGCGCTCGCGTTGCTCGGCCTTGACTCTCCTCTCGTGCTCGGTCATACGGTAATGTTTCCCAAATAGGCGCGCAGCAGGGCATGGTAGTGCTGATCGTCGAGCAGGAAGGAATCGTGACCGGCGTCGCAGTCGATCTCCGCGTACACGACGCGCAGGCGATTATCCAGCAGCGCAAAAACGATTTCCCGCGAACGCGCCGGCGCAAAACGCCAGTCGGTCGAAAAACTGGCGACGAAGAACCTCGCCTTGGCGCGTGCCAGAGCACTCGGCAGATGGCCGGCATAGGCGTAAGCGGGGTCGAAGTAGTCGAGCGCCTTGGTCATCATCAGATAGGTGTTGGCGTCGAAGAAAGCGGCGAATTTATTGCCCTGGTAGCGCAGGTAGGACTCGATTTCGAAGTCCACGTCGTAGCTGAACTTGTGCTCGCCATGACGCAATTGCCGGCCGAATTTCTCGGCCATCTGGCTATCCGAAAGATAGGTGATATGGCCGACCATGCGCGCCAGCCGCAAGCCGCGCGTCGGCAGGACGCCGTGCTCGGCGTAGTAGCCGCCATGAAAGTCCGGATCGGAAATGATGGCCTGCCGTGCCACCTCGTTGAAGGCGATATTCTGTGCCGACAACTTGGGCGCCGAAGCAATGACCATCGCGTGGCGAATGCGATCGGGGAACTGCAAAGACCATTCGAGCGCCTGCATGCCACCGAGGCTGCCGCCGAGCACTGCCGCCCAGGTGTCGATGCCGAGATGGTCGGCCAGTCTGGCCTGCGCTGCCACCCAGTCCTCGACGGTGATCAGGGGGAAATCAGCGCCGTAGCGCTTGCCGGTCTCGGGCCTGATCGACAGCGGGCCGGTCGAACCGTAGCAACCGCCCAGGTTGTTGACCCCGATGACGAAGAACTTGTGGGTATCAAGCGGCTTGCCGGGCCCGACCAGGTTGTCCCACCAACCGATGTTCTCGGGATCGTCAGCATAGAAGCCGGCGACGTGATGGCTGCCAGCCAGCGCATGGCAGACCAGCACGGCGTTGGAATGTTCGGCATTGAGCGTGCCATAGGTCTCGTAGGCCAGCTCGAAACCGGGTAGCACGGCGCCGCTCTTCAGTGTCAGCGGGGTATCGAAGCGCACGCGCTGCGGCGTAACGAGTCCGACAGAGTTCTCTGGTGACATCGCGATCGTAGGTGTACCCGAGGCAGGAGAAAAAAAACCCAGTCAGCTAGCAAGGCGGACTGGGCGTGCCGCGCTTTAGCCGTATTTATAAGGCGCCCGCAAGCTGATCGTTCAAATCGGCGCCAAGGCCGCGAAAGTTACCTGCAGCCTGGGAAAAAGTCAATTCAGGCGTTGAGTTTCTCCAGTTGCTCGCGAATTTTCCCGGGCTCCTCGTGGCGCAACAGGCGGCGAACGATGGGCGCCAGCTCCGCACAGTTGCTCTGCATGATGCATTGCTTGACCGACAGGATCTGCGCTGGATGCATCGAGAACTGGCGCAGTCCCATGCCCAGCAGCAGGCGCGTCAGCAGGGGATCGCCGGCCAGCTCGCCACAGATCGAAACCGGGATATGCACCTTTTCCGCACTGGCGATGGTGTGCGCCAGGAGCATCAGGACGGCCGGATGCAGTGGATCGTAAAGGTGCGCCACCTGCTCGTCGCTGCGATCGATGGCCAAGGTGTACTGGATCAGGTCATTGGTCCCGATCGACAGGAAATGCAGGCGGCGCAGAAAGAGTCCGACGGCCAGCGCCGCCGCCGGGATCTCGATCATCGCCCCGACTTCGATCTCCTCGTTGAAGGGGCAGTTCTCGCTGCGCAGGGTCGCCTTCGCGCGCTCTATCGCCGCCAGTGTCTGGTCGATTTCGTGCGCCTGCGAAAGCATCGGAATCAGCAACTTGATCTTGCCGAACTGCGATGCGCGCAGGATGGCGCGCAACTGCGTCTGGAACATTTTCGATTCGGCCAGCGACAAGCGGATCGCGCGCAAGCCAAGCGCCGGATTGCTTTGCATGCGATCGCCGACCACTTTCCCCGGATGCAGGTCCTTGTCGTAACCGAGATCGAAAGTACGGATGGTGACCGGACGCCCGCCCATTCCCTTGACCACCGTTCGGTACGCTTCGAACTGCTCGTCTTCGGTCGGCATGTCGCCGCGATCGAGAAAAAGGAATTCGGTGCGAAACAGACCAATGCCTTCGGCGCCGCCGTCGAGCGCGTTGGCGACGTCGCCCGGCAGTTCGATATTGGCGTGCAGCGCAATATCGACGCCATCGAGCGTCGACGACTTGGCCGTCTTGAGACGCCTGAGCTTGGTGCGTTCGAGCTCGATCTGACTTTTTCGCAGGCGATACTCGTCGAGGATGCGCGCATCGGGGTTGACGATCAGCACGCCGCGCGTACCGTCGACAATCAGGTTTTCCTTGTCGTGAATCAGTTGCCGGGCATTGTGCAGGCCAAGCACCGCCGGAATGCGCAGGCTGCGCGCGAGAATCGCGGTATGCGAGGTCGAGCCGCCGACGTCGGTGACGAAGGCGGCGACATGATGATCCTTGTAGGCGATGACGTCAGCCGGCGAGAGATCGTGAGCAACGATTATCAGATCTTCTTCCTTGACCCCCTTGCTGGTCCGTAGCGCCACCCGGCCCGGCTGGCCGACGAGTTCCTTGATCACCCGTTCGACGACCTGGCGCACGTCGTAGCTGCGCTCGCGCAGATACTGATCTTCAAAGCTCTCGAACTGACCGACCAGCACTTCCATCTGCTGCACCAGCGCCCATTCAGCATTGCAGCGGCGCTCGCGAATCAACTGCTTGGGAGTGTCGGCCAGTTCCGGGTCGGCGAGGATCATCGTATGCAGGTCGATGAAGGCGCCGAATTCGCCCGGCGAATTGTGCATGCGCTCCTTCAGGCTGGCGAACTCCTCGTGAACCCTGAGCAGTGCCTCCTCGAAGCGCGCCACCTCTTTTTCTACCAGACGAGGCGCGATAACCAGGTGCGACACCTCGAGTGTCGCGTGCGACATCAGATGCGCCCGCCCAATCGCGATGCCGCCGGAAACCGGCAGCCCGTGCAAGGTAAAACTCATAAGGGGTGTACTCGATTCACTCCGCTTCACTCCGTTTCACCAAACCGGTCGGCGACCAGCGCGAGAATGGCCTCGCTGGCCGCCTGTTCGTCACTGCCCGTGGTTTCGACGAGCACTGTCGAACCTTTGCCTGCAGCCAGCATCATCACCCCCATGATGCTCTTGGCGTTGATGCGGCGCGCCCCCTTTTCCATCCACACTTCGCTGTCGAAACTGCTGGCGAGCTGCGTCAACTTGGCCGAGGCACGCGCGTGCAGGCCCAGTTTGTTAAGAATTTCCGTTTCAGCACGTACCATCCAGGCCTCCGATCATCGTCAGCGACTAGGGCGTCGGCAGCTTCATCACACCATCGTGAGCACCGCTGACGGCTTTCTGAAGAAGAGTGTCCATGTCCTTGTCGCGATAGGTCAATGCGCGCAGCAGCATCGGCAGGTTGAGGCCGGAAACCCCTTCGACGTGGCCGGACTGGAGCAATTTGAGCGCCAGGTTGGCCGGCGTCGCGCCAAAAATGTCGGTCATCACCACCACCCCCTGGCCTCCGTCGACTTCCTTGAGCAGCAGGCGCGCCCGCGGCAGGATATCGAGCGGATCATCCTGCGGTGCGACACCGAGTTGTGCGATCAGTGGCGGACGCTTGTTGAGGACGTGACAGACATTCTGAATCAGGCTTTCGCCAAAGCAGCCGTGCGTTATCAGAAGAATGCCGATCATTTCGCCCCCTCATCAAAACAGGCTGCCATTCTAAGCGATTCCGCGCCGCCGGGCACTGCCCACAGTCGCCACGGAGCGCTCAGGGAAGGACTTCGAGCGACGGCGGCTGGCCGCCAAGGTAGTCAAGCCGAGCGTGCAGCGCCCGACTGACCTGAACCTGGCCTTGCGCATCGACCCTGAGAACCTGCTCCAGCTGCAGCTGACGCGCCAGGCGCGGCCAGTCGGCACCGGCAATGAACAAGGGCTTGGAGGCGACGTCAGAGAGCGTTCCGGCATCGGGGCGTGCGCCGATCAGCACGCTCAGCGCCTGCGTGTGCTGCACCGGCTGAGCGCTACGCGGGTCGAGCAGGTGGCTGTAGCGCCGGCCGTCGATCTCGAAATAGCGCTGGTAATCGCCAGAAGTGCCAATCGCCTCGCCATCGTCGAGTTCGACCGTCGCCAGCGGACCCGGCTGGCGCGGGTGCTGGATACCCACCCGCCAGCGCTCGCCATTCTTGCTGCCGAGCGCCAGCACATTGCCGCCAATATTGACCAATGCATTGTGCACGCCCTGCGCCTTGAGGATGCTCGCTGCGCGGTCCAGCGCCACGCCCTTGAGGTAGCCACCGAAATCAAGCGCCAGCCGGGTGTTGCGGCTACTGACCTGGAGCTCGTCGAGTTGCAGGTTAACGACACCCGCTGGCGCCGCTCGCCAGGCAGCCAGCGTATCGGCGTCCGGCAAGCTCGCCGGCAAATCGTCGGACTGAAAACCCCACAGCGCGATCAAGGCGCCGATCCCGGGGTCGAAAAGCCCTTCGCTGAGCAGCGAGAAACGCTGCGCGTGGGCCAGCAGGCCGGCCATTTCCGGCGTCACCGACGCCGTCCGGCCGGCGGCCAGGGCCTGATTCAGGCCGCTCAGCTCGGAAGGCTGCCAGGCGTGATAGCGACGGTGCAGACGGTCGAACTCGCGCAGCACGGCGGCCGCCGCCGGACGTGCCGCGGCCTCGGGAAGACCGGCAATCAAAATCTCGACACGGGTACCGAAAACGAAAGCCTGCTGCTGGTGCAGCGGCGCCCGCGCGCAGGCAGCAAGAAGGCAAGCCAGCGCGAAAAGGAGAACTAGGCGGCAGCTGCGCACTCACGTTCCAGCGCCGCCACGAACAATTCGGCCGCGTCAAAGCCGGTCTGCTCGGCGATTTCGACGATGCACGTCGGGCTGGTGATGTTGATCTCGGTCAGCCAGTCGCCGATGACGTCGAGACCGACGAAAAACAAACCGCGCGCCGCCAGCACTGGCGCCAGCGTGGTCGCGATTTCGCGGTCGCGCGCACTCAGTTCGCGCGCCACGCCACGGCCGCCGACGGCCAGATTGCCGCGCGTCTCGCCGGGCTTGGGAATGCGCGCCAGGCAATAGGGAACGACTTCGCCACCGACGATCAGGATGCGCTTGTCACCGTCGCCGATCTCCGGAATATAACGCTGCGCCATGATCGTACGCGCACCATGGTGGGTCAGGGTCTCGATGATCACGTTGCGATTCGGGTCATCGTGACGCACACGAAAAACCTCGCTGCCGCCCATGCCATCGAGCGGCTTGATGATCGTATCCCGCTCGAGGTCGACAAACGCCTGGATCAGCGCCGGCAGACGCGCCACCACGCCGGGGACCGCAAACTGCGAAAACTCGGCCACCGACAACTTCTCGGAATGATCGCGCAGCGCGCGCGGCCGATTGAAAACGCGCGCCCCCTCGGCCTCGGCGCGCTCCAGCAACCAGGTACTGGTCACGTACTCGGCGTCGAAGGGCGGATCCTTGCGCATCAGCACGGCGGCGAAATCGCGCAGCGCAACGACATGGCGATCAACCTCGACGAACCAGTCATCGTCGTCGGCGAGCATTTCCAGATGCACCGCCTCGGCACACACCCCGTGCAGCGCCGACCAGTGGATCGCTGACTGCTGTACTGCCCACACCGCGTGTCCGGCGGCCTGCGCGGCACGCATCAAGGCGATGCTGGTGTCTTTGTACGCCTTCAGCGAGGGCAAGGGATCGACGACGAATGCTAAACGCATGAGAGTTGCTCCTCCAGGGGTGCCGTTTGTTCGAGCTCGAACACAGCGGCGAGTTTTGCCAGCCGGGCGACGACCCCGTCGGCGTAGACACGATTCGGCGCGCCTGCCGCAAGCAACGCTAGGCTTCGATCCGCGATCTTACACCGCAGCCACTCAGGAAGGTACGGAAGGACTCGGGAAGCGGCGTCTGTTCGAGGCTGCGCTGGGTAAACAGAAAGCGACCGTCGCAGACGAAGCCGAGGTCGGCCCAATCGACGCTGTTCAAGGCCGCCGCCAGCGCCACCACGTCGACGCCCGGATGGCGTGGGAAAATCGCCAGTACCGAGCCATCGTAGTGCTTGCAGCGATGCACGAAGAACGGCTGCGGACGACGCGTCTTGTTGTTTACATAGACCCGTTCCTGCGGCGACTGATGATAGCCACGCCCCCACTGCCACCAGTTGGACTCATCGAAGGACCTGATTCGGCGCGCGATCAGACGCTCCTTGTGCGCCAGCAGCGCCGCGGGCGGCGGCGCACCGGGTTGGCACCACAGCATCCGCCGGGTGGCGCCAGTGGCCACCGTCGCCGAGCAGACAAAGCTGCGGTTACCGTAGGCCTCGCTGGCATACAGATCGTCGGCAGCAGACACCGCACCAACCTTGACGAAGGCGATGTCGCTCAGCTGCAAAGCGTAGTCACCGCGCGTAAACAGCAGGTGCCCGCCGCTGTCGACGAAGTGACGCTCCTCCCACTGCAGTCTTCCCAGGCCGGCCAGTCCGTCGGCGACACCCTGCGCGGCGTAGCGCGTACTGCGCGAAAAATTGTTGCGTTCAAAACGCCAGATCGCGCAGTTGGGTGTGACCTCGGCAAAAAGGCGCGAGTCGCCCAGGTCGACGAAGTCGGTGATCGTTCCGGCCGCATGCAGCAAGCGATTGAGCGGCACCGCCGAAGTCGCCTTGAGCAGATCACGTGGCGTGATGAATACCAGTTCACCGCCCGGCGCCAGATGCCGCAGGCACTTCTCGATGAAGAACAGATAAAGATTGGCGCGCCCATCGAGCACGCTATGGCTGTTCAAAAAAGCGCGCGTCTCGGCAGCAATGTCCTGATAGCGCACGTAGGGCGGGTTGCCGATGATGGTGGCGAAAGCCTCGTTCTCCGGCAGCGCAAAGAAGTCCATTACCCGCGCCCCGGGGGGCGCATGCCGGGCATCGATCTCGATGCCCACGGCAAAGGGAAAATGCTGCAGGAAAGCGCCGTCGCCACAGGCCGGCTCGAGCACTCGGCCGCGGTTGCGGACCAGCGCCAGCATCGCCTCGACTATTGCCGGCGGAGTGAACACCTGCCCCAGAGCGCTGACATCGTAGTCGGGCTGCGCAGGCGACATCACTGCCACCAGCCACCCCCGGTCGCCAGCACGACCCGCATCAACGTTCGCCCCAGGGCATTACCGGAACGGTCGAAATGCTGTTCGCCGGCGCGCCGTCGATCAACTTGCGGCTGATCGCCAGGTACACCAGGGTATTGTTGGCCGCGTCCCACATTCTGATGACGCGCGTTTCCTTGAACATGATCGAGGTATCTTCGGAGAACACCACCTGCTGTTTCGGCAGTTTGGCCGGCAGCGTGATCGGGCCGGTCTGCCGGCAGGCGAGCGAAAACTGCGACGGATCCTGCGCCAGACCAAAGCTGCCGCTGACACCACCGGTTTTCGCCTGACTGACGTGGCAGGTCACTCCCGGCACCTGCCGGTCGGAAAAGCTATCGACACAAATCTTGTGATTGGCGCCGATCAGCTTCCACTCGGTGGTCACGCAAGCAAGCTCTTCGGCAAGCACCAAGGCACTCGACAAGGCCATTACGCCAAGCACGCTCGCCCTGGTCAAGACTGCTGTTCGCTTCATCATTCTGTCTCCTTGGCCATCAATCACTCCGGATAGGCCTCCAGCGTCACGTTAGTGATCTGCCCCACCGGCGAACCACGGCGGGCGCGCTGGCTGATGTGGCGATCTTCGGAAAGCAGCGTCTTGGCCCGGCTGCGCGCCGTTCCCCTGATCGTCACCCGAACTCCCAGGGTGAGCACCACCGCGCGCAGCGATTCGTCGCCGTGCAGGCCGATGATCTGGACGCCCTTGCCGCTGCTCAGGCGCTTCATCTGTTCGAGCGGGAAAATCAGCAGGCGGCCGTCTTCCGAAAGTGCCGCCAGATGATCCTGGCTCCTGATCCGCAGCAGCGGCAGAATCGTCGCCCCGTCTTCGACGGCGAGGAAAGCCTTGCCGGCTTTCTGGCGCGAGAGCAGATCGCCATACTTGCAGATGAAGCCATAGCCCGAAGTCTTGGCGATCAGCAATTGCTCGTCGGGGCGGCCAGTGATCACATGCGCAATCCTGCCGCTACCCAGCTCGACGAAGGACGACAGGGGCGCCCCCATGCCACGACCATCGGGCAGGCTGGCCACGGCAACAGTGAAGGCGCGGCCCTCGGTGGAGAGGATCACCAGCGAGTCGACCGAACGACACTCCTGCGCCGAACCGGCACGGTCGCCGTCCTTGAACAGCACCCCCGAGAGGTCCAGGCCGTGCCCCTGGCGAACCCGTGCCCAGCCTTTCTCGGAAATGATCACCGTCACCGGCTCGTCGGCGACGGCCGCCGCTTCCGCGCGCGAAGCGGTGACCGCGGTTTCGATGATCGTCCGCCGCGCGTCGCCGTGCTTCTCGGCATCGGCCTTGATTTCCCGGATCACCTGCCGGCGCAGCAGCGTGTCACTGCCGAGCAGCTTCAGCAAGCCCTCGCGTTCACCGCGCAGCTTGGCCAGCTCCTGCTCGATGCGGATTCCCTCGAGTCGCGCCAACTGGCGCAGGCGGATTTCGAGGATATCCTCGGCCTGCCGATCCGAGAGGATGAAGCGCGCGATCAGCGCTGCCTTCGGGTCGTCGGATTCGCGGATGATGCGGATCACTTCGTCGATGTTCAGGAAGACGATGTGCCGGCCTTCGAGAATATGGATACGGTCGTCGGCTTTATGCAAGCGGAACTCGGTGCGCCGGTAGACCGTCCGCAGACGGAAAGTACACCACTCACCGATCAGGTCGACCAGCGATTTCTGGCACGGCCGGCCATCGATGCCGACCGCCACCAGGTTGATTGGCGCCGAGGTTTCGAGGCTGGTATGCGCGAGCAGCATGGCCACGAAGTCCTGGCGGTCGATGCGCGAACTGCTCGGTTCGAAAACCAGCCGGATGTCGTCATCCTTGCCCGACTCGTCGCGTGCGCGGTCGAGCTGCGAGGCCATCAGCGTCTTCAGCTGCGCCACCGACTGCTCGACGGCCTTCTTTCCCGGCCGCGGCTGCGGGTTGAGCAGAACGCCGATTTCGGAGAGCACCTTGGCCGATGAGACGCCCGGTGGCAGCTCGGTGAACACCAGTTGCCAGGCGCCGCGCGCCATTTCTTCGATCACGTAGCGCGCCCGCACGCGCAGGCTGCCGCGGCCACTGCGATAAGCAGCGGCAATATCGGCGGGCGGAGAAATGATCTGGCCGCCACCCGGATAATCGGGTCCAGGCACCCGTTCCAGGAGTTCGTCGACGCCAGCCGCCGGATGCTCGATCTTGTAGATGGCCGCCGCGGCGACCTCGCGCAGGTTGTGCGCCGGCATTTCGGTGGCCATGCCGACGGCGATTCCCGACGCACCGTTGAGCAACAGGAAAGGCAGGCGCGCCGGCAGGAAGGCCGGTTCTTCGAAAGAGCCGTCGTAGTTGGGCAGGAAGTCGACCGTGCCTTCGCCCAGTTCGCCAAGCAGCAGTTCGGCGATCGGCGTCAGGCGCGCTTCGGTGTAGCGCATCGCCGCCGCGTTGTCGCCATCGCGCGAACCGAAATTGCCCTGCCCGTCGACCAGCGGATAGCGCAGCATGAACGGCTGCGCGACGCGCACCATCGCGTCGTAGGCCGAGGTATCACCATGCGGGTGGTACTTGCCGATGACGTCGCCAACGACACGCGCCGACTTGACCGGCTTGGCGGTCGCCGACAGCCCGAGTTCGCGCATCGCAAACAGCACCCGGCGCTGCACCGGCTTCAGCCCGTCCTTGACGTCCGGCAGCGCACGCCCCTTGACAACGGCAATCGCGTACTCGAGGTAGTCGCGCGCCGCCGAGTCGTGCAGCAGGATGCTGTCGTCACCATCGCCGCCATCGCCATCAACTGCCGCCGGCGGTGCGCCAGCACCTGGCGGCAACGGCGGCGACGCTTGCGTCGGCGGTGTTTCGGCAAACAGGTCTGGCGTCGAGTCGTCCTTGATCACGTTCGGCTTACCCCTCAAATGTCGGCACCGATCAGCGCGCCATTGTCTTCCATCCACGCCCGCCGACCCGCGGACTCGCTCTTGCCCATCAACATGTGCATCACCGGCTTCGCCTCCGCGCTGCCCGGCATGCGGATGCGCATCAGGCGCCGCGTGTCGGGCGACATGGTGGTCTCCCAGAGTTGCTCGGGATTCATTTCGCCCAGGCCCTTGAAGCGCGAGATACCAACCGCATCCGGCTTGATGCCTTCGAGTCGCAGCCGATCGAGGGTCGCCGCGCGTTCGTCGCTATCGAGCGCGTACAACTTGCGTGGCGGGCGATTCTTGCCCTGGCCGGGAACGTCGAGGCGAAACAGCGGCGGTTGCGCAAAGTACAAATGCCCGCTGGCAATCAGCTTCGGGAAATGACGGTAGAAAAGCGTGCACAGCAGGACGCGGATGTGCGAGCCATCGACGTCGGCATCGGTCATGATCACCACCTTGCCGTAACGCAGATTGTTCAATACCGCGTCGGGCGCGCTCGCCGGATGCGGATCGATGCCCAGGGCAACCGCAATGTCATGCACCTCGCGGTTGGCGAACAGGCTGCCCGCATCGACCTCCCAGGTATTCAGCACCTTGCCGCGCAGCGGCAGGATCGCCTGCAGCTCCTTGTCGCGCCCGGATTTCGCCGAACCGCCGGCGGAATCGCCTTCGACGAGAAAGATCTCGTTGCGGCGCGTGTCCTCGCTCTGGCAATCGGAAAGCTTGCCCGGCAGAATGGCCACTCCCGACTGCTTGCGTTTCTCGACTTTCTGGCCGGCACGCGAACGCGCCTGCGCGGCACGGATGGCCAGATCGGTGATCTTCTTGGCCGCATCCGGATGTTCGTTGAGCCACAGCTCCAGCGGATCGCGCAGCATGCGTGCCACCAGCGCCACCGCGTCGCGCGAGTTCAGGCGCTCCTTGGTCTGTCCCTGAAACGAGGGATCGAGCATGCGCACCGCGAGCACGAAGCTGGCGCGTGAAAAGACGTCTTCGGCCGCCAGTTTGACGCCCTTGGGCAGCAGCGCATGGTGATCGGCAAAACTCTTCACCGCGTCCAGCGTCGCCTGCCGCAGACCGGCCTCGTGCGTACCGCCGGAGGGTGTCGGAATCAGGTTGACGTAGGATTCGCGCGCCAGGCTGCCGTCGGCTGTCCAGCAGATCGCCCAGGCCGCGCCCGAACCGACCGGAAAGTTCTCGTCGCCCTTGGCGGCATATTTCTCGCCGCTGAAAACCGGCGCGACCATTTCGCCGTCGATCTGCTCGCTCAGGTACTGCAGCATGCCATCGGCGAAACACCATTCAGTACTCGCGCCGCCCTCGACGCTCAGTGCAACCTGCAGACCCGGCAGCAGCAGCGCCTTGCTGCGCAGCAGGCGTTCGAGCTGCGGCAGCGGGATCAGCGGCGAATCGAAGAAACTCGCGTCCGGCCAGGCGCGCAGACGCGTGCCGCTGGTTCTTTTGGGCGCATCGCCGACCCGCTGCAGCGGCTCGATCACGTTACCGCCAGCGAAAGCCATGCGATGCCGCCCGCCGTCGCGCACCACCTCGACTTCGAGCCGCGTCGACAGCGCGTTGGTCACCGAAACGCCCACCCCGTGCAAGCCACCCGAGAAGCGATACGCCGATTCGCGCTCATCCTTGTTGAACTTGCCGCCCGCGTGCAGCCGGGTGAACACCACCTCGACCGTCGGCACCTGTTCGAGCGGATGAATCTCGACCGGAATACCGCGCCCGTCGTCCTCGACACTGACCGATTGGTCGCTGTGCAGGGTCACCGTGATGCGTTTGCAGAAGCCGCCCAGCGCCTCGTCGGCGGCATTGTCGATCGCTTCCTGGATGATGTGCAGGGGGCAATCGATGCGCGTATACATCCCGGGACGATGGCGCACCGGCTCCAGCCCCTTGAGAACGGCGATCGATTCTGCGGTGTAGCTCATTACAGTGATTTCTCCAGCAGGCCGCCCCGGCGCGTGGGGCGCGGGCGGTCAGGGACGTTTGTTCGGGTGCGCAAGCCTGCGTCGCAGCAGGTTCTGTGGCCGGCGCTGGCGGCAGCCTGCCAGCTCCCCCGGCCGGGGCAAAAACAAGAACGCCGGAAGAAAGCCTGCCGCCCTAGCGTATCGAGCTGCGGAGTGTACTACCGAATCCCGGCGAAGCAATCGATCTGCCCGGGGAGCGCTGTTTTCTCGCCGCTCTGGTGTACTGCCCTGCCGCCTTACGCCGGCTCCGCCAGCCAGGCATCGCGCGGCAGATCGTCAGTCCCCGGGAAAATCACGAAGCGCATGATGGTGGCCGGATTCATCAGTCCGACGCCGCCTTGCGCCAGCCGGTAGTTCATCACCGGACGGTCGAGGAAGCTGGTCAGATTCATCAGGCGCTCGGCGAGCGCTGCCTTGCGCACGCCTTCGGCAAGCGTATGCAGGACGTGCCCACCGGTGAAGAAGAAATCGATGCGTACCTTGAAGCGCTCACCTTCGAACCAGCCACTAAATGGCTCCGCGAGTTGCTCGGGTGTCAACACGGTGAGCTGCAGGTTGAGCGGACTCGCCACGTAGGCGCTCAGGTCTTTCGCTGCTGCAAATTCAAGGCAGGCGATCGACGCCCGCGCGAAGACCTCGGTCTGCGCTTCCGAGCCGACGATCAGCGGTTTCCCGGCGAACATCTGGCTGCTGCGTCTGAGGCTATCGAGAGTCTGCTCGATAGCGGCCTCGTCAGTCTGCAAAAAGCGCCGCGCACTGTTGGCCGTTGTGATGACTGTAATCCCGATCGCCATGTCGCCCTCCCCCCTCGAATAAGTGAATGCCGGCGTTCAGTCGCCGCTGCGATTCCTGCCCTGCACCCACAGCACGTCGCTGCTACCGGCCGCCTTGTTCAGCGCACGGCCCAGGACGAACATCAGATCTGACAGGCGATTCAGATACTTGCGCGCAAAGTCGGAGACCTGCTCGGTGTCCGCCAGATGAACAATCTGACGCTCGGCGCGACGACAGACGGTGCGCGCCAGATGCGCGAAAGCAGCGGCCCGTGTCCCACCCGGCAGGATGAAGTCCTTGAGCGGCGAGAGATCATCGTTGAACTGCTCGACCAGTGCTTCGAGTCGAGTGATCTGCGCCTCGCCGATCATGCTCGCTCCCGGAATGCACAATTCGCCGCCGAGATCGAAGAGGTCGTGCTGGATGCGGGTCAAGGCCTGCCGGATGGCGTCCGGCATATCTTCGGTCAAGAGCAGGCCAATGACCGAGTTGAGCTCGTCGACCTGGCCCATGGTCTCGATTCGCAAGCTGTCCTTGGCGACCCGGCTACCGTCGCCGAGACCGGTGGTGCCGGCGTCGCCGGTGCGGGTAACGATTTTTGAGAGGCGATTGCCCATGCTGGCTTTCCTGATCAAAATAAGGGCGATTATAGCTGAAGGAGATTTCGTGACCGCCCGATCGCTGCCGTTGAGCGTTGAGCAGCGCACCCTGGTATTCGAGGAAAGCTGAGCGGACTTTTGTCGAGCACAGCGCACAAGGAGGAGCCTCAAACGCATGACAACATCGCCCAAACCCCTGAGCGGCCTGAAGGTCATCGAACTCGGCAGCCTGATCGCCGGGCCCTTCGCGGCACGGATCATGGCCGAGTTCGGCGCCGAGGTGATCAAGATCGAATCGCCCGCTGGCGGCGACCCCTTGCGCAAGTGGCGCAAGCTCTACGAAGGCACCTCGCTGTGGTGGTACGTGCAGTCGCGCAACAAGAAATCGGTGAGCATCAATCTCAAGCATCCCGCTGGCCGCGAAATCGTTCATAAACTGGTCGCCGAGGCCGATATCGTCGTCGAGAACTTCCGCCCCGGCGTCCTCGAAAAACTCGGCCTGGGCTGGGAAACGCTCTCGGCCATCAACCCGGGCCTGGTCATGCTGCGTCTCTCGGGCTTTGGCCAGAGCGGACCTCTGGCGCAACAGCCCGGCTTCGGCGCCATCGGCGAGTCGATGGGTGGCTTGCGCTACGTCACCGGCTTCCCTGATCGTCCACCGGTCAAGACGGGCATTTCTATTGGCGACTCGATCGCCGCGCTGTGGGGCGTGATCGGTACCCTGATGGCCCTGCGTCACAAGGAGAACGGAGGGCAGGGGCAGGTCGTCGATGTCGCTCTCTACGAGGCGGTCTTCGCGATGATGGAGTCGCTGCTGCCCGAGTTCGACGTCTTCGGTTTCGTCCGCGAACGGACTGGCAACATCATGCCCGGCATCACGCCGTCGAACACACACTCGACGCAGGACGGCAAACACGTCGCCATCGGCGCCAATGGTGATGCGATCTTCAAACGACTGATGCGGGCCATCGGCCGTGACGATCTGGCCGAGGACGATGAACTGGCGGACAACGCTGGTCGCGACGCGCGCCGCGACGAACTGTACGCGGCCATTGATAGCTGGGTGGCGGCGCACGACGAAGCCAGCGTGCTGGACGCGCTGGCCGCCGCGGAAGTGCCCGCCTCACGCGTATACTCAGCCGCCGACATCGTTGCCGACCCGCAGTACCTGGCCCGGCAAATGATCGAAACAGCCCTCCTGCCGGGCGGCAAGTCGTTCAAGATGCCGGGCATCGTTCCGAAACTGTCGGCGACGCCGGGAAATACCGAGTGGCTGGGACCCGCACTCGGCGAGCATACCGAGGAGACGCTGCAGCAACTCGGCTACGCCGCCGACGCGATCAAAAGCTTGTGTGACGCCGGCACCGTCTTGCTCGGCGCGCCGGGCTTGCCGCGCCAGTCCTGAACCGCGCGCCCTCAGCCCCGGATGGCGCATGCTGCGGATTGCTTACACAAACTCGTAGTCGATCCGTCCGATGCGGCCCCGCCAGTAAGGGCGCGGCCCTTCTGGCGTCAGCCAGCGCGCCTCGCCGCTCATCGGGATGGTCATCCCCTCGCGCTGTTGGTAGTCGGACCACAGCCCCTCCCACGGCGACACCACGAGCTTGCCGTTCAGCGTACGACCACGCGCCTCAGCGCGAACCGATTCAATCAGTCCTTCTTCGTTGAAGGCAAACAACAGGCTGGCGCTGACCTCGCCATCTTTCAAGGTCGCCGTGGCGGAGTGTTGGTCGACCGCCTGCCACTGCACGCCCTGGCTGGGCAAGAGGGCGGTCGGATAGCAGGCGGCTTCGGCCAGAAAGCGCATCAACTCGTCCTGCGCGATATCGCCCTTCCCCTGCCGCCTGGCCAGTGAGGTCAGCCCGAACAAGGCCGGGTGAAGAGTTCCTTCGCCCGCCACGTAGGCGTCGTGCACATGCACCGTCAGCCCCGGCACGAGGGTCACCCGCCCATCCCAGACGAAGCCCGGCGGACGTGCAATCACTCGCTCGCCGGAAGTAAACGGCTTCCACCGGTAAGCACCGCTATCGGCGACATTGAAGCTGCCCGCATGCTCGATTCTGACCGCGCCGAGCATCGGCTGACCGGCCGTCAAGGCGACGCGAAAATAGCGCTGCACGGGATCAGGCAAGCCGCTCAGCTCGCGCGGCTCGAAGCGTGCCGGCAGCACGGTTTGCCGGCCGGCGACAAGCCGTGACTGCAGCGCGCGGGTCAGAAAAGCCCAGCGTGCGGCGCCAAGCATCGAGACCCCGACGTATGCCAGTACCGACAGGAAAACGACTGTCAGCAGCGTTTCCATCCATTCCATTCCGATCCCCTCCTTATAGTCGATTCCGCAGCGAATGGCGATCGATCTTCGCAACATCCATTTGCGCTGCCCGGTGCAAGATTCGCAGACCAGGACGCCGGCCAGGCATTATGCCATCAAGCTGACGCGCGCAAGGCCTGCCGCGGAGGGCGCGAATGCACGAATGCACGAATGCGAGCAGCCGAAGCGGACAGTTTCCGCTTCATCACGCCCTCATCGGCAGGCAGAGAAGGCTAGAGCATTGGCTTGACCCGAGCATATCGGTATAACATCGGGCACCGCGTTAACGGTCATGACATGCCGAGACACCCCTGATCATGAAAGTCATGACCGCCCCCCTTGCCCTGCCCCTTCTCCCGCAAGGGGAGAAGGGAGTTTCGTGAGTCGCTTGCGCGACTTTCACATTAACCGACCGATCGACGACCCATGCCAGACAACGAAGAGAACCTCCCCGCCACTGTGAAACAGCGCTTCAGCCTGAGGCGCGAGTTGGAGTATTTCTTCGCCGCACTGCGCTTCTTCACGCGCCTGCCGGTACCGAAATGGGTCGGTCACAGCAGCGAAGCCCTCGATCGCGCGGCGCGCTATTTTCCGGCCGTGGGGCTGCTGGTCGGCGCCATCGCCGCGCTGGTGTTCATCGTCGCCAGCCAGATCTGGCCAATGACCCTGGCGGTGCTGGCGGCAATCGCCAGCAGCATCTATCTGACCGGCGCGTTTCACGAAGACGGCTGGAGCGATATGGTCGACGGTTTTGGCGGCGGCTGGGAGAAAGCGCAGATCCTGAGCATCATGAAGGACTCACGGATCGGCAGCTTTGGTGCTGTCGCCCTGGTCGTGCTGCTGCTGGCCCGCTTTCTGGCGCTGGTCGAGTTCGACCCGCTGATCATTCCGATGGTATTGCTGGCCGGTCACACGCTCTCCCGCTTTGCCTCGACGACGCTCTTGCGCGCCCTCGACTACGTTCGCGACGAGGGCAAGGCGAAGCCGCTGGCAACGCGCATCGGCTGGCGCGAGCTGGGCTTCGCGGCACTCACCGCGCTGCTGCCGCTGTTCTTCCTGCCGCCCTTCGAGGCTTTCCTTGGCTGCCTCTTCGCGGCCCTGGCGACGCTCTGGCTGGCGCGCATGTTCCGGCGCCAGATCGGCGGCTACACCGGCGATTGCCTCGGTGCCACGCAGCAACTCGCCGAAGTCGCCTTCTACGCCGGGCTGCTGTGCAGATTTTCCTGATCCGCCATCCGCGCCCCCTGCTCGAGAGCGGCGTCTGCTATGGCCAGCTCGACGTCGAAGCCGAAGATCCACTGCCGCTGGCCAGGCGCTTGCGCGCATTTCTGCCGGCCGATACGCCAGTCATCGCCAGCCCTCTGCAGCGCGCCCTTGGCCTCGCCAAAGCCCTGAATACGCAAGCGCGGGTCGATGCGCGGCTGATGGAGGTCGACTTCGGCGAATGGGAAGGCCAGCGCTGGAGCGACATCGACCGCCAGTTGCTTGACCAGTGGGCCGCCAATGTCTTGCACTTCGCCCCGCCCGGCGGCGAATCGGCAGCGCTGCTGCAGGCGCGCGTCGTCGACTGCGTGGACAGCCTGTGCGCGGAGCCTGGAAAGCGCCTGGCGCTGGTCACGCACGCCGGCGCCATCCGTGCCGCGCTCGGCTACTGGCTGCAACTGCCAATCGACCAGTGGAGCCGGTTGCCGCTTGCCTTTGGCAGTATCTCACTGCTCGAGATCGATGCCCCGGGAGGCCTTCAGCGGGCGGGAGACCGGCACGGAGAGGCAACACAAGAGCCGGCGACGGCCGCGCAATTGCTCTATATCAATCGCTGATCCTGGCAAGCCGAGCTTTTTTTCCGGCGCATCCGGGGCATGTTTTCGTCTGCAGCGCTCCTGATCCCCGGAGCACAGGGAATGGTCGTTTCGTGACAGGAGCATCGCCAAATCGGTGAATGGGCCTCCCGGCCCATGGAAAGTCCCGGGACATACCCCCCCTAGAATTAGGGGGTATCTGGCAAGACCACCGCAGTGATAACATCACTTGTGGAGGGGACATGACGACAGGCAGACGGGACAGCAGACTGTGCACGCTGATCGATACCATTTATAGGCGGCAGGCGCCGAATCACGATCCGCTGGCGCTGATGCCCGAGTGGTTCGACGCCTTGCGCCCCGTGCTGCCATTCTCGTCGGGCGTGTTCATACCAATCGATCCCGTTGGCGGCGGTCTGTGGCCGGCTTTTCCGCATGATTGCGATCAGCGCGCCAAGTGCGACGACTTGGTGCATTACCAGAAAATGGATCCCTACTTGATCTGGCAACCGGCGCTCAGGAATCCGGACACCGTGGTTCGATTGTCGGACGTCGCCAACATCGATCGGACGATGCACGGCGAATCTGGCGATTCTGGCAAATCTGGCGAGTCCATCAGTCGCACTCCCTATGTCCATGCACTGGCCGTAATTCCTCAGCCGGGAGACGTTCCACTGGGAGCCTTCGCGGTACACCGGCATCGTCGCATGCGCGACTTCAACCCGCACGAAATGCTGCTGTTTCAATGGTTCGCCGGTCACGCCGCGACCGCTATCGACTACCTCACGCTGCAGCGCCAGCGAGAACAGCGGCAGCTACTGGCAGTCATGGTGATGTCCCGCGATGGCAGCATCCAGGCGCTGAGTCCGGACGCCATGCATATTCTCGAATCCCTGCCCGACAACGCGGTCCAGGTTCTGCCTGGACCTGGGGAATCGTCGCGCATCTGGCGCTGTGGGAGCGATGTCGTCGTCGTCAGCACCCGGCGCGTCGCTCCGGCGCGCATCATCGGCCTGGGCCATGCCAATCGGCTGCCAGCGTCGCCCGCGATCAGCTGCCTGGCGCAACGGCTGAAGGTCGCCGAAGGCGAGCAGCGCCAGCAGTTTTCCGTGACCTTCGAAAGACTCGACGTGAACAACGAGGTGCGCGGCGAGGTTTTCGGGCTGCAACTGACGCCGCAGCAAAAAACGCGTCGCTATTCTCCTGCTCAAGCGCTACGAGCCACGCCAGATCGCCGACATTCTGCTGCTCTCGCCACACACGGTGCGCGAATACGTGAAGGCCATCTACTGCCGGGCCGGCGTCCATGGCTATGCGAAGCTGATCAGCCGGCTGTCCGGTGCAAGCGGCGCCACGCCGTAGCCGAGCCAGGTCGTGAGAGTCCTTGAGAGTCCTTGGCGCACAAAGTAGCCGCTTGGCACGCCCACTGTAGTCAGAATAGGGACAGGGCCGGCATGGCAAAAAGAATACGGCTGACGAGCCCCGACGGACACTTGATCAGCATGATTGGCTGCCCTCGCCCCCCTCTGTTTTGGGGGGTTGTGGCAAGAAGCGCGATCCATTAACCTTGTTTTAATGTAGAGATTCGAAGAATCTACCGCCTGGGACAGTTCTACCGCCAACAGGACGGACGACAATCCTGCGCCTTCACGCTTCACGAATCGCCCTGCTTTCGCCTGATTCGCGATGGGTGCTGTTCATCTACTCTGACGGGGAGACACGAGCATGAAAAGCCCTTGGTCGCACGCTTTCGCAATAGCTACCGCAATAGTTTCCTGGGCCTGGCCCAGCGCAGCGCCGGCAGCTGTCATCACCCACCTTTGCGCAAGCACGAATCAGTTCTGCACCCTGGAAGAACTTGTGCAACGCGGACACCTGAACGACCCCCCATACCTGGAGATCAACGGCACGCGCTTCTACGACTGGAGCATTGACGACCAGTCTACCGTCGCACCTGTGGACATATCGCTGATCAAAGTGATGCCACTGGACGATCAGGTACTCAAGCCCGGCTTTGAACTGGTTGCGAATGGTGTCTTGCAGACCCGCGGAGCCGACCAAATAGACATCAACCTCGCTTTCCTCATTTCGGTCGGTGACGGCGGATCGCGGATTGTAGGCAGTTCGCTGGAACTCTCGGCTTTCGAATTCGGTGTCGAAAACCTCGACGGAATAGTCGCCGTTGACAGCGATGTTCTTGCCACAACCGGCATGGACGTACTCGGCGAGCAGAACGTCCTGGCATACCTCTCCCCGCCTTCAGTGCGCTCCGACTCGATTACCTTCGCTGCGCAAACACAGGTTCTCGTCGAGACCAAGATTCTCATCGCCGGCCGCGAGCCTCAGGATACGGTCGCGCTGGACAGCTTCACGCAGCGCTTCAGCAAACTTCCCGCGCCGATCCCTGAGCCGCCGTCGTTGTCGATCCTGGGGCTTGCCCTGCTCGGCTTGTGGGGCATGATGCGTCGACGCTCTCGACCATAGCCGCATCCAAACGCCGCCGCGGCAAACCGTGTCGGCAGCCATCCAGCGTAGTGGGCACCGGACGCGCAGTCGACGGGGAAGGCGTGACCGGCGGGGAGCCACATTCGCCCTGACCGCGTGCCGCGAATTCCAAAAGCCTGGAAGCCAGTATCCGAAACAGATTCAGTTAACCGCGCCCTGACCGCCATGTGAAGTCTTTCGCCGGTTGCGGTGCTCGACCTTTCAGCGTCAGAATTTTGGAGAACGTCATGGCCATCATCAGAGGTAAGAGCGACAGCGACAACATTCTCGGCCTGCAGGGTGACGACATCATCTTCGCCCGGCGCGGCAACGACACCATTGACGGTGGCGCCGGCAACGACCGTATTCTTGCCGACGACGGCGATGACTTCGTCTTTGGTGGCGAAGGTGACGACAACCTGTTCGGCGAGAATGGCAAGGACACGATCGACGGCGGCACGGGCAACGACCGCGTGTCCGGGGGGCGCGGTGACGATACCGGCATCTACCGCCTCGCCGAGAACGCGGCTTACCGCAACTATTACGACGGTGGCACAGGCGATGACACTCTGCGCCTGGTGCTCACCCACGCGGAAGCCAACTCGGCAGACATCATCAAGGATATCGACGACTTTCGGGCGTTCCTGGCGCAGAGCAACGAGCCAGACCAGGCGGGCAATCCGGCCTTCCAGTTCACCAGTTTCGACCTCACGGTGCGCAACTGGGAGAAACTGGAAGTGGTGGTCGAACCGGAGATCCCGCTTCCCGTTCTTTCCATCAGCGACGCCGAGGCCGACGAAGGCGGCACGCTACGCTTCGTCGTCTCTGTGAGCGAGGCCGATCCCGGTCAGCCGATCACGGCAACCTACACCATCAGCTTCGGGCCAGTGACCAGTGGTAACGCCGATCAGAGCGACATTGCCGCCGGAACGCAACTCACCGGTCAGGTAACCCTGGCTGCCGGGACAAGCCAGACGACGATCCTGATACCGACGGTCGATGACGACCTCGTCGAAGGCAAGGAACAGTTCACGGTGACCCTGAGCAATGTCAGCGCCAACGCTGCCGCCGGAAATCTGGTCGCCACCGGCACCATCCTCGACAACGACCTGCCCGAGCTGGCGATAGCCGACGCCACCGCCACCGAAGGCGACCCTGGCGGACCGGCCACCACAACTCAGCTTTACCGTCACCCGCAGCGGTGACAACGGCAGCCCGTCGACGGTGACCTACAGCGTCGCCCCGGCCAGCGCGAGCAACCCCGACGACTACAACGACAGCATCGATGCCCTCAGCGGCACGCTCACCTTTGCCGCCAACGAGACCAGCAAGACCATCACCCTCGACGTCACCGATGACCTGCTGCCTGAAGACACCGAGAACTTCACGGTCACCCTGAGCGGCGCCAGCAACGCCACCATCAGCCGCGCGGTAGCCACCGGCACCATCCTCGACAACGACCTGCCCGAGCTGTCGATTGCCGACGCCACAGCCACCGAAGGCGACCCCGGCGGACCGGCCACCACGATCAGCTTCACCGTCACCCGCAGTGGCGACAACGGCAGCCCGTCAACCGTGACCTACAGCGTCACCCCGGCCAGCGCGAGCAACCCCAACGACTACAACGACAGCATCGACGCCCTCAGCGGCACCCTCACCTTTGCCGCCAACGAGACCAGCAAGACCATCACCGTCGACATCACCGATGACCTGCTGCCTGAAGACACCGAGAACTTCACGGTCACCCTGAGCGGCGCCAGCAACGCCACCATCGCCCGCGCGGTAGCCACCGGCACCATCCTCGACAACGACCTGCCCGAGCTGTCGATAGCCGACGCCACCGCGACCGAAGGCGACCCCGGCGGACCGGCCACCACGATCAGCTTCACCGTCACCCGCAGTGGCGACAACGGCAGCCC
>NZ_SPMY01000031.1 GCF_012939955.1 Candidatus Accumulibacter phosphatis
GTACTCCCGAACCTTCGAGCGGCAAGTGACCGAAGCCCACGTCAGGGCCGCCATCATCAACACCTTTACCTATCTGGGCATGCCGCAATCCGTCGGGGTGGGGCAAATTGCGCCTGCCGCATGAAGTAGGACGGGGATAGGGGGAGTTCGCGCCCAAAATGGCGGGATTAGTCATATAGTATATTAGCAGTTACTAATAGTGCACCAACGCCCTTCGCCAAGCGCGATCAGCAGGATGGCGCTTTTCTCGATGCCGTCTTCAGCTGGCATTGGCGCCGGTCCATTCCCTGATGATGTTGGCTACCGCGCGTGGGTCCTGTTGCGCCAGCGCACGTGCTTGGCGAGTTGCTGTTCGAGCAGCATGGCCGCTGTCGGCACCTGTTCCTCGCCGTCGCCTTCTTCGCCCTCCTCGCCGGCAAGGAGATCGATGGTGCCACCGACGCCGCTTTCGCTGGCTGCCTCCGGGTGCAGAATGGTCTTCAACAAGGGACGCACGACGCCGAGCAAGAGATAGGCGATGATGCCGGCAAGCGCGCCGTACTTGAGCAGTTCCTTGACCAGCGAGACCATTTCGGGGTCTCGCCACAGCGGCAAGGCGTCCTCTTTATCGAGGGCTGTGAAGGGCGCATTGGCGACTGAAACGCTATCGCCGCGATCCTTGTTGAAGCCCATCGCCTCCTTGACCAGATCGCTGATCTGCTTGATCTCCGCGTCTGACAACGGCTTGCCGACGCTCTTGCCGTCCTTGTCGATTTCCTGACGCTGATTGACCACCACTGCGCCGGACAGGCGCTTGATGGTTCCGACGGCGTTCTTGACGTGGCGGATGGTCTTGTCGACCTCGTAGTTGATAGTTGCGTTCTTGCTGGTGTTCAGGGGTTGTCCGACACTGCCAATCAATGCCTGCACTCCGGCGGCGTTGATCTGTCCGGGGACGGGAGGCTGGCCCGCGGCGGCGGGTCCGGCGCCAGGTACGGCGGGCTGGGTCAGCGGTGCCGTGGCCGGTACCGGTGGTTGATTGCTGAGCGCACCGGGAACGCCTTGAGCGGCCGGGGTGGTGCTCGCGCTTTCGCTGCTTTGCTGGCTGCGAATACTGATGTCCGGGGGGGTGCTGTTCGGTCGATGCGTTTCGGCTGTTTGCTCGCTTTGCGAAAAGTCGATGTCAGCGGCGATCTGGACGCGTGCATTGTCGGGTCCGACAATCGGCGCGAGGATGTCCTCGACCCGCTTGATAATGCTCGCCTCAACTTGATGAATATAGCTCGCCTGCGTCGGATCGAGGCCGGCTTCCAGCAGTGCATTTTTCTTTCTCGACAGCAAGGCGCCGCTCTGGTCGAGCAGGGTAACGCTGGCGGGGAGCAACTGCGGGACGCTGGCGGCGATGAGATTCTGGATGCCGGCGACCTGGGTGGGGTCGAGCGCGCGTCCCGGGTAAAGACTGAGCAGTACCGACGCCGATGGCTTCTGATCTTCGCGCATGAAAACGCTTGGCTTTGGAATCGCCAGGTGCACCCGCGCCGCCCGCACGGCGGCGATCGACTGGATAGTTTTCGACAGCTCACCTTCCAGGCCGCGCTGGTAATTGACCTGTTCGGCAAACTGGCTGATGCCGAACTTCTGGGCCTCCATCAACTCGAAACCGACGGCGCCGCCGCGCGGCAGTCCCTGCGACGCTAGGCGCAGGCGGACATCGTGCACGCGGCTCTCGGGAACCAGGATGGCGCTGCCGGTGTTGCTGAACTCGTAGGGGATGTTCATCTGCTCGAGCGCAGCGATAATTGCGCCGCCGTCGCGCTCGGAGATATTGGAGAACAACACTCTGAACTCGTTTTGCCTGAGCCAGGTAGCGCTGACGACGAGGAGCGCAATGACCGCCGCGATCGAGACCATCAGCACCACTTTCTGCTTGTCGGTCAAACGCGCCAATGCCTCGCGAGCGCGATCCAGCGGTTTGCCCGCGCCTGCTATCTCTGTGGTTTCGGTTCCGGCTGCGGCCATGCGCCTGATACGGTAAAAGCCTGCGTTGCTGCAGGCGAAAAGCAAAAAAATGATGACAATTACTCTGCTATTGTAGCTGTTAAATGCAAGGGACTTCCCATCGGATGAAGCAAGTCGTACAAGCGCCGGGCCATGAACTCAAGGCGCAGGAACTGCAACGCGCTTTCGACGCTTTCAACCAGGTTTCGCTGGCGCTGACGCAGTCGTACCAGGGATTGCAGGGCCGGGTCGAATCATTGACCGTTGAACTGGCGGTTGCCAACGGCGAGCTGCGCCGGCAATACGAAGAAAAGGAAGCACTTTCCGAGCGCCTGTCGCTGTTGCTCAAGGCCTTGCCGGCTGGCGTCGTGGTGCTCGACAGCGCGGCTCGTGTCAGTGAGGCCAACCCGGCGGCTAGCGAGATGTTCGCGCAGGTGATGATCGGCGAATCCTGGCCCGCGCTGGCACAGGCCAGGCTGGTTGCGGCCGAGGCGCCGGACGAGTGGCAGCTTGGCGCGCGCCGCCTGGCGATTGCCGAGAGTCCTCTGGATTCCGCCGGCGGGCGAATTTTGCTGATTCACGACGTGACCGCAGCGCAGGCCCTGAAGACGGAACTGGAACGTAATCAGCGCCTGGTAGCCATGGGTGAGATGGCTGCTTCGCTGGCCCATCAGCTACGCACCCCGCTGGCGACGGCCTTGCTCTATAGTGCCAACCTGGCGCAGCCGGGACTTGCCGAGACTGCGCGCCTGCGTTTCGCCGACAAGGCGAGCGCACAGCTGAAACGTCTCGAGCGCCTGATCCAGGAAGTGCTGCTCTTTGCCCGCGGCGAGAGCATCGGCCGCGATTCGACGCCGGCCCGGCAACTGCTCGCCGAAGCTGCGCAGACCGTCGAACCCCTGTTCCTGGCGAAGGGAATCGCTTTCCGGATTGTCGGCGGCAGCGCCGAGACGGTCGTCACCGGTAGCCGCAAGGCCTTGGTCGGCGCGCTCGTGAATCTACTCGAGAATGCCCTGCAGGCCTGCCTCACGGCGGGCGAAGTGAGCGAACTCGGCGCCGTCACTGCAGCGACTGAACGCGCCGAAGTCACGCTTGGTGCCGAGCTGCGCGCTGGCCAGCTGCGCATTGCTGTCCGCGATACCGGCGCCGGGATCGCGCCGGAAATCCAGGCGCGCGTCTTCGAGCCCTTCTTCACGACCAGCGGGCAGGGGACCGGGCTTGGTCTGGCCATCGCGCTGGGGGTCGTGCGTGCCCATGGTGGGGCGATGACGGTACACTCGGTGCCGGGCGAAGGCTCGGAATTCGTAATCATGCTGCCGGTCGCATTGGCGATCGAGCAAGCTTTGTAAGGATCAAGCAAGCCTATGACGCCGGCTTTGCCGATATTGGTGGTAGAAGACGACGCCGCCTTGCGCGAGGCGGTGTGCGATACCCTCGAACTGGCGGGCCTGGCGGTCGTCTCCGCAGGTGGTGGCGACGCGGCGCTGCAGCTGCTCGCCGAACGGACCGTCTCGCTGGTGGTCAGCGATGTACGCATGCGGCCGATCGACGGCATCACCCTGCTCAAGGAAATTCGCTATCGCCATCCCTATTTGCCGGTCGTGCTGATGACCGCTTTCGCCGACGTGGACCGCGCCGTCGAAGCCATGCGCGCGGGTGCTTGCGACTTTCTGTTGAAACCGTTCGAGCCGAAGGCCCTGCTCGATCACGTGCAGCGCTATCGTCTACCCGAAGCGCACGCTAATGAGCGAGCGATCGCCATCGATCCGGTGAGCGTCAACCTCTTCGCGCTTGCCGGGCGGGTCGCGCAGAGTGACAGCACCGTCTTGCTGACCGGCGAAAGCGGCGTTGGCAAGGAGGTGGTGGCGCGCTTCATTCACCAGCATTCGGCACGCAGCAAAGGTCCGTTCGTGGCCATCAACTGCGCAGCCATTCCCGACAGCCTGCTCGAGGCCACCCTTTTCGGTTATGAAAAAGGCGCCTTCAGCGGCGCCCAGCAGGCGCAGGCCGGCAAGTTCGAGCAAGCGCAGCACGGCAGTCTGCTGCTCGACGAGATCACCGAAATGCCGCTTGGCCTGCAAGCCAAGCTGTTGCGCGTCTTGCAGGAGCGCGAAGTGGAGCGGGTCGGCGGCAAGCAGCCGGTGATCCTCGATATCCGGGTCATCGCCACTTCCAATCGTGACATGGCCGACGCCGTCGCCAGAGGCCACTTCCGTGAAGACTTGTTCTATCGCCTGAACGTCTTTCCGCTGCTGATCCCGGCGCTGCGCCAACGCGGCGAAGACATCGCACCGCTGGCGCGCCATTTTCTTGCCCAACACGGCCTTCGTGCCGGTCGTCCGGGTCTGCGCCTGTCCGCTGCTGCGGAAACGGCACTGCGTCAGCACGCCTGGCCGGGCAACGTTCGTGAGTTGGAGAACGTGATGCAGCGGGCGGTCATTCTAGCTCCCGGCGACAGGGTCGAAATCGATTCCCTGCATCTGGCGGCTGCAGCACCGCTGGCTCCGAGCGCCGCGCCGCGGCGGGAAATGGCCGCGCCGACAACGACCGTCGCCGCGTCTCCAGCAGCCCCTCGGAACGCCAACAAGATGAGCGAAGTGGAGCGGGAGCATATACTGGCAACCTTGGCGTCGGTCGATGGCTCGCGAACTCTCGCCGGGCAGCGCCTCGGGATGTCGGAGCGGACCTTGCGTCACAAGTTGCGACAGTATCGCCTCGACGGTTTTCTGAAGACGTGATCCTCTGATCAAACCGAGTGGAAAGCAGGCATGAGTCTTGCTTCACTAAATTGGGCAGTGCTTGGAGAAGAGAATGGACAGCAAAGGTATCGAGCAGATGTTGAGTGTATTGCAGGCAACGTCGGCGACCGCCGCTGGTCGCGTTGCCGAGGCGCAGAGCCCTGCAGCAGGGGCCGACTTCGCGCAGGTGTTGCAGAATTCGATCGCCCAGGTGAGTCAGACGCAGCAGCAGGCGGAAGCCATGGCGGCAAATTTTGCCGCCGGCAATAGCACCGAGAACCTGCACGAAGTGATGGTCGCGCTGCAAACGGCCAGCCTTTCGTTCCAGGAAATGATCCAGGTGCGCAATAAACTCGTCTCCGCCTACCAGGACGTCATGAACATGCAGGTCTAGGCGGCTGGAGCGAGCCGCCGCGACGCCGCCGTTTTGTAGGGGCCATGTCGGGAGCTGGCGGATTTTCGACCTTGTATTCCCGCGGCGCTGCACCCATAATGCCTTCCATGGTCGTAATTCCGGCAAACCGGAAGCGTTCTGGACGCGGGTTCGATTCCCGCCACCTCCACCACTGCGGGGGTGCACCGGTTTCGACAGGGTGACAGATGGCGAGCAGGCGGCCCGAGAGGCGACGGACGTAATCCGCGCAAAACCACAAACGCCAATGATGAGCGTTTCGCACTGGCCGCTTAAGGCCTGCTGAGGACGTAGCCGTCCAATAAACAGAATGGCTATCGGTGGGGGCTTCGGCCCCCACCGTCATTTCACAGGTCGACAGGCTTGCCGTGCCTGATCCGGTCCATCACGACCCTGGCCCGCAAGCTGGCAGCCGCCTTGCTTGTAGTGCGACGCGTCGCCAATGCCGCTTTTCCCCTGGCCAACACTTGGCGGAACGCTGACGAATCGCGGTATATTGTCGTTACATCTCTTCCTTTCAGGGGACTCAGACATGAAAGCTGGCACTCTTTTCTCCTTCCTGGGATCTGGCCTGCCCTTGATCGCGACACTGCGAGGCTATCGACTGGCCTGGCTGGGCAAGGATTCAATTGCCGGGCTTTCAGCGTGTATCGTCTCGATCCCGTCGGTGATTGCCTATGCCGAGCTGGTACACCTGCCGGCGATTACCGGCTTGTACGCGGCGCTGGCAGCGGCGATCGGCTACGCGCTCTTTTCCAGTTCACGGCACGTCATCGCCGGACCGGATGCGGCGATCGGCCTGCTCGCCGGGTCGGCGATCCTGCCGCTGTCGGGTGGAGATCCGGCACGCATGGTCGTTCTGGCGGCGGTGCTCAGCATCCTGTCGGGTATCGTGTTGTTGCTCGCCGCGCGCTTGAAGCTGGGCGTGATTGCCGACCTGCTGTCCCGACCAGTCCTGATCGGCTACTTGAACGGTGCTTCGCTGGTGCTCATCGCCACGCAGCTCGGCAAGATGTTCGGCATCAAGACCGAGGGTGAAGAATTCTTCCAGATTGTGTATACGGTGTTCCAGAAATTGCCTCAGACGCATCTGGCGACTTTCTTTTTCGGGGTGCTGCTGGTGGCCATGCTGGTTGCCCTGGCGCGCTGGCTGCCACGCGTGCCGGGCGCGCTGGCGGTCTGTGCAGTGGCGATCCTTGCCACCTTCTTCCTTGATCTGGGCAGCTACGGCATCGCCCTGGTCGGTGAGGTGCCTTCGGGATTTCCGCAGCTGACGATTCCGATACCGGAGTGGTCCGATGTCGCGGCACTTGCCCCGGCTGCCGTAGCGATTGCTTTCCTGGCATTTTCAGACGGCATTCTTCTGGCGCAAACCTTTGCCGAAAAAAATGGCTACGAAGTGAACCCGAACCGCGAACTGGTCGCCCTCGGCTCGGCGAACATACTGGCCGGGCTGTGGCAGGGCTTTCCCGTTTCGGCCAGTCAGTCACGGACCTCGATCGTCGATTCGTCTGGTGGCAAGACGCAGCTGGCGCAACTGATTCTGGCCGGGGGTCTGCTCCTGTTCCTGTTCTTCCTCACCGGTCTGATCGCGCTGCTGCCAAAGGTGGCCCTGGGTGCGATTCTGATCGTCACCGCCATCGGCATGGTGGAAATGGCGTCGCTCAAGGGTTTGTACAAGATCGATCGTGTCGAGTGCGGCATTGCCTTGGGCGTGACCGCAGCGATACTGCTGGCGGGTGTCGTGCCGGGCATCATTCTCGGTCTGCTGCTGTCGCTGACCACGGTGCTGGTCCAGGTTTCTCGCCCCCGTGACGCGGTGCTCCGCCGCCTGCGCAGCGACGGCAAGTTCCACGACTGCCTCGAGGACGAGGAAGCGGAGAGCGTGCCGGGCGTGCTGGTCTATCGCCTTTACGCGCCGCTGATCTTTGCCAACGCCAGGCACGTCGTGAACCGTCTGCGGGCGCTCGTTGACGAGGCGGAGCCGCCGGTCAAGTGGCTGGTCATCGATGCGCAGGCGATCCACGACATGGACGTCACGGCGGCGCAACGCTTTGTGGAACTGCATCGGGAACTGGTTGCCAGGGGCGTTGACGTCAAGATCGCCGATGCGCCGCGGCCGTTCCGGGAAGAACTCGCCAGGGTAGGTCTATCCGAGGAAATTGGTGGCGCGGACTTTTACGTTTCCGTCAAGCAGGCAACCCAGGCCTTCGAGCGCCACGTCGTTTCCTCCGACGAGGAATCCGGCATCGCGCCGCCAGCTTAGGCGAGTGAGTACACGCCCGCTTCCTGTCAGCGGCGGCTGCCGATTCAGCGAGGTCAGTCGCCTCGCGTCGGCAGCACCTCGCGCAGCAGGCGGGCGGCGTCGCGGATCATTTTTTCGGTACTCTCCCAGTCGACACAGGCGTCGGTGACCGAGCAGCCGTATTTCAGCTGTGACAGGTCTTCGGGGATCGACTGGTTGCCGGCGATGAGGTTCGACTCGACCATCACGCCGACCAGCGACTGGTTGCCCAGGCGCACCTGGTTGACCACATCGGCCATCACCAGTGGCTGCAACTCGGGCTTCTTGTAGCTGTTGGCATGCGAGCAGTCGATGACGATATTACTCGGCAAGCCGGCCTTGAGCAGTGCCTGTTCGGCCATCTGCACGCTGACCGTATCGTAGTTCGGGCGACCGTCGCCGCCGCGCAGGACCAGGTGCCCGTAACGATTGCCGCGCGTGCGTACGATCGACGTGCGTCCCTGGCCATTGATACCCAGGAAGCTGTGCGGCCGCGAGGCTGAAAGGATGGCGTTGATGGCAATGGCGACGTCGCCATTGGTGCCGTTCTTGAACCCCACCGGAGTGGACAGGCCGGACGAGATCTCGCGGTGCGTCTGCGACTCGGTGGTGCGCGCGCCGATGGCCGTCCAGGCAATCAGATCGCCCAGGTACTGCGGCGAGATCGGGTCGAGGGCCTCGGTACCGGCGGGCAGGCCCATTTCGGCGAGCTCGAGCAGGAACTCGCGTGCTTTCTGCATGCCCTGATCGACACGGAAGGAGTCGTCCATGTCCGGGTCATTGATATAGCCTTTCCAGCCGGTCGTGGTGCGCGGTTTTTCAAAATAGACGCGCATCACCAGGTACAACGAATCGCTGACCTCATCAGCGAGCGCCTTCAGGCGGCGCGCATAGTCGAGGCCGGCGATCGGGTCATGGATCGAGCAGGGTCCGACGACGACAAACAGGCGGCGGTCACGGCGGTCGAGGATATTGCGCAGGACCTCGCGGCCGTTCATCACCAGGCCAGCGGCGGCCGGCGAAAGCGGCAGGCGGGCGTGGATTTCCTCGGGGGAAGGCATGGCGTCAAAGGCGCTGACGTTGATGTTGTCAATGTCGAAATGGGTCATGGTTTTGGCAAACGGCTGAGTTGATGAATCATGTCCTTGACCGCGCTAACGCGGTCGGCGAGCGTTGGGCAGTGGCGCTTGAGGAGCAGTTTATCGGGCCCGGAGAGACGGTAGTTGCGGTCCCTCTGAATCAGATTGATGATGCACATGGGGTCGATCGGCGGTTCGGCTTCGAATTGCACGACGATCTGTTCGCCAGTGGCGTCAAGCTTGCTCACCCCGAGCGGCTTGCAGAGCAGGCGTAGGCGGTGGCTGTCGAGCAGGGCACGGGCCTGTGGCGGCAACTCGCCGAAGCGATCGACCAGTTCTTCCTGCAGGTCGGCGATGTCGTCGCCGGTCGTGCAGTTGGCAAGGCGCTTGTAGAGGGCCAGTCGCTGCTGGACGTCGGGAGCGTAGTCGTTGGGCAGCAGCGCCGGGGTGTGCAGGTTGATCTCGGTAGTGATCGCCAGCGGCTGCAAGAGGTCTGGCTCCTTGCCCTGTTTGAGGGCCGCGACGGCGCGGTTGAGCATCTCGGTGAACATATTGAAGCCGACTTCCTGCATTTCTCCCGACTGGTTGTCGCCGAGAACTTCTCCGGCGCCGCGGATTTCCAGGTCGTGCATCGCCAGGTAGAAACCGGCGCCGAGCTCATCCATCATCTGGATCGCTTCCAGGCGTTGCCGGGCCTGCTTGTTGAGCGCCGCGTCGTCGTGCGTCAGCAGGTAGGCATAGGCCTGGTGGTGCGAGCGGCCGACGCGACCGCGCAGCTGATGCAATTGCGCCAGGCCGAACTTGTCGGCGCGATTGATGACGATGGTGTTGGCGTGCGGGTTGTCGATGCCGGTTTCGATGATCGTCGTGCACAGCAGGACGTTGACGCGTTGTTGTGTAAAGTCGCGCATTACGCGCTCCAGCTCACGCTCTTTCATCTGGCCGTGGCCAACGACGATGCGTGCTTCGGGCAACAGCTTTTCGAGCTTGCTGCGCATGTTCTCGATGGTGTTCACTTCGTTGTGCAGGAAATATACCTGCCCACCGCGTTTGAATTCGCGCAGTAGCGCTTCGCGGATGATGCCGTCCGAGAAGTGGGTGACGAAGGTCTTGATCGCCAGGCGCTTCTGGGGCGCGGTGGCGATGACCGAGAAGTCGCGCAGGCCTTCGAGCGACATCGCCAGGGTGCGCGGGATCGGTGTCGCGGTCAACGTCAGCACGTCGACCTCGGCGCGCAGCGCTTTCAGTGCCTCTTTCTGGCGGACGCCGAAGCGGTGCTCCTCGTCGATGACCACCAGCCCGAGACGGCTGAACTTGACGTCCTTCTGCAACAGGCGGTGTGTGCCGATGACGATGTCGAGCTTGCCCTCGGCCAGTTCGCGCAGCGCCTGCGCCACTTCGGCATTGGTCTTGAAGCGGGACAGCTCGGCGATTCTTACCGGCCAGTCGGCAAAGCGGTCGTTGAAAGTCTGGAAGTGCTGTTCACAGAGCAGGGTGGTCGGGCAGAGGATGGCCGCCTGCCGACCGCCGGCGACGGCGCAGAAGACGGCGCGCAGGGCGACTTCGGTCTTGCCGAAGCCGACGTCACCGCAGACCAGGCGATCCATCGGCCGGCCGGATTTCATGTCTTCGATCACCGCCGCGATCGCCGTCGCCTGGTCTGCGGTCTCTTCAAAACCGAAGCCGTCGGCGAATGCGTCGTGATCGTGCGTCTTGAATTCGCAGGCGTGCCCCTGGCGTGCGGTGCGCAGGGCGTACAGCGCGAGCAGCTCGGCGGCCGTGTCGCGGGCCTGCAGCGCCGCGCGCCGTTTCGCTTTTTCCCATTGTGGTGAGCCGAGTGCGTGCAGCGGTGCGGCGTCGGGGTCGGCGCCCGAATACCGCGAGATGACGTGCAGTTGCGCCACGGGCACATAGAGCTTGGCCTCGCCGGCGTAGTGCAGTTCGAGGAACTCCATCTCGCCTTCACCGAGATCGAGGTGAATCAGGCCCTGGTAGCGGGCGATGCCATGCTGCTCATGGACCACCGGCGAACCGACCTTCAGCTCGGTGAGGTCGCGCAGCCAGTTGTCGACCGTCGCCTTGCGTTGCGCCGCGTGGCGGGCGCGCCGCGAGGGACTGTCGGCGTAGAGCTCGGCTTCGGTGATGATCGCCAGCTGCGCGAGCTGGAAACCGTCGTGCAGTGGCGCCACGGCCAGGGCGAGCTTGCTGTCGGCGGCCAGGAAGGCGGCCAGGTCGCTACTCGCGCTCGGCGCCAGAGCGTATTCTGCCAACAGCTCGCTCAGCGTTTCGCGGCGTCCGGCAGTTTCGGCGAGCAGCAGCACGCGGCCCGGGAAGCTGTCGATGAAGCCTTTCAGCACGTGCAGCGGATCCTGGGCACGGCGGTCGACGGCCAGCGGTGGCAGGGCCTGTGCGGGTCCGTCCGTGCCGGCGGTGAGGTTCACGCGGGCGTAGGATTTGGCGGCGACGAAGAACGGCTCCTCGGCGAGGAAGAGCTGCGCCGGTAGTAGCAGCGGGTGGCTGCGATCGCCGGAGAGCATGTCGTAGCGTGACTGCGCCTCGCGCCAGAAGGCACGGATCGCCTCGGGCACGTCCTTGTGCAGGACGAGGACCGTCTCCCTGGGCAGGTAGTCGAAAAGGCTGGCCGTTTCTTCAAAGAACAGCGGCAGCCAGTATTCGATGCCGGCTGCCGCAACGCCGTTCGAGACATCCTTGTAAATCCGTGACTTGCCGGGGTCTCCTTCGAACATTTCCCGGAAACGCTGCCGGAAACGCGTGCGGCCCTTTTCGTCGAGGGGAAACTCGCGCGCCGGCAGCAGGCGAATTTCCGGGACCGGATAGAGCGTGCGCTGGGTGTCGACGTCGAAAGTCTTGATGCTTTCGATTTCGTCGGCGAAGAGATCCAGCCGGTACGGCAGTTGCGAGCCCATCGGGAAGAGGTCGACGATGCCGCCGCGGATCGAGTATTCGCCCGGCGCCACGACCTGCGTGACGTGCGCGTAGCCGGCCAGCGTCAGCTGCGCGCGGAATGGCTCGGCGTCGAGTTGCTCGCCCTGCTTGATAAAGAAGGTGTAGGCGGCCAGATAGGCCGGCGGAGTGAGGCGGTAGACCGCCGTTCCGGCAGGAACCAGCAGCACGTCGCACTCGCCGCGCATGACTGCATAGAGCGTCGCCAGACGCTCGGAAACCAGGTCGTGATGCGGCGAGAAACTGTCGTAAGGCAGCGTTTCCCAGTCCGGCAGCAAGCGGATGCGCAGATCGGGAGCGAACCACGGGATTTCCACGAGCAGGCGTTGCGCGTCGGCGGCACTGGCCGTGAGTACCGCGAGCATGCGCCGCCCGGGGCCGGCAGCAGTGGCCGCCTGGGCGATCAGCAGTGCGTCGGCCGAGCCGGCAAAGGAGGGAAACTGAAGCTTTTCGCCGGCTTTGGGCAGCGGCGAGCGGGGAAGCAGTAAGGACAATGAATGCGACTCGCGACTCGATTTCTGTATTGGGGTGAACTGCGCACGCGGCTCACGGCAAGGCAGTGAAAGGGCGGGATTATAGCCGATCAGTCCGCGTCGCCGGCGTCGTCCCAGCGCGCGACGAGGATAATAGCGTGCGTCTTACGCAAGATCTGGAGGTCGATCGGCGAAGAATTGGCACAGCCCGCGGTCCGGAATCTGCTGGCTGGCGTACGAGAAGCCGCCAAGCGTGGCCATCTCCGTTGCCGCCTGGCGAATGAAACCCAGGGCTGCGCCTGCCAGGCTGCTGCCAATCGTCACCCGCTGCACGCCAGGTTCGCCAAGCTGCGCGACGCTCAAGACGGAGCCGCTCAGCTCATGACCACCGTCAGCGGGCCGCGCGTCACGCGCCGGGCTTCGCGTGCCAGGCCCGATTAGGGAATGCTGCAGGGCCGACTATGCAAACCGCTGCATCGCGACCGATTGCCGACCGGCACGAGCTTTAAGCGTACCCATTCGGCGAGCAACCCAGGGCATTGAAAGCGGAGGTAAGGAGTGCTGGATTGGCCTATCCATCAACCAATCCCGGCACCGTCACCTGAAAATTTGTTCCATCGCTCAAATCGCTTTCTACCCGCAACGAGCCACCGAGGCTGCTCACCAGGCGCTGGACGATAGTCAAACCCAATCCTGAACCCTCGGGGTGGCGGCCTGCTGCGTCTTCCAGTCGCACATGCGGCAGAAAGATCCTGTCGATGTGTTTCTCGTCAATGCCAATGCCGGTATCGATGACTCCCGGTGGCGAATTGAGGAGGCGTTCAAACGGATCAAGCATCGCCTGGCGCCTGGCCCTCGAACATCTGTCCGGCATGTCCTGGCTGGCCTCACAACAGGACTTCGGCGCACAAACCCTCTGCGACAAGATCAACGCCCTGGCCGTCCATGCCGCCAGTGAATCCCTCGATCCCGACACCCACGCTCAGTACGCCATCAACCGTGGCGACACCTTCTCTCGCGTCAAGCGCACCCTCGGACACTGGCTCCTCCAGGGACTCGAGGCGCCCGACAATATCGACTCCGTTCTCGACGAACTGATCAAGAACCTCGTCAAGATAAAACCAAACCGCTCATACCCCAGAAACTTCACACGAAAGCCCCATCTATCACCTGCTTACAAAACCGGCGTATGACTATGGCCTGACAGGTTGAGAGCATTGCTCCCCGAGTGGCCGACATACCGCGGGCGACGATCACTGCAGCTTGAGGACTGCTTGCTGACGAAAATCGAGTGCAGAACTTTTGCGGGAAATGCGCGACGAGAGTCTTTGATGCTGTATTTCGACACCAGCTTCCTGGCTCCGCTCATCGTCGAGGAAGCGACCAGTAAAAAGATCGAGGCGTTCTTTGTGGCGCTCCCGGTTGGCCGCTTGCACGTCAGCCAGTGGACCCGCGTCGAGTTCGCGAGTCTCATCGCTCGGGAGTTCAGGATGGGAGGTATGGCGCTGGCGGAGGCGTTGCTGGCCATGGCCAGTTCGCTGACATGGTGGCTGGCTCCTGCCAGGTGCTTGTTCCCGGCGCGGCGGACGACGAGCTTGCCAAAGCGTACATCCAGCACTTCGCGACAAAATTGCAAGCTGGCGACGCGCTGCATTTGGCCATTGCTCGCAACGATGGCGCAACGATGGCGCAACAATGCTTTACACCCTGGACGAAGGGCTGCTGGCTGCCGCCAGGCTACTCAAAGTCCACGCCAGCAGGGGTATCGAACCCTGAGGCGCCAACAATCGGCGCCCGCGATTGAAGCCCGTGAGTGTTGTCGTGCTTGCCGGTGTCGGGCTCATGCTTCCTGTCCGCGTGTCTTTCCGGCTCGTCAAGGCGCCTCGTTAGCCAACTTGGCCAGGCAGAGCTAAACTGCATGGGTTCGAGTGACTTGACGGAGGAGTTCACAATGCAAGTCAACATGCTGGAAGCCAAGAACCAGCTTTCCAAGCTGGTACAAGCAGCGTTGGCGGGTGAGGATGTGGTTATCGCCAACAATGGGGTTCCGGTGGTCAGGCTGGTGAAAGTTGCGGCGCCGGCGCTTGTGCGCAAGCCCGGAGCGTGGGCGACCTTGGCCAAGGCTGACGCTGATTGGGATGGGCCCGCAACCAATACAGCCATTGCCGACGCGCTCCGCGGCGGCGATAGGTGATGAAGCGCTACCTGCTGGACCCCCACCTGTTCTACTGGTGGATGACCGGCGACGCGCGTTTGGGCGAGGCTACGCAAGGGCTGATCGCAGAGTCCGGGATCGTCGTCAGCACCGCCAGCGTGTGGGAAATGGTGCTGAAAAACGGCAAAGGGAAATTGCCCTTGCCGCCAGGTGATATCACCGACGAGTTGGAAGCGCAGGGTTTCGTTCTGCTGCCGATCTTGCCGCGTCACATCACTGCGCTGCGCAGCCTGCACTGTAGCCACACCGACCCCTTCGATCGATTGCTGATCGCGCAGGCGAACGATGAGCGACTGACATTGCTGAACCGTGATGCGGCGATACTTGAATTGCAGCTCGATGGGGTTGCGAGGGCCTGGCGACATCTGCCGGTTCGCCGCCCTCTGCTGCCAGGATGGCGACTGGTCGCCAGCTCCGTCGTGGGCGCTCAGAGTCATGCGCGAAAGCGAACGCCTGCCTCAGTGGACTCTGCTCCGCGCGTTGCGGGCAAGCTTGGGCAGCGCTTGAGCGTTGCGCGTCGAGCCGGGTAGGCAGGATCGTAGTCACGCGACGTCATGAGCGCTACGGGTGCCAAACACGGAATTGAATTGCTACCGTCACATGACAGCCATTTAAAAGATGACCAATAAGCGCAAAAATGTGGACCGAATTGACCGCTTTACAGGGACCGAAACATGAAGACCGCGACGATTGCCGATACTAAATCGCAACTTTCCGCACCTCTTGCCGAGGTCGAGGTCGGCGGGGAGGTCCTTATCACACGACGTGGCAAACCTTTAGCCAGCCTGGTGGCCGAGCCGCGATCGACGCCCTTCGAGTGGTCGGACTTACGCGATTGGGTTGCTGCTGCTCCTGAATGGAGAGCGTACGCGAACAGAAGTTGATGATGTCCGCCTGGACCTTGATCGAGATGGCAAGCGTCGGCGGCATCAACCGACGACTATGCGAGGCGGCTGATCGATTGGGCATGGGGCGGGTCGATGTTGCATGAGCGTCAGCGCTACCAGGTCGTATCAGGCGGCCGATCAGGTCCACCGGCACGGGGAGGCGCGGTAGGCTGCGCGCCAGTTCGGGGGCAACTCACGACAGGCAAGCGCTCCTTCCACTGGCGCTCTCGCCGCCATTCATCTGACATTCATTGACGCCGATATGGCGGTAGCACATGAGACTGATTGACTTGCCGCGACAGACTACCTGGCTCGTTCGGCGCGCGCGGCCGCCTGGACCGGCGCGGTCGACCACGGTGGTGGTCACCGCCCTCGTGGCCCTTCTCACCAGCGCGCCGCAGGCGCACGCCCAGAGCACGCCAGCGACCACAAAAGCCGCTGCCGTGATCATCGAAACTGCAGCGCTCGGCGAGGTGGTCATCCACCCGCAGCGCGAACTGGCGGCCAGCGTGATGGCGCGCAACGAGTCGAAGCTGTCGGCCGAGGTCAGCGGGGTCGTGCTGCGCTGGACGGCTGAAGCTGGCAGTGCGGTGAAGAAGGGTGAAGTGCTGGTCATCATCGACCCGGTCGATTTCCGGCTGGCGGTGGCGCAGGCGCAGGCGGCGGTGGATGCTTCACTGGCGCGCCTCAAGCAGGCCGAGCAGCAGCTCAAGCGCTCGCAGGAGCTGCTGAGGCAGGGGTTTTTCTCGCAGGAAGCGCTGATCCAGCGCGAAACCGAAGTGGCGCTGATGCGCAGCGAACGGGCATCGCAACAGGCGCAGCTGGCGGTCGCTCAACGTCAGCTGGCGAAGGCGACGCTGCGCGCACCTTTTGCCGGCAGCGTCATGGAGCGACTGGCGCAGACCGGCGAGGCGGTGGCGCCCGGAACGGTGCTTTACGTGATCGCCGAAACCGGTGCCGCCGAAGTGAGCGCGAATATCGCGCCGGCCGATGTCGCCGGACTGCGCCGGGCGAGCGATCCGGTTTTCGCGACGCGCGGGCAGAGCTATCCGCTACGCCTGCTGCGCGTTGGCGGCACGGTGTCGGCGCCAGCGCGCACGCAGGAAGTCCGCCTCGGTTTTGCGGCCGGCGCCGCGGCCAAGCCTCCCGTTCCGGTGGGCAGCGACGGGCGTTTGCTGTGGTCCGATCCGCAGCCTTACCTGCCGGCGCCGCTGCTGGTGCGCCGCGGCGACGCGATCGGTGTTTTTGTCGAGCAGGACAAGGTCGCCCGCTTCGTCGCCTTGCCCGGTGCGCAGGAGGGTCGGGCGACAGCGGTCGCGCTGCCGGAGGAGACGCGCCTTGTCGTGCGCGGCCAGGCGACGCTGCAAGACGGCGTGGCAATCAAGTAGGCGGCACCGCTAACCATGAAGCTATTGCGTGCCCTGATCTCGAACCATCCCCTGGCCAACGTCGCCTTCGCGGTGGTGCTGCTGCTCGGTCTGCTCAGCTACCTGACGATGCCGCGCGAGCAGGATCCGGAAATCAATTTCAACTGGGTGAGCATCGTCACCGCGCTGCCCGGTTCGAGTGCCGAGGAAGTCGAGCGGCTGGTGACCAACCCGCTCGAGGACGGCATCAAGGGTGTTGCCGACGTGCGCTTCGTGGTGTCGACGTCGCGCGAGAACATTTCGACGATCCTGGTTCGCTTCCGCGAGATCTCCGAGCGCAATTTCGACAAGCGGATGAACGACCTGCGTCGCGAAATCCAGAACAAGGCCAAGTCCGAGCTGCCACCCGAGGCCAAGGATCCGCTGGTCATGGAGATCACCACTTCTAACGGTTTTCCGACGGCGTCGATTCTGCTTGTCGGTCAGGCCGACGACGAGACGCTACGTTTGAACGCGCGGCGCATCAAGAGCGATCTGGAGCGCATGAGCGGCGTCGACTCGGTCATCGCTTCCGGGTTGCGCGACCCGGAGCTGCTCATCAGTGCCAATCCACAGGCCCTGGCGGCGCGCGGCCTGACCAGCACCGACATCGCCGACAGCGTGCGCGACTGGTATCGCGATGTTTCCGGCGGCACCTTGAAAGGGCAGGGCAGCGCCTGGTCGGTTGGCATCAAGGGCGTGCTCACCGATCCCGAGTCGCTGGCGACACTGCCGGTGATGTCGTCGTCCCGACCGGGTATTTCGGCGCGGCTCGACGAGGTGGCGCGCATCGAAAGAGCGCGCGCGCCGGCGACGCAATACTCGTCGACCGACGGCCGCGACGCGATTTCGCTGGCCATCAACAAGAAGGCCGGCAGCAACACGCTCGAACTCGTCGACCGTCTGCGCAGCTTCATTGCCGAAGAAAACGCGGTTCTAGCTGCCAGCGGCCTGAAAATGACTCTCGCCGACGACCAGACGATTCCCACCCGCGAAGCGATTCAGGTCATGCAGACCAACGCCTTGTACGGGGTGATCATGGTGCTCGCGGTGTGCTGGCTGTTCCTCGGCGCCAAGATCGGCGTGCTGGTTTCGCTGGGCATTCCGTTTTCGCTGCTCGGCACTTTCGCCTTGCTGGCGGCCATGGGGCACACGGTGAACGTCTCGGTGCTGCTCGGCGTGGTCATCGCGCTCGGCCTGCTGGTCGATGACGCGGTGGTCATCGTCGAAGCGACCTACTACCGCATCGAGCGCGGCCAGCAGGCGCTGCAGGCCAGCCTCGACGCCATCGGCGAAGTCTGGGCGCCGGTGCTGGCGTCGGTGGCGACGACCATGGCCGCCTTCCTGCCACTGATGTTGCTGCCGGGAATCGTCGGCAAGTTCATGTTCATTATCCCGTTCGTGGTCACCCTGGCCTTGCTGATCTCGCTGCTCGAAGCCTTCTGGATGATGCCGGTGCACATCGTCGCCAGCAAGCTGCGTCTCGACCGGCTGTTGCGCCTGCAAGTCTGGCGCAACCGTTTCAATCGCCGCATTCGCCTGCGCTACGGGCAGGCGCTGGCGTACACCCTGCGCCGGCCGAAGCGCTTTGCAGCGCTGACCCTGGCCGCGGTCCTTGCCGCCGCGGCGTTGCTTGCCTCCGGTGTGATTCGTGTGCAGTTCTTCGCTTTCGATCCGATACGGATTATTTACGTGAACGTCGACCTGCCGGCGACGGCGACGCTCGAAGACACGCTGGCCGAAACCAGGTCCGTCGAGCAGGTGGTGCGCAGCCAGCTGGATGGCATCGGGCCGGGTGGCGAGGCACGCTCGGTCCATGCCAATGCCGGGGTCAAGTTCACCGATAACGAGCCACTCTATGGCGACCCCTACGGGCAGGTGATCGTTTCGCTCAACCCGCTGCGCAAGGGCGCGCGCGATGTTGGCGCGACGGTCGAGGCGATGCGCGCCAGCGTCGAAGCGGTACCCGGTCTCGGGCGCAAGAGCTTTACCGTAATCTCGGGCGGTCCCCCCGCCGGCAAGGCAATCAGCGTCAAGGTGCGCGGCGATGATTTCGCGCAACTGCAGGCCGCCGCCGACGCGCTCAAGGCGATCACCGCCAGGATCCCCGGCGCGCGCGACGTGCAGGACGACAACGTTCCCGGCCGCCCGCAACTGAGCCTGCGTCTCGACCGCGACGCCCTGCGCAAGGCCGGGCTGAACGCCGCGCAACTGGCCCGGCAGGTACGCATTGCCGTCGACGGCGAGGTGGTTGCTTTTACGCGTGACGAAGGCGACAAGATCGAGGTGCGCGTGCGTTCCGAGCGTACCCGACGCCTCGACCCGGCAACTTTCCTGAACGAGCCGATCGCCTTGCCCGATGGCCAGATCAGCCGCCTCGGCGCGCTCGTCGAAGAAGAAATCACGCCGGGCCGCGGCTTCATCCGCCACTACAACCTGCGCCGAACGATTACCGTTGAAGCCAGCCTCGACAAGACCCTCACCGATACCGCCGCGGCCAACGCCCTCATCGCCAGTGAGTGGGACACGATCCGCGCCGCGCATCCTGGCGTCAGCCTCGATTTTTCCGGCGAGCTGGAGGACATCGAGGAGAGTCTCGATGCGATGAAGATCCTCTTCCTCCTCGGTATTGGCCTGATCTATCTGATTCTCGCCGCGCAGTTTGCCAGCTACTGGCAACCGCTGATGATCCTGGTGACCGTGCCGCTGGCCTTCACCGGTGTCGCGTTCGGGCTGGCGCTGTCGGGCAACCCGCTGTCGCTTTATACGCTCTACGGAGTGATCGCGCTGACCGGTATCGGCGTCAACTCGGCCATCGTCCTGATCGACGCTGCCAACGACCGGACAAAGCGTATGGGCGGCATGCACGCCCTGGTCCAGGCCGGTCGGCGGCGCGTGGTGCCGATCCTGATCACCACCACGACGACCATCGGCGGCCTGTTCTCGCTGGCTTTCGGCATCGGCGGCAAGAGCTTGTTGTGGGGGCCCGTCGCTTCGAGCATTGTCTGGGGGCTGCTGTTCTCGACAGCGCTGACGCTGTTCGCCGTGCCGCTGCTCTACCTGGCATTCATGCGCGAACGCAAGACCCGCCCGGGAGGCTCGCTGCTGCGCCGACTGCTGGCACGCGGGCGGAGTGCAGTCAGGTAGCTGCACGTAACCGCAAGTACCTCTGCGCCCGGATTGCTGAACGCCGTCGGTTCGGTCTATAGTCACAGCCTCGCCCTTTGCTTGCCGAGGTTCTCGTGGTCAACAGTGTCGCTGCTGCGCAAGCTTCCGTTCTGCGGACGGTCTTATCGCCCGAGCAGAGAGCGGCCCGTGTCGCCGAGCACCAGAAAGCGACGCCGGCTGAACAGCCGGCGCTTGTGCAGACCGGGCGACCAGCCGAAACGGGTGAGACAACCGCGACCGGTTTTACGGCCGTAACCGAGAGCGTGACGGCAAAAGCCAGTGCCATGGCGAGCGCCGCGAGTGGTCTTTCCGCGGAAGACCTGCGCCTGATCGATCAGCTCAGTGCAACCGACCGTCAGGTGCGTACGCATGAACTGGCTCACATGGCGGCGGGCGCCGGTTTGGCCGGTGGCGCCACCTTCACCTACCAGGTCGGGCCGGACAACCAGCGCTATGCCGTCGCGGGCGAAGTGAGCATCGACACCTCTCCCGGTGGCGACCCCGAGGAAACCATCGCCAAGGCGCAACAGATTCGCGCCGCGGCACTGGCACCGGCCGATCCCTCGTCGCAGGACCAGAAAGTGGCGGCCATGGCGACACAGATGGCCAGCGTAGCGCGCCTGGAACTGGCCGCCCAGGAACGCGCGCAGAAGCAGCCGCCAGCTCAGGAAAGCGTGGCCCGCGGCAGCGCAGCGAGCGCTGCCTATCAGGCTGTGGCGGCGGTGGGTGATGGCTCTGCCCTGGCTGGATCCGGCTCCGCAGGATTCAGCTCCGCAGGATTCCGCGCAGTCGCCTGACCGGCACGCGAGTCCGCTGGCCACCATCAGTACGAATGAAAAGCAGCCGCCCGCGAATTAATGTGAAAGTCGCGCAAGCGACTCACGAAACTCCCTTCTCCCCTCGCGGGAGAAGGGGCAGGGGAAGGAGGGAAACGGTCATGACTTTCATGATTTGGGGTGTCTCCACGTGTCATGACCGTTAATGTGAAAGCGCGCA
>NZ_SPMY01000032.1 GCF_012939955.1 Candidatus Accumulibacter phosphatis
CTGTTCCAGCCGGCGGCTGGAGAAAATACCCGTCGCGTAGCCATAGACCAGAATCGCCAGCAGCGTCGCCGGATGATAGGCTTTCGATCCGCGCCCAGCGTACTGTTGAATGAGTTTGGAAAGATCAAGCTGGTCGATCACGTCAACAATGAACCGGGCCAGATGATCCTGGTTCAGCCAATCGTCCAGTGACGGCGGGAGTAGATAGTCGGTCTTGCGGTCAGCGACAATGAAGTGGGCCATGTGACGACTCGGTAGCTCGAACAAAGTATGATTTTATCATGTGCGGTTCACGGCGCTGGGAAAGTCCGACAGGCTGCTAGGCGACGGCCGAGAAAAAGCGACAAGGAAACTGAAACAAACCTATGTGCGGAATAACTGGAATTTTCGATACCCGTGGCCGGCGTGACATTGATCGTCGCGTCCTCTCGAGGATGAACGAGTCGCAGCACCATCGCGGCCCCGACGAAGGGGGCTTGCACCTCGAACCGGGTGTCGGCCTGGGCCATCGCCGGCTCTCGATCATCGACCTTTCCACCGGCCAGCAGCCGCTCTACAACGAGGATCAGAGCGTTTGCGTGGTGTTCAACGGTGAAATCTACAACTACCAGGAGCTGATCCCGGAATTGCAGGCGCTGGGCCACGTTTTCCATACGCGTAGCGATACCGAGGTCATCGTTCACGCCTGGGAGGCCTGGGGAGAGGACTGCGTGCAACGTTTTCGCGGCATGTTCGCCTTTGCCCTCTGGGATCGTAATCGCGAGACGCTCTTCCTGGCGCGCGACCGCTTGGCCGTCAAGCCGCTGTACTACGCGATGTTGCCCGATGGCATCTTTCTCTTCGGCTCCGAGCTCAAGTCGCTGCTGGCACACGGCGGCCTGGCGCGCGATATTGATCCCCTGGCGGTCGAGGAATACTTCGCCCTTGGCTACGTCGCCGAACCGCGGACGATCTTTCACCAGGCCCGGAAGCTGCCGCCGGCGCACCTGTTGAGCGTTCGTCGCGGGCAAGCGCTGGCCGCGCCGAAGGCTTACTGGGACGTGCGTTTCAGCCTTGACCAGCAGCTACCGGTAGACGAGGCATGTGAGAAACTCAACGAAATCCTGCGCGAGTCGATTCGGCTGCGCATGATCTCGGAAGTGCCGCTAGGCGCCTTTCTGTCCGGTGGTGTCGATTCGAGTGCAGTTGTGGCGCTGATGGCCGGCTTGTCCAACGAGCCGGTCAATACCTGCTCGATGGCTTTTGAGGATCCAGCCTACAATGAAGCCGCCTTCGCGCAGGAGGTCGCGGCTCGCTATCGAACCAATCATCATTGCGAACTGGTTGCCAGCGACGACTTCGATCTGATCGACACCCTGGCCCGCTTGTACGACGAGCCCTATGCCGACAGTTCAGCGATCCCAACCTATCGGGTGTGCCAGCTGGCGCGCAAGCATGTGACGGTGGCTCTTTCCGGTGACGGTGGCGACGAGACTTTCGGCGGTTATCGTCGCTACCGCATGCACTTGATGGAAGAGCGTTTGCGTTCGGCGTTGCCGTATGGTGTGCGGCGGCCCCTGTTTGGTGTGCTCGGGCGGATATATCCGAAAGCGGACTGGGCGCCGCGCATTTTTCGCGCCAAGACCACTTTCGAAGGCATGGCCAGAACGGCGGTCGAGGCCTATTTCCATTCCGTGTCGATCATGCGCGGGCCAATGCGAACGAAGCTGTTCAGTGGCCGCTTCCGGCGCGAAATCGATGGCTACAGCGCGCAGGACGTTTTTTCGTTACCACGCCGGCAAGGCTGGCACTGACGACCCTCTGGCGCTGATCCAGTACCTCGATCTCAAGACCTACCTGGTCGGTGACATCAATACCAAGGTTGATCGTGCCAGCATGGCGCATTCGCTCGAAGTCCGCGAACCGCTGATGGATCACCGGCTGGTGGAATGGATGGCGACGCAACCGTCGTCGCTCAAAGTGTGTGGACAGGAAGGCAAGTTCTTGCTGAAGAAGGCGATGGAGGCCAGTCTGCCGCACGACATCCTTTATCGTCGGAAAATGGGCTTCGCCGTGCCGCTCGCGCGCTGGTTTCGTGGCCCCTTGCGGGAACGAGTCCGCCAAGCGGTGCTCGGTTCCCGTCTGGCAGAGACGGGCTGGTTCAATCAGGATTATCTCCGTCATCTCGTTGATGCCCATCAGTCGGGAGCACGCGACTACAGCGCGCCGCTGTGGACGGTGCTGATGTTCGAGGCTTTCCTGCGCAATGTGCTGGATGCTCCGGCCGAACTGGTCGCCGTGGCAACGGAAGGTCAGGGACCGAGATGAACCTGCGACGCGTCACATGAGCAATGTTCTCTACCTGGTCCACCGCTTACCCTATCCACCAAACAAGGGCGACAAGGTACGCTCGTTTCACCTGCTCAAGCACCTGGCTGCACGGCACCGGGTGTTCCTGGGCACTTTTATCGACGACCCGCAGGACGAGGCTTATGTCGAGGTTGTTGCCAGCTATTGTGCGCAGATGCATATTGCCCGGCTCTCTCCGAGGATTGCCAAGCTGCGTAGCCTGAGGGGCTTGCTTAACGGTCAAGCGCTGACACTTGCCTATTACCGCAATACTGCCTTGCAGGCATGGGTTGACCGCATGCTGCGAGACGAAGGAATCGATGCCGTGGTCGTCTTTTCTTCGGTCATGGCGATGTTTGTTGAGGGGGGGTCACGGCGCAAACTGGTCGATTTCGTCGATGTTGACTCGCTGAAATGGGTGCAGTATGCGCCGCAACACCCTTGGCCAATGTCCTGGCTCTACCGGCGGGAGGGTTCGAGATTACTGGCTTTTGAGCGCTCGGTGGCCGTTCAGTCCGGGCGATCGTTCTTTGTCACCCAGGCCGAGGCGGACCTGTTTTGCGGCCTTGCACCAGAGTGCGCCGGCAACGTTGAAGCGATGTGTAACGGTGTCGATGCCGATTACTTTTCACCGCAGCATGACTTGCCCGTGCCCTTCGACTCGCAGGAAATAGCCCTCGTGTTCACCGGCGCAATGGACTACTGGCCAAACATCGATGCCGTGAGCTGGTTCGCCACGGAGATTCTGCCTTCCTTGTTGCAGAGTTGGCCCAACATCCGTTTTTACATTGTCGGACGCAGCCCAACCGCCGCGGTCCTGGCCCTGGCCGGAAAGCAAATCGTCGTCACCGGCACGGTGCCCGACGTGCGCCCGTATTTGCGCCATGCGGCGGTCGTCGTTGCCCCCCTGCGCCTGGCGCGCGGCGTGCAGAACAAAGTCCTGGAAGCGATGGCCATGGGCTTGCCGGTCGTTGCTTCGCAGGAATGCTCGACCGCCATCGATGCCATTCCGGAGCGGGATTTCCTGACAGCAGGGACTGTTTCACAGTTTGTTTCTCAGGTTGAAGCGATACTTGGCGAGCCAGACCGGGCTCGATTGATCGGAACGGCTGCACGTGAGCGCGTATTGGCACGCTACAGTTGGGACGCGCACCTCTCCATCATTGACCGCTATCTTGAGCCGTGAAATCCTTCTCCTTACTCCGCACGCCGCGTCGTTCGCCCGATTCCTCCGTACTTCCTGACAGGATCGCGGCAATTTTTCGGAGTGACTCCGTTTTCGGCAAGGCAACCGGCTTCGTCAGTGACGCCGATGGCAGGCTGGATCGCCGTGGCCGGATGGGGCGATGAACATGCGCATTCTGCACATCCTGGATCATTCCATCCCTCTGCACAGCGGCTACACTTTCCGTACGCTTTCGATCCTTCGCGAGCAGCGCAAGCTCGGCTGGCAAACCTTTCATCTCACCACACCGAAGCAGCTTAACTGCCAGGCAGCCGAGGAAAACGTGGACGGCTGGCACTTTTACCGCACAGCCGCCCCAACGCTTGCCGGTTTGCGGCTGCCCGGCATCAATGAACTGGGTGTGATGCGCCAGGTGGAAAAGCGCCTGATGGAGGTGGTCGAAATCGTCAAGCCCGATATTCTGCACGCCCACTCACCGGTACTTAACGCCATTCCGGCCTTGCGCGTTGGCAAGCGCCTGGGTTTGCCGGTGGTGTATGAGGTGCGGGCGTTCTGGGAAGATGCGGCGGTCGATCATGGAACCACCACCGAGGGCAGTCTTCGCTACCGCCTTACACGGCGCCTGGAAACCCATGCCCTGCAGCGCGCCGACCACGTTTTTACGATCTGCAACGGCTTGCGCAACGATATCGTCGCGCGTGGCGTTCCGGCCGAAAAAGTGACGGTGATCGCCAATGGCGTCGATATCGAATCCTTCGCTGTCGGCGGCGAGCCCAACCTCGCGCTCAAGGAGCGCCTGGGCCTGCAAGGCGCGACCGTGATTGGCTTCATCGGTTCTTTTTACGCGTATGAAGGGCTCGATCTCCTTCTTGATGCGCTGCCGCAGATTCTCAGGGGGCGCCCCGAGGTGCGCGTGCTGCTCGTCGGTGGCGGCCCGCAGGATCAGGCGCTCAGGCAACAGCTTGACCGCCTCGGATTGGCCGACAAAGTGGTGTTCACCGGTCGCGTCCCGCACGCTGAAGTCCAGCGCTATTACGATCTTGTAGACGTCCTGGCCTATCCGCGCCATTCAATGCGCCTCACCGAGTTGGTTACACCGCTCAAGCCGCTTGAGGCCATGGCCCAGGGACGCCTGTTTGTGGCTTCCGATGTCGGCGGCCACAAGGAGTTGATCCGCCATGGCGAAACCGGCATTCTTTTCAAGGTCGGCGATGCTTCTGCGCTGGCTGAGGCGGTCTTGCAACTGCTCGCCGATGGTAGCCGCTGGGCGGATTATCGTGCGGCCGGTCGTCATTTCGTCGAACAGGAACGCAACTGGCAGCGTAGCGTCGCCAACTATCAGCGACCCTTTGCGCGTCTGTTCGAGTCAAGGCGCTAGGATGATCAGCCGCGCTCGCCAGCCCGATACTGCGCCGCTGTCGCGGCTTGCGCCAGCCGGCACAGAGCTGGCGGGCGGCCTGAGGACAGTTGCTCTGCGGCAGCGGTCTTCGTCAAAATAAGCAGCAGAAACTCGTTCTCCAGGCCAAGCCGTTGCTGCTCGTCGCTACACGGTAGTCCGCGCTTGCTCGACGCGCGAGTGAGTTCCAGGAGGGCGGCGCTGATCCCGCCGTGGTGTTGACGGCCAGAGATGGAGGGGCATGGATATTTACACATCGTTTGCAGCGAACCTGCTGTTCCCGCTGCACGAAAAACTCAAGAAGCACTCCACGACGGCAGTCAAACTTGAGCTGGAGCGCAGCCAGTGGCTGCCAGCGGAGCAACTACGCGCCCTGCAACTGGCCAGGTTACGCGAGTTCCTTAGCGACTGCGCTGCGCACGTGCCCTACTATCGCGATCTGTTTCGCGCGCTGGATTTTGTTCCCGCCGAGATCACCGCCATTAGCGATCTGGCCCGTTTGCCCGTGCTGACGAAGGATGTCATCCGCCGCGACTTCGACCGCTTGCGTTCCAGTGCGCCAGAGGCAGTGCGGCTATTTTCCACGACCGGCTCGACCGGGGATCCCCTGCGCTTCAACATCAGCAAGACCCGCATCAGCCGCGACGTGGCGGCCAAATGGCGTGCCACGCGTTGGTGGGACGTTGATATCGGTGACCGCGAAATGGTGATCTGGTCGAGTCCGATTGAATTGACCCGGCAAGATCGCGTCAAGCAGGTCCGCGATTGGCTATTGCGTACCAGGCTGCTGCCGTCGGCGACGATGTCGCCAACAGATATGGATCGCTTCATTGCGGAAATCTGCCGCTTCCGACCGAAAATGTTGTTCGGTTACCCCTCATCAATGACGCTGATCGCACAACGGGCCGAGCAACAAGGAGTCCCTCTCAACCAGCTCGGCATCAAGGTGGCCTTTTGCACGGCGGAGCGCCTGTATCCACATCAGGCCGATGTGCTGCAACGAGTATTCGGTTGTCCGGTTGCGAATGGCTATGGTGGTCGTGATTCAGGTTTCATCGCCCACGCTTGCCCGCAGGGCGGAATGCACATTACCGCCGAGGATATCGTTGTCGAAATTGTCGACCAACAGGGCAGGCCAGTGCCTGCGGGCGTGCCGGGCGATGTGGTGGTGACCCACCTGTACAGCAGTTGCTTTCCGTTCGTTCGCTACCGCAACGGCGATGTGGCCGTGCTCGACGATGGTCAATGCGCCTGCGGTCGTGGTCTGCCATTGCTGAAAGAGATACACGGCCGTAGCAATGACGTGCTCCTGGCTGAAGACGGTTCGGTAGTGCTCGCCATTGCATTTGCCATAGTGCTGCGGGACATGCCCGGGGTTAATGGCTTCAAGCTGATCCAGGAAACCCTGTCATTTTGCCGTCTGCAACTGGTGACTGATGCTAGCTTTCGGCCATCAGCAAGCGAGCAGGAGCTGCGCAGCACTTTCCGTACAAGGCTTGGTGCGGGTGTTCGGCTGGACATCGAATATGTCGAAACGATCGAGGCAGAGGCCAGCGGCAAGTATCGCTATGTGGAGAGCAAAGTAAGTCAGCAGCAGGTCGCGCAGGCCGGCGGCTGTACTTCTTGAGCAGCAGGCAGCCGCAGCTGAATGTAAACGCGGCGTGACGGATTTCCTCGTCGTCGCTACTGGACCGGGATACTCTAGGACCCGTTCTGGTGCCGCCATGCAATTTTCGAAAGCACCGTAGCGAAGGGCGCGTGTGGGGCGAAGGAGCGTGCTCCTGCGGCGCGCGTGTTTGTACTCGGTCGTGCGTTTCGATCGAACGGTTCGCGGTGTATGAAACCTGCTTGAAAAATAATGAAAGGCACCCATGGGAGTTCACTCTTTCGGTTTGAGCTGCATCAGCGTAGCGCTCGTGCAACGTTCAGTTTGCGCGAACTGGCAATGACTGGCGATGCAACGCAAATTGCCGATAGCGGCTCGCTGAGGCCGGCGGTCTGCGTGGTGGGCCCCCTGCCACCACCCTCCGGTGGAATGGCCAATCAGTGTGAGCAACTCGTCCGTCTATTTGGCGAAGAAGGGAGCCGCGTCGAGCTGGTACGTACCAATGCGCCCTACTGGCCAGCCTGGGTGGGGAGGCTGCCGGTACTGCGCGCCGCCGTTCGCCTTTTGCCGTACCTACTGCAACTTTGGCGGGGCGCGGGGCGGGCGCAGGTGATTCATGTCTTCGCTAATTCCGGGTGGTCCTGGCATCTGTTAACGGTGCCGGCGATCTTGATCGCACGCTTGCGGAGCATTCCCGTGATCATCAATTATCGGGGCGGGAATGCGGATTCCTTTTTTTTCACGAGCCCCATGGCACGTGCGCTACCTGCTTTCTCGGGTGGCTCTTCGGGTCACTCCGTCAGGATTTCTTCAGGGGGTCTTTTCAAGTTACGGTTTAACAGCCGAGGTCATACCGAACATTATCGATCTCTCACGTTTTTCGCCAGGCCCGCCACGCGCGTTCGCTTACTCGCCGCATGTGGTGGTGACCCGAAATCTGGAGCCGATCTACGGCATTCCAACCGCGATTCGTGCTTTCGCGCAGATCGTTCCGTCATACCCGCAGGCGCGCCTGACCGTCGCCGGAAGCGGCCCTGAACTCTCCCGTTTGCAGGCGCTGGTCGCCGAGCTAGGCTTGCAGAGCAGCGTTTGCTTCTCGGGTCGCATCGAAAACTCTGAGATCCCGGCGCTCTACGCATCGGCTGATTGCTTGCTGAACCCAAGTACGGTTGATAACATGCCGATCTCCATTCTTGAGGCCTTCGCGAGCGGTGTGCCGGTGGTCAGTACCAGTGCCGGTGGGATTCCCGACATGGTTGAGCAGGGCGTGTCCGGCTTGCTGGTGCCGATAGGCGACCATGATGCCATGGCCCGGGAACTGCTCCGTGTTTTGCAGGACGTCTCGCTGGCTGCAGATTTGCGGCAGGCCGGTCTGCTGCAGGCAGAGAGGTACGCCTGGCCCCGGGTGCGAACGCAGTGGCTGGACGCCTATCGGCGCGTGGCTGGCGCAAGGAGAACATCTTGATTCCGCGTCGGGAAGCTGTTCGTGCTCCCGGTTCCTGCCGTATTGGCACCTTGACCGTCTTTGTACAAGCAGCCGGTTCAGCTTGGCCAGAGGTCTGCGCTAGAGGCATCTGGTTGCCGCTCGCTGCAATCCTCTGCGCTGTGGCTGCCGGTGCGCACTGCCTGGCGGGAGCACCCACCCTGAACAGGGTTCAGGGAGAACGCAATGCGTGATTTGTTGATAGTCGGCATCGTCCTTGCGGCTCTGCCGTTTGCGCTCCGTCATACGTGGATGGCGGTGATGTTGTGGACCTGGATCAGCGTCATGAACCCCCACAGGCTGGCCTACGGCTTTGCGGCCACTGCTCCGATTGCGGCTGTCGCGGCGGGTGCGGCCTTACTTTCGTTGGTCATTACGCGCGACAAATTGCGCATGGCCTGGTCACCGCCCGTGGTTGCGCTGCTTCTCTTCATGCTTTGGGTGTGTCTGACGACCCTCTTTGCCGTGAATTTGGATGGGTCCTCGAGTCGGCTGAATGACGTCCTGAAGATTCAGCTAATGACGTTCGTGGCCTTGATGGCCTTGCACGAACGGAAACACATCGAGGTGTTTGTGTGGGTCATCATGCTCTCGGTTGGTTACTACGCCTTCAAGGGTGGGTTCTTTACGATCATGACCGGTGGCGCACATCGGGTCTGGGGTCCTCCCGGCGGTTTCTTTGAGGACAACAACGCATTCGCGGTTGCCGTGATCATGGTCATACCGCTGATGAACTACCTGCGCCTGGTCGCTTCGAGTCAGTGGTTGCGTCGTGGTCTGGTGGTACTGATGTTGTTGGCAGCGGCAGCAGCGCTGGGCACACAGTCACGCGGAGGTCTGGTGGCAATATCTGCCATGGCCATGGTGTTCTGGTATCGCTCCGATCGGAAGTTTGCAGCTGCCGTGGTAATCATGATTGTCGCCGTTGCCTTGATTTCCTTCATGCCAGGGTCGTGGGAAGCGCGAATGTCGACGATGCAGAACTACGAGCAGGACGCGTCTGCCTCGCAGCGACTTGAGGCTTGGCGGACAGCCATCAACATCGCCAATAGCCGAGTCACGGGCTTGGGTTTCTCGATGTATGACTGGGCTACGGCTGCGATATATGCCCCGCCGGAGGTCTCCAAAATACGGGCAGCACACAGCATCTTCTTCGCCGTGCTGGGCGAGCATGGTTATATCGGCCTGTTCTTGTTTGTGCTTATCTGGTGGCTGACCTTCCGCGTGGCGGCGCAAACGCGCAAGCAAGCCGCTAACCGACCAGAGGCGGCGTGGGTTCATACCCTGGCCGGGATGTGCCAAGTCTCGCTGGTAGGTTATCTGGTCGGCGGGGCATTCCTGAGTCTTTCCTATTTCGACGTGCCCTACAACATCATGGTCATTCTGGTGGTCAGTCAACGGTGGTTGAACGAGCACCCGGCGCAAGAAACACCTGCCGGCTTCTCGTCTGTACAGCCTTCTCAAGCAACGCTTCCAGCGAACACCACGCAGCAGGTGCTGACATGATTGTGAAAACTCTTGCTCGAGTTCTGGCGCCCGGAGGGCCCCGAGGACGCCTGTCGATCCTGATCTTTCATCGTGTCCTCGCACATCCGGATTCGGTTATGAGGTGTGATCCGGACGCCGCCCAGTTCGAACTGATCATTGGCTGGTTGAAGCAGTGGTTTAACGTTCTACCGCTGGACGAGGCGGTCGCGCGGCTGAACGCGCATTCGCTGCCGCCGCGGGCTGCGGCAATTACTTTTGACGATGGCTACGCCGACAATTACGCTGTCGCCATGCCGATACTTCAGCGGCATGGTTTGAGCGCAACTTTTTTTTGTCGCAACCGGCTATCTCGATGGCGGACGAATGTGGAACGACACGCTTGTCGAGGCGGTTCGCCAGTGTGGCAATAGAAGGCTTGATCTTTCGGATGAAGGGCTCGGGACGCATGACTTGAACTCGGACGAAGCGGTTCGCCAAGCGATCGACGCCGTTCTTAAGCTTGTTAAATACCGAGACCCTGAGGAACGTATCAAAGCGGCCACTTACGTTGCCAAGGTCTCAGGCGCCAGATTGCCGACCGATCTGATGATGACCTCGGAGCAGGTGAAGAAGATGCGTCGTGCCGGTATGACGATAGGTGCGCACACCGTCACGCACCCGATTCTCGCCCGCTTGTCGCCCGATGACGCAAGGGCGGAGGTTGCCGAGAGCAAGCAATTCCTGGAGTCCCTGCTGCAGGAGCGGGTAGGCTTGTTTGCCTATCCCAATGGGAAACCGGATGTCGACTATCGGGCGGTGGACGCCGACATGATTCGCGGCCTGGGTTTTGATGCGGCGGTGACCACAGCGTGGGGAGTGGCCGATGCGCGGAGTGACTTGACGCAACTGCCTCGTTTCACGCCGTGGGATCGAACCCGATTTCGTTTCGGCACAAGGCTCGCCAGGAACTTGTTGCAGAACAGATGGTTGCGATCAGGGCAACTGGCCTCGTGATGCCAGGCGGTGTCTTCCCGCCGGCAATGGGGCAGTGCGCGTAGCGCCGTGCACCCGCTCTCCCGCGCCGCGGCAGGAAGCTCGACATGGGCCCAATCTTCCCGCAATGAAGTGCGGGCTGGTGTAGTGCCGCACTGCGCACTCGGCACTGCGCTCTTCGCACGCCAAGCTCCGCATTCCGCACTCCTCATTCCGCATTCCCGACAAGTCTTTCAGCAAACCAACAGCTGCGCGAAAGCCATGCGGTAGCCGGAATTGATAGCGTCCATATTGCGTGCAACACACACGAAAAGGCCAAGACCGCCCTGGCCGCGCTGAGCGAGGCCCTTTCTTTTCTGATCGACCTTGGCTCCGGAGAGCGGACCTCGATGCCGAAGTTCGGTGAAGCCATGCGCTCCTTCGTCGTCAAGGCCCTGGCCATCGCCGAAGTGCATCCGGAAATTCTCCCCGGCAGCCTGAGCTTGAAGAATATCGCGTCGACGTCCACCTCATCGAAGCGCTCTACCCCATTCGCTAGGCCATCGAAACCCTCGTCCGTCGGATCGAAGACAGCTATTTCGCCGCTGGCGGCGAAGCCTACGGCAGCGCCTTGCTGGTGTACCAGTACGCCAAAGTCCACCACATCCACACCGGCGCACTCGAACAAACCCTCGACGGTTCATGACTTTCATGATCGGGGTAGGGGTGGTCTGCGCGTGTCATGACCGTTTGTCGGCAGCACGCCCGCGAGACTGCGCTCGAAGCTGTGTTCATGCCGACGGCGTTACTGGCGGAGCGGCCTCCAGCGTCACCTGTAAGCGGCTGTTTGGACTGATGGTCCTACTCGCGAGTTGGGTGACGAAGGATGTCTTCCAGTTGTCGCGCCGGTTGCGTGGGTCGTCGCTGCCGATCGCGAAGCCGGCGAAGTTTGCGCCGAAGTCGATTTGCGGTGGGCTTTGCCCCGGCGCCGGCTGCTCCGGCCACGCCTGCGGCGCCGCAAAGGTCAAGGGCAGGCGGGTCGGCAGCCTTGGAACCTCTGGCCATGGGAGGCCATTCATCCTTTGGCCGATCTTCGATGCATCCCAAAAAGTGATTCGTTTGTCGGCATCGATGTCGGCAAGCAGGAGTGGATCGATCCGGGACCAGGCGGCAAATCCATCGTCTGTCCCAGTCGCAGTGCGCTGAATTAGCGTCACATCAGCCCATTCCCAGGTACCGTTGCCGTTGCTGTCACCGACGTAGCCGACCACGTGCTGGCCGTCGCGGTCGACGCCGGCCAGGGACTGCGCGTTGATCGACACCTGCTGGATATCGAGTATCTGCTGCGCGCCGTACGGGGCCGTCGCCGGTACGCTGGCGACGAGGTCGAGCAGCGTGACCGTGCCGGCGGCGATGGCCGTTTCCGACGCGATGCTCACCCGGAGCTCGCCGGCGACTGAGCGGTCGATCGCCAGCAAAGCGTCCGCGGGCAGGCCGGAACCCGGGAGCGCAGCGCTGATTACCAGCAGCGATGGATCGAAACGGATGACGAAGCTCAAGCGCCGCACCTCACCCGGGCTGAGCAGCGTCAGCGGAAGATGTTTGCCGGCAGCCGGCACATTGACCGCCTGGCCGGGTCCGCGCATGAAGTGGGGCAGCGAGAGCTGTGTTGTTGGCAGGGCGTCGAGAGAAAACGAGGCCTGGTAATCGTCGCCAGCGACGCCGTCAGCGTTGCCGTCGAGAGTGCTCCATACGCCGCGAAACGCCTGCGGCCCGCTCGTCAGCGTCAGTTGGTAGGTGTCGGGGTGGAGACCGCCGCCGCCGATCAGGTAGCGCAACCCTCGGTAGTCGGCGTCGATGACCAGGGATCCATTGATTACCCCGGTGCTGCCTGTGAGAAGGATGTCAGTCGTACGGAGAACGGTGAGCAGCGAGTCGTAGAGCTTGATCTGACTGGCGTCGAAGACGTTGTTGAAACGCACCGCAAAGCCGCCGTAATCGTAGCTGAACGAACTGACTTGCAAGGGGAGTGGTAGCACGGCCACGGCCAGCGGTTCGAGAGTATAGCTGCCATCCTCGTCCATGGCGCTGGCGCGAATACGGACTTCGCCGAGTATTCCCGTGTAGCGGTGGCTGACCTGGCCAGGGTTGCCGGCGATGTCCACAATGTCGACGACCTGACCATCGCCCCAGTCGATTCGCCAGCTGTCGATGCGGTCGTCGCCCGGATCGCTGCTGCTCAGGGTGAGCGTGAAGTCCTCGCCAGTGTAGGTCGCCTGCAGACCACTGGCGCTCAGCGTCGGCGCCACGTTGAGCACGTTCAGCGTGAAGTGAGTGCTCGCTGATTCACCCGCCGTATCGCTGACGCGCACGCAGAAATAGTGGTTGGCGTCGCCGTCTCTCGCTTGCCAGTCGATGCTCCCGGTGGTCGGGTCTATCGTCGCTCCGGCCGGCGCGGCATCGAGGGAATATCGCAGGATATCGCCAGTGTCGACGTCGCTTCCGGAAGCGTTGGCGGTGAAGTGCTGGCCTTCGAGCAGCGTGAGCCCGCTGGTTGGGGCGATCTCGGCCAGTGTCGGCGCGTCGTTGACTGGCGTGACGATCAGGCGGACGGTCGCGAGATTCGATTCGACACCGTCGCTGAGCAGCCGATAGGTGAAGCGATCGTCGCCGTGCCAATCCGCGTGCGGGCGGTAGGTGATGCTGCCATCGGCGTTGGCGGCAACATCGCCATGCGCAGGGCCGTCGATGAGGATGGGGACGAGCGCGGGGACGATGCCGTTCGTTTCGCCGCCGGGGTTGTTGCCCAGGTCCCAGCCCAAATCGTTGCCGAGGACGTCGATGGTCACCGGCGTGTCTTCGGCCGTGGTAGCGACATCGTCGCGGGCTTCAATGCTATGGCCGCCGCCGAGATGAAGGTCGCGGATGCTGACCTGGCTGCTGGCGGCAGCCGCGCCGCGCCCAAAGCCGATCAGGTCGAAGCTCAGGTTGACTACGGTACCCGTCGCGATGCCGGTGAGGTCGACAACGACCGACAGACTGCCGTCGGCGTTGCGGAGTGTCGTGACGCCAGCGGACTTGTGCTCGCTGCCATCGGCTTGCAGGTTGAGGATCGCGTCGTTGTCAGCCAGGCCGGTGCCTCCCATCAGTGACAGGCCGGTACTGGCGTCGATCAGCGCCACTTCGACGGCGTCGTCGGGGGCTGCGTCCACGTCGTTCAGCGCGATATCGGCCAAGGTGAAGGACAGGGTTCGATCATTGGCGCCGAGCACAAAGGCCTGGTTGAGGCGGGTTTGCGAGGCGGCCGTTTCCTTGAGCGTCGCGAACTCCGGCACGAAAATTACTGCGCCGTTGGTGGACCACCAGTCAGCGCCGTCGATGAAAGCGGGGTCAAGCAGGGTGGGGTTGGCCACGATACTGAATTGCGTGAGCGTCGCGTTGAGCCTGTCGCCGGTCGGGTCGTTTGGCTCCGGCGGGCGTAGGCGGCTGAGCCGCAGGGAGCCGACGCTGCGGCTCAGCGGCAGCGGTGCGCCGGGCGGGGTAGAGGGATCGTACGGCAGGGGTGCGGAGTCCGTGCCGGCGAGCAGGCCGCGAAGGGCGATGAGTTCGGTGGAAGAGGGCAGGCGGCGGACGCTCGGCAGGAGGGTCGAGGCCATCAGGCCGTGGCTGTCGGCGGTGTGGTCCAGTCCCACGGCGTGGCCGTATTCATGGAGCAGAACGGTGAGCATGTCCATTCTGCCCTCGGCCTCGGAGCCCGGCTTGGCGATCCACTCGAATGGGTTGCTGGTGGGGAGGAATTCGGCGTTGTCGGACGGGGTGGGGTCTATGAACCAGCCGTAGCCGGCGGCGGTGGGGGGAGAGGGTGATTGTTGCGTCGTGCCATTCGCCCGTGGTTTGCCCGATGACTGTTCCTGTAAGATCGCTGAAGCTTAGGATGGGGGCGCTCCTTGCAGCATTAGATCCGTGATGGGTAACATTGTTGGCCACTGAGCTGGTATTACGCACGTTGTAAAAGATGCGCCATTCGCTTTTTTTCGCAGTGTTGCATATATACTCTTTTATAGTTTTCGTAGTCATTATGTGTTTGGGTTGAAATATCTAGGACCTTTATAAAATAAACTACTTTTACATTCTTTCCGCCAATATTAACCAAGACGGTGGCTTCGTCGTTACCAGTGTAGCCGGCTTGAGGTAAGTATTGAAACCGGAATCCGTCTCTTATTAATATTTCTCCGTGTTGTGGTTGTTTAAGTATTTGAACCTTTGCTGCCTCGATGTCCGCTTGCAAATTGCCGTCGAAACGAGCTTCGGGAAATATTTGTCCGCCACTATCTTTTGGGTAAATATCGCGGCCGTTAGAAAACGGGGAGTCGCCCTCGGGTTGCATTCGTTCAAGCGTAGGTGATACAAGGCAGACACCTATTGTTCCATGTAGCAATTCCGGAGCAGTGGCTTCATTTTTTTTGTTGTCGTTCAATAGATGTGTTTTGCTTGCCGATGTCATTTGTTGGGGCGTATGGCATTTCTGCTATTAACATCGTTAATTCTCCCAGAAAGTTATCGCCGTGATATTGCGATCCCTCTAGCAAAGATTGCGCTCCAGTTCCAGGTTCGCCCGTGGGCAATGCTTCATTATAAGGAAGCAAATTTACAGTGACCGGCCCAGTTTTTTTGAGGTGCACGCATATTCAGTGAAAACCCAAACTTCCTGTTGTAGGTTCTTTCGTTATTGACAGTAATCCCCAATGCGCTCAGGGCGGTTTTTTATGTTGCCGAAGCTGTTTTCATCGTACATAAAACTGTTGATGCGATTCAGTATTTCTTGTCTTGCGTCTCTTGCAGGCTGTGTTGGATTTCCGTTGATGCCAGAGTGGACTTCCCGAAAATTCTGCAGGTCATTTTGATCCGTGTTGTCTATTCGTTGATTTAGGTCATTCCAGGCTGACCCATATCTCCAATACCACGCTCCAACGTCGGCAGCTAGTTGCAAATCAGACGATATTAAAGCATAGTCGGCGATTAAATCATAAGTACTCCCGACAACGGTGTTTAAACTAGGTACTTGCCGTTGTACGTAAGGCCTGTAACTTCGATCGGGGCCGCGGGTTAGTTGAAGTGCTGCAACCGTTCCACCTTGCGTTGCAAGGGTGTAGTTACTTCGGCCAGTAAGATGGAGAAGTCCGCGTCCCCTGAAGTTCGAGCCGTCATGTGTGTTTGGGATGTTTCCATTGCGGTTAGAGTACTGCCGATCAAGGTCCGCCGCCGTCGCAGCTTCTGAAAGCCATCCGCTTTCATACATCCATTGCAGCCGACCAGTTTCTTCGTAGACGTTCGCCAAAAATGCGGCAATCCTCTTTGGGGTATTGATCTCGAAGGTCTTCAGTGCTTCATTAATAGGAGCCACCCACTGGGCCATTCTTTCAGCGTTTGAGTCCATGATCGCCGCCAGAGACTCGGGCGTAAGTTTGGCTCCAATGCCACCACCGTGAGTACCCAAACCACCGAGTAGCAAATTGTCGCTGTTAATCAAACCTCCAGCCGATGTCCCATCGCCAAACAGTGCTCGTTGAATTATCAGCTGCTCGTCAGCGGTTTTTCCAGAATGTATCTGCTGCACTTGCTCATCCAGCGATCCATTGCCGTTTATGGCGTCTGTTCGGACAGACGCATATACGGCTAGGAAGTCTCGCAAGGCTGCCGTTTGGTTATTAGTTCCTTGGTCGTTAATTAACGGATCTTGCGGGTTGGTAACGCCGTGGCGTCGATTGGGGTTTTGAAGAAGATCTGACAATGCAAGCGCATTTGTGTAGTTCCACGTGCCGGTGTTCAAGGCATCCGTTATTCCGCCGTTATCGGCTCGTAGGCCGAACAGCCATTCGTTTCCGTCAATCGCGGTCTGGTTGGGCAGCGAAACATACTGCACATTAATCCCGAGATTGAGCATTGTACCCAGGGAGCTGGTACCGTTGAACCACAGCGCATACGGCCTTCCTTGCGCCGTCGCGGCATTCTGCGCGGAAAGCATAAGGTCATAGATCCAGCTGGTGCCCATTGCCTTAGTGGGCTGCGTCTGGTCGGTCTGGTCCTCCCAGCCGATGAGCTGATGCTTTCCTGACGGGAAAAAATTCAGCCAGTGCGGTGCGTTGTAGGCGTTCAGCCAAGCGGCATCATCATTTGATAGCGTGATTGGCGGCAGTGGCTTGGTGGTCGTCTTGTTTTTTCCCTTTACCTTGATTGTTTCGGTAACGGTGGAGATGTAGTCGGTCTTTCCCTCGACGATTTGCGTAAATTGCCTCAATACGATGTGCTCTGCGTTGTCTATTGCGCCGTTGACCGTGATTTCTCCCGTGTTTTCCACCGCGGACAGGCCAAATCCGAGGTACTTCAATCGTTGCTCGACACGCCAGACATCGAGAAGGTCGTTCTTGGCGCCTTTCTCCGCGCTGAGGCCGGCCACGCCTGCGAAGGGGTGGTAGCCGGGATTGTTCAGCGGTCGATCGCCGAAGAACACGGTTTCAGCTGCTCGCGTGTAGTCGACCACACGCAGTTTCAGCAGCAGGCGTTTTTCAGGATTGTCCTTGTCATAGCCCTTTATCGTGATCGTGACGTCGCCAGCAAGCAGCGCCTTGCCTTGGCGCAGGCGATCGACATCAATCGACGGCGCGAGGAAGATGATGCCGTTCTCTTTCAGCGCCTTTTTGCCGCCGTCGGTATTGATCGTTTGCAGTCCCTGGTAGGCCTCCCTGGTCGCCGCTTCCGCCGCCGTATATCCAGCCTCGCGCTCGGCGGTGAGCAGGAAACCTTTGCTGTCCTTGACCAGGGTCGCGGCTCCGCCGATTTCGATGTTGTCCCAGTTGATGTTGAGATCTGAGTCCTTCAGGTCGGCGAGCGTGCTGGGGTATTGGTCACGGATGAGCTTGAAGAGGTCTATGCGGGCGATGTCGCCGTAGTTGATCGCGGGGACTTTGCCGTCCTTGTCGGGTTCGATGGTGGTCTTGAGGAACTGGCCACCATCGACGGGTGCACTGAACTCGACGGTGTCGGGTTTGAGGAGTTGGCTGGTGGCCATTCCGTAGACCCAGCCGGAAGTCAGTTGCGGGCTGTCGGCGAGATCGAGTTTGCTGGGCGTCACGACCTGGGTGGTGACGCCATCGACGCGCTCGCGATCGATCGGCAGAGGCCGCGGCGTGGCTTGTCTGGTGAGTGAATTGCGTTCCGCAGCGGCGATCAGCGACTCCAGGTCCCAGACCAGCAGGCCGCTCGGTGGCGGCGGTTCGCCGATCGTTGGCCAGTAGCGGATATCGGCCCATAGTGTCTTGCCGGCGTCGATGAGTTGCAAGCGCGAGAAGTTGGCGTCGATGATCGGCGAGGTCGCGCCCAGGTATTCCGGGGTCGCGCTGAAGGGATTCTTGACGATGCCGATCTTGCCGCCCTTTTGCGTGAGGGCGTTCTGCGGGTCGTCCAGGGCGTAGAGCGGGTCGACGAAGTCGAAGAAGTAGTCGGCGACCAGGGCGTATTCGGCGCCGTTGCGCGTCACGATTACCGCTGGCGATTGTGCGCGCTGGATATTCAGTTGGTAGTTGCCGTCGAGGCGGCTCATGCCGGGCAGGGCGCCGGACATCGCGATTTGTTTGAAGACCGGCGTTCCTTGCAGTCTCCCCAAGTCGCTCAGTTGGACGGTGACTGTGGCCAGTCCCGCGTTGAGGTCGAAAGCGTCGCTGAGCAGCAGGCGCAGCGTGTTGTCCTTTATGCCCGCGGAAGAAATGTACTGTGGTCCCTTGCCTTCCCGTGTCGGGAAATCGACTTGCAGGAAAGCGGCGGCGTGGGTGGCAGTGAGACGGCCCCTGCTTGCCAGCAGTTGGTCGAGGTCAAGAATGAAGACGTTGCCGCTGTCTGGCTGACTGCGCGCAATGGCAACGCCGACGCTTTGCTGGCTGGCCGTCACCGCCAGGTAGCTATGGGCGCCGTGGGTGAGCGCCATGTCGATATAGCCGTAGGGCGCATTCTGCCCACTCACTGTCGCGGGTAGCTCGATCTGCTGGATTGCCAGAAAATCGGCAGCGCTTTCGTCGATGTTGACGCGCAGGAGACGATAGCTGCCCGTCGGCTCGTATGCGCCGCCCTCGGCGACGTAGAGCCACTGCCCGGAAACGGCGAGACTGCTGACGTTGGCCGTGCCGACGCTGAAGGTCGTTGCCGCCGTCATGGTGGCGGTGTCGATGACGTGGATATTGCCGTGCGCGCCGGCGACGAAGAGCAGACGGTTATCGAGGCTGAAGGCGATCTGGTCGGTCTTGCTGCCGCCGCCGACGATGGGCTTGCCGCTGGCGTCCAGATAGGGGATTTCATTGACGATCTGGCCGTCCCTGAAAATCTCGATCTTGTTGGCGAGGGTGACGACACTGAAGTCGGTCTGCCCTTCGAGGGTGACGCTGCCCGGCTCGCCGTTGGCCAGCCAGCGGCTTGCACCGGGGAGGCTCGGGTCGACGGTTTGCAGCAGGCGTTGTACGGTGAGCCTGTGTAGGCCGAGGGCAAGCTGCGCCGGGAGCTCGACTTCGACGGTCATGCTGCTTGCTCCGGGGGCGACCGCCGCGAGTTCGATCAGCTGCTGCCATAGACGCATGCCTTCGCGCCTGGCTTGACTGTCGGTATCCCAGGCGCTGGAACTCGCTTTGCCCTGCGCATCGATGCTCAGCTGCTCCGGCGAGACCCACAGGCGCAAGGCCGTTTCCTGTGCCGCCATTCCGGGCACGGCTGCCGCCTGGAGATTCTCCAGGGTCAGCTGCAGCTTCCCGGAAGCGAGCATTTTGACGTCGCTGATGCGCGGCGAGGGGGTGGCATCAAGGGTGCCCGATCCGCTCGCGCCGGGTGTGGCGATGGTCAGCGTGAGTTCGCCGTTGGCGAGGCTTTTCTGAAGCGGGACGACCTGGTAAACGCCGCCATAATCGAGCTTGATGGCGTAGATTTCCGACATGCCGGCGAAGAGGCCGATCAGGTTCGTTGCTCCTCCGGCGCCCGACAAGCCGCCACTGGCCAGGTCGCCGGCCATCGAAATCGCCAGCGAATTGGTGGTCAGGGCAAAGACGTTGAGGCCGTTGCCGCGCACTGTGACCGCACCGGTTTGATGGTCGCTGCGGGTCTTCACCAGGATGAGATCGCCGGAACCGCTGACGCCGCTGTACGGCGGGCTTGCGGTGCGGGCGACGAGATGGCCTTGCGCGTCAGTGCCGACGAAGCCGTTGTCAAGCAGCCACCATTTGTCCTGCATGGCGCCAGTGAGGTCGGGGGCGGTGCCGCGGCGCAGAAACAGGACTTCGTCACCGACTTCGACGCCGGCCTCGTCTTGCAGCGTGATCGCCAGTTGCACCGGCACGCGGGTTGCCTGCTCGCCGAGTTCGAGACGGAAGGCCGCGAGGGTCTGCAGGATTTCCGCTTCGGGTGCGGCCATTCCCGTTTCGGCGAGTAGATTGGCGACGCCGATGCGTCGTATCGAGACCACCGCATCGTCCCGCAATGCCCCCGCGCCGATCATCACCGTTTCGCCAGTCGCCGCCTGCACGACCCCGCCCTGCTCGGCGGCGATGGTGATGCCGGCCGGGGTGGCGGTGCTCGGGTCGTCGTCGGTCAGTGCGGCGGCTTGCACGCGCAGGCGGATGTCGCTCTGGCCGATGACCTGTTCGCTGACGCCCCCGTAGGGATCGACGACGCTGGCCAGGTGGACGATCGAAATGTTGACCTCGCCAGCCTGCAGGGCAGTGATCAGGCCGTCTTCGCTGAGCGTGGCGATACTGGCGTCGGAGACGAGGTAGCGGGTGCCGCTGTACACCGGCGGGGTCGCCGGGATGAGGATTTCGAAGCTCTCTCCGCTGTCCGGGTCGACGTAGTTCTCCAGGGTTTCCGGTGTGCCGGCGAAGATGGTCTGGCTAGGTGTGTGGATGTCAATCGACTGATCGCCGTTCGGGTCGAGCAGGCGAACTTTCAACTGCCGTGTGTCGCCCGGCATGAGGGTGAGCGTGCCGGGATAGACGTCGGGCTCGATGGGCGGGCTTTCTTCGCCGGCATCAGCACTTTGGCTCTGGCTTTCGCTTGCGTCGTCGCCGCTGTCGGGGTCGAAGGGCAGCGGCGCGGCGCGCACATTGAGCGCCGCGGCGGTCTGGATCAGGCGCCCATCGCTGTCCACGCGCTGCAGCATGAGCAGCGTCGGGCCGACGCCGGTGGCGTGGACCAGGTCGTGGGCATCGTCGACCAGCACGGGGCTGGGCAGGCTGCCGCCCAGGCCGGCGAGGTCGGCGGCGCTGAGGGTGAGATAGGTGGGGTCGGTGATGGCAACGGACTGTTCGTCCGCGAAATCGGCGCTCGCCTGGAGGCGGGCGAACTGGCCACTGACCAGCGCCGGCAATGGCGCGAGATGGATTTGCAGCAATCTTGCGCCGCTGACGTCGATGGTCAGCTCGATGGGTGCGCCGGCGGCAAAGCCGTCGTCGGCCTGCAGGGTCAGCGTCGCTGCGCCGCTGTAGCCGGCTTCCGGGGTGAAGCTGACTTCCTCGCCGTTGGCTTCGAGTCTGGCGCTGCCATGGGTGCTGGCGAGAATGCGCCAGAAGAGTGTGTCGCCTTCGAGGTCTTCGGCGATATTGCTCAGGGCGCTGCGCGTGGCCAGGCCGGTGTGCGTCCTGAGTGCCGCGGAAGCGGCTGCGCTCGCCGCCGGCGCCTGCTTGGCCCTGAAGCCGGTATTGGCGTAGAGGAGCTGGCGATCGGTGCTGCCGATCTGGCCGTCGCCGTCGATATCGGCCAGTGGGTCTTCGCTTGTGGCGGCTTGTTCCCAGGCCTGGCTGTCCGTAGCGTCGACCTGGCCGTCGCGGTTGAGGTCACCGGCGACGCTGATGCGCAGTTGTGCGGCGCCGCTGCCGGTGAGGCGAATGAGCTTGGTGCCGGCTTCGCTGACGCGCAAGAGGCGGGTGACTTTTCCGTCCACGGTGGTACTGGCGATGATCTGGGCGCCGCCGACTTCGAACTGGCCGTCGGCGGGAAGCCGCGTTTCCAGCGCCAGGATCACGGCGCCCGCGGCGCCCGGGCTGTGGATCGTCGAGGCGATTTCACTTTCGCGCACACTGAAGGCGAGCTGGGCCGCCTGATCGGCATCGAGCTCGCCGCTCCAGGTGCTGGCCTTGCCGCTGGCCCAGTTCACTACCGCACCAAGATTCGCGGTGATGGGGTCGGTTAGCACCTGCCCCGCAGCATCGTAGGCAATCGCCGTGCCGAAATCGCTATCCTCGAGATGGCGGACGAGGATCAAGCGACCGCCGCTGTCGTAGCGGTAGGCAATGGCGGTTTGGCCACCCCTGCCGTCAGGAGCGGTGATGCGCACGATGCGGCCGGCCTTGTCGCGCTGGAAGTCCACCCGTTGCGTGAAGCCCTCGGCGCCACTCGCGCTGAAGTCATCGCTGACCGCCACGATGCCGGCGTCCGAAAGCAGCCAGGATTGGCCGTCAGTGAAGCTGATGCTGTGGATCGTCCCTTGTGCGTCGAGGGTGTAGCGCGTGCCGTCCGGCGCCGTCAGGGTATAGGCGCCGGGCACCCATGGCAGGCCGCTATCACGCTCGTAGAGTCGCTCGCCCTGGCGCTGGAGATTGTCGGCGCCGCTGCGCTCGCCGTCGGCGTGCGCCTGCAGCGTCCAGCCCCGGTCGCTGCTGAAGGACGGCTGCCAGACTTGCGCTGCGCCGGCTTCGCTACCCAGGCGCTCGCTTTGTGCGCCGAGGATGAAGGATAGCTGCGTCAGGCCGGCGTCGGCGTCGGCGAGATCGGTCGGGACCGTCAGCCAGACGCGCGCGCCCAGCGACCACGGCGCAATGGCCCCATTGGCCAGCGTTGTTGTCTGGTCGCTGCGGAGCTGGCTGGCGAGCAGCGCCAGCGTCCAGTTGCCGAAGTCGCTGCGCTGGTCTGCCGGCGTGTCGCCGTTCGCTTCGCGCCAGTGGCGAACGAGTGCCAGGGTGTGGCCGGCCAGGGTCAGCGTGGCGTCGGCCTGGCTATGACTGGCGAAAGTCTTGGCGGTGCTGTCGATGATCAGGGTGGCGGCGATTTCGCTGCTGCGGCCAGCGAGGTCCCAGGCACTCAGGCGCAGCTGATAGAGGCCGTTGTCGAAGCGTCGCGGATCGAGCGTCGCCAGCGCCAGGGTCTGTGCGACGCTGCTCGCGGGCGTTTCGGCCTCGGCCAGCGTTTGCCAGCGATTGCTGCCGACCGCGGCGAGTTGCAGCCGCCAGCCCATGAGCTGTGTTTCGGCGAACTGTGCGGTCAGGGCGGTGCTTGCCGGCACTTCGTGCGGCTGGGCATTGGCGCTGGCGCCGGTGAGTGCGCCGCTCCACGCGAGTTGCGGCGCGGCGGTATCGGCCGGGTCTTTGACGCGCAGGGTCTGCGTGTGGGTGGCGCTGAAGCCGTCGCGGTCGGTGGCCACGACGCGCATTTCGATCAGTCCGGGCTGGCTGGGGCTGAGCCTGATGCGTCCGGCACTATCCAGGGCAACGTCGTGCCAGATTTCGGGGCCGCTTTCGGGACCGCTTTCGGGACCGCTTTCGGAGCCCATTAGCGGGCCGATTGCCGCGCCGCGTACGGCTACCGCGAGTTCTGCGATGCCGCTCCAGGCGTCGGCGCGCACGCTTGCCAGGATTGTCTGCCCGGGCAGTGCGGGCGTGCTCGGCGTTGTCGAGACGAGGATCGTGGGCGCGTTGGCAGCCGCTTCGGCGACGACGCGCAGCGTGAATACCGTTGACGCCGTCCCGTTGCGCGCCTGGCCGTCCTTGACCGTGGCGCTGACCGTGAAGTCACCGATCTGTCCGGCGCCGGGTGTCCAGACGAGGTGCCGGCTGTCGGCGTCGTAGCGCGCACCTTCCGGAAGGCCGCTGAAACTGATCGCCAGCGCTGCAGTCTGGGTGCTGCCGTCGGCGTCGCCGAGCGCGATACCCTTGCTCGCGCCGCCGCCGCCACTGAATACGACGGGGAGGCTCAACGTATCGCCGATCACCACGGCGTGATTGCTGGCGCTGATCTGCGGTCGCCGATTGACGTCGAAAACGCGTATCTGGACGCTCTGCGTGGTTGTCGAGTTGTCGGCCCCGCGGCCGTCGTTGGCGCGGAAGGTCAGGGTGTGCGAGCGGCTGTCGCCGCTACTGTTGTCGACGACATCCTCCGGCGTCCATTCGAAGCGGCCATTGCCGGCGTTGAACGAGACGCCGGCCGGCGTTTCCTGGTCATACACCAGGCTCAGTTGCACGGCGTCGCGATCGGGGTCGGCGGCGACGACGGTGAAAGCCAGCGTCTCGCCTTCGTTGATCAGTTGCAGTGGCATTGGCGGGATGCGTGGTGCCTGGTTGGCGTTGGCGACGATGATCTCAAAGTCGCGGCTGAACGTGGCCATGCCGTCGCTGGCGGTGACGCTGAAGCGCCAATGTCCGGCCTGCATCGCGGTGGGTTCGGGGTCGCTAGCATCTTGTGCAGCGAAGAGATCGGGCGTCCAGTCGAAGGCTGCGCGATTGCCGTCGGCGCTGAAGCGCATGCCGCGCGGCAGGCCGGCGACGCGCCAGTGCAGCGCATCGGCGTCGCTGTCCTGCGCGAAAACTTCGAGAGCCAGTGGCTGCCCTTCACGAGCGTCGATTCGCAGCGCGGTGGATTCGCCGGCTGCGCTGCTGTCGTCAACGAGCGGCTGCCCGTTGGCCAGGACGGCGAGCAACTCGGGCGCCGCGTTTTCCGAGCGCACGATGATGCGCAGGGTATGCCGGCTGACGTTGGGCAGCGGGTGTTCCGGGTAGCTGAAGCTGCCGTCCTGCGGCGGCAGGCCGCTGTCGGTGAGGATCAACTCGACATCGCGGCTGCCCAGGTCGTCGGCAGTCGGCGTCCAGCGCAGCGTTGCCTGCCCGTACTGGCTGGCCGGAATCAGCTCGGCGCCGAGGGGCAGGCCCGTGCTCGTCCAGCTCAGCGGGTCCTGATCGAGATCGCTGGCGATGATGGCCACCGACAGCGGCTGGCCGACTAGCGCGACCACCTGGCGCGGCGCGGCGATCAGCGGTGCTTCGCTGACGCTGCGCACGCTGAGGACGAAGGAGCGCGCTGCGCTGAGCCGCTGCGTGGCGGCGCCATCACCGTCGTCGCTGGCGGTGATGGTGAGCGTGTAGTCGCCGCGGTCGCCGGCGCCAGGGGCGAAGCGGATGGAGCCGCGCAGTGGCGCACTGGATGGGTCAGCTTCCGGGCCAGTGGCGGCCGGGGGCAACTGCGTATAGGTCGCGAAGCGCGGCAAGCCGCTGATCTCGATGGCGATTGGATTGCCGTCGACGTCGCCGACGCTGAAGGGGATCTCGAGCACGCCGCCAGCGTCGACGAAGGCATTGCCGAGGTCACCGATCTGCGGCGCGCGGTTGGCGTTGCTGACGACGATCGGCAGCGTCATCTGGCTGAGCGCCGGAGTTCCGGTGCCGTCGCCGTCGTCGGTCGCCGTGACGACGACGCTGTAGCTGCCGGCCTGCGTGTAAGCCGGTGTCCACAGGATTTCCATAGTTTCGGCATCGAAGCTGGCACCGGCCGGCAGGCCGCTGAGCTGGTAGCTGAGCGTCGGTGCACTGCTTTCCGGGCCGCTCGCTTCGCCGCCGGGGTGCCTGCGGATGCGCGGCTCGAAGGCCGGGTTGTCGGGGTCGAAGGCGAAAACGCTGATGCGTAGCGGCTGGCCTTCGAGGACTCGCCAGGTTTCCGGTGCGGCGAAGAGGGGTGCGCCGTTGGCGTTGGCGACGTCCAGGACGAGCTCGCGGCCGAGCACGCTGTGCTTCGTTTCTCCGGCGAGAGTCGTCCAGGTGGCGACGATACTGAGCGGGACGCGATAAGTACCCTGCTGGTCGAAACCCGGGGTCCACGCGAACCAGCCGCTCTGGGCGTCGAGCGTCGCACCGCCCGGCAGCCAACGCGCGCCGTACTCGAGGCTGAGTGTCGTGCCGTCGGCCTGGGCGCGGCCGGCGATCATCCCGGGTACGCTGGCGGCCAGTTGCAGCGCCCAGGCCTCGCCCTCGCGCAGCGATTGCGTGGCAACGGCGGCCAGCACGGGTGGCGCGTAGGCCTGTTCGACGGTGATCGTGAACGCGCTGCTGGACGTCCGCTTGCCGTCGCTGGCGATGACCGTGACGGCCTCCCAGACACCGGCCTGATCGTAGTCTGGCGTCCAGCGGAGGACAGCACTGGCGGCGTCGAATACGGCGCCGTAGGGCAGATTGCGTATCGCCAGGGTCAGGCGGTCGCCGTCGGCGTCGGTGGCGAGCAAGGGCAGCGACAGCGTTTCACCTTCGCCGATGCTGAGGTCGTAAGTGCCCTCGATCACCGGTGCACGGTTGCCGCCAATGACCGGCAGCGAGAACTCGCGCAGCGCGACGCCGCCGCGGCTGTCCTCGACGCGCACCACGATTTTGCTGCTGGCGTCGGCGCTGGCGGCTGGCGTCCAGGCCAGGGTGGCGGTCGCCTGCGCAGCTTGCTCGGAGGAGGTGGTCTCGGCCGCTGTTGTCAGCGTGACGCCGGGCGGCGCTTCTACGAGCTGCCACCAGAAGCGCGTGCCGTCGGTGTCGCTCGCTTCAAGCCTTACGCTCCATTCCTCGCCGACCCTTGCCGGCGGTAATTGCTCGCTGTCGAGCCAGTCGGCGACCGCCAGGCCTGGCGGTAGATTGTCCTGCGGGAAAGCGTAGACGCCGTGCCCAAGATTCGTTTTGAGCAGCTCGACCAGGCCGGCGCGCGGCGCAAGTTCGCTACCTGGCGTGACGCGCACGGTCTGGCCGGCGATCGTCGCGCCGACGGCGAGGCGGCCGCCAAGCGTCTGCAGCGCGGCGCTGAGGTCGATGGTCCACAGCGCGGAGCGTTGCAAGCTTGCAGCGGCCTCGGCTGGCGCGGCTTGAGCATCGCCGGCAGCTTGGGCGCGACGATGGCGTCGGCGAAATAGTGGCCGGCGTCGAGCAGCAGAAGCAGCGGCCCTCTGATGTCGTCACTGCCGATATTGGTGACGCTGACCTCGTAGCTGATTTCACCGCTGGCGCGGTTGGCGCGGGTATTGCTGAAATTCAGCTGCAGCCGGCTGCTCATGTCGGCGAGAGCAGTGAAGCGGCTCGCATAGGCGTTTTGCAGCGGTGTCTCGGCGGCGCTCTGCAGACTGGCCGCAATGTCGATCTGGTACTCGCCGGCGCTGAGGCCGCTGATTTCCAGCCAGGCGCTGCGGCTCTGCGCATCCCAGCGGACGGCTTGTGGCTGCCGCTGCACACCTGCTGCAGCGGACTCCGCGCCCAGCGCACTCAAGGGAGTGAGCGTGTAGTTGGCCGGGTTGAGGACGCTGCGGGCGTCTGCTGCAACGGCGCCGTCAGCCGTCGTCCCCAGCCACATCGCCTGGTCGAAGACGACGCCGATGTGCGTGAGCGGCAGCGGCACCAGCGCGCCGTCGGGAACCGTGATGGCCTGAACGAGTGGTGCCCGATGCCGCGAGATTTCGTCGATGCCGGTCGTTTGCGCGACCAGGAGGCGGCCGTCAGCGGTGGCGACGACGCTCTCGCCACGGCTGCCGCCGCTGGCGACCTGTAGCGCTCGCCGGCTGTCGAGTTCGATCATCCACAGCGGTGACTGCTGCGGCGTACTCGTGGTGCCGGCGCCAACTGCGCGCTGGCGGAGGTTGCTGGAGGCGAACAGCAGCCCGTCGAGGGCGCTGCCGACGGCGCCGAAGGCGATGCGGTCGACCACGCCGGCGAGACGGTATTCGAGCTCGGCCCGGCCAGCCGAGCGGCCGTCGAGCGGGAAGCTGACGATCTCGCTGCTGGCTTGCAGTTGCGCGCCAGCGATTTCGCCGCCGCTCCATTTGACGCCCCACAGGCGGCCGTCGGCAGAGAAAGCCAGGTCACCGACGCGCTGATTGCTGAAGTGCTGCCAGGCGCGGGCGCGATCGCTGGCGTTGGGGTCGAAGATCTCGATGCCATTGCCCGAAGAAATGTAGATCTTGCCGCTGCTCGGGTCGATGGCCAGGGCGTGCGTCAGCGGATCACCGCCCGGGCCACGCTGACGTTCGATGATCTGGCCGCTGGCGGCGTCGAGCTGCAAGAGTTCGGCGCCGGTCGTCAGCCAAAGCTGGCCGAAGCGATCGATGGCCATGTCGAGGATCGGCGCATCGAGGGTGAGCAGTGGCGTTAGGCCGGAGGCGGTGGTGTTTACGGCATCCGTGGTGGTGGGGCCACCATTTCTGGCCAAGTGGAACATCTGGTTGCGCTCGGCGCCGGCGCTGGCCAGGAAGCTGTGATCCGCCAGCTCGACCAGCGCTTGCGCGCCAATGTCGGCGTCGCTGGCGGCGTAACCGGCGGCAAAGCCGCGCAGGCTGAAGGGCGCGAGTACGGAACGCAGATCGCTGCTCTGGCTGCTCGCGACATGCCCGGGCAGTAGCCGTGCCGCTTCGGCAAAAAGGGCGTTGCTGGGGTAGCTGCGGTCGATCGCCGCCAGCGGCAGTTCGGCAGTTTGCGCCAGCGACTCGTTGACGCCGATGGCGTCGAGAATCTCCTGTCGCGCGCCGTCGTCGGGCAGCACGGCCCTGGCCACCGACGCCGCCTCGCGATTACCGGCGCGGTCGGTGGCGACAGCGAGGAATTCATAGCGCTTGCCGGCGCTGCCGGTGAAAATCGCCTGGCCGATCGTCGGCTCGACCTGGCGTTGCCAAATGCGGAACTCGCCGCCATCTTCGGCCACATAGACGGTCACCGACTTGACGCCACTGGCAGCGCCGGCACTGGCTGTGCCGCCACTATCATCACCATTGTCACCACTGCCCGCAGCAAGCACCGTGTCATCGGCCTGCCAGCGCACATCGAAGAGCGGTGCGTCTTGCGCGCTGTCGCCGAGTGCGGTCACCGCCAGCGTCGTGCGCGGTGCGTCGGCGTCGAGCTTGACAAGGTTGCGCTCGCTGTCGATTGGCGGTGCCTGGTCGATGAACAGGCGCGCGATGCTCACAATATCGACGCCGGAAGCTGCGCTGTCGCTGGCGCTGACCGTGTAGCTCAGCGAAGCGCGCTGTGGTGCGCTGCTGTCGCTCGGCTCGCCCGCCGCTGCGGCGAGCAGGCCACGGCTGGCGTCGTGCAGGACTTCGCCGCTCTGCGGGTCGATGGCCTGCAGCAGCCAGGTGGCGGTACGCGTGGCGACGTCGATGCCGGCGCTGACGCGCAGCACAAAGCCTTTGCTGCCGCTGAAATCGAAGTCGCCCTGGAAGCTCGCCTTGCCGGCCGGCAGATGCACATTGATGTCGCCGAGCTTGAGATCACCGAGCCGGAAAGAGCGCGCGTCGAGGCTGGCGTCGAGCTGCGTCAGCAGGCGCATTTGCCCCGCCGGCGCGCCGCCCGGCGTGCTGAAATCAAGGGCGTAAGGCAGCGGCGTCGCGCCGGGGACATAGCTGTTACCGTCGCTGCCAAGCGCCGCTTGCGGGCCACGCACGCTGAGCAGGGCAGCACTGGCTGCAGACTCGCTGGCGGCCTGCTGCAGGTAGCGCGTCAGGTCGAGCGCCTGCCCGGGGACCGGCTTGAAGTCGGCGTCGAGCACGCCGATGTGACGCAGATATTCCAGCTCGCCAAGGCCGCCGGCAAAGACGTTGAAGTTGATGAAGTGCGTTGCCTGCGACGCCTGTCGGTCGTAGTCGGCACGCTCGGCCGTTACCGGCACCGGGATTTCGACGAAGCCGGCGAGCGATTGCCGGTATTCGTCGTAGTCGACCGGGGCGGCCGTGGCCTCGGGATCGCCGGCGAAAGCGGCGGTGTCGCCATACCAATTCTGGACCGTCGCAAAAAAGCCGAGCAGGTCGCCCTGGGTGCGATAGGCGTCGCCGCCGTGGGCGAGCAGGATGCCGCTGGCCAGCGTGCTGTTCAGGCTGACAACCTTGGGGTGGCTGCGGATCGGTGGCGCTTCGTCGAGCGGGCGCAGCAAGCCGGCCGCTTCGAGGGCGCCAAGCCAGCCGGCGATCCACTGCGTGGGGTCGGCGGCGAGCGCCGCGAGACTGGCGGGGGCGGCCGCGTCGGCGAGGATTGCGGCGCGCAGCCTGGTGGCGTGCACGACCTGCTCGGCGACGAATTCGTCGCGCGTCAGCGGCGTTGCGGCGCCGCTGATGTCGAAGCGGAAGGGCATGGCCAGCTGTTCGATTTTGAGCAGGTGTTCGTCCGGGTTCCTGGCAAGGAACTTCTGCGCCAGTCCTTCGGCAATGCGCTCGAGGTCCTGCACGCCGCCGTCGAGCAGTCCCTGCTCTTTCCACTCCGGGCGCAGCGCATAGAGTTTGTCGCGCAGGCCGTCGAAGTCGTAGGCCAGCCATTCGGCGAGGCCGGGATAGGTCTGCACGTTGAAGCTCATGCCGACGTAGCCGCCGGCTGCCACATCGAGGGCGTAGCCGGGCAGCAGGTTGATGCCGTCGGTATTGAGCGCACCATCGAGGCTGGCCCAGGGAATGTCCGGGCGGCTCGTGCCGCTGGTCGGCGTCGGGCCGTAAGTCTGGGTGTTGCCGGCCGCGTCCAGGCTGACGCCGTCGGGGCGGCCGCCGACATTGCTGCCGACTACCAGGTAGGGTAGGGCGATGCCGTTGAGCACTTCGTCGCTGTAACCCATTTCCGGGACGCCGAGGTCGAAGCGCACGTACGGTGTGTCGACGTTGCTCAGGCTCTGCAGCGAGACGCTGTACAGGCCGTTTTCACCAGGAGTCAGGGTGCGCGGGCCGCCGATGCCGATGGTCACGTCGGCCTCGATGGCGCGCTCGACCAGGAAGCGCTGCGCTTCGGTAACGCGCTGGCCATCGGGATTGATGACGCTCAGATCGTAGAGCCCGAGCGGCACGCCGTGCAGGTCGAAGACCGCCCGGATGTGCGTCGCGTCGAGTACCTGCCAGCGTTCGGGTTCGACTTCATGGACTCCCGGTCGCGTCAGCTTGACGAGGGCGCCGGGCTTGAAGTGGGCACCTTCGATGTCGACGCTGACCCAGCGGCGCGCGCTGTTACTGCTACTACTGCTGTCGTCGCTGTTGTCCTGCTCGCCGCCACCGCCCTGGTCGGGGCTGATGTGCGTGATCGACAGCGGCAACAGGTCGGCGCGCAGGGTCACCGGCGTGTTGGCGGCGCCCTGCCGTGAGCGCAGCAGCAGGTAATAGTCGCCGGCCTGCGTGCTCGGCAGCCAGACTTCCTGATCGGCTGCCAGTGGCCGCTCGTAGGCGGCATCGAAAGCGTAGCCGCTGGGCACCTCGCCGTAGCGCAGATAGAGTTCGTTGCTGCCATCGTCGGCATCGGCACCCGTATCGGCAATGAGGCTGACGCGCAGCGTTTCGCCGGCGGCGACGGCGACTTTGTAGAGACGCGCCTGGCCTGGCGAGAGGGTGGTTTGCAGCGGCGTGCCGATCTGCATTGCGGGGACGCTGACCTGCAGCGTGCCACCCGAAGCGCTACGGTTGTTGGCTTCGCCGGGCGGCAGGCTGAGGCCCGTCGCCGCGCTATAGCTGATGCTGCCTTCGAAGACTTCGTTGTACAGGTCGGGGCGGACGATGAGCCGCCAGTTGCCGTCCTTGAGTGGCGGCAGCGAGGCGCTCAGCGTGCCGTCGTAGCTGGCGTTGGCGGCCAGGCCGCTGGCACCGCTGTCGTGATCGAGCTTGCCGAGCAACTGATCGCCGAGGTCCCATTCGTTGTCGGCCGAGAGGTAAATGGCATCGGTCCAGCGTCCCCAGGCGGGATTGCTCGACTGGTTGCTGATGCTGAAATCGATACGGATCGGCTCGCCGACGCCAGCGCTGCCCGGCATGACAAGGTTGGTGACGACCAGATCGGCCGGCGGCGGGACCTCGATCAGCAGCGGCTGCACGGCGGCCAGCGCGTTGTTCTGCTCGCCGCCGAACTCGCGCAGCCTGCCGAATTCGCCGCCGCCCCAGGCGTTTGCCGGGTCGCTGATGACGAAGACGTACCACGGGCCTTCCATTTGCTGCGGCGCAGTGAGCACCCGCGTGGCGTCGTAGCTGGCAGCAGCGGCGAGGCCGCCGGAATGCTCGAGGTAGCCGAGATAGCGGTCCTGCCTGATGTCCAGGTAGCGGTCGCGGGACAGGTAAACCAGGTCGTACCAGCGGCCCTGGTCGCCTGGCGTGTCGCCGCCGGCATTGACGACGCGGTAGCTGACGCTGAAATCCTGGCCGGCGACGACCCGCTCCGGGGCGAGCACTTCAACGAGCTGCAGGTCGGGCGGCGTGGCCAGGCTGATCGACAGCGGCGTCGCTGCCAGGTTGTTGCCTTCGGCAGCGAATTCGAGAACCGTTCCGGCGGCGTCGCCAAAGCGAGCCAGCGGCGGCAAGTCTGCACGGATGCTGCTGGTTCCGCTGGAGTAAGGGTCGGCAAAGATCGCGGTGTCGGTGCTGACCAGGATGTGGAAATCGCCGCTGATCGATGCCGGCAGCGCGGTGGTGATTGACGCGGTATAGGACTCGCCAGGGCGCAGGGTTTTCGGCTGGCCCTTGTCGTTCAGTTGCACGGCGTAGGTCTGCAGCGCGTGGTCAGCGTAATCGAGCGAGGCGTCGCGTGACAGGTAGATGCCGTCGACCCAGCTGCTGCGGCGCGTTTCGCGGTTGCCGCGATTGCTTACCGTCCAGCTGATCGTCAGGGGCTGCCCGGAGAAGGCTTCGCTTTGACCTTCGGCCAGCGCCAGGGCGATGTTGTCGATCTGCAGATCCGGCTCGCGATAACTGATGGTGAGCGTGCCGCGGCCGAGGTTGTTGTCGTTGCGCGGGCCTTCGAAGACGCTGCCCGGCGCCTGGTTTGCACCGCCATACCAGGCGCTGCTGCCGGCGAGGCTGCCTCCGGACGACAACTCCAGGCGCGCCCGGCGCCGGCTCGGGTCGCCGCTGTCGCTTTCGGCGTCGGTAATCACGTAGACGTAGTACTCGCCGTCGGCACCGACCGGCAAACGCAGCCTTGCCGTGGCGGTATAGCTGGCGTTGCTGGCGAGACCGCCGACGTTGGCGTGTACGACGCTGCCCAGCGGGATCGCCCTTGCGGCGATGAACGAGGGGTCGCGGCTGAGGTAGAGGCTGTCCACCCAGCTGCGCGTTCCCGACCACACCGGGCCACCGAAGTTGGTGACGGTCCAGGTCAGCGTCGTTTCTTCGCCCGAGAAGTGCGGCGCATTGTTGGCATCGTCGGCATCGCCCCCATCGCCCCCATCGTCAGGCTGCGCGCTTACCGCGGTGACCCGCAGGTCGGCGGCTTCGGCCTCGAGTTGCGAAGCAGTGGCGCGGGCGTTGTTGCCGTCGTCCGACTCGGCGACGCGCTTGCCGCTATCGCTGCGCAGGATCAGGAAGCGCCCCTTGATCCACGGCGCGAGTTGCAGCGTCTGGCTGACGCTGTAGCCTTCGCCGAAGCCCAGGCTGCGCGTCTGGGCATAGTCGGCGAGGTGCCAGACTTCGCTTGCCGTCTGCCAGTCGGCGCTGTCGGCCAGGTAGACCGAATCGGTCCAGCTGCCGTCGAAGGCGTCGCCGCGGTTCTCGACGCGGTAGCTGAAGCTGTAGCTCGCGCCGATGGCCACCGTCGCCGGCGCCACGAGTTCGCTGACCTGCAGGTCCGGCGGTGTCGTTCCGAGCACGCTGATTGCTCGCGCCTGGTAGTTGTTGTTGTCGATCTGGCTCGGGTCGTCGGCGTTGATGTTCGTCGCCAGCGTGTCTTCGAGAATCACGTCGTAGGTGTCGCTCCAGACGCTCAGGAAGTATTCGCCCGAGGGCAGCGCGTCGGGCAAGCTGACGCGGACGCTGGCGAGGTAGCTGTCGCCGACGCCGAGATGCCCGACGTGGCTGAAGGAGCCGAGCAGGAGGTCGCCCTTGTGGGCACCCGGGCGGAGTTTGTCGCGCGCCAGCCAGACGGTATCGGTCCAGCGATCGAGCGCCGCCGAGTCGCCGCGCGTCATCGCGCTGCCATGGTTGCTGACCTGATAGCGGACTTCGATACTGGCGCCGTGCACCGCCTGGTCCGGGGCGACGACGGCGCTGCTGACCAGGTCGGCAAAAGGCACGGCCGTGACCGTGAAGTGGGCGGCATAGGCGTTGTTGGCGTCGTTCGGATACTCGTCGAGCTTGAAGCTGCCGTCGGCGACGACGATCAGAAAGGCGTCGCTGCGCAGGCGGATCGGGATGTCGAGCAGCGCCGTTTCGCTGGCGTAGCTTTCGCCGGGCGCCAGCGCGCCAGCGTTGGCCATTTCACCGAGCAGCCGATCGTCGCCGCTGAGCGTGCCGTCGAGCGACAGGTAAATTTTGTCGGTCCAGCGGCCGTTGGCCAGCGCCGCGCCGAAGTTGCCGATCGTGAAGCGGATGGCGGTTGCCGTGCCGGCGGTGATCTGCTCGGGGACGATGACGCTGGTGACACGCAGGTCGGGTCGCGCGTTGAGCCCGATAGCCGTCGTTGCGGCGGCGAGCAGGCTGTTGTTGTTGCGCGCTTCGCCGTGTTCGTAGATTTGCTCGCCGCTGGCGTTACTTTCGCCGAGCCTGGCGTTGGTGATGAGCTTGAGCCGGTAGAGGCCTTCGACTTTCGTCGGCAGGCGCAGTTGCTCGGTGCGCGTATAGCGCGTTCCGGCGGCCAGGCTGCGCTGGTGGCTGAAGCTGCCGAGGGCGATGGGCTGGCCGCTGCCGCTGGCCGGCAGCAGCCAGACACTGTCCACCCAGCTGCCATTGGCGTCGGCGTCGCCCTGGTTGACGACGCTCCACGAGACGTCGATCAGCGCGCCTTCCTGTGCGCTGGCCGGGGCGACGAGGCTCTCGACCTGCAGGTCGGGTGAGCGCGAGAGTTCGACCGGCAGCGGCAGCGAGTGGCCGCTGTTGTTGTCGGTGAAGACGAACTCGAAGGGGCCGCCGGTGCGCACGTTGAGGTAGTGCGTGCCGCTGATACCCTCCGGCAGGACGACTTCGAGACTGCGAGCGTAGCGGGCGCCAACCGCGAGCTGGCCGATGTGGCGGGCCGGGCCGAACTGCGCGACGAGGCCACTGCCGTCGGCGTTGCGGCTGAGCCAGACCTGGTCCGACCACTCGCTGCTGTCGGTGCTGCCGATGCCGTCATTGAACACCTCCCAGCTCACTGTCAGCGGCCGCCCGCTGGCGGCGAGGCCGGCGCTGGTCACCGCAGCGATCTGCAGGTCGGCGTAGGCGACGGGCATTACGTCGAGCGGGTGTTCGAGGTACGCAATATTGTTCGCTTCGGCGTGATTCTCGAAGACTTCATTGCCCGCATCACTGACGACGAAGAGCCGGAAACGGCCGCTGCTGCGCGCCGCGAGCGGGATGTCTTCGCTGCGGCTGTACGACTCGCCTGCCGCCAGCGCGCCGTCGTGGCGGTAGTCGCCGAGGAGCAGGTCGTCGGCATTGCCGAGGATGTCGTCACGCGAGAGCAGCACGCGGTCGCTCCAGCTGCTGAAACGGCCGGCACCCGTGCCCTGGTTGCTGACCGTCCACGCCACTGTGAGCCTTGCCGGGTCGGCGATCAGCGTTTGCGGCGCACTGACTGCGCTCACCGCCAGATCGGCGTAGGGCGAGAGCTCGATCTGCAGCGACGCGGTCGAGCGATTGTTGCTGCGCTGGCCGTCGCCGATGGCATTGCCGGCGTCGCTGACGACGATCAGGTCGTAGGCGCCGGAGAAGTCCAGAGGCACGACGATGTCGGCCACCGCGTCGTAGCTGGTGCCGCTCGCCAGCGGGCCCTGGCGGACGATCTCGGCGAGTCGCTGCGCTGGCGCCGAGCCATCCGTAGGCGCCAGGAAGACCTGGTCGCTCCAGCTGCCGAGGGCGACACCGCCGGCGTTGCGCACCTGCCATTCGACGTGCAGTACGGCGCCCGAGGAGAGCAGCGGCGCTGGGTCGGAAACGTGCACCGACAGATCGACACGGGCGACCCGCAGGGTGTCGCTGGCGCGTGCCAGATTGTTGTTTTCGGCGCCGCGCTCGTAGACGCTGTCGTCGCTGTCGGTCTTGACCAGCCAGCGCCATTCGCCGTCGGGCAGCGATGTCGGCAGGGTGAAGCTGGCGCTGCGCGTGACACTGTCGCCGGCGGCCAGCACGGCGCTGTTGAAGACACTGGCCACTTCCCGCGGCATGCCGGCGCTGTCTTCGAGGAAAATCCGGTCGCGCCAGGCGCCGCTGCTCGGTGCCGCCCCGCTGTTGCTCAGGGTGTAGCTGACGCTGGCCAGATCTCCCGGTCGCAGGGCGTTGGGGCCGAGTACGTCGCTGACCGTCAGGTCGGGCGTCGGTGTCAGGCGGATGGCCAGGGCGGCGGCGCTCGCGGCGCTGTTGTTGCTACTGCGGCCGCCTTCGTTGACGCGACGATTGGCGTTGGTTTCGACGAGCACGAAGTAATCACCGTCGAGATCGCGCGGCAGGATCAGCGTCGCCTGGCCGCGATAGTCCTCTCCCGGCCCAAGTGCACCGCTGTGCACCAGTGAGCCGGCGACGACCAGGTCATCGTTGCTCACGCTCGTGTCGGTGGAGAGCACGAGGCGATCGTTCCAATCTGCGCGGTCGGTGGTCGCGTTGCCGAGGTTGCGCACCTGCCAGCTGATCGACACTTCTTCGCCACTACGCGCCATGCTCGGCGTGTCGACGCTGACGACAGTCAGATCGACCATCGGCGTGATCAGCTCGAAAGGCAGGGCGCTGCTGAAGTTGTCCGCAGCCGGGTCGGGCTCGGCTTCCCTGGCGCTGTCGGTACGGATGCCCAGGGTGTAAGCACCGGCGCTGCGCAGCGGCACCCTGACCGAGGCACTTTGCGTGTAGCTCTCGCCGACGCGCAGGCCACCCTCGCGTCGGACACTGCCGATCACCAGGTCGTCGCCATTGCCGATGAGCGCGTCCGTACTGAGAATGATCTGGTCGTTCCAGCCGCCGTCGGCGTCCACCGTGCCGCGGTTGGCGACGCTCCAGCTGACTTCGGCGAGTTCTCCGCCGACGCTGCCCGGCGGCGCATTGGCGGCTTCGACGCGCAGGTCGGGATAGTCCCTGCTGGCCGAGTAGAACGTGACGCCGGCGCTGTTGTTGTCTTCGGCGTCGCCTTGCGGGTTGTGCTCGAAGACGGCGCCGACCCCGGTCTGACTCTGATCGGTGGTGAGCGTGATTGCGAAGCGGCCGCTGCCCTGGTGCCCCTGCGGCAGGGTGAAGTTGAAGTGGCGCTGGCGTGGCTCTCCGGGCTGCAGTGGGCCAGCGGGCTGTCCATCGACCATGCTCAGCGGATCGAAGGCCAGATGCGTATCGAGGATGACGACATCGGTGTCGATGTTGCGCACGCGGATGCGTTCGTTGAAGACGGCGTCGGTGGCGCTGCCACCCTCGTTCCTGATTTCCCAGGCCAGCGTCAGCGTCGCACCGGCCTCGATGTCGCCCACATCGGCCGGCTCGACACGCAGGTTTCCGGGCAGCAGGTCCGGGCCCGTGACGCGCAGCAGTTCGGCGCTGTTGTTGGTCTCGGCGTTGCGAGCGGGATTGGCTTCGGCGAGCTGCCCGCCGGCATCGGCGATGACGCGCAGCAAAAAGCGCCCGGCCGCGGCGGCGCCGCTGGGCCAGGTGAACTGCGTGCTCCGCGAACGGCTGGCGCCGGCAGCGAGCGGGCCATCGCTGGCCAGGTCGACGGTGGCGAGCAAGGACAGGGTCTCCGCATTGCGCAGTTCCAGGCGTTCGCTCCACGGCCCCGCGGCGGCCTTATTGCCCGCGTTGCTCGTCAACCAGTGCGCAGTGACCGTTTCGCCCGGTTGCAGCGCGCCTTCCGGGTCTAGCGTCAGCGCGCCGACGACCAGGTCGACGTAGGGCGCGAGGTGCACCTGCAATGGCGCGGCGACGCGATTGTTGCTGCGGCTGCGCTCGGCGAGCTGCGCATTGGCGTCGCTGACGACGATCAGCTCGTAGTCGCCGAGGAAGTCGATCGGAATCAGCAGATCGGCGCTGCCGAGGTAGCTCGCGCCGGCGTCGAGAGGGCCGCTGTGCAAACGCTCGGTGACGAGGACTGAAACGCCGTCGTGGGTCAGAGTGATACGGTCTGTCCACGGCCCGAGCGCCGCTGCGCCGTGGTTCTCCACCGCCCACTCGAGGTGTAGGGTTGAGCCGGACTGTAGCGGGCCAGGATAGTCAAGGTGCGTGATGGCGAGGTCGCTACGCACGATACGGACCGTTGCCATCGACGCGCTGCGGTTGTTGGTCGCGTCCAGCTCTTCGACGCTGTCGTCGCTATCGACAATGACCAGCCAGCGGAATTCACCTTCGGCCGTCGAAGGCGGCAGGGTGAAGCTCGCGGTTCGCGACACCATGGCACCTGCCGCCAGCGACCCTGAATTGAACACGCTTGCCAGCTCGCGTAGCCCGGCGGCACCTTGGTCGAGGTAGATGCGATCACGCCAGGGAGTGTTGACAGGGTGGTCAGTGTCGGTAGTGCCGACGGGCGCGTTTCCTACATTTTGGGTGCGGTAGCTGATGCTGGTATTTTCGCCCGGGCGCAGAATCGTCGGCCCTACGACTTCGCTGACCGCCAGATCGGCGACTGGCTTTTGCGTGATGCTTAGCGGCGTGACGCTGGCAGCACGGTTGTTGCCGGTGCGTCCATTCTCGGCGACCCTGCGGTTGGCGTCGCTGTCGACGAGCACGAAGTAGGCGCCACTGAGGACGCCCGGCAGCGTCACGGTGACTGCGCCGAGATAGCTTTCGCCTGGCGCCAGCGTGCCGGCATGTGGAACGTTGGCCACGATGATGTCACTTGGGTCGAGGCTGGTGTCGGACGAGAGCAGCACGCGATCGTGCCACAGCGCCTGGTCGCTGATCGCGTTGCCATCGTTGCGCACGCTCCAGCGGATGTCGGCGCTTCCGCCGCTGAGTGCAAGGGCGGATGTCGTGATCTCGACTACGCTCAGGTCGGCGAACGGGCTTTGCAGTGCGAAGGCCGTGCTGAGGCTGTTATCGGCGCGCGTATCGGGTTCGATCGCTTCCTGGTCGGCGTCGGTGCGCAGCGCGAGGAACACCGGCCCCTGGGCGATGAACGGCAGGGTGAGCGTGGCGCTGCCTGTATAGCTCTCGCCGTGACGCAGGCCACCGCTGTGCCGGAAGCTGCCGACAAGGATGTCGTCGCCATTGCCGATGACCGTGTCGCGGCTGATGATGAGCTGGTCGTTCCAGTCGCCGTCAGCGTCGGCGCTGCCGCGGTTGGCGACTTGCCAGTCGATGCTGATCTGCTCGCCGGAGATGCCTGTCGCTGGCGCGGCAAAGGATTCGACCTGCAGGTCGGCGTAGGCCGTGCTCGCCGCGAGCAGTTGCACGCTGGCGCTATTGTTGCTCTCGGCGTCGGCCGGGAGGGCAGCAGCGGCACTGCTTTCGACAAGGACGCCGAGACCGCTACGGTCCTGGTCGACGCTGACGCGAATTTCGAGAGTGCCGACCGCGCGCAAGCCGTCGGGAAGGCGAAAACTGAAGCTTCGCTCGCGGTACTCGCCGGGAGCGATAGCACCATTCGGCTCGCCCGCCGTGGTGGCGAGTGGGTCGTAGGTGACGCTGCTATCGAGCAGTTGCTGGGCGCTGTCGAGGTTGGTGACCACGATACGCTCGGGGAACGCACGGGCGGTCGAGCTATCGCCCCTGTTCCAGTCTTCCCAGTGAATGTTCACCCTGCCGCCGGCCTGGATGTCGGTGTCGTCGCTGCGCAGCACGCGCAGGTTTCTGATCTCCAGATCGGCGCCGACGAGGTGGATCAGTTCGGCTGACTGGGTGCGCTGAGCAGCGTCGGCGTTGCCGCTGGCCGTGGCCACTACGGTCACTGCGCGTAGCAGGAAGCGTCCGGCAGCGCTGCTGCCGCTCGGCCAGAGCAGGCTCGCGCTGCGGCTGCGGCTGGCGTCGACCGCCAGCGGCTCTTCGCTCGCCAGATCGTCGAGGACGACGCTGGTGACGAGTTCGCGGGTTGTCAGGTTGAGTAACTCCAGGCGCTCGCTCCAGCCGGGCGCGGCAGCCTGATTGCCGCGGTTGACGGTATCCCAAGTAATCCAAACCTCGGCGCCGGGCTCGAAAGCACTGTCGGCTGCAAAGGCGAGATTTTCGATGTGCAGTTCGCTGGCCGGCGCCCGGACGACGTCGATCTCGATGGAGCGGGCGTTGTTGCGCTCATTGACCCCGCCGACGCTGCTTTCGTGGATGACATTGTCGACGTCGGCGATGACCGTTATCCGCAGGCGGCCGGCAGCGCTGTCGTCGGCAGGCAGAGTGAGGGTGTGGCGACGGCTGCGCGAGTCGCCGGCGGCAAGCGCTCCATTGGCAGACTCGCTTGCGTCGTAGGGGACGTAGACGTCGGCAACGATGCGGCCGCTGTCGAGATTGCGGACGACGATGCGCTCGTGCCAGTTGCCCACGGTCGCCTCGCTGCCACGGTTCTCAAGCAGCCACTCGAGGTCTATCGTCTGGCCGGTGCGCAGCTCATCGCTAGGGGCCACGATGCTGCTGACAGTGAGGTCAGCTGCCGGTTTGGCCCGGAACTCGTCACGAGTCTGTGTGCTTGCCTGCGGCACCAGGCCGAGCTTGAAGGAAATGGGTGCCGCAGGGTTGGCGGCTGTGCTGCCGCCATCGATCACCAGCGTATAACTGCCGGTAAGCAGGAGTTCCGGCGTCTCCTGATCGACGCCGCGCAGGCTGTGCCGGTAGACGATCTGTCCCGTGGCGCTGTCGACATGGTCGAAGGCGACACTCGCCACGCCCATGGCGCTGCGCTGGAGAACTGTCCGCCCAAGCGGGTCGAGAAGTTTCCACTGCGCCACGGCGCGAGCCGCTCCCGAGCTCGACGTGCTGCTGGCGTCCAGCACGTTGAGGAAGTAGCGCTCGCCGGCGCGCGCCTCGAAACGGAAAGTCTGCGTGCCATCCGCCGGCGCAATGCTGATCGCCGTTGGCGTCTCGCGAGCCAGCAGCGGGCTGCCATCGAGCGTGAGCACGCGGAAGCTGCAGCTTTCCGGCGTGCTGATAAAGTTGCGGAGCAGCAGCGTGTAATCGCCGGCGGCGAGCGGGCCGGAATGGTAGCGGGCGTAGTTGACCCTGCTTGCATAGGTGTCCGTAGCGGGGTCCAGCATGCGCCGCGCGAAGAGCTGCAGGCCGGCAGGATCGAGGAGTTGCCACCATAGATTGGCACCGCTGCTCAGGCTGTCGAAGGCGAGGACGCTGGGCTGCTCGAGGTGCAGCGCGTAAGGTGTGCTGCCGTTGCCGTCGACGGTCAGGCCAACAGTGCTGCCGAGGACGAGAGGCGGTACCTTACTGGCAGTAGCCGGCGGGGTGCGCAGCGTGAAGGCGTAGGGTCGATCGTGGGCGGTGTCGGCAGCGCCGTCGATCAACAGCAGGTATTCGCCGGCCGCCATCGCCAGCGGGGAGCCGTGGCTTCTGGCGTCACCATCGGCTTGCTGTACGCCATCGGCCGAGAGCAGGCGCCAACGCAGAGCACTGGCGGAGCCCGCGTCGCCGTCGAAGACGAAGGCGCGCCTTTCGGGGATGCTGAAGCGATAGCTGTCGACGACGCGGCCAGCGGACAGCTTGCCACTGCTCGGGGTGTCCGCGAGCAGGCGTGCTGCGTCGCCGAGGGCGTCGGTTTCACTGAGCGCGAAGCGTAGCTGTCTGGCCGCCAGCTCGCTGGAGACATCCCGCAGTTCGAGGATGTAGCTTCCTGCTGCGGGGAGCTTGATCGCGCGTGGTGCAGTGTTGACGGTATTAAAGGTGTTGGCTGTGTCCGAGCTGTCGGCGGCATACACTTGCCAGCCGGCGGCGCTGCGGACCTCGGCATGGGCGGCGAAGTTCGCACTCAGCGGGCTCAGCCATAGTGTCGCGGCGTCGCTGGTCGTGAAGCGAAAGGCGAGCTTGCCGCCAGCGTCGAGCGTCGCAGTTACGATGCTGTTCAATGTCAAGGCTGGCGCGGGTCCTCCAGCGTTCGAGACAGTGAAGGCGAAGTGGCGGTTTGTCGCGCCATCGCCAGTGTTGGTGTCGCTGCCATCATCGCGGAGCAGGAAATAAGTGCCGTTACGGGCGAGGGGGCCGGCACTACCGGTGCCTTGTCCACGCGCCAGCTCCTGCCCGAATTCGTCGAGCAGCCACCAGCGCTCGCTGTCGCCGGAATGTTGTTCCAGCGTCAACCGGTCGCCAGCGGCGGCAATGAAGTTGAAGACCGCGACCTGGCCGGTCAGGCGCTCGCCGCTGATCGAAGCACCCATGCTCAAGGGCTGTGCCTGCGCCAGGTCGAGTAGTTTGAAAGCGAAATCGTCGCCATGCCGGAGATCTGTATCCGCGGTAAAAGCAAGGTGATAGCTTCCTGCCGGCAATTCGATGAGCGCTAGTGGATCGTCGAGACTTGCCGCGCTGGCCAGCCTCCCCTGGTCGATCAGTTGTCCTTCGCGAGAAATCCGCCAGGTGAAAGCGGCACTGTCGCTTTCGCTACGGGCCAGGTCGAGCAGCACGCGCGTCGCCGTCGGTACGCTGAAGCGATAGACCGCGCTGGCGGTGGCGGCGAAAGCTTCACCACCGACCTGTTCGCCAAGCGCGATTAGCTGTGTCGTTTTCAGCGCGAAGCGGTACTCCGCCTCTCCGCCAGCCGCCGACTGCTGCTCGCTGTCCCAGACGAGGAAGTAGTGTCCCGGCGGCGGTGCTGTGACAGTCGTCCTTGGTTCGTCGAGAGAGCCCGCCGCGACCTGGGCGCCGTCGCTACGGAGCAGGCGCCACCAGCCGTACAGTCCGCCGAGCTTGCCGGGCTGGTAGTCGAGGGGCGTCCCTGCGGAAAGATCGACGGCGTAGATGGCCGCTTCGCCGGCCTGCAGGCGACCGTAGACAGCTGTGTTGAGCGACAGGGTGGGTACCGTGGCGAGGTCGAACAGGCAAATGGCGTAGGCCGTATCGCCGCTTGGCGCAGCGATCGTCTGCACCTCGATACGGTACTCGCCGGCCTCAAGATCGAGCGGCTCCTCGGGGCGTGCTGCCGTGTAGGCGTCGATCGTTCGCAGCCATGTGCTTCCCTCGTAGAAGAGAATTCGCAGCGGCGAGTCGACTTTTGCCACATCGAGGTAAAGCAGCTTTCTCTCGGTCAAGCGAAGGCGATAGCTGTGTTGCGCTTCGCCGGTGTCACTTGCAGGCAGTTGGCCTTCGATACGGCTGTTGAGCACGATCGGTGGCTGTGGCCGTTCGATGGAAATGCTCGGGTCGCCAGCGAAATCACGGCGTCTCACGAAGTACCAGCTGCTGTCCTGCGATGGCACAAAGCGCAGCACCGCGCCGTCGGCAAGCAAGTGCGCCTGCAAAAAATCCGCTCCGTGAATCGACCATTCGCTTCCGTTCGCGGCCTGGAGGAGATACTCGGCACCGGCCGCGAGATCGACTCGATACATGCTGGCGCCGGAGTCGGAGTCGCCGAAGCTGATCAGCTCGCCGATACCGTGCCCGGCAACTACCTGGATGGCGTTCGTGCCGCTGTCGACCCGAACAGCGATGCTTCCGCCCGGACCATAGTCGAGCGACACCTCCAGCGTGTAGTCGCCGGCGGCGAGTGTCAGCACATCGGTGCTGGCCTCGTCGCTATTCCAATAGCCATGGTCACCAGTAAGCAAGCCGGCCGCGTCGCGCAGTACCCAGTGCGCTTCCCATGCGCCATCGCTGCCGCCGGTGTGACCCTTGATTAGCGCGAGGGCGTTCTGGTCGAGGGTGAAACGAAAAGCCTTGCTGGTCGCGCTGCTGTCGTCCAGCGTGTCGCTATGTTCCAGGCCCAGCACGAGAGGCACGCTGGCGAGCGGCATTTGCTCATCGCCAGCGTCCCGCCTTGCCACGATGGTGTAGTTCACGGTGCCGGCAAGATAGTCGCCGCCAAAGAGGACGAGGGTGTAAACACCGGACTCTTCGACCGTCTCCTGCAAAGCGCTGCCGTCGCCGAGCCAGTGCTTGGCAAGGCGGCGACCGAGCGGGTCGAACAGGGCAATGCTGACGTCGTTGTAGCCATAGCGGTCGAAGCGCCTGGCGCTACTTATTTCGACTGTCAGCAGCTCGCCGGCTCGTGCCTGCAGGTAATAGATCTGCGTCTGCTGTTCGCCGGGAGCCAGGGTGCCGGCGACTTCCTCTTCGGGCTCCAGGAGCGGGTAGTCGGCACCCGCGGTGTTCAGCAGGCGGAAGCTGAAGTCATACGACGCATCGCGATTGCCTGGCCACGAACTGGTGTAGAGCCTGAGTACGTAGTCACCCGGTACGAGTTCGAGCAGGTCGTGGTCCCTGCTGCCCAGATGGCTGTCGGCCAATTGCTGATCATCTGCGTTGCGCAGGTGGTAGTCGACATCCCATATTTCCGACAAGGCCTCGACGACAATGCGGCTGCGCTCAGTCACCGAAAAAGTGTAGGTGAGCGAATAGAGGTTCGACGCGTCCAGGCTGACCGTGCGCACTTCGTCCAGTTGCAGGGTCTGCGGGGCCGACGCGGCGAGGGTGATGGGCGTGTTCAGCGCACCGCTGGCCGCGCGCTCTGGTTGTCGCTTCAGTTCGAGGGTGTAGGTGCCAATGTCGCCTGACAGCTCGATCGAGGTGTTGGCGCCGCTTCCCTGTGCGAGCAGGTCGAACCAGCTATCGAAAAGCAGCCAGCTGAGTTCTTCGGCCGGCTCCTCGGCTGACTCCGTGTCGATTTCGAGGCGAAGGTATTGTCCCTCCAGGGTCGAGTCGAATCGGAACACCTTGACCTGTTCGCCGCTTGCGAAGCTGGCCGGCGTTTTGCCGATCGACAATTGCGGCACGTGATTCAGGTCGACCAGGTGCACGCTGAAGGCGGCGCCGCTCTCTGCCGACAGGTCCAACTCGTAGTTGCCGGCGGACAGATACATGGTGTAGGGCGAGTCGGCTTCCCGCTCGTCGTCACCCGGCTGAGCCGGGCCAAGAGGGAGCCAGTCGCCGGAATCGGGAGCGTCGCGCGCGTCGCGGATTCGCCATTGCACGCCCGCGTCCGAACCCTGGTCGTGGATCTGGAGATAGGTGCCTGTGGGTACATGCAGCCTGTAGCTACGCATCCCTTCGTCATCGGTGAGACGCCCGGAGAATCGATCGCCAGGAATCAGGGGCATCGGCGACAAGGCGAGGCTGAAGTCAATACCGTCCCCGGCGTCGGCTTCGTCCTTACTTTCAGCGGCGCTGGAAAGGATGACCATGAAGCGTCCGGCTTCGAGTTTGCCAAGGTCAACGAGGTGATGCATCGCGGCGCCGCCGTCGTCGAAGTCCGGATCGTCGCCGCCATGCACTTGCCGACCGGCGGCGTCGTAGATTGCCCAGCGGACGGGCGACGCGCTGGCGGTGGCGATCTGCAGCTGATGATCACCAGCCCTATGGACATCGTAGTGGTAGAGGACGGCGTTGCGAGCATTCGTCAGCCGGCCGTTCGTTCCCGTCGCGGAGAGTGCTTCCGTGTGTTCGGAGGCGAGCAGTTGCAGGCGGTAGGTGGCCTGGTCGGCTGTCGCTTCGATGATCAGCACGTAGTCACCAGCGCCGAGCAGTTCCTTGTAGCTGGCGTCGTCGTCGGGCCACCAGACAGTCGGGCCGGAATCTGCGCCGGCGGCTAGCAGACGCCAGCGGATGTCGCGCGAGCCGGCATCGTGTACCCAGGCGTGCGTCGGCAGGGTGGCAGCGAAAGGCAGGCTGACCCGGTAGCGGACGCGGTCGCCCGAGTGCGTCAGGACGCCATCCAGGGTTTCATCCGGCTGCGTGTGCGAGAGGCTCGCCTGGTGGATCCTTAGCTCATAGTCGAGCGAGATCTCGAAAAGCGGGTCGATTTCCAGGACCAGAAAGCTTTCCCCGTCGGTGGTGCTGTCCAGCTCGATCTGCTTGCCGATCGGAAGCGCGGAGTCGTCAAGCAGAATGCCGTTAGCGTCGTAGACGGTGAGCCTGCCTGCTGCGCTGTCACTGCTGCGGGCCGCAACCGAAAATGGCCGGCCATCGTTCACCGGCGGTACGCGAAAAATTTGCGCGCCGCTGCCGGCGTCCAGGGTTCTGCGTATTTCCTCGTCCGGCGCCAGCGTTTCGGCCGCGCCGACGTCGAGCAGGCGGAAAGCGTAGGGGCCGAGATCTTCGATCTGGTCGGCTTCCACGGCGAAGGTGTAGGTGCCTGCATCGAGGGCAAGAAAGGCATTGCTGTCGCAGACGCCGGAGGCGAGAAGCGAGCCGTCGGCGGCGCGCAAGGTCCAGCGGTTTCCGGAAGCGGTGAGTCCGTCGAAGAGCAGGCGTGTCGACCAGTCGAGCGAGAGTTGCCATTGATCGGCAAAGTCGGGAAGCCGGGTGTTTCCAGCGGCCTCGCTGCCAACGGTCAGTGTCGCGACCTCGGAGCTGACTAGTGTCGCCGCATAGCGCAGCATCAGCGGCGCGTCGTTGGCGCCCCTGCCGACGACGATCAAGAGGTATGTGCCGCTGCGCGGGAGCGTCGTTGCGATCGCTGAGTCGCTGCTGCCGGCGGCAGTGTTGAAGATGCTCCGCAGGTCGTCGGTGGCCAATAACCGCAGCGATGCCGCGCCGTCGCTCAGTCTGAGGACATCGAGGCTCAGGCGGTCGCCGGCTGTGCCGTCGATGCGGAAGAGTCGCAGGCGGCTGGCGGCGTCGAAGAGCAGCGTCTGCGTGCTATCGAGAGGCAGGGTTTCGGCCTGGCCGGCATCGAGCAGGCGGAAGCGGAAGTTGTCGGTGCTGGCAAAGCCAGGAACGATGCGCAGGCGATAGAGGCCGGCAGCGTCCAGCCGGATCGGCTGGACGGTGGCATGGCCACCAAAACTATGGTTGTTGTGGATGAGGCCGACCGGTCCACGCAGCTCCCAGCTCAGATTGTCGCTATCACTCAGGGCATCCAGAACGAGTATTGTCGGTGCGTCGATCGAAAACACGTATTCGCGAACCAGACCGGGCTGATCGATAACTCCGGAGACTTCGCTGCCAAGCACGATTTCCTGGCTGCGGACCAGCAGGCGGCGCAGGACGAACTCATAGAATTCATAGGTATCGCTCGGGTTGTCCGTGCTGTTGTCGATTTCCTGGCCGTCGACGACGAAGGTGTAGCTGCCGGCCAGCAGTTTGAAGAGTTCATTACTCTCCGACATGCGGCCGCTGACCCGTGCTCTGCCGAGGCTGTCGAGTATGCGCCAGTCGCCGTCGCGCGTCGGCGTGATGGTCGGCGTGAAGATGAAGTCACTGTCCTCGTCGACGCGCAGCGAGAATGCCTGTGCCTCGCTTGCCGGGCTAAGGGTCAGTGGGACGAAGCTTTCGAACGGAAGGAGAGGCAGGTCGGCCGTGTCGAGCAAGCGAAAGCTGAAGCTGCCGGTGGCCAGGGTGGGGCTGGATACGTCGAATTTGTAGTTGCCGGCGGGCAGCGACAGCACGCTGGAGCGCGTAGTGGCGAAGCTGTTCAGCGGCGCGTTGCCAGCAGCGCCGTTGAGCGGCGCTTCCACGCCGCGCGGCCCACTCAATCGCCACACGAAATCGCTAGCGTCGGCGCCGCTAGTTTGGCCCGTGTCAATCAGCAGTGAGCTCGGTGCCGTGAGCGTGAAGCCGTAGCTGACGCCTTCTCCCGCGCGTTCGATGCTGCCGAAGCTGCGTTCGTTGAGCGTCAGCGGTGCCGCACGGGAAGTCGTCAGGGCAAAGGCGAAGGCAATGGGGCGTGGCGAGGAGTCCGGCACCTCGTAGCCGAAGTCGGGAAACACCGCCAGCAGATATTCGCCGCTACTCGGCAGCTCGGTTTCCGTGACGCTCGCGCGGAGAGTGGCCAGCGGGCGGCTATAGGGATCCCACAATTGCCAGGAGACTCTCTGATTGGCGTCGCCAGTGAGCTGGAGTTGGGAGACGATGCTGTGCTGGCCGGCCTCTGCGGTAAAGCGGTACAGACGCGTTTCACCCGCGGGGATCGTTTCGTTGATGCTCGTGCCCGAGGGGAGGTCGATGGCGGCGTCGGCATTCAGCACGCGGAAGCGGTATTCCGCGACCTGCGGGCTGAAAGTGTCCAGGGTCAGCAGGTAGTTGCCAGGCGCCAGGCGAAGAATCTGCCCCTGATCGTCGCGGAAGGAAGTCCATCCCCGTACCGTGCCGAGCGGACCGGCAAGCATCCAGCGGGAGGATGGCGCGCTCGGGGGACCACTCAAGGGACCGCTCAGGGCATCAAAGACGAGGGTGCTCGCCTGGTCGAGGGTGAAACGATATTCGGCGACACTGCCGACTTCGGCCGAGCCGACGCTGATCGGGCGGTTGAAGACCAGCGCCGCGCTGACTTTGCTCTGTCGGGAAAGCGTGAAGCCGACATTTGACGCGCCTTTGGCGCCGTAGTAGCCATCGTTGAGCAGCGTGTAGCGGCCAGTCGTGGCGATGTTGATGCTGGTCGTGATGCTCGCGCCCGAGGCCGCCGCGACCTGGCGTCCGAAGGGGTCGAGCAGACGCCAGACGCCGCCAGCCGAATCCACGGCGTTCAGGATCAGGGTGCTGCCGGCCGTCGCGGAAACGCGGTAGCCGATTGTCGAGGCGGCTGCCACGCGCATGGTCACCACTCGCTGGCCGAGCGCCAATTCCTCGAAGCTGCCACTGTCGAGCAGACGGAAGGCGTAGGCGCCGTCGCCAATGACACTGCCTGTTGCGGCGCTGCCTTTGACGGTCAGGGCGTAGTCTCCTGCCGGCAGATTCAGGAGTGGGTTGGCGTCGGCGTCGTCGCTGCGGTAAAGGGGGCGGTTCTCGACTTCGCTGCCGCGTGGCCCTTGCAAGGACCAGATGGCGCTGCTGAAGCCACCCTGTGTGTCGAACACCAGTTGACGGTCGTCGGAGAGCGTGAAGCGATAGGTCCGGGTGGCTTCGGCCGTGGGCAGCAGGCCGGCAAGCATCGTGCCGAGAGGCGCGGGCTCACCGGTGGGCAGTTCGACCAGCTCCAGCTGACCGATGCGCTTGAGCTGGAAGCCATAGTCGCGGGGCGTCGTCGCATCGAGGCGCCCTTCGAGGAGCAAGGTGTAAGCGCCGTCGCTGCTCAGCAGCCGGGCGTCGGAACTGTTGCCGGCAGCCGGTAGGGCGGTGGGTGCGCCGACGTCGTGGCCGAAACGGTCGACCAGCCGCCAGATGACTTCTTCGCCACTGCTGTCACTGTCGCCGCTACTGCCACTCATGTTCTCGAGGGCGATCTGGTCGCCGGCCTCGGCAAGGAAGCGATAGGCGTGGGTGCTGTTGCCGGGGGGCAGGGCGATGCTGCTGCTGTCATCGAAGGCCAAGGCGGGCGCGGCCGCGAGATCGAGCAGGCGGAAGGAAAACTCGCCGCTGGCGGCGGCTGTGCCGTGCACCGTCAGCTGGTGCTCACCGGGCGGCAGGGTGAGGATACCGAGGTGGCTGGCGGACGTGCTGGCGCCGCTATCGTCGCTATCGTCGAAACGCCGATCGCTGACCTCTTTGCCGCGCGGTCCGGCCAGTGACCAGACGATATCGGCGCGCAGACTCTGCGCTTCGAACGCTACTTGCGTTGCCTCGGCCAGATCGAAAGTGAAGATCGTCGACTGGCCAGCGCTGGCGATGGCTTCGGAAATGGTCTCGCCGAGGGTCAGCGTCCGCGTCACATCGGGGACTGCGTGCAGCGAGAATTCGTAGGCGAGCGCCACGTCGGCGGCGTTGTTGTCCGCGCCATCGAGCAGCAGCCAGTACTCGCCGCTCGATGGCAGCGTAAATGGTCGGGTCATGGTGACGGGATTCGCCGCGGCGCTGAAATTTCCGGCCGCGACTCGCACTCCCCAGGGGTCGACCAGCCGCCAGGCGAGTGAGCCGCCGGCGACCGAGCGCGGCTCAAGGAAGAGCTTGTCGCCGGCATTGAGCGCTATCTTGTAGATCTGCGACGCGGTGGCCTGCTCGAGCTGGCCGCTCGTTACGGCGTTCGCGACGAGCTCCGGCGCCGCGTCGGCGGCGAGCAGGCGGAAAGGGAAACTACCCGTGCCTGGGCCGTCGAGGTCGACCGACAGGGTATGGCTTCCGGGCGGCAACAGCAGTCGCTCGCCGCCGTCGAAGAGCGCGCTTTGCCCCGCCACCCGGCGCGTGACCTGCTGACCGGCCGGCCCGCTCAGCGACCAGGCGAAGCCGGCGTTGTTCAGGCGGTCGAAAATGACCGGTGTCGTATCGTCCAGAGCAAACTTGAAGTGAGCGACCTTGCCGGGCTGGTCGATGTGGGCGATCTGCGTTTCGCCGATGCGCAGTGGCGAGACGCTGTCGACCACCGCTTGCAGGGTGAAGTCGTAGGTCAGCGCTGCCTGATTGGCGATAGCGCCTTCGAGCAGGAGCAGGTATTCGCCGCTGTGTTGTACGGTGAAGCGCGCGCTATCGTGCCGGGCATCGAAGCTGACGCCCTCCTGGCGGCCAAAGGGGTCGAGCAGGCGTCCGAAAAGCGCAGCGGCGGCGGGCGTCGTGGCCTTGAAAGTGTAGCTGTCCCCGGCGCTGGCACGGAAGCGGTAGGCGGCGCTCTGGTTGCCGAACTCGAGCACGCCGCTGACCGGCGTGTCTGGGGCGATCACGCTTGCCGAAGCGGCGTCGATTACGCGCAGCGAGTAGGCGCCCAGCGCGTCCTGCGCGCCATCGACCCGCAGCTGGTAGTGGCCGGGCGTCAGATCGTAGGCTGGCGGACTGCTGTATGGGGAATCGGTGGCGCTGAAAGACCTCTGCCCTAGCAGGCCGCCGGGACCGTCCAGGCGCCAGCTCAGGTCGCTGCAATTGCTCAGGCTGTCAAGGACGACACGGCTGGCTTCATCGACGGTGAACCGGTAGTAATCCTGCTCGCCGGGAACGTCGATGCTGCCGGCAAGAGTCATGACTCCTGCGGCGGGATCGCCGTCGAGAAGAATGCGCGGTTCGAGGGCCTCGAAATGGAGCTTTGCCGTCGCAACTTCGCGTTGCCTGCGTGTGGCTGCGAGCTTTATTGGCGCTGGCTGCGAGGGCGGCTGCTCACCGGGCAGCAGGCCGCGATCGGGAGCGTCGGGAGCGTCGGGAGAAGGGTTCCTGCCTGTGGACTTGCGCATGTTTGTTCCCCCTCGCATTGCAAAACTCAATGCCAACGGACAAAAAACCTACGTTTCTCAGCGACCGGTGACGGTCGCCGGTGGTCACCAGCGGCTGCAGCTTGCGCAGCTCCTGCAGCTCCTGCAGCGCGTGTCGGCTGCTCGGACTTGAGCTTTTCTGCTATGATGCTGAGCCCAATTGTCAGCAAGATGTTGCGACTTGTCAACAGTTTCTTGCGATATTTTCCTCGTCTTGTTTTTTTTTACAGGTTGTTAATGACTGGATCTGCCGCCAATCCTGGCTCCAAGCCGAACCCGACGACAGCAGAGCGGGCCCTCGATCCGCGACCGTTTGCCGACATCGACGCCGACGCGCTCGCAGCGCGCTTGAAAGCGATCATCGGCGACGAGTCGGTGTCGTCGTTTGCGCGCCGCTGCGGCATGGCCGAGTCGGTGCTGAGAACTTATCTCAGAGATGGCCGCATGCCACCGCTGGACAGGGCTCTGGCCATTGCCGCCGTGGCTGGCGTCAGCGTCGACTGGCTGGCGACCGGGCGCGGCGCGCGTGGCATCGCGCAAGACAGGGCCGCCTATACGGTGAACTCGGGCAGTGCTGCCGCGGCAGAGGCTCCGGTGCTTGACGCAGCCGTGCTCGAAGGCGTTGTCAAGGCCGTCCTGCAAGGGCAGGGCGGGCGCGCCTCGCCGGAACATCTTGCCGCCATGATCGTCGATCTTTATCAACGCGCGCTCGATCGCGGCACGCGCTGAGCAGGCCGGCCGCTTATCCCGCTGCTCTGCCGGTTCTCGATACGGCGCCAGTCGCAAGGCTTGGCGTTGGCAGCGCCTGCTCGGCTCCGGCGCGTGTCCGGCCGCCTGCTTCCTTGCTTGCCGGCGCCCTCGGTGCGCCTGGTGGTCGCCAGGAAATCGTCACTCCGGCAAGGGCAGAAGTGAGACTTTTGAATCGTTTTGTGGTGGGTGGGTCGTATAGGATGGGAAAAAAAACCTGCTTCGACGCAGCGGCGGCTACCACAGGCAGTCAGCCAGGCGCTTGCGCTGAAAGGCATGGCTGCCAAGCCTTGCCGATGAAGACGAAGGAGGCGCGGCGAATTCTCGCTACAACCGGGGCCCGGAATTGCGCGAGCGATCTGCCTGGCCAGGCTCGAAATCAAGGAGGTAGAGCACTGAATTCTTTAGGAGAAGCATCATGGCTTTGAAGTCACGCGCCATGTTCGACGGTCGCATGTCAGGGGTTCACGGCTTGACGAATTTTTCGCTCAAGCAGTTGATCGCCTGGGATGGTCGTCTAAATATTGGCCAGCCGCAAATCGACGCCCAGCACGAGGCCATCTTCGCCCTGGCGGTGAAAAGCTCGGATGTCTGGCGCAAGCACGGCGATGTCGAGCAGTTGAAGCGGATGACGGCCGAGCTTCATCAGTCGCTCGAGGAGCATTTCCTCTACGAGGAAGGGGTGCTGGCGGGATTGGACTACGAAGACCTCGCCGAGCACCGCGTCGAGCATCAGGTGATGCTCGACGAGATGCAGCTTATCCGCGCTCGGGTGGAGCAGATGGACCCGGAAAACGACAACGTCGAACCGGGATTTCTGCTCATGAATTACATCCTCAGCGCGACCGTTGGCCACATCTTTCACAGCGATATGGACTATGGGGTCCTGGCCCGTGCGGCGGGGGGACGAGCGGCGGCGAGGACAGTTCGGGCGCTTTCGGTGCTTTCTTGAGGCGGCGGGACCAGCGGCAGCCGCTTCGCGCCAGAAATTGGGCCGGGCTCTAGCCGGAGCAGGGCAATGCCTGCTACTTTGCGCTTGCGCTTCCAGTCGCTGGCGACCGCTTCTGTCCGAGGCCTGACGCTTTGCGATCCACCGCTGACAAACTGCGCATCCATCGATGAACTACACTTTCGCCTCGGCGACCATCCTGCTGATCCTGATCACGGATCCGGTCGGCAATATTCCGATTTTCGCCAATGCCCTGCGCTCGGTGCCGCCCGAGCGCCGCGCGTGGGTGATTTTGCGCGAGGTGCTGATTGCCTTTGTCCTGTTGCTGACTTTCATGTTCGTCGGCGACAGCTTCTTGCGGCTGATGAACCTCAGCGAGCTGTCACTGCAAATCGGTGGCGGCGTGATCCTCTTTCTGATCGCGCTGCGCATGATTTTCCCGCAACCGGGCGTTAGCGACGGGCCCGAAATGCTGGGTGAGCCGCTGATCGTGCCGCTGGCCGTTCCGTCCATCGCCGGGCCATCGGCTTTGGCCACCGTGCTGCTGCTGGTTTCGCAGGCGCCGGAGCGGCGCCTGGAATGGATCGGCGCCTTGGTGATCACGATGGCCGTTTCCGCCGTCGTGCTGGTGCTCGCCGAACGCATCCAGCGCATCGCCGGCGAGCGCTTCGTGGTGGCCCTGGAACGTTTGATGGGGCTGGTTCTGGTTGCGGTGTCGATCGAAATGATGTTGCGGGGAATCAAGACTTTCGTCTTGCAGCTCGCCAGCGCCTGAGTTTGGCGGTGGCGTGTCGTTCCCGCTCAATGCTCAACAAGAAGCAGAAGTGGCTGATAAAAATAGAGAAATATGGAGTGGCGTGAGACGAGACGTTTTCCGCTCTGTGTCCTTGTCCATCTCGTCCTCCTCTCGAAAACATCGAGCTTGAAGGAGAGCGAGCGACCGTTGCAGATGGGCGGGCTGGCTTCCGGCTCCCCTGTTACAAGCAGCCCGCACGTCATTGCGAGGAGGCGCAGCCGACGTGGCATTCCAGTTCCATCGTCTCACTATTTCCCGTCGCATTGACATCGTGACAATGCGAAAAGCCAAACCTCTGGATTGCCGCGTCGGCTTCGCCTCCTCGCAATGACGGCGGGTGGGAGATGCTTGCCGAAAGTCTCATCAAGAACGCAACACCACACTAGGTCGGGAGCGATTCGACAATGCCGTCCCTGGCCCGCGTGAGCCTGTAGTGCAATTTCAAGGCGCGCGAGAAGTAGTACAGAGTCGGGTTGCTGAGCACGCGCTCGTACTCGAGTTCGCTGATTTCGACCTTGGTGTCCCCAACCCGATAGAAATGCCGGTTGCCATCCTCGATGATTTCAGCCCGGTAGTTGCTGTCGTCGTCCGGCGGCTCGGGCCAGGGTGGCGCCACGCCCGCCGCGCGAGCGATGTGATTGGCACGTCGCAGGTCTGCAGTTTCCCAGGTGCCGATGCGCTTCCTCTGCAGGCACCGGATCAAACGGTGTTCCGTTTCAAAATCTGGCAGCTCTTCCCTATTTGTTAATGCGAAAGAAGCTCGTTGGAAGACGCAGGAACCCCTGATCGCCTGGGGTCATGCAAAAGGGTTGTCGTGAATCAAGCGGCTGCGGCGATGAAGCCGAAGCGAGTCAGAGCCTTGATCCAGCGAGAAGCGTTGCGCTGTACGGAAAGCTGCTCATAGTTGGTGGCGGAATCCCGGTAGTGTTCGCCACGCTTGAGCATGAAGAAGATGGTGCGCAACATTTTGTGAGCCAGCGCGAACGATCAGCGACTGGAACTTGGACTGGAACGCTGATTTGGTCCGACTGGCGGCGTGAGCGAACTCACAGAGAAGTCGGCGGACGTAGAGATTGCCCTTGCGCACGCGCCCCGACTTTCGTTTTCCGGCGGATTCGTTGTTGCCCGGGCAAACGCCGACCCAGGAAGCGAGGCGATCCGGGGAGCCAAAGGCACTCATGTCGCTGCCTATTTCGACCAGCAGCATGGCGGCGCCGATCGCGTCGACGCCCGGTAGCGTTTGCAGCAGCGCCAGCGCATTCATCTCACTTGCCAGCTCGCCAAGCAGTCGAGCGTCGAAGCGG
>NZ_SPMY01000033.1 GCF_012939955.1 Candidatus Accumulibacter phosphatis
TCCGCAAGGGGAGAAGGGAGTTTCGATGAGTCGCTTGCGCGACTTTCACATTAACGGTCATGACACGTGGAGACACCCCCAAATCATGAAAGTCATGACCGTCTTTCCCTCCTTCCCCCTGCCCCTTCTCCCGCGAGGGGAGAAGGGAGTTTCGTGAGTCGCATTCGCGACTTTCACATTAAGCGCTGAAAAACATCGCCGTGTCCACCGCCGCCGCCACAGCCGGCGAGCGCAGTGCCAGCGTCGGCGCCTACCTCGACGAACTGGCACAGCAGCGGCGGCTGTCGCCGCACACGGTCGACAACTACCGGCGTGACCTGCAGTCGCTCTGCCGCCTGATCGGCGAACTGCCGCGAGCAAGCGGCGACGGAAGGCCATCAAATGCCCGCTCCGAAATCGCCTTCGATGCCATCCAGACCCATCACATCAGGCGCTTCGTTGCGCAACTACACACGCAGGGCCTGGGCGGCCGCTCGCTCGGGCGCACGCTTTCCGCCTGGCGCGGCTTCTACCGCTGGCTCGGACAACGCGGGTCGGCCACACACAACCCGGTGGACAGCGTGCGGCCACCGAAAAGCCCCAAGGCGCTCCCCAAGACCCTCTCGCCCGACGAAGCCAATCGCCTGCTCGAAGTGGCCGATGAAAGCCTGCTGGCGATTCGCGACCAGGCCATGTTCGAGCTTTTCTACTCCTCCGGCCTGCGCCTGGCCGAGCTCGCCGCACTGGATCTGTCATGCCTCGAAGACCTGCTGGCCGGCGAAGTGCGCGTCCTCGGCAAGCGCAGCAAGCTGCGCCTCGTGCCGGTCGGCAGCAAGGCCCGGGAAGCAGTCGCGACCTGGGTCGACCAACGCCATCGGCTCACCGGCAGCGACGAAACCGCTCTCTTCGTCGGCCAGCGCGGCCAGCGACTCGGCGTGCGCATGATCCAGCTGCGGCTGGCGCGACGCGGTCTGGCGCAAGGCCTGCCGGCACGGGTCCACCCGCACATGCTGCGCCACTCCTTTGCCTCGCATGTCCTGCAATCGTCGGGCGACCTGCGCGCAGTCCAGGAAATGCTCGGCCACGCCAGCATTGCCTCAACGCAGGTCTACACCCACCTCGACTTCCAGCACCTGGCCGCGGTCTACGACAAGGCGCATCCGCGCGCGAAGCGCAAAGAGGACCCGAAATAACACCGCGACACCGTGCTGGCCTGCGTCAGCGCTGTCGTCGCCAGCGATACAGCAGCCAGCTGTGTAGGGGCAACTCATCGCCTGGGCAAGAGACCAGCACCAGATTTTTTTTGCCCGGCTGATCGACTCGTCAGAGGCGGCCAGATCACGAGGGCTGCGCCTGCAAATTCGAGATACGGCGAATAGCAATGCGGGCCCAGGCTCCTCGCCCTGACCACGGTTTTTGCGCTCAGCGCCAGCCACGCAGCAGCGCGACGCCGTGTGCCCCCGCGTGACAAGCCGTTTCTAGCATCTCCGCTTGCATCCCGCCAAGCGCGTAGACCGGTAGCGGCGAGCGTTCGACGAGGCGCGAGAACTCCGGCCAGCCGATGCCGGTCGCGCCGGGGTGGCTGGCGGTGGGCAGCAGCGGACCGAGAACGACGAAGTCCAGCCCGAGTTGCGCCGCCCGCGTAAGATCGGCGGCGCAGTGGCAGGAGGCGGCGACACGCGCGAAATCCGGCCGGCGGTCGAGCTGCCAGAGCTGTTGCGACGAGAGGTGCAGGCCGTGGGCGCCGACCGTGCGGGCCAGCTCCTGATCGTCGTTGATCAGCACGCAGGCCTTTGCCGCGCGGCCAGCGAGGGCCATGACGGCGCGCGCGAATGCCAGTCGCGGCGCTGGTGCCAGCGTCTTGTCGCGCAGCTGCAGCAGGCGTAAGCCGCCCGCCAGGGCGCGTTCGATGCGCTGCAGTTCGGCTTCGACGCCGTTCTCTTCAGCATTGCTCAGCGCATAGACAGGCGGCAATTCAAGCGCCTGCAGGATCGGGCCATTGGCGGGGAGGATCGGTTCGACGCCGGCCGGCTCGCCAATTTTCACCCAGGCAAAAGCGCTGTGCTCGATTGGCGCGATCGCGCCGTGCCAGGCGTGGATGCGGTAGAAGCGCAGGCGGACGCTGGCGTGCGGATAGGTGAACTCGCAGCAAACCCATGGCCAGACGGCGTCGACCGTGATTCCCAGCTCTTCCTGCAATTCGCGCACCAGTGCCTGATGCACCGTCTCGCCAGGCTCGACCTTGCCGCCGGGAAACTCCCAGTAACCGGCGTAGACCTTGCCGGGCGGCCGTTGCGCGAGCAGAAACTCCGGCGCCATCGCATGGCCACGCAGCAGGACGGCCGCGGCAACTTCGGTGACGGGGGTCATCGCGCAGCCGGTCGCGCCGCGCCAGGCCCCGTTTTCGTGCGCGTCCGCTTCGGGCGAGCCGGCGACGTCAGCTGTCGCCCCGCCCAGTCACGCGCGAACTGCCAGGCAACGCGGCCGCTGCGCGAACCGCGTTCGAGCGCCCAGTTGAGGGCGTCGCGCTCGGCAGCCCTGACCTCAGCCTCGGCACAGCCAAAAGACTTCAGCCAGTGAGCAACGATGTTCAGGTAGGCGTCCTGGTCGAAGGGGTAAAAGGAAATCCATAGCCCGAAGCGCTCCGAGAGCGAGATCTTCTCCTCGATCGCCTCGCCGGGATGAATCTCCTCGCCGACGCGCTTGCTCTCGAGGTTTTCGGCAAAGTACTCGGGCATCAGATGACGGCGGTTCGACGTGGCGTAGATCAGCACGTTTTCGGGCGCGGCCGCGATCGAGCCGTCGAGGACGACCTTGAGCGCCTTGTAGCGCGCGTCGCCGGAGTCGAAGGACAGGTCGTCGCAAAAGATGATGAAGCGCTCGGGGCGCCCGTCGATCAGCTCGACGATATCCGGCAGGTCGGTAAGATCGCCCTTCTCCACCTCGATGACCCGCAGGCCCTCGCCCGCGTAGGCATTGAGCAGCGCCTTGATCAGCGACGACTTGCCCGAACCGCGCGTGCCGGTGAGCAGCACATTGTTGGCCGGCTGGCCGGCGACGAAGTGACGTGTATTGGCGTCGATGCGCGCTTTCTGTTGCTCGATATCGTGCAGGTCGTCGAGCTGGATGGCCGGCAGGCGGGCAATCGGCTGCAAGTAGCCGACGCCGCGACTCTTGCGCCAGCGAAAGGCTTTCGCCGCTTGCCAGTCGGGTAACGGCGACGCCGGAGGGAGCAAGGGTTCGAGGCGCTCGAGGAGCTGCTCGGCGCGCTGCAGAAAGCTGGCAAGTTGCCGGAAGGGATCAGTCATCGGACGGTATACTCAGCGGATTTACGAACCCGACACTGTAGCCAAAACCATGCTCAAAAGCCAATCACGGACGCCGCGTAAAGCGCTTGCAGCGCGGAGCCTCGGCGCCCTTGCCGCCACCCTGCTGACTTTGCTGCTCACCGCCTGCGGCACGAAAAGCGAAGCACCAAAAGGCGACTGCCCGGTCTGCCCGACCTGTCCGGTGTGTGAGCCGGGTGCGACAGCCAGGCCGGGCGAGCCAGCGCAGCCAGCAACGCCCGCCTTCAAGCCGCTGCAGCCGGCACGCTGGAGCGACTTGCCGGCCTGGAGCGACGATGATCTGCGCGCCGCCTTGCCGGCTTTTCTGCAATCCTGCCGAGCCTTTGCCAAGCGCCCGCAGTGGCCACTCTGGCGCACGGCCTGCGAGCAGGCGCAGGCATTGCCGTCCCCCTCCAGCGCCGCCCTGCGCAGCTTCTTCGAGTCCCACTTCCAGCCGTGGCTGCTGACCAATCCGGACGGCAGCAGCGACGGTCTGGTGACCGGCTACTACGAACCGCTGCTGCGGGGTTCGCGGACCCGCGGCACGCCCTATCTCGAAGCCGTCCTCGGCCCCCCCCCCGACCTGCTACACATCGATCTCGGCGCCGTCCAGCCGGAACTCAAGAACCTGCGCCTGCGCGGTCGCCTGCAGGGCAACAAGGTCGTCCCCTACTACACGCGAGCCGAGATCACCAGGGGCGACCAGTCCAAGGGCGGTCGCGTTCTGCTCTGGGTCGACGACCCGGTTGAACTCTTCTTCCTGCAGATCCAGGGATCGGGACGCGTCCGCCTGCCCGACGGCAGCATGACGCGCCTGGCCTTCGCCGACCAGAACGGCCACCCCTATCAGTCGATCGGCAAACTGCTCGTCGAGCGCGGCGAAATGAGCCTCGACCAGGCCTCGATGCAGGGCATCAAACAATGGGCGCGCGCCAATCCGACGCGCCTCAGCGAACTGCTGAACGCCAACCCGCGCTACGTCTTCTTCAGCGAACAAGCCATCAAAGGTGGCGATGGCGAGGGTCCGAACGGGGCGCTGGCGGTGCCGCTTACAGCCGAGCGCAGCATCGCCGTCGATCCCCGCCATGTCCCCCTTGGTGCGCCCGTTTTCCTGTCCACGACCCGACCGTCGACAAGCACCCCGCTACGCCGACTGATGCTGGCACAGGATACCGGCAGCGCGATTCGCGGCGTCGTCCGCGCCGACTTCTTCTGGGGTTTCGGCGAGCAAGCCGCCACCGAGGCCGGACGGATGAAACAGGAAGGCAAGATGTGGGTACTCCTGCCGCCGGGGGCCGCACCAGAATAGCTTCAACACAGCACGCGCCGGTGCATCGAGCCCCTTAAAGGGGCGCCAGCAAACAAAAAGCGCACCAGTCTTGTGCGCTTTTTGTTTGCTGGCGCCCCAATTCCTGCTTGCACGCACCATTTAGTGCCGGCACGCATCTTGCTTGATGGCTTCGACACGATTTTCAGGAGGGGCCATGGAAGTTCTCAAGTCTGGTAGCGACGTTCTTTTCATTTTGCTCGGCGGCATTATGGTGCTCGCCATGCACTCCGGTTTTGCCTTTCTCGAACTGGGCACGGTGCGCAAGAAGAGCCAGGTCAATGCACTGGTGAAAATCCTTGCCGACTTCTCGGTATCGACAATCGCCTATTTCTTCATCGGCTACAGCATCGCCTACGGCATCGATTTCTTCCATGGCGCCGACACCCTGCTGCAGAAGAACGGCTACGAGCTGACCAAGTTCTTCTTCCTGCTGACCTTTGCGGCAGCCATCCCGGCCATCGTTTCGGGTGGCATCGCCGAGCGCGCCAAATTCAATCCGCAACTGGCGGCGACTTTCATGATCGTCGCCTTCATCTACCCCTTCTTCGAAGGCATCGCCTGGAATCAGGCCTTCGGCGTACAGGCGTGGTTGAAAGCGACCTATGGTGCCGAGTTCCACGATTTCGCCGGATCGGTCGTGGTGCACACCATGGGCGGCTGGATAGCGCTGCCGGCAGTACTGCTGCTCGGCGCACGCCATGGGCGCTACAACCAGCAGGGCGGAATCTCCGCACACCCGCCGTCGTCGATCCCCTTTCTCGCACTTGGCGCCTGGATCCTGACCGTCGGCTGGTTCGGCTTCAACGTGATGAGTGCACAAACGATCGAAAACATCTCCGGGCTGGTGGCGATAAATTCGCTGATGGCCATGGTCGGCGGCACGCTGGTGGCACTGGTGGCGGGCAAGAACGACCCGGGCTTCGTGCACAACGGCCCGCTCGCCGGTCTGGTCGCCGTCTGTGCCGGCTCGGACATCATGCACCCGATGGGCGCACTGGTCGTCGGTGGCATCGCCGGCGGCATGTTCGTGGTGATGTTCACGCTCACCCAGAATCGCTGGAAAATAGACGATGTCCTCGGCGTCTGGCCGCTGCACGGCCTGTGCGGTGCCTGGGGCGGTATCGCCGCCGGCATTTTCGGCAGCCAGGCACTGGGCGGCGTCGGCGGCATCGCCTTCATGCCGCAGTTGATCATGACCGTACTGGCCATCGTCATCGCGCTGGTCGGTAGCTACATCGTCTATGGCGTCCTGAAAGCGGCCATCGGCCTACGTCTCGACCAGGAGCAGGAATACAACGGCGCCGATCTCTCAATCCACAACATCACCTCGACTCCGGAGCGGGAAAGCAACTGGTAAGACCTGATTGCGGGGAGTCGAGCAATGCGGGAAGAAAAGCGAGGCCCGCGGATTTCTTCGCGGCCTCGTGCCGGTGGTCAGCCTTCTCTATGCTCAGCTCGCACGAGCGAATGCGTCCACACCAGGCGCTTGTGCTCCAGGCTTCGCCCGCCAAAATTCAGGAGCAAGCCGCGCGCTCGACCACTGGCTTTCAGGTAGTTGATAACTTGCGACTCCTCGCGAGTGGTCAGGCGTTCAAGAGCCTTCACCTCAACGATGACTTCATCAAAGCAAAGAAAGTCGGCCCGATACCCCGTATTGAGCCTTTGCCCACGATAGCGAATCGGCAACTCCACCGCACGCGCGAACAGAACAGCGCACTTCATAAACTCAACAGCCAAGGCTTCCTGATGGACCGCCTCAAGAAAACCGTGCCCAAGTTCACGATGCACGGACATGGCCGCGCCGATAATCGCAAAGCTTTGCTCATCACCACTCATAAAAGCCCGCCCATTCCATATCCGCAGATTGAATCCTACAAGCAGGAGTTTTTAATCTGCGAGAATCTGCGTAATCTGCGGACAAATCAAGCCCCGAAAATCGGCTCTTCGTCGCAATCCGAGGCTGCTCGTTGCGGCCGCAAGCAGCGGCGGCAAACAAGCGCCCCGGAGCACTCTAGCTGTCCAGGTAGAACTTCACCGCTGATACGCCTATCATTACGGGACATTTCACAACCATTGGTGACGACAGGGCGTGACAGCCAGGAAAGTGATGAAGAAAGCCGAACCTGACGCCGCGACGACGGACCAACTACTGATCGCTGCCTCCCATGTGCAGCCAGGATAAGCGCCCCCCACCCTGCCCAGCTTCCCCACCAAACGAGCAAGCGGACGGCGAGTCGACGCTGCGCCTGGCTGCCGAAGAGCAACTACAGGAAAAAACGGCGCAGGCGTCGCCAGACATCGAGGCCGCCTGGCCGGACGCGGCCCGCCATCTCCTCTACGAACTGCGCGTGCACCAGAGCGAGCTGGAGATGCAGAACGAAGAACTGCGCCGGGCGCAACTGGAACTCGACGCGACCCGCGCACGCTATTTCGACATCTATGACCTGGCGCCGGTGGGCTACTGCACGTTGAGCGAGCAGGGGCTGATCCTGGAGGCCAACCTCACCGCCGCGGCTTTGCTGGGCGTCGCCCGCGGCGAACTGGCCAGAGGCAGCGCATCAGCCGCTTCATTCTGCAAGCAGACCAGGACCTTTTCTACCTGCACCGCAGGCAGCTTCTGGCAGACGGTCAGCGGCAGTCGTGCGAGTTGCGCCTGGTGAACTTTGCAGGCGCTAAATTCTGGGCGCATCTGGAAACCGTTGCCGCACTGGACGCCGATGGTGCGCGCGTACTGCGCACCGTGATCAGCGACATCACGCTGCGCAAACAGACCGAGGCCGAGCTGCGCATCGCCGCCGTCGCCTTCCAAACGCAGCAGGGCATGCTCGTGACCGATGCCAATCTATTGGTGGACCGCGTGGAGGACAGCATCGAGAAGATGTTGGCGCTCAAAGCCAGGGGCGTTGGCTTCTCGCTCGATGATTTCGGTACCGGCTATTCCTCGCTTTCCTGCCTGAAGCGCCTGCCGCTGAATCAGTTGAAGATCGACCAGTCGTTTGTACGCGATATCCTCAGCGACCCCAGCGACGCCGAGATTGCCAGGATCGTCGTCGCTCTGGCGCGCAGCCGTGCGCTGGCGGTGATTGCCGAGGGAGTGGAAACACCGGCGCAAAGAGATTTTCTGGAGGACTCCGGGTGCTATCTCTATCAGGGCAATTTCTTTAATGTGAAAGTCGCGCAAGCGACTCACGAAACTCCCATCTCCTTGCGGGAGAAGGGGCAGGGGAAGGAGGGAAACGGTCATGACTTTCATGATTTGGGGTGTCTCGACATGTCATGACCGTTAATGTGAAAGTCGCGCAAGCGACTCTCAAACCTCCCTTCTCCCCTCGCGGGAGAAAGGAGTTTCGTGAACCAGCATCAGAAGGAGCAAACGTGCCAATAAGCAAACGAGAGGAAACAAGCCGCGTTGATCTGATCGTCGGCGGGCTTGAGTATCTGGCGCAGGGTTTCAGCATTTTCGACCGCGAGCTGCGCCTGGTGACCTGCAACCGGCGCTTTCTCGAACTGCTCGGCTTTCCCAAGGAGATGGGAAGCATCGGCCGGCCACTCGCCGATTTTTTTTCGTTTCAACGCCGAGCGCGGCGACTACGGTCCGGGCGCTATCGAAGAACTGGTCAAGGAGCGTATCGTCCTGGCGAGCAAGGCCGAGGCGCATTGCTTCGAGCGCGTGCGACCGAATGGCACGGTGCTCGAAGTGCGCGGCACCCCCTTGCCGGATGGCGGCTTCGTCACTACCTATAGCGACGTCACCGAACGCAAGACCTGGGAAGAAAACCTGCAGGCGGCGAAACAGAAAGCCGAGGAAGCGAACCAGGCCAAGTCCGCGTTTCTCAACATGGTCACCCACGACCTGCGCACCCCGCTGACGTCGATTCGCTCCTTCGCCGAGATCCTCAGCGACGACGCCGAGATCGCTAGCGAGCAGCGAAAAGCGTTTCTCGGCATCATCAATAGCGAGTGCCTGCGTCTGGTACGCATGCTCAACGACCTGCTTGATTTCGCGAAGATCGAGGCCGGGCGCATGGATTGGTTCATCGACGACCTCGACGCCGCGGAACTGCTGCAGTCGGCGGTCACGTCGATGACACCGATGTTCGCCGAGAAGCAGGTCGCGCTCGAATTGACCCTGCCGGCGCAGGCCCCGCGCATCGCCGCTGACCGTGATCGCCTGACGCAGGTGATCATCAACCTGCTCTCAAATGCCTGGAAGTTCGCAGCGGAGAACAGCGGCCGCGTTCGCGTCTGCCTTGATTGCCAGGCCAGCGAAGCAAGAATCTCGGTCATCGACAACGGTCCGGGAATTGCCGCCGAAAAACACGACGAGGTCTTCGAGGAGTTCCGCCAGCTAGTCAGCGCCAACGCCACCCATCCCGCCGGTACGGGACTCGGGCTGGCGATCTGCCGGCGCATCGTCGATCATCTCGGCGGACGCATCTGGGTGGAAAGTACGCCACCGGACGGCGCGACCTTCCGCTTCACCATCCCCTACAGCCGCTGACTCGCTGGCCCGAAATCTCGCTCAGCCGACGCCGAAAAGGCTGGCCAGGAAAGAGCAACGTTCAAGCAGCGTGTGGCGGCGTGATTCGTCGCTGAAGACGTGCAGGCAGACAACGAAGCCCCAGACGGTGAGGAACGACCACAGCCTTCCCGCGAGCGTCGGCGATGGCCTGTAGCCGGCATTCGCACGCACCTGCGAAATGCCGATACCCGTCGCCAGAATCACGCAATAGAAGGCGTAACTGGTAAACGACTCAAGCGACCCCGACAAACCCATCGTCGCGACGAGGTCGACTTCGCGGACAAAGTGGAAAATGGCATTGCCGACCCCAGCGGCCATGAAGGTCGCGAAGAACATGCGCAGGCGTGGATGCTTGCGAAACACCCGGAAGAAGGTCGGTACGAAGAAGAAGTCGACCAGCAACTCCTTGAAGTAGTAGGAGAAGCGATTGAAGTACTCGATCAGGGTCCGTGCTTCGAGTGGCCGCCAGGTGGCGCGCGGCAAGCGGAAGCCGGCCAGCCGAGCACCGCCGATGAAAAGATGTCCCCAGTATGCGGTCTGCAGACAGAACTTGGCGGTAGACCAGAGCACAGCCGACCAGCCAAGCACGACCGGGAAAGCGTGACCATCCAGATAGGCGCTCAGGGCAAGCTCGACGCTGGGGATATTCAGCTGCTCTTCGCAAAGCCAGGTCAGCACCATTTTCAGACCCAGCAAGAGGTTCGACCAGAGCAGCAACTTGACGCCCTTGATCTGCGTGACCGCCAGATCTGCCGGCGTTTTCGACAAGGTCTTGCGCAGGAAGCCGGCGCCCTTGCCAAACGGAATCGACGAAGGGCCGCCCCAGAAGGGATGGAATGTGCCCAATTGAAAAGCGTCCGGACTACGGTCGCGCGCTCGCTGGTCGACGATGGCATAGGCCAGGAACCAGATATACGGTGTGTAAACGCTGAGGAAAGACCACAGCGCCAGCCGCGGCATACCGTGAACGAGGTCCAGCGACGTCAGCCCGCACAAAGCGATCTCGATGGCCAGCAGTGCGATAACCGGTCGCCGCGCCAGCATGAAGTTCTTGTGTTTGCGTACCAGCATCAACGCCGACCACGAGAAAATCATGAACGTGATCAGTGCCAGATGTGCAAGCAGCAAGGGGGAAACATGGCCAACGCCTTCCTGCGCGGCAAGCACGGCGATGTTTTCCTCGATAGCCGTTTCCGACAACCATAAGGTGGAAAATGCCATCGCGTAGGTCGCGGCAAAGAGGATCAGATTGCGCTGCTTCTCCAGGTAGGCAAAGGCCAACGCCGCACCGACAACAAAAGCGGCTTCCCACCACGAGTTGTAGGTCGAGACTGCGCACACGGCAACGGCAAACAAAAGCAGGCGGCCGCGAGCCGTTTGCACCAGCTCGACAAGGCTTTCGCGTTCGTCGATAGCCAGAAAGCTGCGCAGAGCTGAGGGCCCCAGTGCAACGCTCATCCAGAAAGCAATCCGTCGTCGATCTTCGCTACGGCGACTTTCATTGCCGAATCAAGAACTCGCGTTGGCATCGACGAAGGCTGCGATCTCGTCAAGCGAATCAATCAGGCTGACGTCGAAGTCGACCGTCGAGAAATCGAGCCCAAAAGCTTCTTCCAGTTGCATCACCAACTGCATCATGGAGAAGGAGTCCAACCGGCCACTGACGAAGAGCGATTCGCTGTCATCCAGCTCGCCATGGTCAGCATGCTTTTCCAAAGCTTCCTTGAGAAACTTGCGCAACTTCAATTTGCCATCACTGTTCATTAGATCACTCCAAAAAGACTACCGAGAAAAGCGAGTCGCTCACCAATGCCGTGGCTGCGCGAGCCATCGCTGAAAATATGCAGACAGACGACGAAAGACCAGACGAAAAGGAAAGACCGGAGCCGCCCCGCAAGGCTCAACGAGGGCTTGAAGCCCATGCTCATGCGCACTTGCGAGAGACCAAGACCGGTCGCCAGAATCAGGCAGTAGAAAGCGTAGCTCGCGAAGCTCGCCAGCGCCCCGTCAAGACCCATCGTCGCAATCAGGTCGATATCGCGGATAAAGTGCCAGATGGCGTTGCCAACGCCTGCGGCCATGAAGGTGGCAAAGAACAGGCGCAACCGCGGATGGCCGCGAAACATCTTGAAGAAGGTCGGCACGAAGAAGAAATCGACGAGCAGTTCCTTGAAGTAGTAGTGAAAGCGGTTGAAGTACTCCATCAAGGTCTTCGAAGCAAGCGGACGCCAGGTACTGCGCGGCAGCCTGAAACCAGCCAGCCGCGCCACGCCGATGAAAAGGTGCCCCCAAAACGCGATCTGCAACGAGAACTTCGCGGTGGACAGAATCACCGCTGCCCAGGCATAGGGCAGCGAATGCGACTGCCCGGCCAGGAAGGCATCCTGTGCGCCCTCCAGACTGGGTACCTGCAATTGCTCCTGGAAGACCCAGACCAGAGCGATCTTGATGACCAGCAGGACATTTGCCCACAACAGCAGCTTGACGCCCTTGATCTGCGTGACGGCGAGATCTTCTGGCGACTTGGCAAAAGTCTTCCTGAGAAAGGCGGCGCCCTTGCCGAAGGGAAGAAAAGTAGGCGACCAGAAGGGCCGCAGTACGCCCATTTGAAAGATCGGCGGACTCGCATCGCGTGAGCGTTGATCAGCCAGAGCGTAGGCCAGAAACCAGAGGTAGGGCGTGAACACGATGAGCAGTGACCACAGGAGGACGCGCGGCAGACCGTCGATCACGCTCAGCGAACAAAGCCCGCAGAGAACGGCCTCGACGCCCAGCAAGGCAAGCATCGGACGACGCGCAACGAACAGGGTCTTGTCGCGGCGGCTGAGCGCCAACACGCTCCAGGCGCCAACAAAAAAAACCGCCATGGCGAGCAGGCCGAGCGCCAGTGGCGATACGTGGTGAACGTTTTCCACGACCATCATCGCGCGGATGTTGTCCTGGATAGCATTCTGCGAAAGGCACAAGGCGAGCAGCGCGGCCGTCCAGGTGCCGCCGAGGAGGATCACGTTACGATACTTCGGCAAGCGCGCATAAGCCATGGACAGGCCGACCAACAGGGCCGCCTGCCAGCCATCCTCGAAACTGGAAACGGCGAGCACGGCAACCAGAAAAATGGCCAGCTGACCGAGCCAGGTTTGCGCGGCAAGGACGAGGTGCTCGCGTTCGTCGATGGCCAACAGCTCGCGCAGACTTTTCTTTCCGAAGCAGGCACGAAACCGAGCTGGCCGTGATTCCTCGCTCGACTCGTCGGCACTCCGCGCCCCCGACTGCAAGCTCATGCCGGGTCTTTGTCCAGCAGTCTCCTGAGGGCCTGACGGTCGACTTTCCCGCTTTGATTGAGGGGCACCGTTTCGAGAGCGATCAACTGATTGGGGACCATGTAGGCAGGAAGCCTGGTTTTGATCTCGCGTATGAGCTGAACCGAGTCGACGGCTCGCGCACCCAGGAAGCCGACGATTCCTCGTGCCATGCCGTCAACCGTCGGCCAGGCCACCGCGCCGACCAGGTCAATGCCGCTCACTGCGCGCAGGTGCGCGTCGACTTCCTCGAGTTCGACGCGGTAACCAAGCACCTTGACCTGATTGTCGAGGCGACCAAGACAGTGAAAAATCCCTGCGGCATCCACGCTGGCCAGGTCGCCGGTCAAATACCAGCGTTTGCCATGGATGGTCGGGAATCGCGCTGCCGTCATTTGCGGGTCGTTGAGATAGCCATCGGCCAACTGCACGCCGGCGACCGCCAACTCGCCCGATTCCCCGCCGGGCGCGGTTTGCATATTGCCATCGACGATCATCGCTTCGTTGCCCGGCAAAGGTGTGCCGATGGCGATGAAGTCGCGTCCGGCGGTGATCGGCGTGTCGTCGGCAACCTCCTGTCCCAGGCAGAAAACGGTGGCCTCGGTCGGACCATAGAGGTTGAAGATCGCCGTATTCGGCGCGGCAACTCGCCACGCCGCGACCGTACCCTCCGGGAGCGCTTCACCACCGAAGACGGTCACCCGCAGGCTTTCCAGGCTGTCCGGATGCAGGGTTTTCAGCTGGCGCAGCATGCCGACCAGCGAGGGCACCGAATTCCAGACCGTCAACTTTGCGTTGCGTACGAATTTGACGGCATTCATGACTACCGTTGCCGGCAGGATATGCAGCGCAGCGCCCGCTTCCCAGGTGCTGAACATGTTATGCACCGAAAAATCGAAAGTGAGTTCGCAGGTTTCGAGAGCACGATCACTGGCTCGCAGGTCGAGCAGGCGGCTGATCATCTGCGCGTAGTGCCGAGCCGCGGCCGCCGAGATCATCACCCCTTTGGGCACCCCGGTCGTTCCCGAGGTGAAAATGATATAGGCAAGGTCGCTGCCGGCCATGGGCATGGGAGCATCGGCGAGGTCAGGCAGCAGCGCCTCCCCGGCCGCTGCGATGACGTCGATTTCCTCGCGCACGGCGTCATTCGCCGAGCAAATGAGCACCGGCGGACAAGCGGCCCGCAAGCGCTCGCTGAGCAACTTCGCCCCGTCGGCGTCAGCGACGATCGCCGTCAGCTTGCACAGCGAGAGAATGGTGAGCATCCGCTCCTCGGGAAGCTTCAGCCCGATCGGCACGTAGGTCGCCCCCGCCCAGCAGGTGCCAAGCAAGGCCACGCAGGCGTCAATCCCGCGCGACGCCAGAATCCCGACGCGCGGCGGCTGGCCGTCATCGCCTTGCCAGTGCTCACTCCGCCTGAGTTCCTGCGCCAGACGGGCCGCACGCTGCGAGAGTCCTCGATAGCTGACGGACTGGCCCTTGTAGGCAACAGCAACAGCGTCGGGCGTGTGCAGGCCATGGCGATGAATGGCGCCGGCCAGATTGTAATTCGTGGTCATTTTCTGAGAGAACCGTGGAGTCGTCAGGAGAGGGTGTGCGCGGGACCGCGAGCTGGGTTCAGCCATGGGCCTCGCCGTGTCTGTCGTGCCAGCTGGCTGCCAGTTCCGCAGAGTTGCTGATTCGCCTTGAAGCCTGCGGGCCAGTGGTTGGGCGCCGCAAGGCATCGTTTGCTGACTGAATCGCTGGCCGAGCAGCTAAGCACCCTTATTGGCTGGCTAGAAATTCATTCTCGAACAAGCAGCTGAAATACGCACACTGGCGGAAGCGGTGAGATTCGAACTCACGGACGGTTGCCCGTCGCTAGTTTTCAAGACTAGTGCAATCGACCACTCTGCCACACTTCCCGCAAGCCCAGCGGCGGCGTTTCCAGCCTGCCTCAACGGGCGGGGCGAATGATAGCACGGTGCGGCGGCCAGGAGGCGCTACCGCTTTTCTGTCGAGAACCGCTTGCGACCCGGCAGCCAGGATCGGACATAACGGATAGTGATTGAAACTTTTCGCTGATTTGGCTAGTCTCAGCGCCGTATTCGTTATTCGCAGTTCCATCAACAGGAGGAAATCCATGCAACCCCAGTTTCAGATGACAGGCCAGGCCACTCGCGAGGTGTCCGTGCAGCAGAACCGGGTTCTGCGCAATACCTTCATGATGCTCGCGCTGACCATGGTGCCAACCGTCCTCGGTGCGTTGGCCGGCATACAGATGCAGTTCACGTTCATGTCCGGCAGCCCGATGATGTCCTTCCTGCTGTTCCTCGGTATTGCCTTCGGCTTCATGTGGGGCATCGAGCGCACCAAGAACAGTGGCATGGGAGTCGTATTGCTGCTCGGCTTTACCTTCTTCATGGGGCTGATGCTGTCGCGCATCCTGCAAGTAGCACTCGGCTTCAGCAATGGCGGTCCACTGATCGCCATGGCCGCAGGCGGTACTGGCGCGATCTTCTTCTCGCTGGCGGCAGTCGCCACGATCACCAAGAAGGATTTCAGCTTCATGGGCCGCTTTCTGTTCATCGGCATGATCGTCATTCTGCTGGCGATAGTGGCCAACATCTTCTTGGAGATCCCGGCCTTGTCGCTGACCATATCGGCGGTGGCGGTGCTGGTCTTCTCGGCCTATATCCTCTACGACATCAGCCGCATTGTGAATGGCGGCGAGACCAACTACATCTCGGCGACGCTGTCGGTGTATCTGAGCATTTACAACGTCTTCGTCAGCCTGCTGAACCTGCTGCTGATGTTGAGTGGCGAACGCGACTGAGCGCCTACGGCATGAAAAAGGGCGGCTGCGGCCGCCCTTTTTGGTTTACCCCCGGCGCACCGTCATTGCGAGGAGGCTGGTGTCGCGCCGTGCCGTCAGACCAGCAGCAGGCCGACGGCGACCTTGCGACCTTCACCCATCAGGACATTGTAGGTACGACAGGCGGCCGGCAAATCCATTACCTCCAGGCCCTTCTGCGCGCGCGCCATTGGGCGCATCAGTTCGGGAGCGGGAAAGCGTAGCCGATTGCCGGTGCCGAGCAGGATGATTTCGGCGTCGAGCGAAGCCAGCCATTCGAAGTCCTCGACGCGCAGGGTTTCGAAAGTGGCCTGCGTCCACTCGGGAAACAGGCGCTCCGGCAGAGCCGCCAGATTACAACTGTGGCGGATACCGTTCACGCTGACGTAGCCCTCACCGTAGGCGGTGAAGGTGTTCAAACCATCGGGTCTGTCGAGCTGTAGCTTCATGAAAATTGCGGCGCACAAAACCTTAACGAGAAAGTCGCGCAAGCGACTCACGAACCTCCCTTCTCCCCCCGCGGGAGAAGGGTCAGGAGAAGAGGGGGAACGGTCATGACTTTCATGATCCAGGGTATCTCGACAGGGTCATGACCGTTAAAGTACGATTATAGCTTTTTTGCCGATCGCCTCCAGCGAGGGACCGCGTGCAAGCGTGACCTGCCCCGCTCGCCGATCGACGCGTCATCAACAGCGCTGCCCTTACTCGAGCCCGGATCATGAGAGAGTTTTCCCGCATCCAACGTTTGCCGCCCTACGTCTTCAGCGTTACCGCCCAGCTGAAGATGGCCGCTCGCCGGCGCGGAGAAGACATCATCGACATGAGCATGGGGAATCCCGACGGGCCAACGCCGCAGCACATCACCGACAAGCTGGTCGAAGCGGCGCTGCGCGAGAACACGCACGGCTACTCGGTTTCGCAGGGCATTCCGCGCCTGCGCAAGGCGATCTGCGACTGGTACCAGCGGCGCTACGACGTGACGCTGGACCCGGAAAGCGAAGCGGTGGTGACCATCGGCTCCAAGGAAGGCATCGCGCATTTGATGCTGGCCACTGTGGACCGCGGCGATACCGTCCTGGTACCCAATCCCTCGTACCCGATCCACATCTATGGGGCGATCATTGCCGGCGCCGACATTCGCTCGGTGCCGATGACGCCGGACGTCGACTTTTTCGAGGAGCTGCAGCGCGCCGTCATCGAGACGACGCCGAAACCGAAGATGATGATTCTCGGCTTTCCGAGCAATCCGACCGCCCGCTGCGTAGACCTGGAATTTTTCGAGCGCGTCATCGCCCTGGCCAGGGAGCACAACATTCTGGTGGTGCATGACCTGGCCTACGCCGATATCGTCTTCGACGGTTATCAGGCACCGTCGATCCTGCAGGTCCCCGGCGCGCGCGAGGTGGCGGTCGAGTTCTTCACCATGTCCAAGAGCTACAACATGGCCGGCTGGCGAGTCGGCTACATGGTCGGCAACGAAGAGCTGTGCCGGGCGCTGGTGCGCATCAAGAGCTATCACGACTACGGCACTTTCACACCGATCCAGGTGGCCTCGGTGATCGCCCTGGAAGGCTCGCAGCAATGCGTCGAAGAGGTACGCCAGACCTATCAGCGGCGCCGCAACGTGCTCGCCAAGGGGCTGCACGAAGCCGGCTGGATGGTCGACATCCCGAAGGCGTCGATGTACATCTGGGCTAGAATCCCCGAGTTCTACCGGCACCTGGGGTCGATGGAGTTTGCCAAGAAACTGCTCCTCGAAGGCAAGGTCGCTGCTTCGCCCGGGGTCGGCTTCGGCGAGTTCGGTGACGATCACGTCCGCTTTGCGCTGATCGAGAACGAAGAACGCACGCGCCAGGCAGTGCGCGGCATCCGCGACATGTTCAGGAAAGACGGCCTGCTGCCTGCGGGCAGTGGCCGCGAAAGACAGACACCATGAAACCGATCCGTAAATCCAACAAGCTGGACAGCGTCTGCTACGACATCCGCGGCCCGGTCCTCGAACAGGCCAGGAAGATGGAGGAAGAAGGCCACCACATCATCAAGCTCAACATCGGCAACCTGGCCGCCTTCGGCTTCGACTCGCCGGAGGAAATCCAGCTCGACATGATCCGCAACCTGCCCAGCGCGGCCGGTTACTCGGATGCAAAAGGGATTTTCTCGGCGCGCAAGGCGGTGATGCATTACACCCAGCAGAAGCACATCCATGGCGTGACCCTGGAGGACATCTATATCGGCAACGGCGTCTCCGAGCTGATCGTGATGGCCATGAACGCGCTGCTCAATGCCGGCGACGAAGTGCTCGTGCCGACACCGGACTACCCGCTGTGGACCGCCGCGGTGAGCCTGTCCAGCGGCACGCCGCGCCACTATCTCTGCGACGAAGGCAGCGACTGGTTGCCCGATCTGAAGGATCTGCGCGCCAAAATCACGCCACGTACCCGCGCGCTGGTGGTGATCAACCCGAACAACCCCACGGGCGCGCTTTATCCTGACCAGGTGCTGCTCGAAATGGTCGACATCGCCCGTCAGCACAACCTGATCATCTACGCCGACGAGGTGTACGACAAAGTGCTCTACGACGGTGCAACGCATACGGCAATCGCTTCGCTATCGACCGATGTCCTCACCGTGACCTTCAACGGCCTGTCGAAGAACTACCGTTCCTGCGGCTATCGCGCCGGCTGGATGGTCGTTTCCGGCGACCTGAGCCAAGCGCGTGACTATATCGAGGGCCTGGATATGCTGTCGTCGATGCGCCTGTGCTCGAACGTGCCCGGGCAGCATGCCATCCAGACCGCCCTCGGCGGCTACCAGAGTATCGACGATCTGGTCGCGCCGGGTGGCCGCATGTGCCGCCAGCGCGACCTGGCGCACGAGCTGATCACTGCCATCCCCGGCGTCAGCTGCGTCAAGCCAAAAGCGGCGCTGTACATGTTTCCGCGCCTCGACCCGAAGCTCTATCCGATCCGCGACGACCAGAAATTCATCGCCGAACTGTTGCAAAAAGAACGCGTCCTGCTGGTCCAGGGTAGCGGTTTCAACTGGCCGCATCCCGATCACTTCCGGCTGGTCTTTCTGCCCCACGAAGACGACCTGCGCGACGCGATTGCGCGCATCGCGCGTTTTCTGGAAGGCTATCGTCAGCGCGCGGCGACTCCCAGCGCGGCCTAGGTCGCGGCTTTCCCGGACCCGCGGGCGCATTTTCCAACGCTTTCCTGGACGCATTTCGCCCGCATTTCTCCAATTTCCACCCTGTTCCCTCAACCTCACCTCCTGGCTGCTCTATGAAACCTATCAATGTTGGACTTCTCGGCATCGGCACCGTCGGTGGCGGTACCTACGCGGTACTCAAACGCAACGCAGAGGAGATCACGCGCCGCGCCGGCCGTCCCATTCAGGTCAGCGTCGTTGCCGACCGCAATGTCGAACGTACGCGCCGCTTGACCGACGGCAGCTGCCGGGTCACCGACGACCCCTTTGCGGTAGTCTGCGACCCCGACGTCGACATCATCGTCGAACTGATCGGCGGCGATAGCGTCGCCAAGGAGCTGGTCCTGCAGGCCATCGCCAACGGCAAGCACGTGGTGACCGCCAACAAGGCGCTGCTCGCCAAACACGGCAACGAGATTTTTGCCGCTGCCCAGAACCAGGGTGTAATGGTCGCTTTCGAAGCCGCCGTCGCCGGCGGCATCCCGATCATCAAGGCGCTGCGCGAAGGACTCACCGCCAACCGCATCGAATGGATCGCCGGCATCATCAACGGCACCACCAACTTCATTCTCACGGAGATGCGCGACAAGGGGCTGTCCTTCGAGGTGGTGCTCAAGGAAGCGCAGCGTCTCGGCTACGCCGAGGCCGATCCGACCTTCGACGTCGAAGGCGTCGACGCGGCGCACAAGCTGAGCATCATGTCGGCGATTGCGTTTGGCAATTCGATGAGCTTCGAGAAGGCGCACATCGAAGGCATCAGCGAGCTCGACGCGGCCGACATCAAGTACGCCGAACAGCTCGGCTACCGCATCAAGCTGCTGGGCATCACCAAGCGCACCAGCGAAGGTGTCGAGCTACGCGTGCATCCGACGCTGATCCCGACCCGACGCTTGATCGCCAATGTCGAAGGGGCGATGAACGCCGTCCTGGTCAAGGGCGACGCCGTCGGCCCGACGCTCTACTACGGCAAGGGCGCTGGCGCCGAGCCGACAGCGTCGGCGGTGATTGCCGACCTGGTCGATGTCACGCGCATGCACACCGCCGACCCGGAGCACCGCGTGCCACATCTCGCTTTCCAGCCCGACGCGATGGTCGACCTGCCGATTCTGCCAATGGCCGACGTCATCACCAGCTATTACCTGCGTCTGCGGGTTGATGATCGGGCGGGTGTGCTCGCCGACGTGACGCGCATTCTTGCCGATCAGGAAATCTCGATTGACGCCATGATCCAGCGCGAGCCTGCCGAGGGTGAAGTCCAGACCGAGATCATCATGCTCACCCATCAGACGCGCGAAAGAAACATCGACGCGGCGATTGCCCGCATCGCTTCGCTCGCCGCCGTCAAGGGGGCGATCGTCCGCCTGCGCCTGGAAGAGTTGCTGTAAGGCCAGGGCCGGCGCCGCATTCGGCGGCGTCAGCCCCCTCCGGCAAGGCTTCCTCGACGATCGTCTGGTCGATCGCCTGCTCAGGGGCAGCGGGCGGCATGACCGCCGTCCCCTGCGCGGCCAGCTCGCGCAGGCTGATGCCGCCGACCGTCGCCTCGAGCGCCTGCCGCATGTGCTCGAACACCTGATCGACGGCCGGCAATGCCGGCAAACCCGCGGGGGTAAAAAAAACGTTCCTCACCGGCGCTGCGCACCGTCTCCAGAACCTGCACCACGCTGATCAGGGCCGGGTCACGTCCGGGCAGGTAGAGCGGCGGATCGTCGCCGCTTTGCAGTAGCAGTTTCTCGCTCTCCAGGGCATCGAGCACGGTCTGCAGAAGATACCGCGGCATCCTCAGCAAGCGAATGAATTCGTTCAGCGAGGGCATGGCCTCGCCGGCAACGAAACGGCCCGCGACCAGGGTCATGGTCGCCAACGCCAGGCGCTCGCGCATGCGGTTGCTCAGTCGCGGTTCGCCGGCACCGGCGTAGAGGTACTCAGGATGCTGTGCGTAAAAAGCGACACTGGCACCGAAAAGCAGGATCAGCCAGCTCAAATAGAGCCAGATCATGAACAGAATCAGAATCGCCAGGCTCGAATAGATCGCCGCGTACTGGTGCGAGCCGGCCACGAAAGTCGCGAATCCCCACCCGGCCGTCTGCCAGGCAGCACCACCGGCAATGCCGCCGATCAGCGCCGGGAGCAGACGGACACGAGCGTTCGGGATGAACATGTAAATGAAAGTGAAAGCCGCAATGACCAGCAGATAGGGCATCAGGCGACTGATCGTCTGCACCAGCTGCCCGAACATCTCGATCGCCAGCACGCCGCGCACGGTCTCGACATTCATCACCGTGGCCGTGATGCCCAGCGCCGCGAAGACCAGTATCGGACCGACCATGAGAACGCTCAGATAGCGGCTGAAACGATCGGCAAGCGGCCTGTGGCGGTGAATGTGCCAAATGTAGTTCAGCGATTCCTCGATCTTCTGCATCAGGGAGATTGCGGTGTACAGCAGCAAGGCCAGACCCAGGGCACCGAGTACGCCGACGTTCATGTTCTGGATGAAGGCGATGATGTTGGCCGCGATCTCCTCCCCCTCTTTGCCGAGAGGCTCAAGAAACTTCAGCAGCATCGGCTGAATCTGGTTGTGCACGCCGAAGGCCTTGAGCACCGAAAAACTCAAGGCCAGCAACGGCACGATCGACAACAGTGTCGTATAGACCAGGCTCATGGCGCGCAGGGTCAGCTGCCCATTCACCACATCGCGCACCAGCAGCAGGAGCGTGCGCAAGACCCGCATGCCGCGCGCCTGCCACAGGGACAGACCCTCTCCGCCGTGGCGACCCCAGATATTGTCTTCCAGACGGCTCAGCAAACCGGCATCGATGACTGGCTTCACTTGGCAACCTCGAGTTCGAGCTGCAGGGTGACCACCTTGTTATTTGCCGCACTCGCCGGGCGTGCCTTGCCGAGCTGCACACGCTTGGCGGCCACGCCGTCGGCGCCGCTGACCTCGGCGACGATCGCTTCAGCGCGCCGAGTAGCCAGCTGTGCCAGCTCCTTATCGGAGACCGGCTGCTCCTTGATCATGCGCTCGAGAAGGCTCTGGTAGAAAGCTGGCGGCGCCCCCGCTGGCGACTTGCCAGCCGGCGCTGCGGCCACTGCGCGCTGCTTCACCAGCGCCAGCACTTCGGGGGCGTAGCGCTCGCTGAACACGGCCTCGATCGCCACCTGCGCGCGCGGGTTGGCCGCGTCGACCGGACCCGGATCGTCACCGGGTGTCAATTCCAGCCCCATGCGCCCAACGATGTCCGTACGCACGGCGAGCGATTTGAGCGCCGGCGTGTCGACTTCGGCCGACTGCGCAGGTGGCACCACCAGGGTCAGCGTCTTGCGCTCCTTCATTGCACCGGCGACCGCTGCCAGTTTCTCGCGCTCGGGCGGTGCCAGCGCGGCGCGGCCGGGTTCGAAGTCGATGCTGTCGAGCTTGGCGTCGCTACCGGCACCGAAGAGCGCCCCGAGCGCCCGGAAGGGCGCGGTAATGATGCCGGCGATCAGGTTGCCGAAGGCCTTGCCGATCACCGCCCCATAGGAAAATTCAGGATCACCGAGATCGCCGCTGACCGGCAGGCCGATGTCGATGACCCCCTTTGAGTCACTCAGGATGGCGATCGCCAGATCGAGCGGCAGGTCCGCCGCGCCTGGGGAATCGACCTGCTCGCCAAGTTTCACCTGCTTGAGAACGATCTTGTTCTCGCCACGCAGCTTGCTGTCCTTGATCTTGTACTGCAGATCGAGCGCCAGTTGCCCGCCGGTGATCCTGCGGCCAGCGAATTTGACCACGTACGGCGACAGCGAGCTCATCGTCAGGTTGCGGAAAGTCATCTCGATATCGGTCAGTTTTTCCGGGCGAAAAACGCTGATCTCACCGCGAATCTTCGCCGACCCGTACTTGTCGACGTTGGCGTCGAGTTGCACTTTGGCGCTGCGGGTCGGATCCGTCCCCAGACCGGTGATCACCCCTTTCAGGTCATGCATGCGCGTACCGAACTGCGGTCGCAGACTGAGGTCGGCAAACTCGAGCACGCCCTTGGAAATGCGCATGCGGGCGATGCTGACCGGGAAGGGATCATTTACCGGCGCGCCGTCGTCGGCCGTTGCCGCCGCGGTGGCGGCTCGTGCAGCATCTTCCCCGCCGGCCGGCTTGTCGGCAGCAGCCGCCGACTCGTCGCCCTTGGGCTTTTTCTTCAGAACGTCGGTCAGGTTCACCGACTGATCCTCGGCAATGATCAAGCGCCCGTCCGGCGCCACCAGCCGCAGTTCGCCGATGTCCAGGCGGTTCGGCTCGACACTCAGCAGCAGGTCGTCAGTCGCCAGGGTCTCCCAGATGACGAAGGGCCGCTTCGGCTCGATCTCGTCGATCTGCACCTTATCGACCGCAAAGCTGCCCTTGTAGGCCAGTTTGGCATCGGCAGCGGGATCGCCGTAGCGCAAACGCCCGGCAGTCGACAGCGTGCCCGACGCCAGAGTCAGTTCGGCGACCTCCGACAGGTAGGGCTGCACCGGCGCCAGGGCGATGGCCGCCAGCTTGAGCTGCAGATCCGTGGCACCGTTATCGGTGCGAACGCTGCCCTTGGCTTCGATTTCGCCGCCACTGGCCACCCTGGCCTTGAGCTCTACCTGCATCGGCGTGCTGACCCCGGTGGCGAAACCGGCGATGCGCGCGCGGATCGCCTGCAGCCCCACCGCCAGCGGCGGCCCGCCGCTGCGATCTTCGAAGCCGAGCGCAAAATTGTCGACCTCGACCGACTTGACGGCCACCCGCCAGGCAACTTCCGCCGCTGCGGCGTCACCCTCGGTCGCGGCGGCTGCCTCAACTGCCGCCTCGGCGGCGCCGCGAGTCACGATCAGCCCGTTGAATTTGCCTTCTGCGTCGAGCCAGGTCTGCGCCTTGCCATCGGCAACGACGACCTGGTCGACGCTGAGTACCCGATCCTTCAGGCGCAGCACGCCGCCAGTGAGGTTGGTGCGCGCAAAGCGGACCATTTCGGTCGCAGGATCGGCAGGGCTGTGAAAAACGGCGTCCGACAGCGCCACGCTGAGGCCATCGCCGCTGACGTCGAGCGGACCGTCGGGCAGGGCGACCAGCAGCGACTTGGCGCCAAGGCTGGCCGCCGCAATCCGCGCAACTTCGGACGACGAGCCCTGGGCAACGGCAGCGAGGGCCTTCAATTTCAGCGCCACATCGGCAAAGCTCAGCTTCAGGCCAGCGGCAGCGGGCGAGGCAGACGACCCAGCCAGGGTGGCGGCAATGGCGCGCACATCGAGGGCGGCGTCCTGCCATTTGATGCGATCTGCGCCCTGATGCGCAGCAAGGCCAGCCATCGAAACCTGCGCAGCCGCCGCGTCGATGCGCAGAGCGGCGTCGCTCTGTGCCAGCGACAGTTTCTCGCTGGCGATCGCCAGCTTGCCCAGAGCGACGCCGTCGGCCCCGCTCTTCGCCTTCAGCCCGTCAAAGCTCGTTTCTGCCTTGTCGATGGTGAGCTCGAGCCCGGTGTCGCTTTGCGCCAGCGCCAGCGTCTCGCTGGCGATCGCCAGCTTGCCCAGATCGACGCTGTCGGCCCCGCTCTTCGCCTTCAGCCCGTCAAAGCTCGTTTGTGGCTTGTCGATCGTGAGGTCGAAACGAGCATCGGCGATGAGCATGGCGATCTTCCCCGCCGCGACCGAGCCATCCGGAAACGCCAGCGAATTCGCACCGCTCTTGAGTCGCGTACCGCTCAGCGCCAGCTTCGGCTGCGCCAGCTCGACGCGCGTTCCCGCCGCCGCCAATTCGATCGACGGCGAAGTCGCGAAAGCAAGCGCGGCAACGTCGACGGCCAGTGCCTGCGCCGCGTCCGCATAGGCGAACTCGACCGCGGAGATTTCGGCGCTCTCGATGATCACGCGCCACGCGCCTGGCGCGGGCGCGTCGGCAACGGCAGCGACCACTGCCGCCGCCGCGACCTCCGACCCGGGCTCCACCTCTACCGCCGCAGTTGCCGCCGTTTTCTCTTCAGGCGCCTGCGCGGTGGCACGCAGCAGTTTTTGCCAGTTGACCTTGCCGTCGTCGTCGAAGGCGACGGCGACGCGCCCTTTTTCCAGGCGGAAAGTCGCCAGCCGTGCTTCGCGTGCAGCGAGGTCGACCCGTCCCTGTTTCAAGGACAGCGTTTCCAGGGCCAGCAGCGGCGACGCAGCATCGGCAGCGCTGAGCGACAGGCCCGCGATGTCGAAATCGAGATCCTGCACGATACCGCCGAGCGTCCCACCCGCGTCGACCGCGAGGTCGAAGCTGGCGCCGAGATCGACTTTCCCGGTCGGCGAATTGATGGACAGCAGACGCGGCAGGCTCCTGACCACGGTCGCCAGCTGCAAACCACTCAGAGTCAGCCGCCCCTTCGTGGCGATCGGGTCGAGCGCCAGTTCACCACTGCTGTCGAGCGTCTCGTCGCCAGCCGTCCGCACCGACAGCCGGTAGCTGGCGGCCAATTCGGGCAAACTGGAAAGATTGTCGATCTCGATCGCGAGCGGCTCGAGGTGTGCAACAAGCGGCTCTTCGAGCAGCTGGTCGGAGAAATCGAAGCGGCCGTCGCTCAGCGCAACGCGCTGCACGATGAAGCGCGGCAAGCCGGCATCTACTTCCTGATCGGGCTCGCTTTCCGGCAAGCGTTCGAGCAAAGACGCGAAGTTGTGCCGGCCGTCCTTGTCGAGGGCAAAGTACAGAACCGGGGCCTCGAGACGCGCTTCGGCGAAAGTCCAGGCGCGATCGATGAGGCTGCGCAACTCGAAATCGACCAGCAGGTATTTGAAGCCCAACAGCGGCTGCCCGTCGGGGTCGGACAAGGCGAGGTCATCGACCTCGAACCTGAACAGCAGCGGATTGAAGCGTACGTCGCCGACGCTGATCGAGTGGCCGAGTTGCGCGGACACCTGTTTCTCGACCTGCCACTTGACGATTGCCGGCAAGGCGAAGAAGCCGCCGAGCACGTAAAGTGCGAGCAGCAACCCGGTGATGATCACCAATTTTCTGGAAAAGAACATTCGCAAGCTGTTGAGCATGATTGGCGCTTCCACGGCCCGGACGACGGCTAGGCCTCTGTACCTCTGTATACGTGCCAGCGACACGGGTTGACGGTTGCCCATCGGCAAGCGGTTCCGACAGCGCAAGGGCAATGCTGGTTCCAGCGGCTGAGCCACACGCCTCAACACTGCAGGCATGGCGAGCCAAGAGATATTCATGATAACGCGTTGTAGCCCTGGGGCATAACCGTCGCCGCTCGCGTCGGCGCGGGCGCGCTGCTGTCGCCTTGTTTTTCCGCCACGGCGACGGCCGCCAGTCCGGCGGCGGTAAGCGCGGCCCAGCGCGCAAGGCTTACAATGCATCATTCGACACAAGCTGGCACAATTTCATCACGACTTGCCACGACTAGCCACCCTGCGCCTTTACCGCCCCTTGACGAGGCCTTACTTTGCTCACTTCGCACGGCTGCACGCACTTGCCGCTCTGCCATCGAGTTCCACCAACAAGCCCCTTTCGAAAGCCCCTCAGCATGCGCCCACCTCCTCTCGACGGACTTCGCGTCCTTGATCTGAGCAGACTTTTGCCAGGACCGCTGGCAACCATGCACCTCGGCGATCTCGGCGCCGACGTGATCAAGATCGAGGACACCGGCGCCGGCGACTACGCACGCAGCGCCGGCGCGGTGCACGGCAAGACCAGCTACTTCGAACTCGTCAATCGCAACAAGCGCAGCCTCACTCTGGACCTCAAGCAGAGCGCCGGTGTCGAGGCCTTCATGCGCCTTGCCGCCAGCGCGGATGTCATCGTCGAAGGCTTTCGCCCCGGCGTCGTCGATAAGCTGGGCATTGGCTACCAGGCGGTAGCGGCAATCAACCCGCGCATCGTTTATTGCGCGATTACCGGCTACGGCCAGGACGGCCCCTACCGCGACCGCGCCGGCCACGACCTCAATTACCTGGCCTACAGCGGCCTGCTCGACCAGATCGGCGTCGCGGGCAATGCGCCAGCAATTCCCAACTTCCAGATCGGAGACCTGCTCGGTGGCTCGCTGAGCGCGCTGATCGGGCTGCTCGCCGGCGTCGTCGACGCCCGTGCCAGCGGTCGTGGCCGCTACGTCGACGTGTCGATGACCGATGCCGTTTTCGCGCACACCCTCTTCCCGCTACTGGCCGTGCTCGACCGCGGGCGCGCGCAGCCGCGCGGCGAAGACCTGCTTTCCGGAGGCATGCCCAGCTACGGTGTCTATGCAACCAGCGACGGCCGCCACCTGGCGGTCAGCGCGATGGAGCCGAAGTTCTGGCAGACCCTGTGCGACACCCTCGACCGCCCGGAGCTGCGCCCCTGCGCCTTTGCCACCGGCGCCGAGGGGCGGCGCATCCGCGGCGAACTGGAAGCCATCTTCGCCCAGCGCAGTCTCGCCGAGTGGACCTCGGTTTTCGATGGCGTCGACTGCTGCGTGGCACCAGTCCTGCGGCTCGAGGAGAGTCTCGAAAACGAACAGTTGAAGGCCCGCGAAATGATCGTCGAAGTCGCTGGCGTCAAGCAGTTCGCACCGCCGTTCAAGATCAGCGAGCACCCTTTCGAAGCACGCCACGTGCCACCAGCCGCCGGCGAGCACAGTGAGGAAATCCTTGGCGAGGCCGGTTTCAGCGCTGCCGAGATCGCCAATCTGCGTGCGCAGAAAGTCATCTGAGCCGCGCTGGCCGGACCCGACCGCATGCAAGGCGTTCTGCTGCTGCTTCCCGATTTCGGCCTGATCCTGCTCGGCTGGGCTCTCTACCGGCTGGTCGATTTCGGTGAGCACTTCTGGAGTGGCCTGGAAAAGCTGGTCTATTTCGTTCTCTTTCCGGCCCTGCTGTTCAAGGCCCTGGCCAGCACCCACATCGACTTCGCCACCGCCGCACCGCTGTTCGCCAGCGGCGCCGCAGCGCTCGGCTGCGGGGTGCTTTTCGGCCTCTGCGCAGCGCCGCTGTTCAAGGGCAACAAGACGCTTTTCGCCTCGCGCTTCCAGTGCGCCTTCCGCTTCAACTCCTACCTCGGACTGGCGGTCATCGGCAAGCTGCACGGTGCCCCGGGGATCGCCGCGATGGGCATCCTGATCGGCGCAATGGTGCCACTGGCCAACCTCGCGTCGGTGTGGATGCTGGCCCGGCACGGCAATCTCGGGCTGCTCCGCGAAATGGTCCGCAATCCGCTGATCCTGGCCACGCTGGCCGGTTTTGCTTTCAGCGCCAGCGGCCTGACGCTGCCCGCCGCCGCCGGCCAGTTGCTGGGCCGTCTCGGCGAAGCGGCGATCGCCCTCGGCCTGCTGGCCGTCGGCGCGGCCTTGAAGTTGCGCGGCACTTCCGGATCGCATGCCGCTTCGTGCTACCTGCTGGCGGTCAAGCTCCTGGCCGTGCCGGCGGCAGGCCTGCTGGCGGCCAGCAGCCTGGGCCTGAGTGGGGTGTACTTCGATACGGTGATCGTTTTCGGCGCCCTGCCAACCGCAACCTCAGCCTATATTCTGGCGGTACGCATGGGCGGCGACGGCCCGGGCGTCGCCTGGCTGGTTTCGGCGAACACCCTGGTGGCGATGCTCACCTTGCCGCTGTGGCTGACCATTGCCTTGCGTTACTGAGCAAGCCCCGGCCAGTAGCAGCGCCTTTCGCCACCGATTCATCATTCCTCGCTGGCGGCGGCTGGCCGGATGACGACCACGGCCACCGAAATGTTGTCGCTACCATCACGCACGCAGGCCAGATCGACCAAGCGCTGACTGGCTTCTTGCGGTTCCAGGGAGGCGACAAGCTCGGCGATTTCAGCGGGCTCGACTGAAGCGTGCAAGCCGTCCGAGCAAAGGACGAAGGCGTCGCCGATCTGCGGAGCAGCGCAGTTCTGGGTGGCAATCTGCAGGCCCGAATAGGTGCCGAGGGAGCGCATGAGGACGTTGCGCATCGGGTAATCGCGGGCCTCTTCCGCGCTGAGCACGTGGTTCTTCACCATTTGTTGGACCAGGGTGTGGTCTTCGGTCAGTTGCCGACAGCGGCCATTGGCGCAGTGGTAGAGGCGACTATCGCCCACATGCGCGAAGAACACCCTGTTGTCCACGACGACCAGCACGGTTGCCGTCGTCCCCATCCCCTCGAGCGATGGATCCGCGAGGCCGGCCCTGCAAATCGCGTGATTCGCTTCGAGCATTGCCCGTTCCAGGGCCTGCAAGCGATCCTCGCCCGGCAGCGCAGAAAAATAGCCGCGGCAAATGGTTTCCACTGCCAGCGTGCTCGCCACCTCTCCTCCCCGGTGTCCGCCCATGCCATCGGCGACCACCGCCAGCACGCCCAGACGTCGGCGCAGCACAAGGTCATCCGGGCAAACAAAGCTCAGAGCATCCTCGTTGTTGCAGCGCACGCGGCCCACGTCAGTGGCCATGCCGGCACACACCGTATATACGCTCGGGACTTCGGAGATCGATCCGCTCACAGCTGCCTTGGCAGACATCGTGGCCACGCCCGAAAAACGCCAGCGGGTTCGCCAACAGTAAGCAGCGCGGCGGCCTGCCCAGCTTGCTGCGACTCGCGCGTCAGAATAACTCGTGCCAACAAGGGCGGCTCCTTTTCGAAGAAGCTCTCATTGTGCCATGCTGCCCACTCATTTCGCGCCTTCAACCCTGCGCTCGGTGGAACGTGGTCGCGGCGGCGCGGGCATCGGCTGGCAACGGCCGTCCACGCACCGTTCGTAGCTGCCCGCATACGGCGAGTGCGACAGCAAGACCTGTGGCAGCGGCGGCAATGGCGCTGGTGATGATGTAGTTGGGGATGATCGGAATGCCCATGCCGCGGATCAGGCAGACCAGCATGGTCAGCAGCAGCGACAGGAAGAGGCTGGTTTCGCCGACCGTAAGAATGAAACCGGCGAAGCTGGAGGCGGCGCCGGTCAGCGTCAGGATGCCGATGATGACAACGACGATGCTGCAGGCAACTACACGCAACTACACAATCCCCGCCTTCCGAAGCGCCGCAATCTGGGCATCGCTGTGCTGACGCGCGCCGCGTTGCTCGCGAAGCGCTCGTCGCCGGCCCATTCGGAACGTCCGGCGACCGTGCAGAAGCGTGCGAACTGGCCGTCGTTGCCGATTGCCAGGATCATGTCGCCGTCGGCGGTTGGGAAATCCTGATAGTGGACGATGTTCGGGCGGGCATTGCCCATGCGCTTCGGCGCCGTCCCGGAAACCAGATAGTTCATGGCCTGATTGGCCAGGCAGGCAATCTGAACATCGAGCAGCGCAAGGTCGATGTGCTGGCCGTCAGCGCTGCGATAACCATCCCGGTCGCGATGCGCCAGCGCAGCGAGAATGGCGTTGCCGGCGTCGAGACCGGTGGGAATGTCGGTCAGGGCGAGACCGACTTTCTGCGGGCCGGCGCCGGGCTCGCCGTCCGCCGTTCCGGTGACACTCATCAGGCCAGCCATGCCCTGAATCAGGAAGTCGTAGCCGGCGCGGGCCGCGTACGGCCCGTGCTGTCCAAAGCCGGTGATCGAGCAATAAGCGAGTTTGGGGTTGAGCGTACGCATGCTGTGCTGCTGGAGGCTGTAGGCGGCCAGGCCACCGCCCTTGAAGTTCTCGATCAGCACGTCGGCGTCGCGCGCCAATTGGCGAACGATCTCCTGCCCCTCGGGTCGGGTGGTGTCGACTGTCAGCGAGCGCTTGTTGCGGTTGGTGCACAGCAAACAGGCGGCCTCGCGCGTCGCCTGGCCATCGCCGTCGGCCAGCCACGGCGGCCCCCAGCCGCGCGTGTCGTCGCCACAACCGGGCCGCTCGACCTTGATCGCCTCGGCGCCGAGGTCGACCAGCAGCTGCCTGGCCCAGGGGCCGGCGAGAACGCGTCACAGGTCGAGCACGCGTAGATGCGCCAGCGCGCCGCCGCTTTTCGCCTCGCTCGCGGCAGAACTCATCGGCGGCTTCAGAAGGCAGCAATGCCGGTCTGCGCACGCCCGAGGATCAGGGCGTGCACGTCGTGCGTGCCTTCGTAGGTATTGACCACTTCGAGGTTGACCATATGCCGAATGACGCCGAATTCGTCCGAGATCCCGTTGCCACCGAGCATGTCGCGCGCGCTGCGGGCGATATCGAGAGACTTGCCGCAGGAATTGCGTTTCATCATTGAAGTGATGTCCGGCGTCGCCGTGCCTTCGTCTTTCATGCGCCCGAGGCGCAGGCAGCCCTGCAGGGCGAGGGTGATTTCGGTCTGCATGTCGGCCAGCTTCTTCTGGATCAACTGATTGGCAGCCAGCGGACGACCAAACTGCTGGCGATCGAGGGTGTACTGGCGCGCCGTGTGCCAGCAGAACTCAGCGGCACCGAGCACTCCCCAGGAAATCCCGTAACGCGCCGAATCGAGGCAGGTAAACGGCCCCTTCAGACCACGGATGTCGGGGAAAGCATCCTCCTCGGGGACGAAGACCTCATCCATGACGATTTCGCCGGTGATCGAGGTCCGCAAGCCGACTTTGCCGCGGATAGCCGGCGCCGACAGGCCTTTCATTCCCTTGTCGAGGATGAAGCCGCGAATCGCGCCGACATCGTCCTTGGCCCAGACGATGAAGACATCGGCGATCGGCGAGTTGGTGATCCACATTTTGCTACCCGACAGTCGGTAGCCACCGTCAACCGCGCACGCCCGGCTGGTCATGCCACCAGGATCGGAACCGTGGTTGGGTTCGGTGAGGCCGAAGCAGCCGATCAATTCGCCGCTCGCCAGGCGCGGCAGGTACTTGCTTTTCTGCGCCTCGGTGCCAAAAGCGTGCAGCGGAACCATCACCAGGGACGACTGCACGCTCATCATCGAGCGATAACCCGAATCGACGCGCTCGACCTCGCGGGCCAGCAGACCATAGCTGACGTAGTTGAGGCCAGCGCCACCGTACTCGCTCGGGATCGTCGCGCCGAGCAGACCCATCTCGCCCATTTCGCGGAAGACCGCCAGATCGGTGCGCTCGTGGCGAAACGCATCCTGCACCCGTGGCAGCAGGCGGCCCTGACAGTAGTCGCGCGCGGCATCGCGCAGCATGCGCTCCTCCTCGCTCAACTGCGCTTCGAGAAGCAGCGGGTCCTCCCAGCAAAAGCGGGCTTTCGATGTCTTGGCCATCAAGATCTCCTTGTGCATTGTTGAGACGGCTTGTCGCTTGCTGCCACCTGCCTGCCATTGTTTCGCGAGGGTAGGGAGCGGTTGACGACAACAGGGGGCGAGCACCCTTCGCCGCATGCTGTCAGGCAAGGCTTTGCCGAAAGCGAGCGCTGCCGAGCCGCGAGCGACCGGGACTCAGGAGGCGCTTCGGCGACGATGCCAGGCCTTGATCAGGTATAGCCGCCAAATCGCCCGCGTCGCCAGGTAACCGAACACCGAGAGCACGCTGGCCAGTGCCAGGAGGCCCAGGCCGAGGGGCTTGGCGACGACCAGCATCCATCCCTGCATGGCCTCGGTCCAGGCGGCAAAGGCAGTGATGCTGAACTCCGGCGGTGCAATGAAGCCCGCGCTGTCGCCGGTCAACAGCCGCCCAAGCTGATACGCCACCAGGTACAGCGGCACGATGGTAAAGGGATTGGTGTACAGGGTGACGAGAAGAGCGAGCGGCAGGTTGATGCGAAACTTCACTGCGGCGAGCGCCGCGCCGATCATTTGCAGTGGACCGGGAATCAAGCCGCAGAACAGGCCGGTGGCCACCGCACCGGCCGCCGAGTGGCGATTCAGGTGCCATAGCCGCGGATGCAGCAGGGATGACTGGAAGGGACGCAGCCAGGGGTTGCTGCGGATCGTTTCCTGATCGGGAAGATATTTCTTGAGATAGCGACGCATGTGCCCATTATCCGCGATTACTGCTCTTCGCAGCAGACGCTGCCGGGGGCCAACGGCCGCACGCGGATCCAGGTCTTGAGCGGCTTGTTCTCGGTCTTTTCTCGTCCCTTTCTCGTCCCTTTCTCGTCCCTTTCTCGTCCTTTTCCCGCTCTTTTCCCAGCGCTCTTGCCAGCCTCCCCGCTTTGGCGTCGCTCCTATGCCCCGCGTACGGGAATTGCCGGCCCATATCAAAGACAGCCCGGGGCCGCTGTCCCAAGATCCGATCTCCCAATCACCTTGTTACTTACGGAGACCGCCATGCATGCTTGCGATCAGCCCACTCAGGAAGCCATTTATCCCTTCGACGCACGCGGCGTCGCCAAGCGTTTTCGCCACGCGGCGATCTTTGGCGCACTCGATGCCTTGATTGCCGGAGAAACGATGCGCTTCTGCAACGACCACGATCCGCTGCCGCTGCTGGCGCAGTTGCAGGCCCGCTTCGGCGATGCCCTGCAAATCAAGTACGTGCAGCGCGAAGCCGGCGCCATCGTCATCGACTTCACCAGAATGGCTTGACGGCAAGCCGCCGCAGCCGAGGTCCGCACGACAGCTGGCCGGCGCAGAAAAGACAGGCGAGGGTGTGAAGCGGTGCTGATCTACCTGGGCTTTTCTGCGGTCGCGGTTTTTCTTGCGGCGCTGGCGCTGCTGCATTCCGGCGGCGTGTCGATCGCCGCAGCAGCACACCTGATCTTCGCGGTCGGCATCGTGCCGCTGATGTTTGCCGCCATCAGCCATTTCGTCCCCGTCCTGACGCGCAGCCGCGCAGCACCGCGCAGCATTCTGCTGCTGCCGCTGCTGCTGCAGGTGGCCGGCGCACTGACCTTTCTCGCCTTCCGGGGAACGCTACCGGAGAGTGCTTTGTACACCGCAGCCAGCGGCACTCTTCTGATCGCACTGCTCTTTGCCAGCTGGGTGATCCGGCGTGCGAGAGCAACGCTGGGAAGACCGCACCCCGGCTGGCAGTGGTACCTGCTGGCCATCGTCTTCCTGGCAGCAGCGCTGCTGCTGATCCCGGCGATGGGTTGGTGGCCGCAAGAACGACCGCAACTGCGCCTGCTGCATCTGCATCTGAACACGCTCGGATTCATCGGTTTGACGGCGCTGGGAAGCTTGCAGGTCCTCTTGCCGACGGCCTTGCGAACGCCGGATCCCGGCGCCGCGCAACGGCTGCGTCGGCAGCTACCGTTCGCCGTTGGCGGGGTGCTGGCTATTGCGCTCGGCGCCGCTTTCTGGCCACCGCTGTCGCTTGCGGGTGCGCTTGTGTTGCTGCTCGTCACCTTACAGATCGGGCGCGCCTGCCTGACTCGTCATGGCTGGCAGGGGCTGAGCACCGACGGCGCGGCGGCAAGCCTCTTCGCGGCCCTGGCCGGCTTTGCGCTGCTGCTGATCTTCGGCGGCGCACATGCCTTTGCAGTGCTCAGCGGTCGTGACGCCGTGCCGGCGTTTGTCGTCGCTTTCCTGCTGCCGCTGGTCAGCGGCGCCCTGTCCGAACTGTTGCCGGTCTGGTACTGCCCCGGCAGGCGCACGCCAGCGCGTGACCGGATGCACGCCGAACTACGTCGCGGCGGCGCCCTGCGCGCCCTCCTGTTCCTCGCTGGCGGCATCCTGCTGGCACTGGGAATGAGCGACGGGCTTTGGGTCGCAGCGGTGGCGATGCTGTCCTTCACGATCGGCCTGCTGCGCTCGCTGGCCACCGCCCGGGCCAAAAACCAGGGCTGAGAAGGACCTATTTATCATTGATAAACAATTTATTACGAGATATCCGAGAAAAAAGTCTCAAGATCCGCGAGAGCTATCCGTATCTGCAATCATGGCCGACGCACAGCGGCCCCCAGACGGAGGCAACAAGATGCTCAAGCACAACCAGCTTTCCCTTCTACAGTCATCGCGGCACGCGTCACGCCGGCCGCAGCGGCTGCCGGATCTCGCCAATATGCCTTTGCCGCTGCACGGCCACGGCGCTCTGCCGACGGCCACCGGCCGCGTCCATCACCCGCACATTCGGCGTATCAAGCCTCCCGTAGCGGCGAAAAGTGCGCTCGAACTGCTGGTCGCCGAAACGCGTATCGCGGAACTCGAGAGCGCCTTGAGCGAAGCCCTGCAGGCGGCATTTACCGACGCCCTGACCGGCGCGCTCAACCGGCGCGGCTTTGACGAAGCGTATCAGCGCGAACTGGCGCGCTCACGTCGCAACGGCAGCCAACTGGCCATTGCCCTGATCGATGTCGACGATTTCAAACGCCTCAACGACACCCTCGGCCACCAGATGGGCGATGAAGCGCTGGTGCATCTGGTAAAGAGCTTGCGCGCAGCGCTGCGTCCATCGGACATCCTGTGCCGTTTCGGTGGTGAAGAGTTTGTGCTGCTGCTTCCCGAGACCGCGCTCGACGAGGCGGTCGCGGCGATTTCACGCTTCCAGCGTCAGTTCGCCGCCAACGCCATGCCGGGCTGTGAGCTTGCCGTGACCTTCAGCGCCGGCGTCGTCGCCAAGCAAACCAGCGAATCCGTCGAAGACACGATTCTCCGTGCCGACGCGGCTACCTACGCTGCCAAACGTGCGGGCAAGAACTGCGTCGTTAGCGGCTGACTGGCTCACTGACTGGCTGACTGACGCCCGGCCAAGCGCCGAGACTTGCGACGCACCCGCGCCGAGGACACGGCGCGGAGCATGATAAACTGCGCGTTCGCCGGCTTTCCAGCCGCATTCCCTCTTCCCCAGGCCCTTCTCCCGCAGGGGAAGAAGGGAGCTTCGTGAGTCGCTTGCGCGACTGTCACATTAATGGTCCTCCACATGCGCTATCTCTCGACTCGCGGCCAGAACCTCTCCAGCACAAAACTCTCGGCAGCGCCGAGCTTCACCGAGATTCTGCTCACCGGCCTGGCTCCCGACGGCGGTCTCTACCTCCCGGAGTCCTATCCACAGATCAGCAAAACCGAACTCGAATATTGGCGCAGCTTGTCCTACGCCGATCTGGCCTACGCCGTACTCTCCCGCTTCATCGACGATATCCCGCCCGCCGATCTGAAGCCTCTGATTGCCAAGACCTACACCGCACAGGTGTACGGCAACGGCCGCAACAGTGAGCAGGCCGCCGAGATCACGCCCCTGCGTTGGCTGGAGCGGCCCGACGAAGCCCGCGGCGAAGCGGGCCTGGCGATCCTCGAACTGTCCAATGGCCCGACGCTGGCCTTCAAGGACATCGCCATGCAACTGCTCGGCAATCTTTTTGAGTACGTGCTGGCCAAGCGTGGCGAAAAGATCAACATCCTCGGCGCGACCTCGGGCGACACCGGCTCGTCGGCCGAATATGCGATGCGCGGCAAAGAAAGGCTGCGCGTCTTCATGCTCTCACCACACCAGCGAATGAGCGCCTTTCAGCGCGCACAGATGTATTCGCTGCACGATGACAACATCCACAATATCGCCGTGCGCGGCAGCTTCGACGATGCCCAGGATATCGTCAAGGCGGTGTCCAACGATCACGCCTTCAAAGCCCGCTACAAAATCGGCGCGGTCAACTCGATCAACTGGGCACGGGTTGCGGCACAAATCGTGTACTACTTCAAAGGCTATTTCGCGGCCACCGGCGGCGTCGACGGCAGCAGTGATCGGCAGGTCGCTTTTGCCGTACCCTCTGGCAACTTCGGCAACATCTGCGCTGGTCACATCGCGCGCATGATGGGTCTGCCGATTGGTCGCCTGGTCCTGGCCACAAACGAGAACGATGTCCTCAACGAGTTTTTCCATAGCGGCGTTTATCGCCCACGTGGCAGCGCCGAAACGCACGCCACATCGAGTCCGTCGATGGATATTTCGAAGGCGTCGAATTTCGAGCGCTTTGCCTTTGATCTCGTTGGCCGCGACCCCAGCGTCATTCGCAACCTGTGGAGCGCCGTTGATGCGGGCGGCAGCGTCGACCTCTCGAAGACGTCTTTTTACTCCCGGCTTTCCGACTTCGGCTTTGCCGCAGGCAGGAGTAGCCATGCCGACCGTCTGGCGACGATCCGCGACACCTTCGAGACATATGGCTTGATGATCGATACTCACACCGCCGACGGACTCAAGGTCGCTCGCGAACTGCGCACCCCGGAAATGCCGATGGTCGTACTCGAGACGGCCTTGCCGGCCAAGTTCGAGGAAACCATCGTCGAAGCTCTCGGCCGCCGACCCGAGCGGCCTGTGGGCTTGCTGGGCATCGAAGACCTGCCGCAACGGGTCGAGGTGATCGACGTCAGTGTCGACGCGGTGAAGGGGATCATCCAGCGATACCTGGACTGATTCACGGCAGTGGCTGAAATGGAAAAGGGCGCCAGTGGCGCCCTTTTCCATTTCAGCGGAGTTGCCCTTGCCTAGCCCCTGTGCAGCGTCAGAGGTAGATGACCGCAGGAAAAACGGCAGCGGCAAGTACCAGCACCAGCCATTCGAGGTTATGACGCGCCAGGAATCCGGTGAAGTGCATGATCAGAATCACAATCGCCAACACGTAAAACAGCGCAAACAGCATCCCAGCCCCCTTTCCCTTGATGCACAGGCCATAAGTTCCCGCCTGGGTCACATCGCCCGAAGCCCATTATATAACGCATTCGCTGGCGGCCGTCGGATCGCCTCGGTGAGCCTGCTCACGGTCATGACAGTTAGATCCCGCGGCCCTTCTCACGCCGCGAGGAGAAGGGCGATTAGTGGACTCGTGAGGCGTGAATCGTGCATGCGACTTGCACATCAAGCCGAAAACCGCATCGACAGATCCAGCGCACGTACGTCCTTGGTCAAACTGCCGACCGAGATGCGATCAACACCGGTCTCGGCGATGCCACGCACGCTATCAAGGCTGACATTGCCCGAGGCTTCGAGAATCGCCCGACCGGCGGTCAGGGCCACGGCTGCGCGCAGCTGATCAAGGTCCAGATTGTCGAGGAGAATCATTTCCGCGCCGGCATCCAGTGCCTGCTCCAGCTCAAGCAAGTTCTCGACTTCGATTTCCACGAACTGACAGGCGCTGACCGCCCCTTGGGCGATTTCCCTGGCCGCGGCCAGCGCGGCGGCGATGCTGCCAGCGGCGTGGATGTGGTTTTCCTTGATCAGAATTCCGTCATAAAGACCGAGGCGGTGGTTGCCGCCGCCGCCGCAGCTGACGGCGTACTTCTGTGCCAGACGCAAGCCGGGAATCGTCTTGCGCGTATCGACCACCTGTGCCCGCGTACCGGCCACCCGATCGGCGTACTGTCGAGCCTTGGTGGCGACCCCTGACAGCAACTGCAGGAAGTTGAGCGCGCTGCGTTCGCCAGTGAGCAAGGCGCGCGCCGATCCTTCGATCTCGCAGAGCACCTGATCCGGGTGGGTGCGCTGGCCATCCTGCGCCTTCCAGACGATATTGATCGTCGCATCGAGCTTGCTGAAGCAACGGCTGAACCAGTCGCTGCCGCAGAGGATGGCGTCCTCACGAGCAATCACCAGGGCACGACTACGCACTCCGGCCGGAACAAGCTGCGCGGTGAGGTCACCGCTGCCGACATCCTCGCTGAGTGCGGCAGAGACGTTACGCTCGATTTCGGCATCGAGCAGGGCTGCAATGAGCATGACATTCCCGTAGACTGACAACTTGGCGACTGGATTTTATCACCGAAGGGAAGCGCAAATGCTCAACATACTGCTTGGTAGCCTGGGAGTGCTGCTTGCTCTCTTTGTCGCCGGAGCGCTGATCACCCTTTACGTGCAGGACGTGACGCAGGAAAAGCACGCCGTGTTGCGGAACTTTCCGCTGGTGGGCCATCTGCGTTACTTCTTCGAAAGCCTCGGTGAATACTTCCGGCAATATTTCTTTCTCGGCGACCGCGAGGAACAGCCGTTCGACCGGGCCACGCGCAGCTGGGTGTATCGCATGGCCAAGAACGAAGGCGGCATCATCGGCTTCGGCTCGACGTACCCGCTCCATGAACCCGGCGCTCTGGTCTTCGTCAACGCCCCTTTCCCGATCCTCGACGCCGAGCAGCAAGAGCCGCCGATGCTGCTTATCGGCGAAGGCTATTGCCGGACGCCTTTCGTCGGCAAGTCGCTGGTCAATATCAGCGCGATGAGCTTTGGCGCCATTTCCCGGCCGGCAGTGCGCGCTCTGTCACGCGGCGCGGCAGCCGCCGGCTGCTGGCTCGATACCGGCGAGGGCGGGCTCTCTGCTTATCACCTGGAGGGTGGCTGCGACATCATCTTTCAGGTCGGAACGGCAAAATACGGGGTTCGTGACGAGAGCGGACAACTGTCCGACGAGCGCTTGCGTGAAGTGGCCGCACACGAGACGGTGCGGGCTTTTGAAATCAAGTTGTCACAGGGCGCGAAACCAGGCAAGGGGGGCGTCCTGCCCGGCAGCAAAGTCAGCGCCGAGATCGCCCGCATTCGCGGCATTGCCGAGGGCCGCGACTCGCTCAGTCCAAACCGTCATCCCGATATCAGCAACATCGAGCAGTTGCTCGACAAGGTCGAACACATCCGCGCCGTGACCGGCAAGCCAGTCGGCGTGAAGACTGCCATCGGCGGCCCGCGCTTCCTCGATGAACTCAGCGCCGCAATCGCACGACGCGGCCTGCAGGCAGCCCCTGACTTCCTGACCATCGACGGTGGTGAGGGCGGCAGCGGTGCGGCGCCGCAGGCGCTGGCCGATCACATGGCGATGTCGATTGACGAGGCGCTGCCCCTGGTTGTCGATGCGCTGATCGCCAGCGGCCTGAAAGAACGGATTCGGGTGATCGCCGCCGGAAAAGTGCTGACTCCGGCGCGCGTCGCCTGGGCACTCGCCAGCGGCGCCGACTTCGTCAATACGGCGCGCGGCTTCATGTTTTCTCTCGGCTGCATCCAGGCTCTGCGCTGCCACACCAACACCTGCCCGACCGGAGTCACCACTCACAATCCGCGTCTGCAACGCGGCCTGGTCGTCGACGACAAGGCGGCACGCGTCGCCTCGTACTGCCGCAACATGAACAAGGAGGTCGGCATGATTGCGCACTCCTGCGGCCTCCGCCATGCGCGCCAACTGCGTCGCGAGCACGTACGTATCGTGCAGGCCTCAGGGCAGAGCATCGCTCTCGACCTGCTCCGCCCCTATCCCGCTGCCGCAGCAACTGCCTGAGGGCTGGCTCAGTGGCGCGCCGCGACGAGGGCCAGCAAAGCGTCACCGTAGCGCTCCGCCTTGGCCGCGCCGATGCCGGGAACGGCGAGGAGCGCCGACACGGAAGCGGGAAGCAGCGCGGCGATTTCGCCCAAAGTCCTGTCGTGCAGAATGACGTAGGCGGGAACCCCCTGCTCGCGTGCCTGCGCGAGTCGCCATTCGCGCAAGCTGGCCAGCAGCGGCGAGTCGCCGGCTCTGGAAGCGCCGCTTGACGCCGCATTTCCGGTGCCCACTCGGCTGCTCCTGGTCGCTCGACTTTTCGGCCGCTCGACCTGGCGGCGAAGCTGCAGACGGGTCTCGCCTTTGAGAATCGGTCGTGCGCTGTCGGTCAGCTTGAGCGCGCCGTACGCCGAGGCATCGGCGTCGAGCAGGCCCGCGGCGAGCAGCTGGCGAAACACCGAGCGCCAGCCGCGCTCGTCGATATCGGCGCCAACGCCGAAAGTCGGCAAGCCCTGGTGGCCAAACTGCTGTACCTTCTCGGTGTTCTTGCCGCGCAGGATGTCGATCAGGTGCCCGGCACCAAAGCGCTGGCCGGTGCGCAAAGCCGCGGACAAGGCCTTCTGCGCAGCCACCGTGCCATCCCACAAGATCGGTGGCTCCAGGCAGACGTCGCAGTTACCACAGGGCGTCGCCTGCTCGCCGAAATAGTCGAGCAGGATGACCCGCCGGCACCTGGCCGACTCGCAATAGGCGAGCATGCTCTCGAGCTTCTGTCGTTCGACGCGTTTCTGTGCGCTCGGCGAAGCAGACTCCTCGATCATCTGGCGATGGATGACTACGTCGTTGAGACCGTAGGTCATCCAGGCTTCCGAGGGCTCTCCGTCGCGCCCGGCGCGGCCGGTTTCCTGGTAATAGGCCTCGAGGCTCTTGGGCAGATCGAGGTGGGCGACGAAACGCACGTCGGGCTTGTCGATTCCCATTCCGAAAGCAATGGTGGCCACCATCACCAGCCCGTCTTCACGCAGGAAGCGTTGCTGGTGCTGCTGCCGGTCAGCACTCGTCAGTCCGGCGTGATAGGGCAAAGCCGTCACCCCTTGCGTGTTCAGCCAGGCCGCCGTCTCATCGACCTTGCGCCGCGACAGGCAGTAGACGATTCCTGCCGCGCCCTGATGCGCAGCAAGAAAGGCAAGCAGCTGCTGGCGTGGGTTGTCGCGCTCGACGATGAGGTAACGGATATTGGGGCGATCAAAGCTGGCGACGAACACTCGCGCTTGTTCGAGACCAAGCCGAGTTCTGATTTCCTGACGGGTCAGCTGGTCGGCGGTCGCCGTCAGGGCCACACGCGGCACACCGGGAAAACGCTCGTGCAACTGCGAGAGCTGCATGTACTCGGGACGAAAGTCGTGCCCCCACTGCGAGACGCAGTGCGCCTCGTCGATCGCAAACAGCGCCACCTGCTGGCGCGCGATCAGCTGCTCGAGGAGGCCGATGAAACGATCGGTCAGCAGGCGTTCTGGTGCCACGTAGATCAGGTCGAGTTCTCCGCGCAAGAGGCTGCGCTCGGTTTCGACCACCGCCCGAAAATCCAGCGACGAATTCAGGAAAGCAGCATTGACGCCGACCTGCCGCAAGGCATCAACCTGGTCCTGCATGAGAGCAATCAGCGGTGAAACGACGACGCCGACGCCCGGCCGCAGGAGCGCCGGAATCTGGTAACAGAGCGACTTGCCACCACCGGTCGGCATCAGCACCAGCGCGTCTCCGCCGCCGACAAGCTCGTCGACGATCTCCGCCTGCTGACCACGAAACGACGCATAGCCGAAAATTCGCCGCAGGAGTTCGCTGGCCGACTCGCTCATCTTCGCTGGCGACTGTAGGGAGAAAAACGCTTCAAGTCAGTACCTCGCGGGTCAGAGTGTCGCCGTCCCAGCACAGGCACTCGCCGGCCTGGTCAGTCCAGTCCGACATTACCCAGCGCTCGACGTGAATGCCATCAACGATGTGATCGTGGCGTGCCGGGCGGTGCGTGTGCCCATGGATGAGGGTGGCGTAGCCGTGCGCGCGCAGGAAATCGTCGGTTGCGGCGAGATTGACGTCCATCAGAAAATCCGCCTTGTCGCGCTTGGCCGCCGCGCTTTGCTGGCGCAGTGCGAGGACTATCTGCTCGCGTTCGGGCAGCGATTTGGCCAGGAAGGCGGCGCGCCAATCCGCCTGGCGAGCGAGCGCACGAAACGCCTGGTAGTCGTGGTCGTCGGTGCACAGCGCATCGCCGTGGGCAAGGACGAACTGCCAGCCTGGCAGCGACAGGACGTGAGGATCGGCGAGCAGGCGCGCGCCGCTGCGCGCCATGAAGGCCTCGCCAAGCAGGAAATCACGGTTGCCGTGCAGCAGCGACAGCCCAACGCCGCTGCGGGTCAGCGCGTGCAGCGCAGCGACGATGTCCGCAGCGAAGGACTCGTCGCCATCATTCGCAGGGGCCAGGCAATCGTCACCCGGCCAGGCTTCGAAAAGATCGCCGAGGATGAATAGTTGCTCGGCAGAGCGCGCGCGACCGGCAAGAAAATCGAGGAAGATACGCGTGATTGCTGGCGCTTGCGGCGCCAGATGGAGGTCGGAAATGAAAAGAATCACGGCTGCTGCAGATCCGACCCCAGAGCAGCCCTCAGCAAACTTCAGCGCGTTCGATCACCACGTCCTCGACCGGCACGTCGCGATGAAAACCGGAGGAGCCGGTGCGCACGCCCTTGATCTTGTCGACCACCCCGGTGCCTTCGACGACCTTGCCGAAGACGCAGTAACCCCAACCCTCGGCATTCGCCGCCCGGTAGTTGAGCGAAGCATTATCGGCGACGTTGATGAAGAACTGCGCGGTCGCCGAATGCGGCTCGTTGGTACGCGCCATGGCCAGCGTGTAGGCATTGTTCTTGAGACCGTTGTCAGCCTCGTTCTTGATGGGCGCTTGGCACGGCTTCTGCTTCATGCCTGGCGCAAAGCCGCCGCCCTGGATCATGAAACCCGGAATGACGCGATGAAAAATCGTGTTGTCGTAGTGGCCAGCGCTGACGTAGTCGAGGAAGTTCTGCGCCGAGAGGGGCGCTTTCTCGGTGTCCAGTTCGATAGCAATGACGCCAAAACTTGTGTGCAGCTTGATCATGCGGGATTCCTTATTTTTTCTCGGGGATGATTTTGACCGACTGGATGGTGACCGGCTCAAGAGGAACGTTCTGGTGCATCGCACGGTTGCCGGTCGGGACCTTGGCAATCTTGTCGGCGACGTCCATCCCCTGCGTTAGTTTGCCAAAGACCGTGTAACCCCAGCCGTCGGATCCAGGATTGTTGAGTGCGGCATTGTCCTGGTGGTTGATGAAGAACTGCGAACTTGCCGAATGCGGATCAGAAGTACGCGCCATGGCAATCGTCCAGCGATCATTCTTCAGCCCGTTGCTGGCTTCGTTTTCAACTTTTCTCGGCGCCGATTTCTGCTCCATCGCGGCGTTGAAGCCACCACCCTGGATCATGAATCCCGGGATGACGCGATGAAAGATCGTCCCGTTGTAAAAGCCTTCGTTGACGTACTTGACGAAGTTGTCCACGCTTTTCGGCGCTTTTTTTTGAATCAAGCTCGATGACCATTGTTCCCATGCTCGTTTGCATTTCGACCGTCGGTGCGGCCAGAGCAGCAAAGGACAACAGTGCGCCGGCTAGCGGTGCAAGCATTTTGTACATCAGGCACTCCCTTCGTAAATGATTCGCCAGCTACCGTCGCCCGTACTGCGGCGCCCTGCTGCAGACGTCGAGCGGATCGCGGGTACTCGGCAGGAAGCAGCGCCGACCGCGGCTTCGGGGAGACCGAAGGCATCGTTATGGTATACTGGCCGGTGCAGCGCTTAGAGCTAACTTAGCCAGTGAATTCTAACAAGAAGTACGTCGAAACCAAAGCACTCCCCCACTCGCGCCGGTCGGCGCCGAGCACTCTCGTGAGTCCAAAAATGCTGAAAATCTACAACTCGCTGGCGAGGGAAAAACAGGACTTTGTGCCGATCACCCCCGGCGAGGCTCGCATGTACGTCTGCGGTATGACCGTTTACGACTACTGCCATCTGGGTCATGCCCGCGTCCTGGTCGTTTTCGACATCGTGCAACGCTGGTTACGTGCCAGCGGGCTGCAGGTGACCTACGTTCGCAACATCACCGACATCGATGACAAAATCATCAAGCGTGCGTTCGAGAACAAGCAGAGTATCGCGGAGCTGACCGAGCACTTCATCGCTTTCATGAACGAGGATAGCGCGGCCCTCGGTGTCGAACCGCCGGATCATGAACCCCGCGCCACAGCCTACGTGCCGCAGATGCTCGACTTGATTGGGCAACTGGAAAAAAACGGCCTCGCTTACCAGTCAAGGGACGGCGACGTGAACTTTTCGGTGCGCAAGTTCGCTGGTTACGGCAAGCTTTCCGGCAAATCGATCGACGACCTGCGGGCTGGCGAACGCGTCGAAGTCGACAGCGCCAAGGACGACCCGCTCGACTTCGTGCTCTGGAAACACGCCCGCGAGAACGAGCCTTTCTGGCCTTCGCCGTGGGGCAATGGCCGCCCCGGGTGGCATATCGAGTGCTCGGCGATGAGTTCCGACCTGCTCGGCAAGCACTTCGACATCCACGGCGGCGGTCAGGATCTGCAGTTTCCCCACCACGAGAACGAGATCGCGCAATCCGAGGGCGCCCATCACTGCCAGTTTGTGAACTACTGGATGCATAACGGCTTCGTTCGGGTCGCCGAAGAAAAAAATGTCGAAGTCGCTTGGCAACTTCTTCACGATCAGGGAAATTCTCAAGAAATACGACGCCGAAGTTGTCCGCTTCTTCATCTTGCGCGCACATTACCGCAGCCCGCTCAACTACTCGGACAGCCATCTCGACGATGCCCGTCAGGCCTTGACGCGACTCTATACGGCGCTCAAGAGCGTGAACGCCGAAGCTTCGCCAGTCGACTGGGACGAGCCGCAGGCCTTGCGCTTCAGGCAAGCGATGAATGACGACTTCAACACCCCAGAAGCCTGCGCGGCACTTTTCGATCTGGCTGCCGAACTCAATCGCAGCAAGTCACCGGCGGTGGCCGGGCAATTGCGCGGGCTGGCGGGTCTGCTCGGCCTGCTGACGCGCGATCCACAGATTTTCCTGCAAGCGACGCCAAGCAGCGAGACGGAGACGGAGACCGGCGTCGCGCACATCGAAGCACGCATCGCCGAGCGCCTTGCCGCCAAGAAGAACAAGGACTACGCGGCCGCAGATCGCATCCGCGGCGAGCTGCTGGCGGCCGGTGTCGTCCTCGAGGATGGCGCGACCGGAACCACCTGGCGACGCTCCTAGTCACCGAGTCACGAACCCGGAGAAGCTAACGCATGATGCGCCCATCTGGTCCAATAACGGTCAGGTCGACAAAGCCGGAGCCGCGCCTCTCATTCGCCGAATAGCTGACGCGATAACCGCCCAGGTCGAGGTTGTGCATGCTCTCGAGGGCGTTGACCAGCCCTTCGCGAGTCGGCTCCTTGCCGGTCTTGCGGATCGCTTCGACCAGCACTCTGGCCATCGCATAGGCCTCGAGGCCATAGTAGGAAGGCTTCCCCTGCGGACCGATTAACTTCTGGTACTCGTGCGCCAGCCGCGTCGTATCGCTCCACGGCGACGGCATGACCTGCGAGATGCCGATGCCGCGCGCCGCCTCGCCAAGCTCCTGCACCAGCAATTCGGCGCCAACCGGAGAAAGGGTCATGAACTGCGGCAGCTGATCGGCCTTCTTCATGGCCCGGACAAAAGCTGCCGTGGGCTTGTAAAGCGTCACCATGATCACCGCCTGCGGATTGACCGCGGCGATCTGCTGCACTGCCTGAGCGACATCGACCGAGTTGCGCTCGACGGTCGCCACCGCCGACGGCGTCAGTTGATGCTTCTTCAGTGCGCTGACCACGCCCTCCAGTCCGGACTTGCCAAAACCATCGTTCTGGTACAGAACGGCAATGTTCTTGATGCCCAGCGAAACCAGATGATGGACCAGGGCTTCTGTTTCGTTCGCGTAGCTGGCCCGGAGATTGAACATGTAACGATTGTTCGGATGCTCCTTCGGCGACTGACGGATCGAATCAGCACCGGAAATGGCCCCTATCAGCGGCACGCGGGCAATCCCGAAAGCCTCGTTCATGGCGGCGGTCGTCGGGCTCGACCCGTATGAAGCGAGCAAGGCGAAGACTTTTTCCGTGTCGATCAAGGCCTTGGTATTAGCCACCGCGCGCTCGGTCTCGTAGCCGTCGTCAAGGACCCGCAGCGACAACATCCTGCCGTCGATGCCGCCGGCTTCATTGATCTGACGGAAATAGGCCTGGATGACGCGCTTCATATCCAGTCCGTAAGCGCCATTGGGGCCAGAAAACGGCGCCGTCATGCCAATCAGGATGCTATTGGCGGTCACCCCAGCCTCGCCCGCAAGGACGCCACCAAAGCAACTCAACAGAGCGCACAGCAGCACCTTTGCAAACCTCATACGCCAGACCCTCCTCCTCGGTGCGAGTCGCGGTCGGCTGTGGACCGTTTCGACCAAAAAGGAAGGATTGCAAGAAAAACTGACAGGCGGCTTACATGACTGCCAAGAAACGAGTCGAAGAATCTATTGCAAGCTTATGGAATGGCATTCCGGAGACAAGGGCCGCTCGACCCCCGTTCGCAGAGCGCAGGACAAGCCGGCCACAGGCCTGCGCTGGCCCGCACACCGGAAAAGCGCGCTCAGGTCGCCGCGAAGAAGTCGCGCACCCGATCCATCCAGGATTTGGCGCGCGGATTATGACGTCCCGAGTTTTCCTGACTCGACTCTTCGAGTTCGCGCAGCAACTCCTTCTGACGGTCGGTCAGATGAACCGGCGTTTCGACCACCACGTGACACAGCAGGTCCCCATGCGCATGGCTACGCACACTCTTGATGCCTTTTCCGCGCAGACGGAAAACCTTTCCGGACTGCGTTTCCGCAGGAATCCTGACCTTCGCCGCACCGTCAAGGGTCGGGATATCAATCTCGCCACCGAGAGCGGCGGTCGTAAAGCTGATCGGCATTTCACAATGCAGATCGCTCTGCTCACGCTGGAAAACCGGGTGCGCCTTGAGGTGAATCTGGACGTAGAGGTCTCCCGACGGCCCACCGTTGACGCCGTGCTCACCCTCGCCAGAGAGCCGTATGCGATCGCCCTCGTCGACTCCGGCCGGGATCTTGACGGCCAGCGTCTTGTGCTGCTTGACACGACCCGCGCCCTGACAGGGAGCGCAGGGGTCGGCAATGAAACGACCGGTGCCATGGCACTTCGGACAAGTTTGCTGGATCGAGAAAAAGCCCTGCTGCAAACGAACCTGGCCACTCCCCTGACAGGTCGGGCAGGTCTTCGGCTGCGTGCCGGACTTGGCGCCGCTACCGTGGCAGGCAGCGCAGACCTCCATGGTCGGAATGCGAATTTTGGTTTCGGTGCCAAAGGCCGCCTGCTCGAGGGTGACTTCGAGGTTGTAGCGCAGGTCTGCGCCGCGATAGATATTCGAACGACCGCCGCCACCGCGAGCACCGCCGAAGATCTCGTCGAAAATACCGCCAAAGGCGTCGGAGAAACCGCCCGGGCCACCGCCGCCCATGCCTGACTGGGGATCGACTCCGGCGTGACCGTATTGGTCGTAGGCCGCACGCTGCTGAGGGTCGGAGAGAACCTCGTAGGCTTCCTTGGCTTCCTTGAACTGATCCTCGGCCTTGGGATTATCCGGATTGCGGTCCGGATGGTGTTTCATCGCCAGCTTGCGATAGGCCTTCTTGATATCTTCATCGGATGCGTCGCGATTGACGCCCAGAATGTCGTAAAAGTCGCGTTTAGCCATCGTTTCTCAAGCACGTTGTGGGACGGAGCGAGGCGCGATTATACGCCCCGCCCTGCAGCAGTATGCCTACTTCTTGTCTTTGACTTCAGTGAACTCGGCATCGACAACGTCGCTGTCGTCCTTTCTCGCTTCACCCGCGGAATCCGCTCCGGGAGCATGCTGCTCGGCCGCGCCGCCAGCCGTCTCGGCCTGCTGCTTGGCGTACATTTTCTCGCCAAGTTTTTGCGCCGCCGTGCCGAGAGCCTCGGTTTTTGCCTTGATGCTCGCGACGTCGTCGCCACGAATGGATTCTTCGGCTTCCTTCATCGCCGCCTCAATGACGGCCTTCTCGTCATCGCTAAGCTCCTTGCCGTACTCGGCAAGCGACTTCTTGACCGAATGGATCATGCCGTCGCACTGATTGCGCGCTTCGGCCAGTTCGTGCGCCTTGCGGTCCTCTTCGGCGTGCACTTCGGCATCCTGCACCATGCGCTGCACTTCTTCCTCGCTGAGACCGGAAGAGGCCTGGATCTTGATCTTGTTCTCCTTGCCGGTCGCCTTGTCCTTCGCCGAGACATGCAGAATGCCGTTGGCGTCGATATCGAAAGTGACTTCGATCTGTGGCATGCCACGCGGCGCCGGCGGGATGTCCGAGAGGTTGAACTGTCCGAGGCTCTTGTTGCCGTTGGCCATTTCACGCTCGCCCTGCAGAACATGAATGGTGACCGCCGACTGCCCGTCATCGGCCGTCGAGAAAACCTGGTTCGCCTTGGTCGGGATGGTGGTGTTCTTCTTGATCAGCTTGGTCATCACGCCGCCAAGCGTCTCGATACCCAGCGACAGCGGCGTCACGTCGAGCAACAGGACATCCTTAACCTCGCCCTGCAGCACGCCGCCCTGAATGGCGGCACCGACGGCGACGGCTTCATCCGGATTGACGTCGCGGCGCGGTTCCTTGCCGAAGAAAGCCTTCACTTTTTCCTGCACCTTCGGCATCCGCGACTGGCCACCGACCAGAATCACGTCGTCGATGTCGCCTATCTTGCAGCCGGCATCCTTGAGGGCGATACGACAGGGCTCGATGGTACGGTCGACCAGTTCATCGACCAGAGCTTCGAACTTGGCGCGGGTGATCTTCAAGGTCAGATGCTTGGGTCCGGAACTGTCGGCCGTGATGTACGGCAGGTTGATTTCGGTCTGCTGGCCGGAAGAGAGTTCGATCTTGGCTTTCTCGGCAGCATCCTTGAGGCGCTGCAGCGCGAGCACGTCGGCCTTCAGGTTGACCCCCGACTCTTTCTTGAACTCGTCGATGATGTAGTCGATGAGGCGTTGATCGAAGTCTTCACCGCCGAGGAAGGTGTCGCCGTTGGTGGACAAGACCTCGAACTGGTGCTCACCTTCGACCTGCGCGATTTCGATGATCGAAACGTCGAAGGTGCCACCGCCGAGGTCATAGACCGCGATCTTCTTGTCGCCCTGCTTCTTGTCCATCCCGAAAGCCAGCGCCGCGGCGGTCGGCTCGTTGATGATGCGCTTGACTTCCAGACCGGCAATGCGACCGGCGTCTTTCGTCGCCTGACGCTGGCTGTCGTTGAAGTAGGCCGGCACGGTGATCACCGCTTCGGTCACTTCCTCGCCGAGGTAGTCCTCAGCGGTCCTCTTCATCTTGCGCAGCACTTCGGCGGAAACCTGCGGCGGGGCGATTTTCTTGCCGCGCACCTCGACCCAGGCGTCGGCGTTGTCAGCCTTGAGAATCTTGAAAGGCATCAGCGCGATGTCTTTCTGCACTTCCTTCTCTTCAAAGCGGCGGCCGATCAGGCGCTTGATCGCGTACAGCGTGTTGGTTGGATTGGTGACCGCCTGCCGCTTGGCTGGCGCGCCGCAGAGAATTTCGTCGTCCTCGGCGTAAGCAACGATCGACGGCGTGGTGCGCGCACCTTCGGAGTTTTCGATAACCTTCGGCTTGCCGTTTTCCATAACGGCAACGCAGGAGTTGGTTGTGCCCAGATCAATGCCGATGATCTTGCCCATAGCAGAATCCTTTCAATATTTCGGTAAATTGTGACGACATCCGCCCACTGGCTGAATGTCTGTTGACAAACCCAAACTGGGGCTTATCGCAGGAATTTCAAGCCTTGGCCTTGGCGACGACAACCATCGCCGGACGCAACACGCGCTCGGCCAGCAGATAGCCCTTCTGCAAGACCGTAACCACAGTGTTCGGCTCCTGCTCCGATTCGACGACGCTGATCGCCTGGTGAAGGTTCGGATCGAACTTCTCGCCGAGCGGATTGACTTCTTTCAACGCCGACTTCTCGAAAGCGGCGACCAGTTGCTTGAGGGTGACTTCGCTTCCCGCGCGCAGGCTGTCGACGCTCTGCGTGTCGGTCGCCAGCGCGATTTCCAGGCTGTCCCTGACCGCCAGCAGTTCGCGAGCGAAGCGCTCGATGGCGAACCTGGCAGCCTTGGCGATATCCTCCTGGGCTCGCCGGCGCACGTTCTCGGTTTCCGCTTTGGCACGCAACCAGGCATCGTGATGCTCGGCGGCTTTCAGCTCGGCTTGACGCAAGGCGTCTTCAAAACTCGGCGCACGGCCTTCCGCAGGCGCGCTTTCGGCAATCACTTCAACAGGCTCCGTGGCTTCGGGCGCCGCGTTGCTCTCGTCAGGCGGTGTGTCGTTTACTTGCATAGATGATGATCTCCCAGAAAACTGCACGCAGGTTGGGGCGAGTTTTTCGATTTCAAGGGCTTTTTTATCTGCTTGAGGAGGTGGAAGGCCACCGCAATTCGCGCATAATTGCTCATTCAGCGCCTTGTTTCCCTAGCAGCATCTCAATTGTCTCTAGTCCCCCCAACAGGACTTGGTACTCGCATGACGGAGAAAATCGGCAAATATCAGATTATTCGCACGCTCGGCAAGGGTGCGACAGCGGTCGTCTATCTGGCCCAGGATCCGGACGCAACTCGTCAGGTCGCCATCAAGCTGATCCGCTTTGGCAAGGATAGCGCAGCGATGTCACGGCGCTTGCGCAAGATCTTCCAGACCGAGGACGCGATCGGCCGACGGCTCAATCACCCCAACATCGTCAAGGTGTACGACGCCGTCGTCGAGAAAGACCAAGCCTACCTGGTCATGGAATTCGTTGACGGCGGAGCGCTCGACCGCTTCTGCTCGATCAACCGCCTGCTCCCGATGCACCGCGTCATCGGCATCATTTTCAAGTGCTGCCTGGCGCTTGATCACGCTTTCCACCAGGGCGTCGTCCATCGCGACATCAAGCCGGCCAACATTCTGCTCGACGCCGACGACAATCCGCGCATCACCGACTTCGGCCTGGGGCTGAACCTGCACAAGGACATGGGCCAGGACTCGACCTTCGTCATGGGCGTCGGCTCACCCGCCTATATGTCTCCCGAACAGGTCAAGAACTACCCGCTCAATCACAAGACCGACCTCTACTCCTTGGGCGTACTACTGTTTCAGCTACTCACCGGGCGGCTACCGTACCGTGCCAACAATCCTGCGACGCTGGTCTACAAGATCGTCAACATGGATGCGCCGTCGGTTTGTGCGCTGAACCCCAACCTGCCGGCTGGCCTCGATGCAATCATCAAGAAATCTCTTGAAAAAGACCTCTACAGCCGCTACCGCAATGGTGCCGCGTTCGCCAAGGATCTCTCGGCGGTGCGTTACCAGATGCTCGACGAAGACCAGACCCAACAGGATCTGACCCACTTCGAAAGGCTGCGCAAGCTCGACTTCTTCGTTGAATTCGAGGATATCGAGCTCTGGGAAGTGCTGCGCATCAGCAGGTGGCGGGAGATATCGGAGAAGGTCACCCTGATCCGCGAAGGCGACAATCACCGCAAGTTCGGCGTGATCATTGACGGCTTCGTCGAAGTATCAAACAACGGGCGGGTCATCTGCCGACTGGGTTCGAGCGACGTGATCGGCGAAATGGCTTTCATGCATCCCACTGACACCCTGCGGCACGCCACCGTAGTCACTCTGGAAGCCACGCTATTCCTCGAAATCAACAGCGCGGCGCTGGAATTGGCTTCCGACGAACTGCGCGAACGCTTCAACAAAGTTCTCGTGACCAATGTGCTCCGCCGCTTGCGCGAAGCCAACAAAGTCCTCGCCAAGCTTGGCCAGACCGCCGTGCAGGGCAGCCTTTCGGCCTCCTCTCTAGGACTGACGCCGCCGCTGCAATTGCTCTAGACAGAAGTTTGGCACGGCGCGCTGTCGATGTCGCGGAAGCGTATTGAGAGGATGGATGGCACCGGGCGCGCTGGCGCCGCCCTCAGGATGACGCTCCCAGAGCCTTGGCACGCAGGGCGCTGAGTTCCAGGCCGGCCGCCTCCGGTGCGAGTTGCGTCGGCCAGCCGCGCAGCTGCGTTTCGGCAATGTCGGCCAGGGCGCGAATCCAGTCGTCGCGGTCGTTGAGGCACGGCAGGTAGTGGAACTCCTTGCCGCCGCCGCCGAGGAACTCGGCGCGCCCTTCGATGGCTATCTCTTCGAGCGTCTCCAGGCAGTCGGCAGGGAAACCCGGACAGATCACATCGACCCGCTGCACACCCTCTTTACCGAGCGCCTTCAAAGTCGGCGCGGTATACGGCTGCAACCACTCGGCGCGACCGAAGCGCGACTGAAAGCAGATCTGATAGCGCCCCGCAGCAAGACCAAGCGCCTCGGCCAGCAAGCGGCCACTCTTCTGGCACTCGCAGTGGTAGGGATCGCCTTTGTCCAGGGTGTAGCGCGGCAGCCCATGAAAACTCATGATCAGCCGATACGAATCGCCCGGCTGCCCACTGCTCGCCCAATGCTCGCGAACACTGGCCGCGAGCGCCGCGATGTAGCCGGGATGGTCGGCGAAACTCCGGACCGAGCGCACTTCCGGCTGGTTGCGAACACTTTGTAACCAGCTGCAGGCGGCATCGATGGCGGTGGCGGTGGTACTTGCCGCGTACTGAGGGTAGAGCGGCAGCAGCAGAATCCGCGTACAGCCTGCGGCCTTGAGTCGCGAGAGGGTTGCCGCAATCGACGGCTCGCCGTAACGCATGGCGTAGTCGACGACCACCTGATGCCCTGCCTGTCCCAGGAAACCACGCAGCAGCTTCGCCTGCCGCTCGACATACACTTTCAGCGGCGAGCCAGCGGCCGTCCAGATCGACGCGTATTTTTCGGCCGACCGTCGCGGTCGCACTCTGAGAATGATGCCATTCAGGATCAGCCACCAGAGCGGGCGTGGAATCTCGACGACGCGCGCGTCGGAAAGAAATTCCTTGAGGTAGCGTCGCACCGCCGGCGCCGTCGGCTCGTCGGGTGTGCCGAGATTGATCAGCAAAACGGCAGTTCTTGCCGGCGAACCATGACCGTAAGCCGGCTCGGGGAGATAACGAGGCATCAGGAATTGGCCTGGTAAGAGAGCGCGGAAGAAAGTAGTTTGGCGGTGATATCGACGATCGGAATGACGCGGTCGTAGGCCATGCGGGTGGGACCAATCACACCCACCGAGCCGACGATCTGACCGTCGACCTCGTAAGGCGCGGTAACCACACTGCATTCATCGAGGGGTGCCAGGCCCGATTCGCCGCCAATAAAGATCTGCACGCCGTCGGCGCGATGCGACAGATCGAGCAACTGCATCAGCGAAGTCCGCTGCTCGAAGAGGTCGAACAACTCGCGCAGCCGCTTCATGTTCGACGAGAACTCCTCGACTTCGAGCAGATTACGCTCACCCGAGATGATATAGCGCTCGTCCGTGCCCTTCATCGCCTCGTCACCGGCGGCCAGCGCGGCGGCCATCAGCGACTGCAGATCGCCACGCAAGCGCAGCAGCTCCTCCTGGACACGCAGGCGAATATGCTCGAAATCGCCACCGATGAAATGCTGGTTCAGGTAATTGGTTGCCGTAACCAGTTCCGACGGGGTATATGAGCGGCCGGGAAAGAGCAGGCGATTCTGCACGTCACCGTCGGCCGTCACCAGGATCAGCAGAATGCGCTTTTCCGACAGACTGACGAATTCGATCTGACGAATCCTCGGCACCCGCCGCCTGGGCGTCATGACGATACCCGCAAAGTGACTCAAGCCGGAGAGCAGGCGCGAAGCATTGCTGATCAGCTGCCGCGGTTGCGAGAGCAATAGCTGCCCCTCGATGGCGTCAATCTTTTCTTTCTCGAGCGGCTCGACGGTGAGCAGGCTGTCGACGAAGAAACGGTAACCACGCGAGGTCGGCACACGTCCGGCCGAGGTATGCGGACTGGCGATCAGACCATTCTCTTCGAGGTCAGCCATGACGTTACGCACGGTCGCTGCCGACAGGTCCAGGCCGGAGTACTTTGACAAGGCACGCGACCCGACCGGCAGCCCGTCCGCGATGTAACGTTCAATGAGCGTCTTGAGCAGCCTTCTGGCGCGTTCGTCTAGCATGGCTTGGATTCTACAAAAATTCCCCGCTCGCGGGGGCGCCGCGGATGAAAGCTGAATTGTGGTCTAATTGACGCCATGAACAATGTCTTTCCTCACGAATCGACCGATTGCGCGAATCTGCCCAAGACCATTGCGCTGATCGGCAAGTATCATAGTCAGGATATTGCCGAATCGATCCGCATGCTGGCCAGATACCTGCACGAACGCGGCATGACGGTCCTGATCGAGGAGGAAACCGCACGCAACGTCGTCTCGCAACTTGACCTGCGCAGCTGGGCGAGCGGCAGTTTTGCCTGGCTGGGCGCGCATGCCGATATGGCCATCGTGGCCGGCGGCGACGGCACCATGCTCAACGCCGCACGCCAACTGGCCCGCTATCGCGTGCCCCTGGTCGGGGTCAACCAGGGGCGCCTGGGCTTCATGACCGACATCTCGCGCAACGACATGCTGGCGGCCATGGACGACCTGCTCGACGGCAAATTCGTTCCCGAAACGCGCATGCTCCTGGAAGCCGAGGTGCTGCGTGACGAACGCCCTGTCGGCGCCCCTCACCTGGCGCTCAACGACGTGGTCGTCGACAAGGGAGCCATCGGCCGAATGATCGAATTCGAGCTCTTCGTTGACAGCGAATTCATCTACCACCTGCGCGCGGACGGCCTGATTGTCGCCACCTCCACCGGCTCGACAGCCTACGCGCTATCGGCCAATGGCCCGATCCTGCATCCCCAGGTTTCGGCGATCGCGCTGGTCCCGCTTTGCCCGCATGCGCTGACCAACCGGCCGATCCTCGTTGGTGATCGCAACGAGATCGAGATCCGCATCGTTCATGGCACCGATTCGCGCGTGCACTTCGACGGCCAGGTGACAGTCGACCTCACGAACGGCGATTGCGTACGCATCCGTCGCTCCGAGTATTCGATCTGCCTGCTGCATCCACCCGGCCACAGCTACTTCGCCATGCTCCGTCAGAAGCTCCACTGGAGCGAGCGACCAAAGGAGCACTAGGCAATTCCTGCGACCACCCCATCATGCTACGCCGGCTGACAATTCGCGACTTTGTACTGGTCGATCGCCTTGAACTCGAGTTCCAGGGCGGTTTCGGCACGCTCACCGGAGAAACCGGCGCCGGCAAATCGATTCTTGTCGACGCGCTGGCGTTTGCCCTTGGCGAGCGCGCCGACGCCAGCCTGATACGCGCCGGCAGCGAACGCGCCGAGATTGGCGCCGAGTTTGATCTCGACCAGTCTCCGGCGGCCGCCGCATGGTTGCGAGAGCACGATATCGATAGCCAGGACGGTCTGCTGCTGCGCCGCGTGCTCGATGCCAACGGCCGCTCGCGCGCCTACCTGAACGGCTCGCCGGTCACCCAGGCGCAGCTCCGCGAGGTCGCCGAAGGATTGGTCGACATCCACGGTCAGCACGCCCACCAGTCGCTGCTGCGCGGCGACGCCCAACGCGCACTACTCGATTCGCACGCCCGGCTCGACGCCCTGCTGGCTGAAGTCGCCACCGCCTGGCGGCAATGGCGCGACGCCAGGAACCGCCTCGACGCCGCCGCCGAGGGCATTGAAGCCTTGGCCGCCGAACGCGAGCAGCTGGATTGGCAACTGGGAGAACTGGCAGCGCTCGGCTTCTCGAGCGAAGAATGGCGGGCACTGAACGACGAGCACAAGCGCCTGGCACACGCAGCAAGCCTGGGTGAAGGCGCCCAGTTCGCGCTGCAGGTGCTCGCCGAAGGCGATGCAGCATGCGAAGCGCAAGTCGCCAGAGTCGCCAGTCGGCTCGATGGCCTCTCCGAATACGACCCCGCTCTCTCTGAAGTCGCCGTTCTGCTGCAGTCGGCGCAGGCGGAGCTCAGCGAAGCAATCTCGGCACTTCGCCGCTACGCCAACCGCGTCGAGCTTGATCCGCAGCGCCTGACGGACGTCGAAAGCCGCCTCGAAGCCGTCCTTGATTGTGCGCGAAAATTTCGCTGCACTCCGGACGAACTGCCGGCCTTGCTGGCGCGCTGGCAGGAGAGATTGGCGGTACTTGGTGATGCCGCCGACCTCGCCGGGCTGAGCGAACGCGTCGAAGCGGCGGGCAAGCATTACGGTGAACTGGCTCGGCGGCTGTCCGCCAGTCGCGCAAGCGCTGCCCTGGCCCTGGGCGGCGAAGTCAGCCAGGTGATGCAGCAACTGGCACTTGGCGGCGGCTGCTTCGACATCGCGCTGCTGCCGATCGAGGGCGGCAGCGCCGCCGGACTTGAGCAGATCGAGTTTCGCATTGCCGGGCTGGCCGGAAATGAGTCGCGCTCCCTGGCCAAGGTCGCCTCGGGCGGCGAGTTGTCGCGCATCAGCCTGGCCATCCAGGTAGTCACCAGTCAGGCGGCAAGCGTCCCGACACTGATCTTTGACGAGGTGGACGTGGGCATTGGCGGCGGCGTCGCCGAGGTCGTCGGCCGCCTCCTGCGCGAACTGGGTGCCGAACGACAAGTCCTTTGCGTGACGCATCTGCCGCAAGTCGCCGCACGCGCCAACTGGCAGTGGCAAGTCAGCAAGGTCTCCGAGGCCGGTCAGCTACGTAGCCGTGTCAGCACACTTGGAGCCGAAGCACGTATCGAAGAGATCGCCCGCATGCTGGGCGGCATAGAAATCACGCCGATCACTCGCCAGCACGCCAAGGAAATGCTGCAACTTCCCTGACCAGGAGAACAAGACCGAAGACCAGGCGCGAGGCGCACTCCGGAACGCCTTGCAGCGCTCACCGCCCGGACTCCAAACGCCTGCGCCGGGCCCCCGCGCAAGGGCTTCGCGTAACGAGTTCACCCTGAACGGCACGCGCTTCGGGAAATCTTGCGGGAAACCTGGCTTCCGGGACACCCGGGCGGTGGCGCTCGCCGCCCGGCGAGCAGCCAGCAGTTGACCACCTTCGTGAAAACCCGGATCACGTCCGGAAACGGCGCTACCAGCGGCGCCGCCAAGCCAGGCTCAAACAGCCTTCTTGACCTTGCCTCTGGCTGCTTTTTTGAGGGATTTGAATTGTTCGGGGTCTTCCGCCTTCAGATACTCGACGACCTCGAAGTCCTCGCGCTTGAGGCGCTGAATATCGATTTGCTCGACATGCACCAGGCGCAGCAACTCACGTACCGGCTTTGGCATGTTGCGGCCACTCTCGTAGCGCGAACCACCACTTTGCGTCACGCCAATTTTTTGACCAGAACTGCTGCTGATTGAGGCCAAGCTTGCGGCGAATTTCGCGAGGATCGACCCTCTCGACGACTTTGACGGTGCTCATAGCTATCCTTTCGTACGATGACTCTACGCGAACCAGCAGGCAACCCGCTTCCTGCCACAGATCGACACCCTCTGACCCAAGTAATACACGGCACACTATAGGCGAATCAAACAGAATTGCAAGTGGCATTTGATTAGAACATTTGACTAATGCCGATCGGCTCATCAGGGCCGGAGGCTCTTTGCCGCCGTGTCAAGCAATGCTTTAGAATAGCGGTTTTTTCGGACCTCGAATTGGATTGGCAATGGCACTGATAGTTCAGAAGTTCGGTGGTACGTCGGTGGCCTCGACGGATCGTATCAAAAGCGTCGCCAAACGCGTCGCTCGCTGGCAGGCGGCGGGGCACGACGTGATCGTCGTTCCGTCGGCAATGGCCGGCGAAACCAACCGCTTGATCGCCCTGGCCAAGGAGATCTCGCCCTCGCCCGACCCGCGCGAACTCGACGTCATCGCCTCGACCGGAGAACAGGTGACCATCGCGCTGCTGGCCATGGCCATGCATGGCGAAGGCCTTAAAGCCAGGAGTTTCACCGGCTCGCAAGTCACCGTGCTGACCGATAGCGCCTTTACCAAGGCGCGCATCCTCAAGATCGACGAAACGCGAATTCGCAAAGCCCTGGCCGAGGGCAACGTGGTCGTCGTCGCCGGCTTTCAGGGTGCCGATGAAGACGGCAACATCACCACTCTGGGCCGCGGCGGCTCGGACACCTCGGCCGTTGCGTTGGCCGCTGCACTGAAGGCTGACGAGTGCCAGATCTACACCGATGTCGACGGCGTCTACACCACCGACCCGCGCGTCGAGCCGGAAGCACGCAAACTGGACACCATCACTTTCGAGGAAATGCTCGAAATGGCCAGCCTCGGCTCCAAGGTGCTTCAGATCCGCTCGGTCGAATTCGCTGGCAAGTACAAAGTCAAACTGCGTGTGCTTTCGAGCTTCGAGGACGAAGGCGAGGGCACGCTGATCACTGTTGAGGAAAAAAGGACCATGGAAGAACCCGTCATTTCCGGCATCGCTTTCAATCGTGACGAAGCCAAGCTGACCATGCTCGGCGTTCCCGACCGCCCCGGCATCGCCTACCAGATCCTCGGGCCAATCGCCGACGCCAACATCGATGTCGACATGATCATCCAGAACATTGGCCGTGACGACACCACCGACTTTTCGTTCACCGTCCACCGCAGCGATTACAGCAAGGCCCTCGCCATCCTGGAAACCGTGCGGCAAAAGATCGGCGCCCGCGACCTCAGTGGCGACACGGGCACCTGCAAAGTCTCCGCCGTCGGCGTCGGCATGCGCTCGCACCCCGGAGTCGCCAGCAAGATGTTCGGCGCGCTGGCCAAGGAAGGCATCAACCTGCAAATGATCTCGACATCCGAAATCAAGATCTCGGTCGTCATCGAGGAAAAGTACCTCGAACTTGCCGTGCGCGTCCTGCACAAGGCCTTCGGCCTGGAGAAGCCGCCAAAGTCGAAGTTGGGTTTGACCGGACGTGACGAAACCGATATCATCACGCCCTCCTAGGAGACGTGGCCGAGAGGTCGAAGGCACTCCCCTGCTAAGGGAGCATGCGGGCATAAACCTGCATCAAGGGTTCGAATCCCTTCGTCTCCGCCAGGAAAGTCGCAGCAAAGCTCTGCGACAAAAACGATCACCCCGCCGGACGCCATGTTCTGCGGGGTTTTTCGTTTATACCTGTTGACCTCGCCACCCCACAAATGTCATTTCTCGGTTCTTACGGGCCGTTTCTCTCGAAACCTCGTGACTTCGCGATTTTAGTGCAGAACTTTTAAGCCGTTGTTTTTGCTTCAGAAACTGACATAGGCTGACGGGTGGTTTTCGGGCATGTGCTTTGGGTCAGACAGATACGCCACCGCGAAATTTCTGGTGGTGTAGAGGCGGCCGAGAACTGTTGGCCAGGGCTTAGTTTCCCGCGCAATGAATTTTCGGAGGCTCCCTTCTCTCAAGGTGTCGCTCGACTGTCTTGCCTTTGGCTGCTTGACTCACGAGCACTTCCGGTGCCATCGATTCTCGTCCGCGTTCGGCACCCGGGCGCGTGCTTTCCCTGCTCGCCGGCGCTTTCGTCACGATCGATCTGTTCGGAGGTGGGCAGTATCGATCAAGCCTGATTGTCCTGGCTTCCCGGGCGTAATGCTGACGCCGCCGCCGTACTCGACGCGCTAGCCTATGTCCCGTAACCGGCCAATGTGTCCTATGGACATTCGACGCAGACCCATCGCGAGAGTCTGAATCCATGGAAAGTGCGGAACCTACCTCAAGACGGTGCCGTACAGTCGATAGGGAGTACCTCAAGCCCCAAGATCTGCGAATCGTTTGCAAGCACGTTGCGTGCCTGTTCTCTGAGGTAATCAACAAGCTCTCCAAACGGTCGGTTGCCCTTGCGCCTCGGAATTTGCCAACGCTTCGAGTCAAGCCGAAAGATGACCAGAATTCCGTGCTGACTGTTCCTGCCTCGCAGATACTGCTCCAGGAGTTGTCTTCCCAAAGTGTCTTCGGCCAGGCTCTGAGCCGAATAGCTTCTTCTGTTTTTGTCGAGGGGTTTGATCTCGATGCAGACCTTGCCAACCTTACTGGAGACCTCAATGTCGGTGCGCTTGTCGGCGTCGACAGTCGGTTCGCGCGTGACCACGAAGCGGGCCGTGAAGCTTCGACGCGGCGTATCTTCCAGGCGAGCCGCAAGCCAAAGCTGAAGTTGCTTCTCAACGACCCCTGCAGGGAACAAGCCGCGCTCGCTGAACGGTCCCTTCTCGATGCCATCGGCGATCTCTACCAGCCGCGCCATGACCTGCAGGAACAACTCTCCTTCCGTACGTGCTTCGCGAATGTAGGGTTCGCCTATTGACGGTAGTGCGGCCGCCGAGATCCGCGTGGCGTCCTCGGCTTCCCGTGCGGCTTGCTGGTAAGCCTGTGATCTTATCCGCGCGGCATGCATAGGCTCACCACAACCCTTGGCAAGGCTCATCAGCGCCTCGTATGCGCGCGGGCCTCCGCAAGTCGATAGCATATCTGGGATCCGATTCCACAGCTCTAGCACCTTTCTCCTAGGTGACAGTCTGTCGGCATCCGGCTGAGCGGTCGTGCGCTTCTCTAGATCACGAAGGTACTCGTCGGCCAGTCCGAACAATGCGGCAAGCGCTGAGGCTTTTCTCTCGTCTCCCGCCTGCTGGTTCCAAAATTGGCTGTTTCCGTCCAACACGGCCGAAACTTGTTCAACGAGTTCGTCCTTAGCAAAACGCCCTTTGTCGCGATGCTCCATCAACCCATTCCACGCACCGGCGAAATCTATGCTCGCCCAGTCGCGGAACCAGCCGGCTTCGAAGCGTTGGGGCGAAGCTGTGAAACCTACCTCAAGCGCGTTTGCTGCAACTTCCCCCATGAAATCGCGTCCAGTAGGAAGGGCATCAGCAATCGCCAATACCAACGTTCGTCGTCGTTCTTCATTTGGAATCGCTCCCTCGCGAATAGCCTTGACGACCCTCGGTAGTATTGCCTCTTGGAGAGACACAGGTCCAGCCAAAACCATGTTGATGACTCGTCGAACCGGAGCCTCGGTGCTCAGCGCGAGCTCGAAATCGAACCACGGCGCCAGTGCGCTGCAGACTTGATCCAGACGATTCTGCGCGAGCTCTGTGAACCAGGGCTCGAGGCTACGAGGCTCCCACACGCAGAAGCGAACGACTCTGGCGAGTTCCTCTTTCGTCAACTCCGTGGTGCGCAGCCCGGTTCGGAAGGCGTGATTCGCACTGGCCAGTCCGACGATTCCCAACCATGGCACGCTGTTGTCCAGGTATGCCGTCGAATCCGGCACATCGATGTGCCTCCAGGCTTGGGCAAGCCCCTCGTCGAAAGCGGTCCCAATCTCAGGCCCGAATTCACGATGGATCGCGTTTACGCTCACCTTCGTGTACCGGTTTGTTTGGTCGCTCGCGACTGCATGACGAACGAGCCATACGATCAGGTTGTAATCAGAGCCATCCTGAATTCCAGAGATCTTCTTCAACAAGGCAGCCTTGTTGCTTTCGCTTTCGCTCACCTCGCGTGCCGACGTCACTCTCTCTTGCGCCAAGTTCTGATGTGTCCAGCCTCGCCGAGTGCGCACCACCTGTACCCGTTCCAACCTTGCCCGATGGTTCTCATTGCGCCGCAGCTCTGTGTCCGGGCCGCTGGCCAGTTCGTTTAGCACCTTGTTTCTGGCCCTTCCTCGGAGAAACATCAAGGCGATATCCGCGGCAATGCGATACCAAATATTGCGCTCCGTATGGTCGGCACTCGCTTCATTTGCTGCCTTTACAAGCCAATCCAGATCCGCCTGATCCAGGCGAACCAGCCCCGATGTCCCAGTTATTAGTATCGAGATTCCCCGTGGCATCTCCGAGAGGGCGATCCCAAGCGCGACTTCCTGGCGAAGCTCCGGAAACCTAGCAACCGCGGCGCGAAGGTCTTGGAAGTCCTGCTCATTGGCATACGGCGTGTGTCTGAGCTTCTCCGTGGCAAGGGCCGCGCACTTCATTAGCGCGATGCTGTCCGTGTCACACGATGGCGATAGGTTGAGGCACTTGAGAAGCACGTCCGGCAAGACCGACAGCATCCATCCATCGCGGTTGTCCTCGGTCTCGGATCGACATGCAAGAGCATGCGCGTCAAGCTCAGGCAGGCGTGTAAGAACGGCTGCGAGCAGCAACGTCGCCTCTTGCAGGGTTGCTTTTGGCAGGAGGTCTGACGTTACCATCGATGCCATGGCACCGCCGCCGTAGCGATTCTCCGAGCGGGTCTGCGCAAGAGTATTTAGCAGGTGATCGGAAGTGAAATGCGCTAGACCGACGGCCCGGATTCCTGCTGCGATCCTTTCATTCCCGGCCAGCCGACCAGCAAGCAGGTCTTCGGTAATCTCTGCGCGATGGTCAGAGGTCGCGATTGTTGACAAGGTATCAAGCGAAGGCCCCAACAGCTGTGCAACGTTCTGTCTGTCTCGGTACATCGCAAAAACTTGATCTGCGCAAACCGTCACTCGACCATGTTTAATCACGGTCAGCAGCTTGACCAGCACCTCCAGATCTCCTCGATACGCTTCTATCCAGGTCGAAAGCTGCGCAGGCGGAATCGTTTTGGCAACCCGGCGAAACTCTGACGGATCATTATTCCAATCGGCTCGGAAACCTGACTTCACGCGATCCAGATACCCTGCAAAAGCCCCCACGACGTCGTCGACGCTCCATTGCTGAGGGTCACCCTCGAAGATGACCATCTCGGGAAATGCCCGGATGACGCGTGTACGCACTCTTGCGTCCAACGCCGAGAGCCAGCACAAGACGGGTCGACGGGACGGCAGGAGGATTTCCTCGCTGTAGGGTGTTCCGACGAACAGTGCCCATGCGTCGCCGAAGGGCAAGCCCACATCCAGCCGTCGCTTCACCCACCATGCTGCCAGGTATTCCCGAAGGGCACGGTGGTGGAACTGGACCCTCCCGTAGGTCCCTTCGTCGAAGATCGCGGAACCCAGTAACCGCTGATACTCGTCGGGCTTCCAGTCGGGCAGAGGGTCGCCAAGAGTGATCACTCCGGGTGGAGCAACTCCAATCTCGACTTGGAAATAGGCATTGCCCGACAGAACGCTTGCGGCGGCCAATGCCTCTACCCCGGAACGTAGTTGGTCGGGAGATAGCGCAACGCCGGCGTCGACGTAACCGGGGTTCTTCTCCCGTAGCCGGTTGGTGACGGCATCCTCCAGCAACTCCATGAAGGTACCCAGCTCCCCGGCGCTGTTCCAGCGTGAAGCCATCCATTCCAGGTCCAGCGGTCGACTTGCGAGGAACTCATAGGCTCCATCCTCCACTGCTTCCCAGAACTCGCTGATTGCCTGTACGCCATAGTGCCCTGCGAGCTGTTTGGCTGCATCGACAGATAAACCGTCGAGGTAGTAAGCGACAAGAGGTACTGCAACGGCTTTGCCGGATGCCGCGTCCTGTGGCACGACGTCAGTAGAATCGTCAGTTCGGTTCGACAGCGGTACCGGGACCGTCAGGACAAGCTCCTGCTCAATTAAGTGCCGCACCTGGCTGAGGTTCCAGTCACTGACTCTGCTCGACACGAACAGCGACGCACGTTCAGTCTGGCCGACAAGCACGCGCTTCATACAGGCCAGCGCCCGCCGCAGAGCAGTCGGCCCGGTCAGCCGAGCTTCGTCGACCGCATCGAGGAAGAAGTACCCTTCGTCCGTGCTGCTCTTCCAGTGTTCGAACAGGCTTGCGTCCTCACCGAGGGCGATCACCCAATCATCTGGGTGTACAAGAAGGTTCAGCGGAATAAAGAAGGCCGCCTTGTTGGCCGACCGGAGTCGCCGTACCTGAGCATGGAACTCGTATGTCTTGCCAATCCCAGCTTCGCCGACAACGACCACCAGCCGCTTCCCGATGAGATCGTTCCAACTGACTCCGTATCCATCGTTGTGTCGGAACCAGAATTCAATGTCTGGCTCGCCCGAATCCGCTTCTTTGAAAGGCGAAAAAGTGCGGTTGACTTCAACTGGAAGGGTAGGCACGTCAATCAAGAAGACATCTCCCTGGATCAGCGACCGGTCGGGCTTTCGGGTCTTGGCGCGTTTGCCCTGGGTTCTTGAGTTTGATGTTTCGGACTCCCGGCAGGCGACTTCTCACTATTACTTCTTCTACCGCCGCCCGCGGTTGAGGCCATATGGCACAGAATTTCGAGGCAGGATTTCTCGCATATCGTGTAGCGGACACGATCGTCCGCCGGTAGGAAAACTTCCTACCCTGAACCAACGAGAGGTGAGGCCTATGGTGATTGTAAGCGACGACTATGGCGGCACCACGCCTTTCTTTGAGGTAGACCACCGAAGCATCATCGACCCATCCCCGATTCAACTTTCTCCCGCGATCACTACACTGAAAACCGTGCCATCTGATCCTTCAACGTCACCTCCGCTTCCGGCCGTTATGCAAACGCTTCCACTCCGCCGACGCAGGGCAAAACGAGCCCTGACGGTAGAATGCAGACCATGACCCGCGCTGATCTGATCGCTACCATCGCCTCCCGCTTTCCGACGCTGACGGTAAAGGATACCGACATCGCCGTAAAGGAAATCCTTGACGCCATCGTGCGCGCCCTTGCGCAAGGAGATCGCGTTGAAATCCGGGGGTTCGGCAGCTTCCGTCTGAACTACCATCCAGCGAGGAACAGCCGCAATCCAAGAACCGGGGTAGCGGTTCCGGTACCCGCGAAATATGTACCCCACTTCACGGCTGGCAAGGAGCTGCGCAAACGCGTCCAGGCGTCAGTCAAGAACGCACCACTTCAGCAGGCTGCCTGACGACGCCCCTCCATGTCTGACGCCGCCACACTCGACCGCCTCGCCGGCCTCGTAGAACGCGTCACCTTCCACAACGAGCAGAACGGTTTCTGTGTTCTACGCCTGAAAGTGAAGGGTGAGCGAGAACTGATCACCCTCATCGGCCACGCCCCCCGTCGTTTCTCCCGGCGAATACGCTTCTGCTTCCGGCAGCTGGGTCACCGATCGCGAGCATGGCCGGCAATTTCGCGCCGTCTTCGTCAAAATCTCGCCGCCGACCACCTTGACCGGCATTGAGCGCTACCTCGGTTCAGGCATGGTCAAGGGCATTGGCCCGGTCTATGCCGGCAAGCTGGTGAAGTCCTTCGGTGCGGCGGTGTTTGACGTCATCGAGCAGTCGCCAGAGCGTCTCCGCGAAATTCCCGGCATCGGCGAAGTCCGCGCCAGAAGGATCACCTCCGGCTGGGCCGACCAGAAGATCATTCGCAGCATCATGGTCTTCCTGCACGCGCATGGGGTATCCACTTCCCGAGCGGTGCGCATCTTCAAGACCTATGGCCAGGGCGCCATCGAGATCGTCACCGAAAACCCCTACCGCCTGGCCCAGGACATTCGCGGCATCGGCTTTCTCTCCGCGGACACGATTGCCCAGAAGATCGGCATCGCCAAGGATTCTCCCCTGCGCGCCCAGGCCGGCATCTCTTACGCGCTGACCGAAGCATCAGGCCAGGGCCACTGCGGTTTGCCCTATGCAGAACTGGTGCCCTTGGCGGTGAAGCTGCTCGACATTCCGGAATCATCATCGAGACAGCGATCGCTCAGGAAATCACCGACGAAGTGCTGTTGCCCGACACCGTCGCAGGCAAACCCTGCGTGTTCCTTGCGCCGCTGTACTACGCCGAGCAGTCGATCGCCGCCGAGATACAGCGCCTCAAAACGGGCGGGACGACCCTTCCTGACTTCGATGCCGACAAAGCCATCCCTTGGGTCGAGCAGAAGCTCGCCATCCAACTAGCCGACAGCCAAAAGGAAGCCATCCGTCTCGCACTGTCTTCCAAGCTGCTGGTGATCACCGGCGGACCCGGCGTCGGCAAGACCACCCTGGTGAATTCGATTCTGACCATCATGACCGTCAAGGGCGTCAAGCCTCTGCTGTGTGCGCCCACCGGACGAGCAGCCAAGCGTCTCTCCGAATCGACAGGACTGGAAGCAAAGACGATCCACCGCCTGTTGGAGGTCAATCCGCTCAACGGTCAGTTCAAGCACAACGCGGACAATCCTCTCGAATGCGATCTTCTGGTTGCCGACGAATGCTCGATGATCGACGTGCCCCTGGCGAACCAGTTGCTCAAGGCGGTGGCCACCAGCACAGCGATGATTCTCGTTGGCGACGTGGATCAACTGCCCTCGGTCGGCCCCGGACAATTTCTCACCGATCTGATCGACTCAGGAGCGGTTCCCGTCATCCGGCTGACTGAAGTATTCCGCCAGGCGGCGACATCGCGCATCGTTCGCAGTGCCCACCAGATCAACCGAGGCGTGTTTCCCAGCCAGCCAGAGAAGGGAGAAGCCTCGGACTTCTACCTCGTCGCTGCCGAGGAGCCGGAAGTCATCGCGCAAACCGTGGTGGATTTGGTGCAGACGCGGCTGCCGCGGAAGTTCAAGGTCGATCCGATTCGCGACATTCAGGTGCTGTGCCCGATGAACCGGGGCATCACCGGCGCCCGCGGTATCAACCAGGCTTTGCAGGCGGTGCTCAACCCGCCCGGCGAGCACAGTGTTGATAAGTTCGGCAACCGCTTCAGCGTGGGCGACAAGGTGATGCAGATCGAGAACAACTACGACCGGGATGTCTTCAACGGCGATATCGGTTTCGTCACCGGCATTGATCAGGAGGAAGAGGAACTCGCCGTGGCCTTCGATGGCCGGGTGGTGACTTATCCGTTTGGCGAACTCGACGAACTGGTGCTCTGCTACGCAACGACGATCCACAAGTCGCAGGGTTCTGAGTACCCGGTGGTGGTCATTCCGATCTCGACCCAGCACTACATGATGTTGAAGCGCAACCTCATCTACACGGGCATCACGCGTGGCAAGAGGCTGGTGGTGCTGGTTGGCCAGAAGAGAGCGCTGGCCATGGCGGTCAAGGGCAAGCAGGTGGAACGGCGCTGGTCAAAACTGAAAGAACGTCTGGTGGCGAGAGAGCGGTAGCCGCGTGGTCACTTTTCATCGGGGCACAACTGATGCAGGGCCGTCGCTACTGTGGGCTATGCCGCCTTCCGACCCTCTGCGGTCATTGGCCCATCTAGCGGGAGCGTCTCTTGTGCAGCGATTGGAGCCGTTAACGGCACGGTAGGCGCCGGCGGTTGAGCGACGGCTTACTGAGTTCACCCGCCACTAGAGCGGGTATGACTTGATTCAGGTGGTGGACCGGACCCGGCCAATAGCGGAAGCTCGCGCAGGCTGATCAGGAGCTTACGCTTATGGCCTCGACGATAGAAAAGTCTGATGCCTTCATCGATCAAGACGCGTACCGTTCAGCAACGTGCTTTACAGACGCAAAGGTATCTTCCTGGCTGTTCATAAGAGCGACAAAGTCATAGTAGGTTGAGCCAAAACTAGCGAGATGCCATTGGTTTTCCAAATACTTCCTGAAGCAGTTGGCTTTTTGATATCGATCGCCGATCGCGAACGACGAGGCTAGCTTTGATACTACGTCTCGCGTACTTTGGTCGAAGATTGGCGTATCCGTTGAAACGGCGTCAAGGAAGGCAAAAGAACCTGTCCAAAATCTGGTGTGGTAAAGGCCTACAGATGTCGCGCGGAAGTGAAACTGCTCGGGCGGCTCACTATCTTCAACTGGGAGCTCACGATAATGTGCGTGAGGTGTCTCGATCAGACGTTTCTTTGCTAGGCACCGAATTGCATGTCGAACTTGGTCTTCGACGAAGCCGTATAGAGTCATTTCGGCACTTATGTCCTTGCCATTCAAGAAACCGTCATTATCTACGATACCCAAATTCGAGCCCAAATACGCGATAATCAAACTACAGAGAAAGTGTTCTCGTGGATCCGCCATCATTACGTCAAAAAATATTGCAAGCGACTAAAGATGACTGTGAGTTGAAATATGCATACTCGCCGAGAAGAGCATGCTTTGTAAATTCGTGAAGGGGGAATTTTTATATGCGCCCCCCAGTGCTCTCGATTCGAACGATCTTCTCTGAATCTACGTTCGGACTGCCAAAGAAGCCGTTGATAAGCTCGATGACAGCACGCGTATTTCCTCCAGTGATGTTGCTGAGAAATAGTCTGATTGGCTCGCTTGTACGTATCGACCTTAATGTTGCGTTTAGAAACGATACGACGCTTCCAAGATTGAGGCGGATTCCGGATAATGCAGCTGGTGCCGCCTTACCCTCTGCGACACGCGCCGCAAAAATTAGACGCTTCTGTATTACTTCGTCGGCAGGCGGGGGTGAAATCGTCAATATTTTGTTCTGATACGCGGAAAGGGCGCCAGTCGTCTTCGAGACATAGAAAGTGCTAGGGCGTAATGCCACAAAGACGATTAGATTGCGGGTCGCCGCTAGCTCCTGCGCAATTAAAAAACGCGTCCTGCTGAACTTGAAAACTTCGCTGGTCAGCATTATCGAGCACCAAAATAATCTGCTTATTGCAAGCGTGCGCAAGATGGCCCAGAGAAGCCTGGAGATGCCTATCGCGGTTACTGATCTTCTCTGTAAGGAAGATTACCCGCTCGCGCTGATAAGCATGGTCGTCAACTCCTTTCCACGCGCCTTTAACGCTTCGATCGAAGTCAAGTAACTCTCGAGAATATATCGTGTTTGCGAAGTCGGCTTCGTCTATGTCGACACCGTACCTTTCCTTTAACACGCTAGGTATCTCAGAAAGAACGTAGGATTTGATGTCCTTGGATAGGTTGGCTTTGGTTCCAAGATTGATGTGAATAAAATACGCGTTGGCCTTTTTTTGAAACACCTAAGTTTTGGAACAAATTTTCAAAAGAAAGAAGTCTTGCCAACGCCCACATCGCCGATTACGACAATTGGTCTTGACCCGACGGCGCCAGAAATTCCTGGGGTGTAAAATCTCAAATTTCCATCCCTGCTAATAGACGCTGTAGCATCAAGCTGTGTAGGAGCAACGCCATCGTTCCCAACGCGTCTATATCTGGATTCAATTATTTTTTTTGCTTTGAAGTAGATGCCTGCTATTCGCTTCTATGGGAACGTAGCATTCCTTATAGAACGATTTTTTTAACCGTTGGATTGTCTTCGATTTCCTCAAGCAAAAAATGACGACAACGAACGGAGGTTCTCCTGAAAGCTATTCCTATACCGGTACTTGTATGGTTCCGAAATCGAAGCAGAGCCTTTTTCTGGGACGCGTGGAGTTCGATACAAGGCCAGGTCACGGTAGGCACAGTTCTCGGTAATTCCCTCCGGTGATAGCAGCCTCCAAAGAGTTACAAAATTCTCCAAGTACGACTGAAAGCCATCAAAAAGGTAGCAGTCCCCTTCAAGCGGTGAGTATCCAGGAGCAATTGCTTGGAAGATTGCGAGCTGCGGACCGTTGCAAACGATAGCAATCTGAGCTCCATGAATTGCGCAATAGGGAATGACTTGGCGAACCGCTTCTGAGAACGGTTTCGACGACTTAATTAGGGGAGCAATCTTTCGGGCGATTGTTGGCTTGCCGATAGGAGGAATATCGAAGTGCACTGCCTCTCTTTTCGCCTCCAATATGGCCTTCGGCGGTGTTCCTAAGAGGTAGTCTGCCCTACCACCAAGCTCATCGAAGAGTTCGACGTTGATGCTTGGCCTTTCCCAACCAAGACATTCTATTAGAAGTCGATCCACAAACTGAAATCGGTTTTGTGCCTCATTCCAATGAGGGCTGTTTTCAGGGAAAGCACTAATAATGGTTTGGAGCTTCACTTGACCATCTGTAAGTTCATATGGGGCTTGCATAGACGCCTTTCTCTCGTGCCTCGGAACGACTACCAGTCATAAAGAAATCAGAACAATGGAACGACTTGCCAACGTGGCGCCGAAATTGCGCGCCAGATGAGGAGCGCTTATTGTAGCCATCATGATTGCTGAGCGGTTCTATCTCTATAATTCGAATGACTCCTCAGGGCACCCTGCCGTCATGCGACCAAGCAGAAATCGAACGGCAGCAAACCGAGTGCACCGGCCAGCGGGTATGCCAATGTCAGCAGGCTTCAATCAGTCTTGAGCCGTCATTCGCACTGGAAACCCCAACGGCAGCAGTTGGCCGCAAGCGGCCCGACGTCGATCGCGTTACGTGCTCAACGGCCGTCGTTCTGTCAGCCAAAATACTGCCTGTATTCAAACCGATCGCCGCAAGCTTTCAGCCGGCCGAAAACAACGTCATCTCGATGCGTTTCAAGCCGCTGCCCGAGGTTTCCGCCAGCTTGACCACATTTGGATCGTCGGATCGGCGCTCTCCCGTCCGTTCGCACAACGACGCCATTTGCCAGCACAACCGGGGACCCGGGTCGCGGTCTTACCACGGCAGGATTTCGCCATTCTGGTGGAGGAATCGTCCGGTGGTCTCGAGTTTGAGCTGGTCGATGCGCTGCAAGAGCCCGCGAACAGACTCGTCCGTCTCGATCATACCCTGGCCGCCGGTCATCTCGGTGCGCACGGCGCCCGGATGCAGGATGACGACGGCGACCCCTCGCGGTTTGAGGTCGTGGGCTAGAGAGACACCGGCAGCATTGAGCGCCGCCTTGCTCATACGATAGCCGTAGTAGCGCCCGGAGCTGTTGTCGGCGATGGAGCCCATGCGACTGGTAATGAGCGCGACCTTCGAGCCTGGATGAAGACGCGAGGCGAGTGCCCGCGTGAGAAAGAGCGGCGCGATGGCGTTGAGTTCGAACTGCGCGCGCACCGCGTCAAGATCAACATCTTCGAGTGAGTCGGCAATGAGCAGGCCGGCGTTCTGGACCAGGAGGTCAATGTCGTCGTGTGCGAGGCATTCGGCGAGCTTCGACCAAGCTGCAGGCTCAGTGACGTCGATATCGCATTCGACACGCACTCCGAGCGCGTCGAGCTCCGGCGAGCTCTTGCGACACACTGCAACCACGATCGCTCCGCGTGCTTTGAGCTGCCGTGCGAGTTCGAGACCGATCCCACGATTTGCACCTGTGACGACTGAAACACCCATACCATTTCTCCTTTTCGATCCGCCTCGAACCCAGCGGGTACGCCGCCCTCGGTTTCAGCCCTTGCCTTTCTTCTCGGCAGGCAAGGATAGGGTCATTAACGGCGAGCTACGCTACGCCACCAACCCCAAACTGTTCTCTCTGCCCTGACCACGCCACGCATCCGACTGCGGACCGCTGGTCCCGAGACGGCGCACGACCTTGCCAATAAACAACTCCACTTCGGCGGCACCCGGCACGATGAAGGGACCAACGAGACGGTCGTCTGCCACCTCTGTCGTCCCGCCTCCAGAAAGCCGATAAACGAACGCCGATAGGTCAGAGCTATTGCGTTTGTGGTTGCCAGGCTGTGTCTCACTCGTGACGAATTCATGCACGAGCATGACGGCGCGGGAGTAACCCTTTCGCCTTGCCTCAGACACCGCGCCAGCGCAGGCTGTGAGTAGTTGGTAGCGCAGGTCGCCTAGCCGTGGTTCGCCTTTAACGCGCGGACTGAACAAGGAACGGGCCAGCTGTTCAACACGGGCGACCCCGTTGGACCGCGGATTCTCAAGGCGGCGTTCGAGTGCATCGGCCAGCGTTTTCGAGACTGTGTCTCCGTATGGCTCGTCCGCCTTGGCCTCGACAGCAAGCAGGTAGGGACCGATTGCGTCGGTCACATAGACCGCGAGGTCGCTATTCCTCGGCTCACCGGGAAAGTTGTCGAAACGTAGCTTTGCTTCTGGCTCAGCTTCCCAAGATAGAACCGCTCCAAACCTGCTGTGGGCTGCCAAGCAACTGGCAACTTCAGGTGGCAAAGCCGTTCCTCCTCCCACCAGCCAAGCACGGGCAACTTCTTTGGCACTCCTCCCATCAATCCAGTGGTAAGAAGCCTTCGGATTGCCATACGTCTCCCAATCCGTGAGCGATGCGATGACGTGACCACGTTTTGCGATAGGCATGCAGGCGCACCGGTAGTGTGTAATCGGGTTTGTCTGGCGCCCTTAACTGGCCTGGCTGAAGCGTCGAGGGCGGTGTTGATGACGATTGTAAGCGAGGAGCAGCGCCGCCGGATACCGCACGGCAGACTCAGCCCGCAGCACCAATTCCGAACTGCGCTCGCTGCCCAGACCATTCCACCGGAAATGGCAGCATCAAGTCCTTCAACGTCAGGCTCGCAGGCTGTTTGCCCGCCAAAATCGCTTCTACGATGTCTGGTGCCAACAACGCCAATCTGATCACACGACTCACGAACGAAGGTCCGATGCGCTCTGCTTTGGCGATTTCGTCCAGACACCCGTAGGTACCGTTCTCCAGCAGTTTCTGCCAGCGAAATGCCCGCGCGACCGCCTTGATCATGGTGTTGTCGATGGTCGCCATCGGCATCGGGTTGCCGTGCGTGCCATCGGGTAGAACGATCACCTTGCGCCCGCCACGCTTCTTGAAGGTCATTGGCAGATCAACAGAAATGACATCAGCAGCCATCACGCGGCCTTCCTCCCTGGCATGACCGACTGGATCAAGTCCCTCATGCCCGCCGCCTTCATGTCGATGCGTAGGCCGGTGGGGCTGACGGTCACCCTTTCCACCAGTAATTGAATGATCCTGGCCTGCTCGGCGGGGAAGAGTTCGTCCCACACCGGCTCGATGGATTGCAGGGTCAGAATGGTTTCCTGCGCATCGGCGGTGGGATCGAGGGCCACCACTTCGCGGATGGCCTGTGACATCACCTCGGGGGCTTGCAGTACTTTGCGTACCTGAGCAATTACGGCGGCTTCCACTTCCCCCGCGGGAACACGAGATATCGAGCAGGCGTCCTTGCCGATCTTCATCGAGGCGGTATTTACGTAGTAGCGATAGACCTTGTCGCCCTTGTTGGTGGCGCCAGGTGTCATGGCCCAACCATCATCGGCGAAGATCAGGCCCTTCAATAGTGCGGGGGCTCGGGAGGGACGGTTCTGGCGAGCCCGCTGCTCTTGATCACCGCGACCCAACATGGCCTGTACCTGTTCCCAGACGGCGCGATCCAGAATGGCCTCGTGCTCGCCAGCGAAGTGCTTACCCTTGTAGGCGGCGACACCGATGAACACCGGATTCTTGAAGAGTTTGTAGAGGTAGCCCTTGTCGATCAGTTTCCCGACGCGGGCCTTGTCCTTGATGGTAGTCCACGACTTCGTCGCCACGCCCTCAGCACGCAGCTCGCGCGACAGGGTAGTCATCGATCCAAGCGCAATGAATCGTTCAAATATCCGCCTGACCAGCGCCGCCTCGCTGGGGTTTGGTATCAACTTTCGCTCGATCACATCGTAGCCCAGCGGCGGCATACCCCCCATCCAGATTCCTTTGGCGCGGCTGGCGGCAATTTTGTCGCGCACACGCTCACCGCCAAGTTCGCGTTCGAACTGAGCAAACGACAGCAGGATGTTCAGCGTTAACCGCCCCATCGACGTAGTGGTGTTGAACGACTGCGTGACCGAGACGAAGGTCACTTTCTGCGCATCGAAGAGCTCGACCAACTTCGCGAAGTCTGCCAGCGATCGGGACAGCCGGTCGATCTTGTAGACCACGATCACATCGACCAGGCCTTCGCGGACATCTTGCAGCAGCCGCTGGATGCCAGGCCGATTGAGGGTGCCGCCCGAGAAGCCGCCATCGTTGTACGCGTCGTCGAGCGCTACCCAGCCTTCGGACTTCTGCGAGACGATGTAGGCCTCGCACGCATCGCGCTGGGCGTCGAGCGAGTTGTAGTTCTGCTCCAGCCCTTCCTCGGTGGATTTTCGGGTGTAGATCGCGCAGCGGAGTTTGCGCGTCATCGCGTTCATGCAGGCCTCCGTGCGCGCAGACCGAAGAACAACCAGCCATTCCAGACCGTGCCGGTGATCGCCTTGGCGATTGCAGAGAGTGATTGATAGCGCTGGCCTTGGAACTCGAAATGGCCAAGCTGGACGATGACCTCGTAGGGCGTGCCCTGCCACTCGCGGATCAGCTTGGTGCCGGCGATAGGACGATCATCAGCGCGGCGGCTGCGAACCCGCGCCTTGCCGCCGTCGAGTTGTTCACCAAGTTGTTCGAGGCGCTTGACCGTGCTGGTCTTCAGTCCGCCATGGGCGAGTTCCTGCAGGCGATAGGCGAGGCGATTCTCCAGGAAGCGCCGGTTGTACGGCGGCGGCTCCGTATCGAACAGGTCGCGCCACAGTTGCTTCAATTCGGGAATCGGGGTGGTCTTGAGGGCCACCACCCGGGCCAGTACGTCAGTCATGAAATGTCTCCCTTGGGGTTCAGAACAGGGTCATGAACGCGCTGTCCGGTGCGGCTATCAAGGGCTTTTTGACGCTCATGCAGGCGGAGTACGCCGTGCGCCAGTATTATTGCAATGATGCGAACAGGGTTGATGGGCGAGCTATTGCGAGAGTTGAGTTTGGCAGTCATGCATGTTTATACGGGGCCACCTCGGATTTCTTCTCAGCCGGCTTGAGAGGTCACGCCTACACGGCGGTGAGAGCCCATTTGGCCACAAAGGGCGTGCCGCAAGTCATCACAACAACAAGGAGAAATAGGGTGGCGAAGACCTTCAAGAACGGCATTTCATTGCATCGGCTGCTCGAGGCCGCGCCGCTGGCGGCACTGGCGACATTTCTTGAGACTGCCGACAAGGGTGACTACGCCGCCATCTTCTTCGAATTGCCATGGCAGACCGCCGGCGAGGATAGCGGCAGCGCCGCCCTCCGCGAACAACTCATCGATCTGGGCAACGAACTCCAAGCCGACGCCGCCGTTCCTCTGGATCGCCACGCACAAAGGATCCTGACCCTGGCGGAAGGTCGTGGTGTCGAACCCGTCAACCGGGTCGCTGCGAGAATCTTTGAGCAAGCGCATATCGATGCGTTTGACACGCAACTCGATGACCTCGGGCGCAGCCTATGGCTCTACCAGTACGAACCCGCGCTGTTCGACGAAGCCGAGAGCCTCTTCTATGCTGACCATTACCGCAACTTCGGCGGGATGTACGAGGCCTTCGAGCTCGACGCCGACACAGTCGTGGCTTTCGTCTGGGACGACAGCGTCAAACACGCACTGGAAACCCAGATCCAAGAGCGCCTCGAACTGACCGGGCGCTGCACGGTGACCCATCTGCAGGTTACAGGCAAGGACCAGGCTGGAAAGGAACAGCAGCAGCATCTGGTCATCGTTCGCCATGGCGGGCCGTTGTCCAGTGTGGCCGAGTTTCGGGAGGCCGATGGCAGCCGAGGGGATCGATACTACCGTCCGCTGAGCGAAGCGACCTTGCTGTTCTCGCCGGACGAGGGTGTTCTCGAAGTGTTCTCCGCTAGCCCGAGTGTACGCCAGCAGGTGGCCACCTGTTTCGCAGAAACAGGCCTCAAGATCGATCTGTCGGATAGACCTCTAACCCTCAAGCAGTACAACTTCAAGCGCTTCTTGACCTCGCTGAACCTGAGCACACCCACTATCGCTGGGTTCGATGTCGATCGGGTCGCAGTGGTGGAAGTCGACGTGCGCCCGGACAACCCCAAACATCGCGCTGGCCTCAAGGTCAGCATCAGCGATGATATCGAGGACGTGGCCGAGGCGTTGTTCGGCAAGGATCACTTGTTCAAGCGGGCCGCCAGCCTCGCTCGGATCGTCATCGCCGTGCGTTACACCCAGTACGGCACCAAGAAATCCAAAACGCTCAACATCACCCTTTCGGAACCGAATCGATGCAATCTGCGCAGCAACCGGGATCCGGTACAGCGGGAGTTGGGCTACGCCCTTCTGACGGCCTGGGGCGTCCTACATCAGGTCAAGCCGCTCACGCTGGTTCAGGAACACGTTCTACTTCCGGCACTGCTGCAGTTATTTGATCAGACCAAAAAGGAGGTGCCAGGGCAGTTCTTCCTCACCCGCGGACTCGATCCCGAGGCGCTGCTGGATGGCGGCTTTATCGAACCGCGTGGCCGCTACGTCAGCTTGTTGCTGGACGAGGATGGCACTACTCACGAGGTCAACGTCCGTTCGGCAGGTAAGCCCGGCGTGATCGCCTACGACCATCCGAAGGACGGGAGCACTGTCGAATTGCCAGCGTCGGCTGCCGACAAATACGCGATCAGGCGGGACTGGCTCGATGAGATCGTCCTCAAACGCCTCAAGGCGCCCCTGGTCAGTGCCGAGTTGATCAAACTTGACGAAAACCTCACCTACCTCGGCAAGATCAAGCTCGGGGCAGAAGCTGCGCCTTGCTACCTGGCTCGTGATCTAAGGTCGCCGACGACCCTGCAGCGTCTCGATATCCTGATGCGTGCCCGAAGCGACAAAGGCGTGGGCCTGGTGCTCTCGGCAGGTCGAGACCACCCCTTATGCCTGGGGCCGAACGTTATCGCAGCGGTAGCCGATCACTTGGCCACCAGTGATCAGGAGTCGTCCCTCGACATCAACAGGCTGGCAAGCGTTTTCACGCAGGGCAAGCAACTGGCGCGCGGCGGAATGGTCGTAGCTCTGGTCAAGAAGGACAACTACAGTGCGACGCTCTACATCCCCGGCAAACCGTCACTCGCGTTGGTCGGAGTCAAAGCGATCGGCTTTTTCCAGGCCCTGGTCGATGCCTATCACAAGGGATCACCTGCCGTGCCTACCAAGCAGTTGATGAGTGCTGCGGGATCCTTGTCGCCCAGCCCGCGCCAGCTCTTGGGCAACGAGTTCTGGTCATCCGTCGAGGGCGTTTACGTGGGATTTCCACCCGGGGTCAAGCGAGGCAGCTACCAGTTGCTGGTGTAGACCAGCGGGGTTACGTCCAACACTCATCCAGCAGGCCGCCTTGAGCGGCCTTTTTTTGTGCCTGCGGGATTCAAGCCAAGCAGCGCCGATCTGGGTGCCGAGCGCCATCTCACTTACGTCTCAATTAACGGCGTAGAGCATCTCACGTCCCGTGAGAAGAATGGGTAACTCCTAAACGAACAAGGAGTTACACCGTGCCACTCGATAGCACTTACTTCAAATCGGCCATCAATGCGGCGGCCGCCAGAGCATACCAGATGGCAACCCGCTTCGGACTCTCGCACGCCGACCGGGAGGATCTCCACCAGGAACTGCTGCTCGACCTGCTGGAGCGTGCCGAACAGTTCGACCCAGACAAAGGCAGCGCCGGGACCTTTACCGGAATGCTCTCCAAGCATCGGGCGTCTGAGTTCCTGTACCGACTAACGAAGGACCGTTGGCGTCTGAGTTTTTGCTCCGGGAATGAGCCGGACGAGGGCGCGACAGATCCTCTCGATGCACTGGCGGACACCGACGCCGTGCTCCCCCAGTGGGGCGAAGTCACCAACGGCTTTGACGAACTTCATTTCGCTCGCGACCTCGACCACGCCCTCAGCCGGATGGACGACGAGCAGCGAGCGCTGTTCTCCCTGCTCCTTGAGCATCAGGACACGCCCAGCGCCTGCGAGGCGTCCAGCGTTTCGTCCGCCACTTTCTACCGCCGCCTCACCGATCTGAAGATGCATCTGCGCATGTTCGGCATTAAGGCGGCGGCCTGATCGTCGCCGCCACACCCTCCTGAGAAAAATTCCCCGGTCCCCCGGTAAAAACAATCAGACCCCGCAGCTTTTCTGCTGCGGCCACCTGACGGAGATTTGATGAACGCCTTCGATCCCACCTTTGTACTGGGCCAAAGCGAGCCGAACGGCCTCGCGGCCAATTTCGAACGTCCGCTGTACGTACCGGCCACACCGCTCACCGAGGCCACGCTGTGCGACTGGATCGCCACGTCGCTCGCCGGCGAGCGCATCCAGTACCACCAGGGCCTGCTGCTGGTGGACCGCTCCGACGCAAACAGCCCGTATCCGTCCAAGGAGCGCCAGCGCATCCATGCCGTGGCCAAGCGGGCCTGGCACGCCTGCGAACTCGGCCTGGTGCATCTGGTGAGCCAGCGCGTCGAGCCCTTCGTCTTTCGCTATATCGCGGTTCGCGCACGGATGACCCCCAACGCATCGCAAGTCCGCAAGCAGCTGCTCACCACGGCGCACTGACCCCTTCACTATCCAAGGAACACGCCCACATGGCCATTTCGCTCTCCCAACTCACCCGCGCCAGCGCGCCGAAGCCGCCCCGCATCCTGATTCACGGCGTCGCTGGCGTGGGCAAGACCTCGTTCGCCGCCGGCACCAGCAATCCGGTCTTCATCCAGACCGAAGACGGTCTCGGCACGATCGAGGCCAGCCACTTCCCGATCGCACGCTCGTTCGAAGAGGTCATCGAGTGCCTGGTCACCCTCTACAACGAGAAGCACGACTTCAAGACGGCGGTGGTCGATAGCGCCGACTGGCTGGAACCGCTGATCTGGGCGAAGACCTGCAAGGAATACGGCTGGAAGGATCTGGAAGCACCGGGCTATGGCAAGGGCTACCTGGCGACCATGGAGTTCTGGCGGCAGTACCTCGACGGCCTGAACGCCCTGCGCGACGAGCGTGGCATGACCATCGTGCAGATCGCCCACACCGACATCAAACGCTTCGACAGCCCGGAGCACGACCCCTACGACCGCTACGTGATCAAGCTGCACACCCGCGCGGCCGCCTTGCTGCAGGAGCACGCCGACATCGTGCTCTTCGCCAATTACCGCATCAGCACCGTGAAGGCCGACGTCGGCTTCAACAAGAAGGTGAACCGCGCCCTCGGTTCCGGCGAGCGCGTCATCCATACCGCCGAACGCCCGGCTTTCCTGGCCAAGAACCGCTACGGCCTGCCCGACACCTTGCCACTCGACTGGTCGGCGTTCGCGCAGGGGATGCCGGATTGCCTGCAAGAAGCGCTCGTCAGTCACTGAATCCCTGTTTTTACCGCAACGGAGAACCGCCATGGCCTCATTTGGACACACCTTCGACGCCTCAACCGTCGAACCCACCACCCCCTTCGAAGTCTTTCCGCCCGGCAAGTACCGGGTGCAGCTCGTCGCCAGCGAAATGCGCCCAACCAAGGACGGCATGGGGCAATACCTGCTCCTCGAACTCGATGTGCTCGAAGGTCAGTACGCCGGGCGCAAGTTCTTCGACCGCCTGAACCTCGTCAATGCCAACCCTGATGCCGTGCTGATGGCGCAGCGCAGCCTGTCGGCGCTGTGCCGGGCGGCCGGCAAGATGCAGGTCAGCAACAGCGAGCAACTGCATCTGATCCCGATCCAGATCGACGTCAAGGTGCGCCCGCCGAAGGGACAGTACGGTGAGAGCAACTCGATCCGTTACCTGTCGGGCAGCGATACGCAGCCGATGCCGCCGGCCGCGCCAGTCCCTGCGGCCCCGGCCGGCCATGCCCGTGCGGCAAGCCCTGCGGCGCAAAGCACGCTGCCCTGGAAGCGTCAGGGCTGACCCGATGCCGGCTCCCGACTTCATTCCGCTGCCCGACACCGCGTCCACCTGTCGCGAACGTCTGGTCGAGCTACAGGGCGAGATCGCCTCGATCAAGACCCAGATCGCTACGGCGGACATCGCCCGTCAGGCCCGGCGCGGAGCCCTCGATGCGCAGTGGTTCCACCGGGCGAAGACGGCGCTGCGTTTCAAGCAGCAGGAGCTTGCTCGGGTGTCAGCACATCTGGCCGCGCTGGCGGGCGATCTCCCTCGGGAGCGCTTCAAGGACACGCTGATCGGCGTGCTGCGCGAGCAGCTCCCGGACGACACCTGGCAGTTGGCCCTGGCGGTCGCCCGTGAGCGGCAAGGCAGGGAGGTCGGTCATGGCTGACTTGCCTGCCGTCGTCAGTCCGACCCGCGAAGCCATCTTCGCCGCCTACGAGGCCGACGCTCACCAGGGCTTTCGTGCGCACCTGGGTGCTTCGCTGATCGGCAAGCCCTGCGAGCGGTCGCTGTGGTACGACTTTCGCTGGACCACCGTCGCGCAGCATCCGGGGCGCTTGTTACGGCTCTTCGAGACCGGGCAGCTGGAAGAAACCCGCGCCGTCCGCAATCTGCGGCGCACCGGCGCCACCGTGCTCGAAGTCGACCCGGAGACCGGGCGGCAGTGGCGTGTCGAGGCGCACGGTGGTCACTTCGGTGGCTCGCTCGACGCCGTCGCGCTGAACCTGCTCGAAGCCCCCAAGACCTGGCATGTGCTGGAGTTCAAGACGCACGCGACGAAGAGCTTCGTCGAACTCGTCGCCAAAGGGGTGCATCAGGCCAAGCCACAGCACGACGCGCAGATGCAGATCTACATGCGGCTCACGACCCTGACACGGGCCATGTACCTCGCCGTGAACAAGAACAATGACGACCTCTACATCGAACGCGTCGAACTGGATGCCGATTACGCCGATCGGCTGCTGGCAAAAGCCGCTCGCATCCTCTTCGCCGCGCGGCCGCTCGACCGGGTCAGCGAGGATCCGGCGTGGTTCGAGTGCCGGATGTGCAGCCATGCCGAGGTCTGCCGGGGTCACGCCGCGGCGGCAGTGAACTGTCGCACCTGCCTGTCCTCGACACCGGTCGAGGGAGGCTGGTGGTGTGAACGACACCAGCGGGCCTTGTCCGAGGCCGACCAGCGCGCCGGCTGCGACCAGCATCTCTACCTCCCCGACCTGGTGCCGTGCGAGCAGATCGACGCCGGTACGGACTGGGTCAGCTATCAACTTCCCGGTGGCGAAATCTGGCGCGACAGCGGCCGCCACAAGTACGCGGAGCATTCGCTATGACCCTGACCGTGCGGCCGTACCAACAGGCGGCCATCGATGGCATCTACCAGTATTTTGAGGGGGAGACCGGAAATCCCCTGGTCATCATCCCGACCGCTGGCGGCAAGTCCCTGGTGATGGCCCGCTTCATCGAAGGCGTGCTGAAAGCGTTTGCGGACCAGCGCATTCTCGTCGTGACGCATGTCCGCGAGCTGATCGAGCAGAACCATGGCGAACTGCTGCGGCTATGGCCCGAGGCGCCGGCCGGCATCTACTCGGCGGGACTCAAGCAGCGAGACATCAGGGCGCGCATCCTGTTTGCCGGCATCCAGTCGATCCACAAGCGCGTCTATGACGTGCAGCAGTGCGACTTGGTATTGATCGACGAAGCGCACCTGATCCCGCGCTCGTCGAACACCCTGTACCGGCGCTTCCTCGACGGTTTGACGCGCATCAACCCGCTGCTCAAGGTGATCGGTTTCACGGCCACGCCGTACCGCCTGGACTCCGGACGGCTCCACGAGGGCGATGGCGCGATCTTCACCGACATCGCCTACGAGGTGTCGGTACGCGACCTGATCGACCAGGGCTATCTGTCGCCGCTGGTCTCCAAGCGCATGGCGACGCAACTCGATGTCGGCGGCGTGGGCACCCGTGGCGGCGAGTTTATTGCGCGCGAGTTACACGCCGCTGTCGACCGGGAGGCGATTACCCAAAGTGCCGTGGCCGAGATCGTCGCCTACGGTCAGGATCGCCGCTCGTGGTTAGTCTTCTGCGCCGGTGTCGAGCACGCGCGACATGTGCGTGACGCGATCCGCACGCAGGGCATCCGGTGCGAGACCATCGTCGGCGAGACGTCCAGCGCCGAGCGCGAGTCGCTGATCGAGGCCTTCAAGGGCGGCAAGATCCGCTGCCTGACCAACGCCAACGTGCTCACCACCGGTTTCAATGCCCCCGGGGTTGATCTGATTGCGATGCTGCGACCGACGAAGTCGGCGGGGCTGTACGTGCAGATCGTCGGTCGCGGCTGCCGGCTGGCGCCGGGCAAGAGCGACTGCCTGGTCCTGGACTTCGCCGGCAACATCGCGCGTCACGGACCGATCGATGCGATCAAGCCGAAACGTCCCAGCGAGGGCGACGGCGACGCGCCGGTCAAGGTCTGCCCGGACTGCGCCAGCCGCGTTCATGCGGCGGCGCGCGCGTGCCCTCAATGCGGGCACTCGTTTCCCCCGCCCGCACCAATGATCGAGGCCCGGGCCAGTACGCTCGAGGTGCTCTCAAGCCTGGTCAAGCCCGAGTGGGTGGCGGTGAGCCAGGTTTGCTACGCACGCCACGAGAAGCCCGGCAAGCCGCCCTCGCTGCGCGTCGAGTACTGGTGCGGCCTGTCGGCCCATCACGAGTGGATCTGCGTCGAGCATACCGGCTACCCCCGCCAGAAAGCAGCGACCTGGTGGGCGGCGCGCGCGCCCGGTACGGCCTTACCAAAAAGCGTCGACGAAGCGCTCCAACACGCGCCGGCTTTGCGGCAACCAGCCGAGATCGCGGTCCGCCCGAGCGGGCGCTACACGGAAGTCGTGGCGGCGCGCTTCTGATGCTCTGCGACATCTGCCGCCGCGAATACCGCGGCTTTGGTTACTCACCCCGTCTGACCCGCCAGAGCGGCCCCGATCTGTGGGCTTGTTCGATGCGGTGTCTGGACATTATCGGGAGGCTCAAAGGAATGATCGACCCCAATGAACATGAAGAAGCCGCACTGCGTCAGGCCAGCGCCTTGGGCGGCGAGTACGTCGAATCGCTCGGCCGCACCAATCTGGCCCAGTGGTCGGAGCACGAATGGTCGACGCTGATCGACGTCGTGGTCACCGCTTTCCAGGATCACCTGCGGGACGCCTACACCCAAGACCCGCCGTTTTGAGGAGGGGAGCATGACCGCTTCCAGTTTCATGGCGCAGTTGGGCGCCAAACTCGTCGACGGCGGGTTTCCGATCTTGCCGATTCAGCCCGGTACCAAGAAGCCGGGCGTGTTTCGCCGAGGGACTTGGCACGACTACCCGGCGTGGAGTCGCCATTGCACGCGCGACACCACCGAGCACGAGATTGACGTCTGGGGCGACTGGCCGGATGCCGGCATCGGCGTCGCTGCGGGACGAGTGATCGGTATCGATATTGATGTACTCAGCGATCCCCGGTTGGCCAAGCGCATCGAGGTCCTGGCCCGCGAGATGCTGGGCGACACGCCGGCCTTGCGGATTGGGCGTGCGCCCAAACGCCTGCTGGTCTATCGCGCCGAACAGCCCTTCAAGGGGTTCAAGTTGCCGCCGATCGACGTGCTGGGCCTGGGCCAGCAGTTCGTCGCTTACGGCATCCATCCAGAAACCGGGCAACCCTACGACTGGCCGCTGGACACGCTGGCCGAGATCGCCATCGACGATCTGCCGGCGATCACCGAGGCGCAGGCGCACGCTTTTGCCACGGCAGCGATCGCGCTGGTGCCGCCTGAACTGCGGCCGGCGCGGCTGCCGCACCTTCAAGGCGCTGAAACAGCCGCTGGCGGGGTTGGGGAACAGCGCGGCACGCTCGAGGCGGTGACCGAGGCGCTGCGCTTCATCGCGAACGATGACCTCGACTACGACAGTTGGGTGCGCATAGGGCTGGCCATCAAGGGCGCGCTCGGTGATGACGGCTGGCCGCTGTTCGAGAGCTGGTCGGGGCGGGCCGCGAAGGATGTTCCTGAGACGACCGTGAAAGCCTGGAAAGGCATGAAGCCGAGCCGCATCGGGGCGGGCACGCTCTACAAACTGGCGCTGGAAGCAGGCTGGGAGCCTGCCGCGACGCTACCTCTCAACGGAACGCTGGCGCTGAACGGGGAGCATCCGGCGAAGGCGATGCTGCAGTCCCTGGGAAGATCGACGCCGATCACTGCGAGCGCGTCAACGAACGCCGCGCAGACGAACCCGCCCAAGGCGCCACCCATGCCTGCCGGCTGGAATCAGGTCGGCGGAGTACTCGCCGACCTGATTCAACTGATGACGAGCAGTGCCAAGCGACCGCAACCGGTGCTCGCATTGGGCGCCTCGCTGACCGCCGTCGGAGCCTTGATGGGGCGGAAGTACCGCACGCAGAGCAATATTCGCTCGAACCTCTATGTGGTCGGAATCGCCGAGAGTGGTGCGGGCAAGAACCACAGCCGCGTGGTGATCATTGAACTGTTGAGCCGGGCCGGGCTGCTGCAGTACCTGGGGGGCAACAAGATCGCCTCGGGCGCGGGCCTCCTGGCCGGGCTTCGCCGCCAGCCAGCCATTCTCTTCCAGTTGGACGAGTTCGGCATGTTCCTGTCAGCCGCCGCCGATCGCAAGCGTTCGCCGCGCTATCTGTGCGAGGTGCTCGATTTGTTGACTGAGCTGTACACGACCTCAGGCACCACGTATTTCGGTGTGGAGTATGCGCACAGCCAGGCCGAGGCGGCGCATCGGGCGACCCATCAACCCTGCGTGTGCATTTACGGCACGACGACACCGCTACACTTCTGGCAGGCGCTTCAGGCGACCAACATCGCCGATGGCTCGTTGGCGCGGTTCCTGATTCTTCAGAGCGAGGAGGACTTTCCGGACAGCAACGAAGACTTTGGCCTCATCGATCCGCCGCAGGAATTGATCGATCGCCTGCGGTTGATCCATCAAGGCGGTGGCAAGCTCAATGGCAACCTGGCCGACGTGGGTGCGGTCGACGAGGTATCCCCCCTTCCTCGAACCGTACCGACCAATGCCCAGGCCAAGGGCGTCTTCCAGGCGCTCGACCACGACTTGCTGAACGAGCTGCGCGCCGCGCACGGCACCGGCTTCGCATCAATCCTGGCGCGCATCGAGGAGAACGCCACCAAGCTGGCGCTGATCCGCGCGGTGTCGCGCGATGCCGTGGATCCGGAGATCACCGGCGACGACGCCGAGTGGGGCATCCTGATCGCACGGCACTGCGCCGGACAGACGATTCGCGAAGCGTCGATGCGCGTTTCGGAGAACGTCATTGAGTCGAATCACAAGCGCGCGCTGCAAATACTTCAAGCGTCCGGACCGGTTGGGATGGCCAAGAGCGAGTTCACGCGCCGCACGCAGTTCATGGATGCGCGTCAGCGAGACGGCGTGCTGAAGACGCTACTGGACGCACAGATGATCGAGATTGAAATGATTCAAGGACCACGGCGCCCGATGAACTTGATAAAAGCACTTGAAAACAGTGGGTTGTGAAGGTCGCGAGGAACAACTTCAAAACTTCATAACTTCAAGCCTTAGATACCCTGTATACCTAGATCTGCCCTCGCGCGCGATCCCGAGAGAGAAGGAGAGAAAAAAAAACAGGATGTATATTGAATGAATTAAATATTGAAGTATTTATAGATCTAGCTCTCTCTCCAGGGACACTCCCCTTGAATGAATGAATTATTGAAGTTATTGCCGTAGTCCCGTTCTTGCTCTGACCCGTACCCGATCCCGATCGGGCATGAGGGAGCGCCGAAGACCCTGACCCGGTCGCGTGCACGCTCCTCCAGGCCGCCACTAGCCTTTTGGAGGATTTGCACATGTCCCACCATCCCACGACGCAGCCAGCGGCCTCTGTCGCCGCCCTCCCTGGTGCGAAGCTCGCCCTTGATCTCGGCCAGCACACTGGCTGGGCGCTGGCCTATCCACGCGGTCCCATCACCTCGGGTACCGAGACCTTCAAAGCGGGCCGCTTCGAGGGCGGCGGCATGCCGCTGCTGCGCTTCGCCGCGTGGCTCGACGAATTGCACGCCAAGGCCGGTCCGCTGACTGCCGTTGTGTTCGAGGAAGTGCGCGCGCACCGAGGCACGGCTGCGGCCCACACCTACGGCGCCTTCCTCGGGCAACTGACCGCGTGGTGCGAGCACCACCAAGTGCCCTACCAGGGCGTGCCGGTCGGCACGATCAAGAAGCACGCGACCGGACGCGGCAACGCCGGCAAGGACGAGGTAATCGCCGCGATGCGCGCCAAGGGTTTTTATCCCGCCGACGACAACGAAGCGGACGCGCTGGCGCTTCTGCAATGGGCGCTGAAAGGGGGCGCGCGATGAGCCGACTGACCTGCACCCTCGGGCGCCTGGTGCCGGTGGCGCCAGCGACCGAAGACGAGCTGCGGGCGATGCGTGCCGCCGCCTGGCACAAGCAGGGCGTCCTCGCGGTACCACTCGAATCGGTCACCGACAGCTGGGAGCGCACGCTTCTCGAGGCGATCGGCAGCCGGCTCTACGGACGTCGGCAGAAGACTGCCGATCGCCGTGGGGAGAACTCGCGATGAGCGCCAAGACGAAACCCACTCCGTACGGTCCGGTGCGCCCCCTGGCCGGCGGTCGTCAGGTCGAGTGGGTGCGCGAGGCATCCGGTGAGCACCAGGGCAACGAGCACTTCCGTACCATCGATTCGCTCAGGCTGATGCTGAAGAACGGCACCATCACGCCACCGATGCACGACGCCGGGCAGGAATTCTCGGCCACGTTCGCGCGGGCTCAACTGGACGGACCGCGCGCGCTGGCGCTCGACCGCATTCGCGGTGGGCAGTGGTGCGACAGCATGACCGAGCGCACCGCCTTTGCCCTCAAGCGTATCGGCCAGGCGCTCGACGCCGTGGGCGGTATCGGCAGTCCGGGCGGCTCGGCGGTATGGCACGTCGCCGGGCTCGGGCAAAGCGTCAAGGAGTGGTCGGCGCAACAAGGCTGGAACGGTCGGCCGCTGTCACAGCCCGAGGCGCGCGGGATCCTGGTCGCGGCGCTCGCCATGCTTGCTATGCATTACGGGTATTTACGTGAGGCCGGGAGCAAACCCCTTGACCGGTGAACATCGAAGGCCTAGCATTTCGTCAGCCTCAAACAAAAGCGCCTGCCGATCCTCCTCGCCGCAGGCGTTTTTGCATTCTGGCTCGACTTGACCCGCCCCTGTGGCGGGTTTTTGCTTTCAGCGCCGCACCCTCCTGGAACTCCCGAACACCATGCTCAACGTCGAGTACCGCAAGGTCGAGACGCTGATTCCTTGCGCCCGGAATCCGCGTACCCACAACGCCGAGCAGGTGGCCAAGATCGCCGCCAGCATCGTCGAGTACGGGTGGACCAACCCGATCCTGGTCGATGGCGACAACGGCATCGTCGCCGGTCACGGCCGACTCGCCGCGGCGCGCAAGCTAAATCTGGACGATGTGCCGGTCATCGAACTGGCCCACCTCACGCCAACCCAGAAGCGCGCCTATCTCATCGCGGACAACCGCATGGCGCTGGATGCCGGCTGGGACGACGCGATGCTGGCGCTGGAACTCGAAGACCTGAAGCTGGCCGACTTCGATCTCTCGTTGACCGGATTCGACGCCGACGAGATCGAGGCCTTGCTGGCTGACAGTCACACCGACGCAGAGCAGCCGGGCGATGGCAACCCGCCCGATGCCGCCGACGATGTGCCCGAGGTTCCGGCCAATCCCGTATCTCGTCCCGGCGACGTGTGGGCCTTGGGTCAGCATCGCCTGATCTGCGGTGACGCCGCTGACTCTGCTGTGATCACGACGCTAATGGCCGGCGAGCAGGCACGGCTCTGCTTCACCTCGCCGCCCTATGGCAACCAGCGCGACTACACCAGCGGCGGCATCACCGATTGGGACGGATTGATGCGCGGCGTCTTCGTAGATCTCCCGATGACCGACGACGGCCAGGTGCTCGTCAACCTCGGCCTGATCCACCGCGACAACGAAGTGATCCCGTACTGGGACGGCTGGCTGGCGTGGATGCGTACCGAGGGCTGGCGGCGGTTCGCGTGGTACGTCTGGGACCAGGGGCCGGGGATGCCCGGCGACTGGGCTGGACGTTTCGCCCCGAGCTTCGAGTTCGTCTTCCACTTCAACCACCAGAGCCGCAAGCCGAACAAGATCGTGCCCTGCAAACACGCCGGCCAGGACTCACACCTGCGTGCCGACGGATCCTCCACCGCAATGCGCAGCAGGAATGGCGAGGTCGGCGGCTGGACGGCAGCGGGCCAACCCACGCAGGAGAACCGGATTCCCGACTCGGTGATTCGGGTCATGCGCCACAAGGGCAAGATCGGGCAGGACATCGACCACCCCGCCGTCTTCCCGATCGCCTTGCCGGAGTTCATCCTCGAGGCCTACTCCGACACCGGCGACCTCGTCTTCGAGCCCTTCTGCGGTTCGGGTACGACGATGCTCGCGGCGCAGCGTACCGGCCGCATCGCCCGCTCGGTCGAGATTGCCCCCGAGTACGTCGATGTGGCGATCAAGCGCTTCCAGCAGAATTTTGCCGGCGTGCCGGTGACGCTCGTGGCCACCGGCCAGACGTTTGACGAGGTCGCCGACGAGCGCCTGGGGAGCGACGATGCTGACCGTTGAGCAGTGGCCGATCGACCGACTGATCGAGTACGCGCGCAACCCGCGCAAGAACGATCATGCCGTCGACCAGATGGCCGCCGCCATCCAGGAGTTCGGCTTTCGGATCCCCTGTGTCGCCCAGTCCGATGGGCGCCTGGTCGATGGTCACCTGCGCCTGAAGGCGGCGCGCAAGCTCGGGCTCGACACGGTGCCGGTGATCCTCGCCGACGACCTGACGCCGACGCAGATCAAGGCCTTTCGTCTGCTGGCCAACCGCTCGGCGACCTGGGCCGAGTGGGACGACGATCTGCTGCGCCTCGAACTCGATGAGCTGAAACTCGACGAGTTCGACCTAGCGCTGACCGGCTTCGATGCCGACCAGTTGCTGGAGATCATGGCCGGCGAGGAGACCAGCACCGAAGGCGAGACAGACGACGACGCTGTTCCGGACCTACCGGAAACACCGGTGTCGCGACTGGGTGATGTGTGGGTGCTCGGCAAGCACCGGCTGCTGTGCGGGGATGCCACGCAAGAAGGCAGCTACCCGGCGCTTCTCGGCACCGATCACGTGTCGATGCTCTGGCAAGACCCGCCGTACAACGTGAACTACGCCAACAGCGCGAAGGACAAAGTGCGCGGCAAGAATCGCGCGATCATCAACGACAACCTGGGTGACGGGTTCCACGATTTCCTGGTGGGGGCCCTCACCCCGGCGCTGGCGCGCTGCGATGGCGCGGTCTACATCGCGATGTCCTCCAGCGAACTCGACGTGCTGCAGTCCGCCTTCCGCGCCGCCGGCGGCCACTGGTCGACGTTCATCATCTGGGCGAAGAACACCTTCACCCTGGGCCGCGCCGACTACCAGCGCCAGTACGAGCCGATGCTCTACGGTTGGCCCGAGGGCGGCAAACGCCACTGGTGCGGCGACCGTGATCAGGGCGACGTGTGGCAGATCAAGAAGCCAGTGAAGAACGATCTGCACCCTTGCCTGTGCCCTGGCACAGAGGTGTTGACGGACAACGGTTGGCGAATTATCGAATCGTTGGTTGCCGGTGACAGCGTCCTTGCGGCGGACGGGAAGTTCCACTCCGTCGAACTGGTGTCGTCCCACGCTATCGAAAAACCTGTTTTCCGACTGACTGTTTCAGGCGTGGAGCGCGCAGTTGATGCCACCGGCAACCACCCATTTCTCGTTTTGCGTGATGGCAGTTTGGCCTGGATCGAGGCTTCTCAAATCATTGAGGGAGACGAGATATGCTCACCAGCAAAGGCTATATCAGAAAATGGTACGGTGATCGGCTACGAATGGAACACGACGTCGTGTGGGAACGAGACTTTGGTGTCATCCCAGACGGGTTTTGCGTCCATCACGTCGACCACAATAAGCAAAATAATCACATTTCAAACCTGCAACTTGTCACCCACCTTGAGCACAAGCGGATTCACTCCGGTTGTGAACTCCGAGATGGTGTTTGGTGGAAGCCCTGCAGCGCTTGCGGATCGCTCAAACCTGTTTCCCCAGAGCACTGGTATATCAGCGCAGGAGGAGCGCCGTATGGATGGGGCTGCCGACCGTGCCACGTCAAAAAAAATCGTGCAGCTTCGCTCTGCGAAGCGTAAGCAGCACCGAGAAAATAAACTACTCAGGGTTGGTGTGGAACTTGTCGGTGGAGGGCAGCCCTACGTTTGAAACGCGCATCGGCATGTCTCATAACACAATGAAGCCGGTGGAACTGGTCGAACGCGCGATCCGCAATTCGAGCCGGCCGGGTGACTTGGTGCTCGATTGCTTCGGCGGCTCCGGTACCACGTTGATCGCCGCCGAGAAGTCGGGCCGGGCCGCGAGGTTGATGGAGCTGGACCCGAAGTACGTCGATACCATCGTTCGCCGCTGGCAGGACTACACCAACAACAACGCCACCCGGGAGTCGGATGGCGTGGCGTTCGATGCCCTGGTCGGTCAGGCCGAGAGTGCTTCCTCGGAGATCGCGCAGTGAATCACAAACCCCGTCAGGTACGGCAAGCCTTGCGGGATGCCGGAGTCTTTGCTGGTCCGGCGGTTGATCGTCCAGCCCATCCATTGCGTGATGGCGGCGTCAATCGCCTGCTCGACGTGCTTGCCGACCAGCATCTGGTTGCGGACATCATCAGAAAAGTGTCGTCCGTGGCGGCTGTCGAGAAAGAGCCTGACCGATTCGAGAGGCTCGCCGGTGGCGTTGGAGATTGCGGTCATGGCCAAAAGCCATGCGACTTCGGCGTTGTCCTGCATGCCGCCGTAGAAGCCCCAGGCTTCGTTGTCGGTGGCGGGGATCGGGTTGGCGATGGTGTTGGCGGTGGTCATGGCGTCTCTCCTGGTTGTGTTTGGCTGTCTACCTGCGGCCCGTAACGGCGGTCAGCTTGCTGCGTGCGGGCCCCGTCCAGAAGCAGGGGCCTTTTCCGCTTTTGGCTTCGTCGTCCCAACGCTCAAGGATCTCGGCGTCGGTCCAGCCTTTGGCGGCGAGGTAGGCGTAGTCGTCGCTGTTAAAGTTGCTGTGCTTGCGGAGGGTCTCGTTGGTGGTCATGGTGTTTCTCCCGTTTGCGTTGATGACAGAGACATGATTGCTCTACCACGAACACAAGCCAAGTGCTTTCTCAATCATTTTGGCAACGCTTTCAGTCTTCCCAAATGGACGTTGCATCGCGTGCAATCCAGATGCGCGCCCGGTCGTCGTCGCTTGCTGCTTCGACCACCGCGCTGCCTGTTTTCGTGTTAACGCCCTCTTTGCCGGTGGCACAGAAAGTCTTGCCATCGTGGATGATGATGCTCGGCGCCAACGTGCTGAACTCGATCTGGATGCTCATCACGCCGCGGCTGCGACCGTTGGTATCGGTCACGTTGGTCTGGCGGGTGGTCTTGGCGGTCATGGCATGCTCCTCGGGGTAGTTGGTTGCGACACCCGTATGAACGCTCTGTTCGATTGAGAAGGCAAGCGCGTTCTCAATCATTTCGGGGGTGGCTGGATCTGTCCGACCACCCCTTGGGTAACTACCCGATGTGGTAGATACGCTCACCACCAGCGGGCTTCTCCGAGGTGATGGTCAGCCCGAGTTTCTTCTTGAACGCGCCGGCAAACGCGCCTCGCACGGTGTGCGACTGCCAGCCGGTGGATGCGCAAATTTGCGCAATTGTCGCGCCCTCGGGCCGCTTGAGCAGGGCGATCACCGCTGCCTGCTTGCTGTTCTCGCGGGTGCGGGGCTTCGCCGTCGTCGCTTGCTTCTCGGCCACCCATTGCGCCTCCGTGGCGCCCAGGGCAGCTTCCACCTCCGGGTCGGGATGCGTGGTCGGCAGTGCCGGCGGGGTACGTTCCAGTGCGTCGTAGCCAACCGGCGAGATGAACCAGTCAGCGTCGCTGCCGGTGATGAGGGCTTTGTTGCAGAGGCCCTCGATCACCTTCTTGCGGGCGCCGCCCTTGACGTTGTCGGGGAACCAATTGACACGGCCATCGGTTTGCTCGGCAGCCTGTTCGAGGACCAGGCGCTGGGTGTCGGTGAGTGCGGTGCGGGTCATGGCGATCTCCTTGATCGGGGTTGATGACGAGCACATGAACGCGCTGTTCAATCACGAAGCCAAGTCCTGCCAACCAGAAAGACGCGAATGCCCTTGCGTGCCCCGACTCCCTGCCGACACCCGGGTTGCGGTGCGGTGCTGACCACACCCGGCTATTGCGACGCGCACCGTGCCGATCACCGGCAGTGGGACAGCAATACGGGGAAGAGGAAGCGACAAGAGAAACGTGCCCTGCCCACAAACAGCGCCGCGTGGCGAGGCCTGCGCGCTCGGCTTCTGCGTGAGGCACCGCTATGTCAGGAGTGCCTGCGGCTCGGTGTCTTGTGCGCCGCCAGCGTCGTCGATCACATCGATGGCGATAGCCACAATAACGACCGATCGAATCTGCAGTCGCTCTGCAGTCGCTGCCACGCCAGAGTCACGGCGAGGCACGACGGCGGCTTTGGCAACCCGAACCGGCGTCGCCAAGCGGACCGAGACTGCTGAGCGTGTCAGCGTCGGTCGATGGCCACTCGATGTCCGGCTGCGCACGCACGAAGCAAGGCCAGATCATTCGCTCATCATCACATTATACGTTCAGCATGAATGAAAAATGCCAATTGTGTAGATATGGAAGTCCAGCTTCGCGAAATGACTCGGCTACAGGCCCCTAGGGGCCTAGGTTCTCTACAATGGCATATGCTGGATGCGTGCGCGTGGTCAATTTTTTGTGCGTGCAAATTAGAAAACTTTTTTTTTGGCGGAAAATGGCGCTTGAGCATTGATTTCATTGGGGTTTTTGGCAAATCGAGAGGTGCCAAATCCGGCTCGTTTCCGGCCGAAATCGGTGCGAAAGGGCCATTTCGCGGGGTGATTTCGTATGGCCGCTCCCGGACGTAAGCCCCTGCCCGTGGTCGTGAAAGAGATCAAGGGGACGCTGCAGAAGTGCCGCAGCAACGTGCGCGAACCGAAACCGACGACGGCCTTGTGCACCCCGCCCGAGTACATGTCGGACAGCGCCAAGGAAGCGTGGAACTACGCGGTGGCCAATTCGCCACCCGGTTTGCTGTCGGCGCTCGACGGGGCGGTGCTGGAGCGCTGGGCGAACTGCTCCGGGATGTACCGCGAGGCGCTCTCCAAGATCAACAAGGCCGGTGTCTCGGGGATGATGATCAAAACGCCCAGCGGCATCCTGCGGCGCTCGCCCCTGATGGACGTGATCCGGGATCTGGCGCTGGAGATGAAGGGCTACGAGGCCGAGATGGGATTCACTCCGGCGGCGCGCTCACGCATCTCGCTGCCGGCGGAATCGACGACCGAGTCGGATCCGTGGTCGGAGATTGCCGGATGACGGCCAACCGCAGTTACACGACGATCGCCCGCCAGTACGCCAAGGCTGTCGTCACCGGCAGGGTTCTCACCGGCAAGTGGGTGCGCGAGGCCTGCCAGCGGCAACTCGACGATCTCGCGCGCTTCACGGGCAGGGACAGTCCCTACCGCTTCAACCCGACGCTGACCGACAAGCTGGGGCGCAGTTTCCGGCCTGCCGACAACACCTGTGCGCCTTCATCGAGCGCCTGCCGCACGTCAAGGGGCCACTGGCAGGACAGCCGATCCGGCTGGAGCCCTGGCAGGTGTTCATCCTGACCACCGTCTTCGGCTGGGTGAAGCCTGACGGCAAGCGGCGCTTTCGCCGCGCCTATATCGAAGTGCCGCGCGGCAATGCGAAATCGACACTTTCCTCCGCCCTGGCCCTGTACATGCTGGCGGCCGATGGTGAAGGCGGCGCCGAGGTCTATTCGCTGGCCACCACTCGCGACCAGGCGCGCATCGTCTTCGGCGACGCACAGACCATGGCCCGCCAGTCGGCCGGGTTCCGGTCCCGCTTCGGCGTCGGCGTCGGTGCGCACAACCTGCACGTGCTGGCCAGAGGCTCGAAGTTCGAGGCGCTCTCTGCCGAAGGATCGACACTCGACGGGCTGAACATTCACTTCGGCTGCATCGATGAACTGCACGCGCACAAGACCCGCACCGTCTACGACGTGGTCGAGACCGGCACCGGCAAGCGCGACAACTCGCTCTTGTGGGTGATCACCACCGCCGGCAGCAACCGCTCGGGGATCTGCTACGAGATCCGGACCTTCGTCACCCGCCTGCTCGACGGCGTGTTCGCGGACGACAGCCAGTTTGCTGTGGTCTATGGGCTCGATGACGGGGACGACTGGACGCTCGAAGAGTCACTGATCAAGGCCAACCCCAACTGGGGCATTTCGGTGCGTCCGGAAGTGCTGGCGCCGCTGCAGGCCAAGGCGATGCAGATGCCGAGCGCGGTGAACAACTTCAAGACCAAGCACCTGAACGAGTGGGTCAACGCGGACACCGCGTGGATGGACATGCGCTCCTGGGATCGCTGCGCCGACCAGGGGCTCGATATCGAATCCTATGCGGGACAGCCGTGCTGGATCGGACTTGATCTCGCCAGCAAGACCGACATCGCCGCCTTGCTGCTGGTCTTCGCGCATGCGGAAATCGACGGCGGCTTTGCGGTGTTCGGTCGCTACTACCTGCCCGAAGACACGGTGCACGCCACCGGCAACAGCCAGTACCCCGGCTGGATGGGCAGCGGGCGGCTGACGGTGACGCCGGGCAACGTGATCGATTTCTCCTGGATCGAAGCTGACCTGGTCGATTTTGCCTCGCGCTTTGCCATCCAGGCGGTGGCCTTCGACCCGTTCCAGGCAACGCAGTTGTCGACCCGGATGCTGGCCGAGGGACTGCCGATGATCGAGGTACGACCGACGGTGCTCAATTTCTCGGAACCGATGAAGACATTGGAGGCGCTGGTCCTGCAACGAAAACTGATCCACGACGGGGATCCGGTACTGGGGTGAATGGTGAGCAACGTCGTGGCGCACCTGGACGCGAAGGACAACATCTATCCGCGCAAGGAGCGCCCGGAGAACAAGATCGACGGCATCGTCGCGCTGATCATGGCACTGTCGCGGGCGATCACGCCCGGCACCCAGGTGGTGCTCGGTGCCGACTACGAACTGGTGATGCTCTGATGGGGATGTTCAGCTTTCTCTCGCGCTGGATGGCCTCGAGTGACGACCGCTCGTCCGGAGGTGACTTCTGGTTCGAGCCGGTCACGATGCGAAGCTCCAGCGGCATGCGGGTATCGGCGGACAACGCCATGCGCGTGGCGGCGGTGTACGCCAGCGTGCGCATCCTGGCCGAGACGATGGCGTCCCTACCGTTCGTGCTCTACCGGCAACGCGCCGATGGCGGCAAGGACCGGGTGACGGATCACTGGCTGTACACCGTGCTAGCCAAGCGTCCGAACCGCTACCAGAACCCGTACGAGTGGCGCGAGATGTTGCAGGGCCATCTGGCATTGAGGGGCAACGCCTACAACCGGATCGTGGCCAACCGCCGCGGCGAGATCGTCGAACTGATGCCGATCCACCCGGACCGGATCAGGATGGAATTGATGCCGTCCGGTGATTACCGCTACCGGGTGACCGATCGGCTCGGCGTAGAGGCCATACTGCCGCGCGGGGAAATCTGGCATCTGCGTGGTCTGTCGTCCGATGGTCTGATGGGCATGAGCCCGATCGAGCTGGCGCGCGAGAGTCTGGGCATGGCGCTGGCTGCGCAGGACTACGGCGCGCGCTTCTTCGCCAACGACGCCAAGCCGACCGGCGGCTGGATCGAGTTTCCGGGGTCGTTCAAGGACAGCGAGGCCAAGAAGGTGTTTCGGGAGTCGTACCAGGCGGCGCAGTCCGGGGCCAACCGCGGCAAGGTGCTGGTGCTGGAAAACGGCATGAAGTTCCACGAGGTGGGCGTGACCAACCGGGACGCGCAATTTCTCGAACTCCGCAAGTTCCAGATCACCGACATCGCGCGGCTGTTCCGGGTGCCGCCGCACATGATCGCGGATCTCGATCGCGCGACCTTCTCGAACATCGAGCAGCAGAGCCTGGAATTCGTGATGCACACGATGACGCCGTGGGCGGAACGGTGGGAAGCGAGCATCGAGTCCGAGTTGCTGCTCGACGGCGACGATCTGGAGGTCGAGTTCGACTTTGCAAATCTGATGCGCGGCGATGCCGCCAGCCGGTCGTCGTACTACCAGAGCGGAATTCAGAACGGCTGGCTGACCCGTAACGAGGCGAGGATCGCCGAGAACCTCAATCCGTTGGACGGGCTGGACGAGCCACTGCGGCCACTCAACATGGTCGAGGAAGGTTCGGCGGAGGGTCTGGAAGGCGATGCCGGGCAGGACCAGCGGCCTGCGCAGGATGTGACTGGACCGCAAGACGATGAAGACGCACAGAGCGAATGACGATGGGGATGACACGATGAACCACCACTTGCTGATTGCTGAATTTCTGGCCACCCCCTGGGCCTTGATGCCCGAACGATTGAATGCGGTCGCGGCTGTGCTCGCGCGTTGGTCGCTGGACGTTCCGGCTGGTGAGGACGTCCTGGCATCGATCGCCGCTGACCGCAACGTGCGGGAGGCACGCCGGCAGGTGGCCACTGCGGTGTCCAGTGGCGGGATTGCTGTCCTGCCCTTGTACGGCGTCGTCACCCAGCGCGGCAACATGGTCGACGATGTCTCCGGGCCGGGGAGCGTGAGCACGCAGCAGTTTGCGTCTGGCCTGCGCCAGGCGCTGGCCGATGATTCGGTCAGCCAGATCCTGATCGACATTGATAGTCCGGGTGGCAGTGTCTACGGGGTGTCCGAACTCGCCGACGAGATCGTCAGCGCCCGGGCACAGAAGCCCGTGGTGGCGACCGCCAACAGCCTGGCAGCGAGTGCGGCCTACTGGATCGGCTGCTCGGCGGCGGAGCTATACGTCACGCCGGGCGGCGAGGTGGGCTCGATCGGTGTCTGGCAGGCGCACTTCGACTACTCGCAGGCGTTTGTCACCAAGGGCGTCAAGCCGACGCTGATCTCGGCCGGCAAGTACAAGGTCGAGGGAAATCCGTATGTACCGCTCGATGAGGATGCGCAGGGGTTCATGCAGTCGCGTGTGGATGATTACTACGCCAGCTTCACCAGGGCGGTGGCGCGCGGGCGCGGGGGTGCCGATCGCGCAGGTGCGCGAGGGCATGGGTCAGGGTCGTGTGCTCGGCGGCGAAGCTGCGCAGGCGCAAGGCATGATCGATGGCGTGGCGACCTTCGACGAGGTCGTCAGGAAGATGCGGCGGGATGCGAGGTCCATTGCCAAACCGCGGGCGTCGCGGCTCTCCTACGCGCAACGGGCGATTGAGATTCTGTGACGTGGGGGCGGTGATTCGTGCCCTGTTGCACTGCATTGCTAATGCGTGTCAGCGTCGATTGGCCGAAGTGACCCTCTCCGGCGGGGCAGTAAGAGCCCTCCAATGCGTCGAGAGATCAGCCCTTCGGATCATCTACGAGTGTGAGGTCTTGGTTCCGGTTTTCAAGCAAGGCAGCGCCGTATTGCACACGGAACGTAAGATCGGCTGTCGACAAATTTTACAGTCAGAGTTCGCACCAATGTCCAAACACTCCGCAAGACTCCTCCCGAACCGGTCACAGGGCTATCAAGGAGCGGATCAGCCTGATGCCGATGCCTTTTTGAATGACAGTCTTATCGGACGACGGTCTCATCCCGGCAAGGTGACATTTTCTAGCCACTCGAATGGTTGAGAACCCTTGACGTGGTGTCGAGAAATTTTACACTTGTCCACTCCACTCCACTCCACTCTACGCCTAAGTATCTGTTTTTATGAAAAAGACAAAACAATGGCATAAATATTGCTTTTTTTATCGGCGTCGTTCGATGGGCAGGAAGTTGGCTTAGAGGCGTTTGGTGCCCCGGCAAATGTCCAACCCTTTTCGCGGGGCTCTTAGAGGGGAAAGCAGATGAAACTAAGACACGTGGTTATCCCAGCGGCAGCCATGTTCCTTGCTGTTCAAGGGGCAGCGAACGCTACAGTGGTGTATTTCAATGACTTTGAGTCTGCCATTGGACCGGAGTTAGCCCTAACATCCGGTAGTGGTACACTTGGTCTCGATGCTGATACAAGTCCCGCGAGCAAGTTCCTCGGGCTGAACGACGCATTGGCAAACGGTGGCCTTGGCAATAACCAAGTTACGTTGAGCCTCACCGGCTTACCGGCTCACTCGGCGATTACTGTTTCGTTTGACGCCTACATAATGAGAAGCATGGATGGTGGCTTCAACTGCTGCGGGCCGGATTACTTCGTGTTCAACCTAGGCACATTCACGAGGACTACGACCTTTGGCGGGCCAACCCAAGCCTTTCCGAACTTTCTCGAAACCGGAGGGACGCCTTCGGATAACGCCACATATACGGGAGGCACCTATACTGGTTCTGGCGAGGGAGTCTTTTTCCCCGTCACCTTCACGATCCCAGATGCTGGGTCTGCCGTAGCAATGTCGTTTTCCATGAACGGGTTGCAGGGCGTGTTTGATGAGGGCTGGGGGCTAGACAATCTGCGAGTTGAAGTCAACGGTGCGGTTTCTGAGCCTTCCACCAATGCTTTGCTGGCCATCGGCGCACTAGCCTTCGGGATTGGGAGCCGTCGTCGGAGTGCCCAGATTCTCCGCTGACCTTCTCTACCCCATGGGGCTGACCGCACAACGCTGCAGGTGCCGCTTGAACTTCCTCGTTGAATGTTTGCTCCGCTCACTGCTATGTCTTCCGGCGCCGCTCCCCTGACCCTCGCCCCGCCCTGAAACGACCCGTCGGTCGTCCCCCCACCCAAACCGCCTCCCGGCGGTTTTTTTACGTCCATCGAACCCGCCTCGTGCGGGTTTTTGCTTTGGAGAACCACATGAGCAAGCAACTGCGCGAGCTTCAGGCTCGCAAGACCACCCTGGTCAAAGAGGCCCGCGGTCTGACCGACCTCGCCGCTTCGGAAAGCCGCGACCTGACCGACGACGAAGTGACCGCCTTCGACGCCCTGCGCGCGCGCATCGACGCCGCCTCGGCCGCCATCGATCGCGAAGCCGCCCTGATCGCCGACGAAGCACGCATCGGTGTCGACCACGTCATCGGCCCGATCGTCACCGACAACCGCGAAGCCGATCCCCGGCGCGGCTTCGGCTCCGTCGGCGAATTCATGCAAGCGGTGTACCAGGCCGACAAGCCCGGCCAGTCGATCGACGCCCGCCTGCTGCTCGGCGGCATCGGCGCCGCCGCACCGAGCAACTACGGCAACGAGGCCGTCGGCCAGGATGGCGGCTTTCTGGTGCCGCCGCAGTTCTCGCAGGAGATCTTCAGGCTGTCGCTGGGCGAGGACTCGCTGCTGCCGCTCACCGACAACGTCGAGATCAGCGGCAACAGCATGGCGTTTCCGAAGGACGAGACCACGCCCTGGGGCACCAACGGTATCCGGGCGTACTGGCAGGGAGAGGCATCCTCGGGCACCCCCACCAAGCCGGTGCTGGGCCTGGCCACCCTGCGCCTGAAGAAACTGATGGCGCTGGTCCCGACCACCGACGAGTTGCTCGACGACGCCAACGCGTTGACCAGCTACCTGCCGGAGAAGGTGGCCGTCTCGATCCGCTGGAAAGCCAACGAGTCGATCCTCTTCGGCGCCGGCAACGGAATCCCGCTCGGCTGCATGAACGGCGGCGCCATCGTCACGGTGGCCAAGGAGTCCGGTCAGGCGACGCAAACCCTGCTGACGCAGAACCTCGCCAAGATGATCGCCCGCCTGCCGCCGGGATCATTCACCAACGCGGTGTGGATCGTGAACAACGATGTACTGCCGGCGCTGTTCACCCTGACTCTCGGCAACTACCCGATCTACCTGCCGGTCGGGCAATCGGTCGGCGGCATCCAGCTCTCGCCCTACGGCACGCTGCTCGGTCGCCCGGTGTTTGTCTCGCAACACGCCAACACCTTCTCGTCACAGGGCGACGTGCTGCTGGTCGACCTCTCCTACTACCAGACCATCACCAAGGCCGGCGGCATGCAGACCGCGACGTCGATGCATCTCTACTTCGACGCCGATCTGACCGCCTTTCGCACCACCTTCCGCATGGACGGCCAATCGAAGATCCAGAACCCGATCGCCCCGGCCAAGGGAGCCAACGCGCTCTCACCCTACATCCAGCTCGCCGCGCGATAGGCGCGGGCAGGAAGCATTTTTCCATAGGAGACATCCATGTACCCCAACCTCAAGGGCAGCGAAACGCTGTCGATTCTCGCCACCATCGACCCCGCCAGCCAGGCGGCCGGTACCGTCACCACCGCCTGGGTGCCGGTCGCCAACTTCCATGCGTTTCTGGCGCTGGTCGAGACTGGCGTTCTCGGCGCTGCGGCGACTCTGGACGCCAAGATCCAGCAGGCGCGGGACGCCACCGGTACCGGCGCCAAGGACGTCAGCGGCAAGGCGATCCGGCAGATCGTCAAGGCCAGCGGCGACAACAAGCAGGTGCTGATCAACCTGAGACCCGAGAACCTCGACAGCAACAACGGGTTCGCCTTCCTGCGTCTGTCGCTGACCGTCGAGGTCGCCGCCAGCATCGTCGCCGGCAAGCTCATCGGTGTGCATCCGCTCTACGCCACGGCGGAGGTCTTCAACCAGGCCGCGGTGGTCCAGGTCATCTGAGCCATGCCATTGCAACTCATCACCCCAGCCGCGGAGGAACCGGTGTCGCTCGCCGAGGCCAAGCTCCACCTGCGGGTGGAGTCTGCCGACGACGATGCGCTGATTGGTTCGCTGATCTCGGCGGCGCGGCAATCGGCGGAAACGCTCACCGGCCGCCAGTTCGTCACGGCGCGCTGGAAACTGGTGCTCGACAGCTTTCCCGGCCCGAGTCTGATGGGCGTTCCTGCGGGACTGACGTTCTCGCTGCCGGGGCACGCGATCCTGCTGCCGAAGTGCCCGGTCCAGTCGGTGTTCGCCATCCGATATCGGGACATGTCCGGCACCACACAGACCATGCCGCGAGCGGACTACACCGTCGACACGGCTTGCGAGCCGGCGCGCGTGACGCCGGTGTTCGGCAGTTCCTGGCCCGTTTCCCTGCCGCAGATCGGTGTTGTGCAGCTGGTCTTCGCTGCGGGCTACGGCGATGCCGCCAGCGTCCCCGCAGGAATCAAGAGCTGGATCAAGCTGCGCGTGGGCAGTCTCTATGCGCACCGCGAGGAAGTCGCCCTGCTGGCGAGCGGCAAGATCGAGGCCTTGGCGTTCATCGACGGTCTGCTCGACCCCTACCGGGTGGTGCTGGTATGACCGCGACCTTCAATCCCGGCCAGGCCAGGCAGCGCATCCGGCTGCAGGCCAAGAGCGTCACCCGCAACGCCATCGGAGAGGAAGTCGTCAGCTGGACCGACGTGGTTACCGAAACTCCCGACCATGCGCTCTGGGCCGAGGCCTGGCCGCTCAAGGGACGCGAGTTCTTCGCCGCCCAGCAAACCCGGTACGCCGCCGACGTCCGGTTTCGGATGCGGTGGCGGGCGGATGTGGTGCGCGAGCAGCGTGTCCTGTGGCACGACGAGCCCTACGACATCGTGATGCTGACTGACGTCGGTGCCGGTCGCCACACGCTGGAAATCCTCGCCATCAATGGACTCCGGAACGGACTCTGACCATGAGCAGTGACCTCACCGTCCGACTGCAGGGCGTCGAGGAACTGAAGCGCGCCCTCGCGCGCGTGCCCGACAAGCTCAGGCGCAAGGGGCTGCTGAAAGCCCTGCGCGTGTCGGCGCGGCTGGTACGCGACGATGCCCGTCTCGCAGCGCCGGTACGGCAAACGCGGAAGATCAACCACCGACCGGGTACCGTCAAGCGCGCGATCAGCATCCGCACCTCGAAGTTCGCGCGACGAGCCGGCGACGTGGGCGTGTTCGTCAGTGTGCGGCCGTTGCGCGGCGCCCGACAGAAACGCCTCGGCGCAGCCGGCGCCAACAATCCGAACGATCCCTACTACTGGCGGTTTCTGGAGTTCGGCACGCGCAAGCTGACCGCGCGCCCGTTTCTGCGCCCCGCCAGCCGCAAGCTGCCGCAGGTCGCCGAAGCGTTCATCGTCTCGGCCACCGCCGAGATCAACCGGCTCAACACGGGGAGTGAGTGATGTCCGCCGAAACCGAACTGCATGCCGCACTGTCGGCCAGCGTCGCGCTGGCCACGCTGGTCGATACCCGGATCACCCCGGACGTCATTCCCGAGGGCAATCCCCTGCCGGCGGTCGTCTACCAGCGGGCTGGCACTACCGCAGTCAGCACCATTCACGACGGCCAGCCGATCGCAGAGGAAGTCCGTTTCCAGGTCAGCGCCTGGGCGCCCACGCGCACCGCGGCTGACGCTGTGGCCGACGAAGTCGCCAACGCCCTGGCCGTCGTTGGCGTCAGCGTCGCCGATCGGTCGAGCGGCATCGACCCGGAGAGCGATCTCAAGTCGGCCACCGTCGAGGTCGACTGGTGGCACGTGTTCTGAGCTTTCCCTTCTTCATCACCCGCCCGCCGATTGGCGGGTTTTTCTTTTTCGGAGGCAAATACCATGTCCAATCCCCGCAAGTGGTCGAACGTCGCCGTCGCCCTGCAGTCGGCGCTGGGCGCCGCGATCACGATTACCGCCGTCACCAAGGCCACGGAAGGTGTCGTCTCCGCGACCAACACCCTCGCCAATGGCGAATTCGTGCTCCTCGCCGTCGAGGGCATGTGGCAACTGAACGACCGGGTCGCCCGGGTCAAGGCGGTCTCCGGGGCGGGCTTCACCCTCGAAGGCATCGATACGACGCTCTTCGACACCTTCACCAGCGGTAGCGCGCAGAAGATCACCTTCGGTGTCAGCGTCACCACGGCGACCGAGGTCAGTCCGTCCGGCGGCGAGTTCGATTTCATTCCGACGACGACCATTCACGCCGCGCAACAAACGCAGATTCCGGGCACGCCGACGGCCGGGGTGTACACCTTCACCAACGTCTGGGACATCAGCGACGCCGGTCTGCTGGCGATCAAGGCCGCCTCGGACACGCAAACCAAGCGCGCCGTCAAATTCACCTTCGGTGCCGGCGGTCCGATCATGTGTTTTAACGGCTACCCCGCCGGCCAGCTATTGCCGGGGGCCAGGCGCAGGCGCTGGTCACCACGCCGACGGTCATCACCCTGTCCGGCACGCCGAGCTACTACGCGTCATGAGCGCCCTCTCCGCAAAGATCCGCAAGGCGCGCGAGCTGCGTGTCGAAGCCGGGGGCTTCGTGTTCACGGTCCTGCGGCCCACGCCGCTCGAACGCGAGGAGAAGATCCGGGGAGAGTCCGCCGCGCGCGGCATCCTCTCGCTGGTGGTCGGTTGGGAGAACGTCACCGAGGGCGATCTGATCCCCGGCGGCGACCCGCATCCGCTGCCCTTTGACGCGGAGGCCTGCGCCGAGTGGCTGTCGGACCGCCCGGACCTCTTCGCCAGCATCGCCGACGCGGTCGTCAAGGGTTTTGAGGCCCACGTCCTGAAGATCGAGGACGCACTAAAAAACTAAGCGCCTGGTTGAGCGCGCGCGATCTTCCTGCGCAACTTCAGCCAGGCCATCACATGACCCCGCTGCCCATCGCCACCGCCGTCCAGGCCTGGAACCTGATGGGCGGCATCGACTGGTCGGCGCTACCGATCGTGATTGATCTCCTCGGCGTCTCCGACCCCGAAGCCTCATCACCCAGCTCGTCGCCATCCGCGACCACCAATACGCTCAAGGGAACGACTGAATCATGGCCCTCGCCACGCTGACCATCGACATCATCGCCAAGCTGGCGAACATCGAGCGCGACCTCGGCAGAGTTTCCGGGCTGGCCGAGAGGAGCGCTAAGCGCATGGAGAGCGCTTTTGCCGGCGCCTCGTCGGTCATCGCCAACGCCTTCGCCGGTCTCGCCGGCGCGTTCTCGGTCGGTGCCATGGCGGCGATGGTCACGTCGTCGATCGACGCCGCCGATGCTCTGTCGAAACTCTCTCAGCGTACGGGCGAAACGGTCGAGAATCTCGCCCGCTTGCAGTACGCCGGCAGCCTGGCGGATGTCAGCAACGACGCGCTGGCCACCAGTCTCAAGAAGCTCTCGAAGAATATGGCCGAAGCCGCCAGCGGTACAGGAGAGGTGGCCGACGCGTTCAGGGCCATCGGCGTCTCGGTGGTGGCTTCAGATGGAAAGTTGCGCAGCTCGGGCGACGTGCTGAATGACGTTGCCGACCGCTTTGCCGGCTACGAAGACTCGGCCGCCAAGGCGGCGCTGGCGCAGGCGATCTTTGGCCGCAGCGGCGCGGACCTGATCCCGCTCCTGAATGCCGGCTCGCAAGGCTTGAAGGAAATGGGCGACGAGGCCTCGAAGCTGGGCGTCGTCATCTCGACGGAAACCGCGCAGGCCGCGGAGCGCTTCAACGACCAGATGACGCGGGTCAATGCCGCGCTCGGATCGATCGCCAAGCAGACCGCCACCGAGCTGCTGCCGGTGCTCAACGAACTGGCCGATTCGCTGGTCGACATCGCCAAAGAAGGCGTCGATGCCAGCCGTTCATTCAGCCCGCTGTCGGATGCGTTTCGGGCGTTCATCGTCGTGGGCGGGAATGTGGCCTACGTCTTCAAGTCGATCGGCACCGAAATCGGCGGCATGGCGGCGCAACTCGTCGCCCTGTCCAAACTCGATTTCAAGGGTTTTGCGAACATCGGCGAAGCAATGCGCGAAGACGCCGAGAAGAGTCGCAAGGCGATCGACGCGTGGTCGGCACGTGTCCTGTCGGCGGGCAAGTCCGCCGGCCAGACATTCAGCGACTACAGCAACGAAGGTCGAGGGCGCGGCCTGGCGTCGCCGGCCAAGACCGCCGCGCCCAACTTCAACGTCCCGAAGGTCAAGACCGGTGGTGGCGGCCGCGCCGCCAAGGCGATCGACGATGGCCAGCGGCTGGTCGATCAGTTGCGTGACCAGATTCGCGCAACCCAGAACCTCTCGGAAGTCGAGAAGCTCGAGGCCGCGATTGCCGACGGCAAATACAGGACGGCCTCCGCGGCGAACCTCGAGATCGCCCGCGGCTACGCCGAAACGCTGGACGCGATCAAGGCCGCCAAGACCGCCGCCGAGGAAGAGGTCGACGTGCAGCGCCAGCGTCTGGCGGTCTTCGCCGAAGGGCGGCGCGTCTTCGAGTCGGTGCGCACGCCGGTTGAAGCGCTCGACGCTGAAGTGACGCACCTGGTCGCACTCCTCAATGCTGGTGCGATCAGCATGGACACCTTCGGCCGCGCCGCCTCGCGGGCGGGAGAAGGCTTCATCCAGATGGGCGAGAAGGCGAAGGAGACCAGCAACGTCATGGACGAGTTCGCCAAATCTGCCGCCACGAACATCCAGTCAGCCTTTGCCGATTTCCTCTTCGACCCGTTCAAGGATGGCATGAGCGGCATGCTCAAGCGCTTCGGCGAGACGATCCAGCGGATGATTGCCGAGGCGGTCGCCGCCGATCTCGGCAAGCGGCTGTTCGGCGATCTCGCCAAGGGTGGCGTCGGTGACGGGCTGTTGGGCGGCGCGTTCAAGCTGCTCAGCGGCCTGCTGCCGAATGCCGATGGCGGCGTCTATCGCTCGCCGAGCCTCTCACGGTTCTCGGGCCAGATCGTCAACAGCCCGCGCCTCTTCGCCTTTGCTGCTGGCGCCGGCGTGATGGGTGAAGCCGGGCCGGAAGCGATCCTGCCACTGTCGCGCGGATCCGACGGCAAGCTCGGGCTTCGCGGCGGCGGCTCGACCAGCGTCACCGTCAACATCCATGGCGTGACCAACACCGCCGAGCTGCGCCGGGCGGGCGGTCAGGTCGGTCGCGAGGTGCTCGCTGCGATCGGCCGCGCGCAGCGCTTTGCATAGGGGCCGACATGCCGGAATTCCTTTCAGAGCGGCTGCCGGTCGATGTGCGCATGGGGGCGAGCTACGCCGACGAGTACGCCGTCGAGATCACCACCACCGCCGGTGGCGCCGAGTACCGGCGACTGATCCACGGTTTTCCGGCGCGACGCTTCACGATCAATTACACGCTGCTGCGCGATGACCTGGCCGCGCGGGTGCTGGCGCTCTATCACCGCGCCTACGGCAAGTTCGCCGGTTTCCGGGTGCGTTGCGCTGACGATTTCTCGACCAACAATCACACCGGGGCGCCGACGGCCACGGACTGGGTGCTGCCGAAGATCTCCAGCGGGGTGTACCAGTTGATCAAGGGCTACGGTAGCGGCGCGACGCCGCTCGGTATCGGCCTGCCGTACCGGAATCTGTACAAGCCGGTCGCCGGCACGGTGCTCGTCTCGAAGAACGACGTCACGCTCAGTTCGGGCGTGTCGGTCGATTACACCACCGGGCGCGTGACCATCACCCCGGCACCGACCACCGAAGTGATCAAGGCCGGCTGCGAATTCGACCTGCCGTGTCGCTTCAATTCCTCGATCGAGATTACCGCCTTGAGCAAGTCCATGCGCGATTGCGGATCGATCGACATCATCGAGCTACTGCAGCCATGAAATCCGTCGTTGCTGATTATCGCTACCGCATCCTGTGCCTGCGCATCGTTCCGGTCACCGGGTCGCCGATCTATCTGACCGACCACCCTCGGGATCTGGTGATGGGCGGGCACACTTACCTGTCGACGGCGGGCTACCAGTTCACCGGCCAGTCGGCGACCGCCGGATTCTCGCCGGCCTCCGTCGACATCGAAGGCATTGCCGGAGCGTCCGGGCTGTCGCGCGCCGCGGTCGGCAGCGGCCTGTTCGACGGGGCGCGCTGCTACGTCTTCGCGACGTCCTGGGCCGCGCCCGTCGAGGACCAGGAACCCGTCGTCGCCGGCATCTTCGGCAAGGCGACCCTGCTCGATCACCGCTTCCAGATCGGTGGCGTGTCGCTGATCGACGCGCTCAACCAGACCGTTGGCCAGACTTACGGTGCGCAGTGTCCGAAGCTGTTCTGCGGTACCGAGTACGCCGGCTGCGGCGTGTCGCTGGCGGCCAACACCGTCACCGGCACCTTGACCAGTGTCACCAGTGCGTCGGTGTTCACGGCGTCCGCGCGAACGGAAGCGGCCGACACCTTCGGGGCGGGCACGATCCAATTCACCAGCGGGCCGAATGCGGGGCTGAAAGCGCTGGAGATCAAGAGTTTTGCGGGCGGGGTGATCACCACCTTCGAGCCGTTCTACACCCTGCCGGTGGCCGGCAACGCCTACAGCATGGTCCGCGGCTGCCGCAAGCGACTGTCCGATTGCCAGGCCCGATGGAACGGATCCGGCATCGTCTCGAACGTGGCGAACTTTGGCGGCTTTCCGTGGATTCCCACCGGCAGCACCTATTCACAGGTCGGACAGGGCGGCTGATGACGGCCGACGAGATTCTCGCTGCCGCGCGGCAGTGCCTCGGCACGCCGTTTCGTCACCAGGGGCGGCTGCTCGGTTTTGGACTGGACTGTGCCGGGGTGGCGATCCACGTCGCGCGCCAGATCGGCGTTGGGCATTTCGACGTGTCCGGCTACGGGCGCACACCGGTCGATGGGCAGCTCGAACACTCGCTCGATAGCCAGCCCTGTCTGGAACGTGTGTCGGGTATCGCTGACCGGCGCCCGGGCGATCTGCTGCTGATGCGCTTTGCGGGCGATCCGCAGCACCTGGCAATCACCGCCGGTGACACCCTCATTCACGCCTATGAATCGGTGGGCCAGTGCTGCGAGCACCGGCTGTCCAGCATATGGGCGGCGCGCATCGTGCGTGTCTATCGCTTCCGGGGAATCGAATGAGCAGCGGCGGACAGGTGGTCGGCGGGCTCGTCGGGGCGGTGGCCGGCTTCTTCCTGGGTGGCGGCACCCCCAGCGGCGCGTTGTACGGGGCGCAGATCGGAATGACGCTCGGCGGCTACCTCGATCCGCCGAAAGGTCCGACGGTCAATGGTCCACGGCTCAATGACCTGTCGGTCCAGACCAGCACCTACGGCGCGGTGACGGTCAACGGCAACGTCTTCTGGCTGGAGAACAACCGGCTGAAGGAAACGGTCACCAAGAAGAAGTCGGGCGGCAAGGGCGGTGGCCGCAAGACGACGACGCGCACCTACACCTACTCGGCGAACTTTGCCGTCGGCCTGTGCCAGGGGCCGATTGTCGGCGTGCGCCGGATCTGGGTCGGTCCGGATCTGATCTACGACGCGGGATCTTCGGACCCCGATACGCTCGCGGCCAGCAACGCGGCGGCCAGCGGTTTCCAGCTTTACCTCGGTACCGACACCCAGGCGCCGGATGCGCGCATGCAGGCGACGCTCGGTGTCGCCAATACGCCGGCCTGGCGCGGGCTCGCTTACCTCGTCTTCTACGACCTGGCGCTGGAGCGCTACGCCAACAACCTGGCCGGTGCGCAGGTGCGCGTTGAGGTAGTGCAATTGGGCGTTGTGGGAGGCCCGGAGAACGTAGCCATGTATGCGCTGCCGTCCCTGAACTCCCATTACGGCCCGGTATGGGACGGTTCGAAATGGGTCGGCATTATTCTGCTGCATACCACTGGCGACCGGTTGGTCACTTCTACGGACATGACCTCGTGGACCGTCAGTGACCCGTTCCCGAACAGAGTGTGGCACAGCATCGAGTATTTCAACGGCGTATACGTCATTCTTGCCGCTGGCAGTGTCGCCACTTCTGTGAACTTGCTTTCCTGGAACGTGCCGTGGAGCCCACAATTCGGCAGTTGGAAATTCGGCTGGATCGTGCCCGGCAACGGCGGCTTTTTACTCGTCGAGAAAGAGCAGGGCTCTGGAATTCACGCGGGCGATGGGGTGAGCCCCGGCGATGGCGTTCGGACAGTGTTTCTCGCCGCGAATTTGACGACCTGGAATTACGGCTGGTTGGCGCCGTATGTCAACCTGTCGAATTCGCAGCCGGCCTGGAACGGGGCGGTGTTCCTGGCCGGCGGAAACATCGGGGCAACGCCGGTGCTCTACCTATCCAGCACGGGCTTAGGGGCATGGTCGCCGGTTACCGTGCCTGCTGGCGTGACCCACATTTACGGCATGTGCGCCTTCGGCTCAGCGTTCTTGCTGATCGGCTACGATCAAGGGCTCAACCTGGGCAAGGCTGCGATTTCGACCGACAACGGCAGCAGCTAGAGCGCCTGGGTCACCTTGCCGACCGGCACGGGATTCACGAGCTGGCGGAACCCGACGTGGAACGGCACGACGCTGATCGCCTTTAACGCCGGACAGTACGCAAATACCTATTGGTGGGTAACAAGCACCGACGGCGTTTCGTGGGAATTGAAGAGCGGCTCTGTCGGGCAACCAAACAACAGGCCCAGCACGTTCAAGAAAGGCTGGAACGGGTCGGCTTGGGGGTCGTTCAGTCACGGCGTCGGTCAGTCCTTTTTAATCACGCCAGAGACGTTCGGCATAACCCCGCAAAAATCCGTGCTGAGTGCAATCGTCGCCGCCGAATGCCTTCAATCGGGCTTGCTCACCAGCGGTGACATCGACGTGACGGCGCTGACTCAGTCGGTGCGCGGTTACCGCGTCGGCAGCATCGGGGCGATCCGGGCGGCGCTCGAACCGCTACAGGCGGCCTGGCCGTTCGATGTCGTGCCGCACGGCTACAAGATTCGGTTTGTGGTGCGCGGAGGGGCGTCCGTCGTCACGATTCCCGCCGCGGACCTGGACGCGCGGGGCGAAGGAGACGCGCCGGGGGTGCAGATCACGACCAGCCGGGAGATGGATTCGCAGCTGCCGCGGCGGGTGACGGTGCAGCATTTGGATTACGACCGTGAGCACAACGCCGGCACACAGTACGCAGAGCGTCTCAACACGGCGGCGATCAACGCCCTGGTGCTCGATCTGCCGATCGTATTGACGGCGACCGAGGCGGCCGGCAAGGCGGAGGTGCTGCTGTACCTGTACTGGCTGGAGCGTTACGACGTGTCGGTGACCTTGCCACCGACCTACAACCAAGTCGAGCCGGGTGATGTGGTGACGCTGGTTACTCCCAAGGGCAACGTCAGCCTGCGCCTGACGGCGATCCATTACACCAGCGACGGACGGATTGCGTGCCAGGCGAAATACGCCCGCGCGGCGATCTACACACCGACGGCGGTCGGGGCTTCGCCGGCGGTCAGCGGAGCGACGACGATCACGCCGGTGGGTGCATCGGAGTATGTGTTGATGGACGTGCCGATGGTCAGTAGCGCGCAGTCCGGGCCGTCATTCCTGGTGGCGATGACGGGTGCGCTGGTGGGATGGCGAGGCGGCGTGCTGATGCAATCGACGGATGCCGGCAGCACCTGGGCGAGTCTGCAGGACTTCGGGCCGCCGGGGGCATCGCTGGGGACCTGTACGAACAGCATCGGGGTGGCGGAGCACCGGCTGATCGACAACGCCAGCGTGCTCAATGTGACCCTGACGCAAGGCGAACTATTCAGCGTGACGCAACTGGCGATGCTCGGCGAGGCGAACCACTTTGCGTACGGCGCGGACGGCCGCTGGGAGATCATCGCGGCGCAAGATTGCACGCTGGTGAGCGGGACGAGCTACGTGCTGCAGAACCTGCTGCGTGGGCGGTTCGGTAGCGAGTGGGCGATGGGGCTGCATGCCGTCGGCGATGCGCTGGTGCTGCTCGACACCGCCGATGTCGCAGCCATCACAATGAGTTCGGGGTCGATCGGCCTGTCGTACCTGTATCGCGGCGTGACCGTTGATCGTGACATCGGCACCGACGCCAACCGGGCCTTTGCGTACCAAGGAGTCAATCTCAAGCCGCTGGCGCCTGTCGCGCTGACCGGGAACCGGGATCCTTCGAGCAATGATTGGTCGTTGTCCTGGATTCGGCGCACGCGCGACGGCGGTGAGTGGCGGGACTACGTCGACGCGTCGCTCGGTGAAGCCAGTGAATCGTACGCCATCGACGTCTATGCCGACGGCAGCTATGCGACGGTCAAGCGGACGATCAGCGCAACCGTGCCGTCCTGCGTCTACACCAGCATCGACCTGGTCAGCGACTTCGGCGCCAACCAGGCGACGCTGTATCTCCAGCTCACTCAGATCTCGGCCACCGTTGGTCGGGGATATCCACTGACCGCATCGATCACGAGGTAGACCATGGCCAGCAGCACCACCCATCTGGATCTCATCGCGCAATCGCAGTCGTCCAAGGAAGTCACTGCTAATGCGCTGTTCGACGCCGGCAGCCCGGCGACCTTGTTCGGGCGGCGTGGCAGTCTGTGCTCGGGGCTCAACTGGTTCTACTACGGCGGCGTGATGATGGTCGATGGCGTGTTGACCGCGATCACCAACAACGCGGCGGCGCTGGTACTCACCGCATCGGCCACAAATTACATCGAGGCGACGCGCGCTGGGGTGGTGTCGAGGAATACCGTGGGCTTCAGCGGCGGATCGATTCCGCTCTACACCGCCGTGACCGGGGCGTCATCGGTGACAAGCTACACAGATCAGCGGGCATGGGTGGCGCCAGCTTACTTGCCGAGCAATGGCAGCATTGCCGTGACCACGGCCGATGTGGATTTGACGGCGCCTGCCAATACCGACAAGGCGCGCTGTTCGTACCTGACGACGACCGGCGCGCTGACTGCCAATCGGAACGTCATCGTGCCAAACAGTTGGCAGGCGGTCGTCTATTGCAACAACAGCGGTGCGTTCACGACGACGTTCAAGACGGCAGGGGGAAGCGGCGTGGTGGTGGCGCAGGGGAAACGCACGCTGCTTCTGGCCGATGGGTCCAACGTCGTCCGCGTGACGCCGGACACGTGACCTGGTCGCCGCGGCCGAACTCGTTTCGAACACAATTCGTTCCAACCACCCGACCGCCTGAGGCACATGCTTTCGGCGGTCTTTTTTGCATTGGAGAGTCATCGTGCCAGAACCAACCAGTAGTGGCGTCGCCGGGGCTGCGGCGTTCAAGGCGGCCGGAGGTGCAGCGGCAGGCGGAGCACTGCTTTCGGCCATCGTCGTGATGCTGATGACGCCGCCGCGCTCGACGCGCGAGTGGGCGGTGGGGTTGATCAGCACGGTGATCACCGGAATCGGTGGCGGCGCGATTGCCGTCCAGTATTTCCGGTTGCAGGAGTGGGTAGATTCGGTGACCGGCCTCGTGGCGCTGGGCGGCTTGATCTTCGGCTGCGGCCTGCCGGGATGGGCGATCGTGCGCTGGGTCTTCAACTTCATTGAGCGAAACCGGGATGCGGGGATCGATGAGGTGGCAAAGGAGGTGAAGGAGGTGCTGTGATGAACGCGCGAGGCCGGAAATAGCTTGCCAGGTCTGCAGAACAGCGCGTTCATGTCACCTACCACTCTGGAGGTTCAGTTATGACTAACAGGTACAAGGAGGCCATAATCGAGGACATCAGATCGCATGGCATCATGGCCGCGGAGCAGTCCCACCTGCTCGATCTCTTCGAATACGCAATGAAGTCAATCGCCACTACGCTCGCACGTGAAGCGAGGTTCGAAATTACCGACTTCGCATCTGGCAGGGAGCGTGGCTGCGAAGGTTTTGAGCTACTCCTGCATCGGACGAGAAGCGATGGCCGGGAGATTTGGTACGGCGAATTCACTAGAGGCGAGCAGCGTCTCTCTGTGATGGCGTCCCTAGAATAGCCAGAGTAGCTACCCAGCTTCTTTGGGCACGTCCCAGTCCGCAAGGCGTGCCTCACCCGTCTGGTAAAACTGCTTCACCAACTTCACGTACTCCAGGAAGTCCCTGTTCTCGGTGGCCAGCCGGTTGGCCGTGTCCCAGTCAATTTCCACGCGCTCCTTGGCCGGAATCAACACCTGGCTTTCAGACGGATTCTCGACGTCCAGCTTGATTAAGCCTATGCCGTGCGCCGCGAAGAGCATGCGCAGTTCCTTTTGCGTGTCCTGCCCCTCGATCTCAGCCGCCACGAGATAGCCGAAGTTGGACCATGATGAGTTGGACACCGCCTGAAAGAAACACTCGCGGACGTTGGAACGGTTAATCAGCAGCTTGACTTCGAACGACCACAGCTTGGTGCGTTTGTCCGAGTACTGCTTAACGCAGTTCTTCACCTCGTGGTGCCACTCCGCTCCCAGGTCCTCCATGCCGACCAAATCTGGGTAAAGCCAACGATTGCCATTCGGCCCTCGCTTATTCGACGAACGCTTGTCGTCGATTCGCTTCGAGTAGACCTCGAACTCCTCCCAAAGATAAGTCGAGACCAGTGGATACAGCGAATGCTCTCCGATCTTCGGCTTACTTGCCTCCGTTGTCTGAGCAAGGCCCGTGCTTTCCGCCGCGGTTACCTCGGCACTGTCTGACTTCTCGGAGTAGTAGTACTTGCGCGGTCGTCCCTCGGTAGTCTTCAGCGTCGGAAATTTCTTCTGAAGAGGAACCCGCTGCGCGCCGATCTCCGCAACCAGTTGCTGCACCAACTCGGCGTCCGTGCCGACGTACTTGCTGCTCTCCTTCTTGGCCTGACACTCGTCAGGGTAAGTGGCAAAGATCCACTCCGCAATCTGACGTGCGGTGAACTTCTGCTCAGCGTGGTCGCGCAGGTAGGCAACCACTGTGCTCCTAAGGTTAAGCGCCACGATTCTGACTCCAATTCTCGCCCTTGCTGGCGCAATCAGCACGTCATTCACCGACCGCGCGACTCCTTATTGCGCCGGAGACTCCCCAGCGCCCAGCACATACTTGTCGCCCAGATAGCACCGGAGCGACCGGTCAGGCAGCAACGCCGACCAACCTTCCCAGAGTGAGTCACCGATAGGGCCGTATGGGAATTGTAAGCGACAATCGTCGGCGGCCAATCATTCGTGCCGCATGCGGTTCAGTATTTTCGGCTGCAGGAGTGGGTGGATTCGGTAACCGGGTTGGTGGCGCTCGGCGGTTTGATCTTCGGCTGCGGTCTGCCGGGCTGGGCGATCGTGCGATGGGTCTTCAACTTCATCGAGAGAAACCGGGATGCCGGGATCGATGAGGTGGCTAAGGAAGTGAAGGAGGTGCAGTGATGAATGCGCGAGTTTCACGGTGGCGGAGGCCGTTCAGCCCGGAATCCACTCGCCCAAGATCACCAACGTGACTCCAGCGAATGGCGTCCGGATCGTGGCCGACGTGGTCGTCGGCCAGTTGCCGCAGCCGGTGCAAACTGGCGTCGATGCCGGCCGCCCGAGCCCGGTAGGTTTTGAGGGCGCTCGGTGGAGTGTGCATCGCGTGGCTCCTGGATTGATTTGACGACGCCACCATTCAGGGGCTGATCGATCATAAAGCCAAGCATCCACCACCGATAACAGGGCTGAGAACTCGCGAAATGTGGTAAGTATCGCGCATGCCCCCTTTGCTCATGATTCACAAATCACCGCTGCTTGCACTTAGCAGGTTGAGCTATTGCAAGCCCTAACCCCTCTTTAACAACTCTTTGTCATATTGCGGCCTTTTCCGGGCTGCGGCGATTGTAAGTCATTGATTCTCAATAGGCCGCATTTCTGAGGCGCAATGTTGTGCCATAATAGTTTTTCAAGCCTAGTTTTTCCCCTTGCATTTCTTGTACGATCGTGGGCATGTATATCCGACAGACACGAACGAACAACAAGGTCACCGGCGAGGGCTACTTCACCTTTCGGCTGGTGCGGGGCGAACGCGTCGCAGGCAAGGTCCGTCAGATCACCCTGCTGAATCTCGGGCGTAATTTCGCCATCAAGCAGGAGGACTGGCCGGTGCTGTGTCGTCGCATCGAACAGCTTCCTGCATCCCCAGGAA
>NZ_SPMY01000034.1 GCF_012939955.1 Candidatus Accumulibacter phosphatis
CTTGCGCGACTTTCGACATTAACGGTCATGACATGTCGAGATCACCACCGAATCATGAAAGTCATGACCGTTTCCCTCTTCCCCCTGCCCCTTCTCCCGCAAGGGAGAAGGGAGGTTCGTGAGTCGCTTGCGCGACTTTCACATTAAGCCGCCAGTTCGAGAATCGTATCGAACAGGGAAGCGCCAATCTGAAATGCCTTGGCCGATGCCTGGTAGGCCTGCTGATAGCGAATGAGGTTCGCTGCCTCCTCGTCGAGGTTGACCGCCGAAAGCGAGTCGCGACTGGCTTGTGCCTGCGCCAACAAGTTCTGTTGCGCATCGGAGCTGACCTGTAACTGGCGTGTCTTGTTGCCGGTTTCGCTCACCAGGCGCGCGTAAGCGTCCTGATAGGAAGCCGTCTGCCCGGACATCGTGTGCTGCGTTTGCAGCTGCGCAAGGGTCAGCGCGTTGCGCCCATCGGCCGTGGCCCCGCTGTTGATCTCGACCGTGAAGCGGTCGCCATTATTGGGCAAACCGGTTATCACGAAGCTGAAGCCGGTGGGCGGACTGACGCTGGCCGAGCCCACCAGGGTGACCGTTGCACCGCTGCTGTAAGCAATGCCCTGGTCGCTGGCGGTGATGTCCACCGGCGCGGCACCATCGATCGACACCCGCGCACCGACCGGAAAGTTGCGCAGTTCGCCCGCATTGTATTCCAGACTGATCGGCAATCCGGCAACGGCGTCCTGATAGCCGGGGCCGGCCTGGCCCGATGAAATGGTGGCCGTACCGGTATTGGCCGTGCCGACGGCGGCCCGCAGCGGCCCGGCAGCGGCGATCAGACGCGAGTCGGCGATCAACGCTGGATTCACGGCGATGCCGCGAGCCGCTCCCCGCGTCGGCTGAATCAGATAGCTGGAACCCGCCACCAGGGCCCCCGGTGAAGCCAGCTCAAAACCCTGTGGATCGCTGCTCAGCTGTGCATTCACCGCCGCCAGGTCGACCCCCGACCATTGCTTGTTGTCCGTCAGGCGAGTCAGGGTGAGGCCAGCGCCGTCGGCATTGAGTCGGTAGTCACTGTTACCCAGATCGGCGTAGAAATTGCCATTGAACGGCTGCGGACTGACGAAAGCAGCGCTGACCAGGGGGCTATCCGGCGGATTCCGGGTGTTGCCGATCACCACTGGCGGAGAAACCGAAAAGAACTGCGGCGTAAAGCTGGTCGGCGGCGACGAGGCGAGCTGCGACTGACCGAAGAAATCCTGACCGAGCGCGTGTTGCGCATTGAAGGTCAAGGCCAGCGAAGCCGCGTTGCTGCCCAGATCGTTGCTCGCCCTATCCAGCGACTCGCTGCGAAAAGCCAGCAAGCCGCTCAGACTGCCGCCGCTGATCAAGGACGCCGGCATCTCCTGGACCCCGGCCGCGGTTCGCAAACCGACCACCAGCCGGGAGGAATCGGCGCTCGACGCCATGGTCGCCATACCGATCAGCTGTGAGCCGACAACCAGTTGCTGGCCGCTGCCGACGAAGACGTTGTAGCTGCCATCGGTATTGGTCGTCGTTCGCGTACGGATCAATTGGTTCAGTTCGAGCACCATCTGGTCGCGCGTATCGAGCAAGTCGTTCGGCGGCTGGCCGGTCGAAGCTTCGGCAACCGCAATGCGGCCGTTCAGTGAAGCGATCTGTTCGCCGTAGGAATTGACGCTGGCGACGGCAGCCGTGATTCCACTGTTGATGCCATCGTACATCGCGGCCAGTTGATCGCTCAAGGACTGGTAGCGGGCGCTCAGGGACTGCGCCGCCGAGACCATCGCCTGGCGGTTCGGCAACAGCGAAGGATTGGCGGCAAGGTCCTGAACGCTGGCGAAGAACGCCTGCAGCGCTGGCGACAGACCAGTGCCCGGATCGGCGAGCAAATCATCGATCTGGCTGATTTGGGCGTAGTAGGTCTCGAGTTCACTAGCGCTGCTCTGCGAACGCTCCACCTGCTCGGTCAGAAAACGACTGTACATGCGCTCGACCGTTGCCACGTTCGCACCCTGCCCAACATAGCCGGCGCCGGTCAGCAAGCCGGCATTGCTCTCCTGGATGCTCCTCTGCCGCGAGAAGCCAGGGGTATTGACGTTGGCGATATTGTGTTCGGTGGTCAGTAGCCCATACTGAGCCACGTGCAGACCGGTCACTGCGGTATTGATGATTCCTGAGCCCATGCGGTGAACTCCTTTTGATTATTCTGTTAACGGCAGGAGAGCGCGAATGTTTAGGCGATCGTCGACGCGCGCCATCGAGCGCCTAGCCGGACAAGGCCTGGCGCAGGGTGTTGCCGGCAATGATGCGCGCCAGCTTGTCGGCGTACATCGGGTCCGTCGCGTAGCCTGCCTCCTGCAATGAACGCGCGAACTGTACGCCATCCTGCTGGCCAAGCACGCCCGCATAGCGTGGCTTGCTCGAGAGCAGCTCGGCGTAGTCGCGAAACGCCTCGGCGTAGGAGGCATAGGCGCGAAACGTCGCCCGTTCGGACTGCGCCACGCCATTGACAAACTCCGTCGTGTCGACCTCAACCGTCGCCCCCGACCAGTTGCGCCCGGCCTTGATCCCGAAGACGTTGAAACTCGGCGAACCATCGGCACGGCTGATCTCGCGCCGTCCCCAGCCACTCTCCAGCGCCGAGTGGGCGACCAGGAAACGTGCAGGGACACCGGTGGCTGCGGCCGCTGCCTGGGCGTGTGGCCAGACACGATCGACAAAGTCACGTGGCGCCGAAGGCGATTCCGCGGCCAGCGCTGCTGCGCGACTGCTGCCCGCCGCGCTCGCCAGCAACCCCGTCCGGTGGCGAGCGCCACCGAGATAGCCCGCCGCAGTTGCCGGCGAAAGGGCGCTCAAGGACTGCTGCAAGGCGTCGAGAGTTGCGCTGGTTGAATGCGTGGCCTCGGCTTCGCCGCCCTTGGCCGCTCGCCCCGACTGCTGTTGTTCGATCAATTCTGCCAGCCCCATGGGCATTTGGGTGGCCAGGTTCAGGGCCATTTGCTGATCGCCAAGGGCGGTAAAGAAGCTGCCTTGTTGGCTGTCCAGCATGCCGCCACTGGTCGTCGCATCACGCATGCTTTTTAGCAATAACTGCAGGAGCATGCCCTCGAACTGCCGTGCCACCTGCTTCATGCCGCCTTGCGAATCCTGAGCGAGCCGGGCGCGCAGATCGGCGGCCGCTGCGGGGTCGATGGCCAGGCGAGTGTTGGCAGTATCGCTGGCAAGGGTGATTGATTTCATGGGCGGATGGGATGGTGGGATGGGCGTCTTGAAAGAGGACTCAGATGATCTCGAGCTCGGCACGCAAGGCGCCGGCCGCTTTCATGGACTGCAGGATGGAAAGCAGATCCTGTGGTCCGGCACCGAGTGCATTGATCGCCTTGACGACATCAGCGAGATTCACACCCGCCTTCAGCGACATCAAGGATCCGCCCCCCTGCTTGATCTCGATCTCGCTCTGCGTAGTGGTGACCGTCTGCCCCGTCGCCAGCGCATTCGGCTGACTGACTTGCTGTTCGGTATTGATAACCACCGAAAGGTTGCCGTGCGCGACCGCGCAGGATTCGATGGTCACCATCTGGTTCATCACCACCGAGCCGGTGCGCGGGTTGATGATCACCTTGGCGATTCCTTTGCTCGGCCGTACTTCGAGACTCTCCAGGTGCCCCAGGAAAGCCACCCGACTGTTCGCGTCTTCAGGGGCGATCACCTGCACCCGCCGACCATCGAGCGCCTGCGCGGTGCCGGGACCGATGGCGCGGTTGATCACCTCGACCACGCGCTGCGTCGTCCCGAAGTCGGTCGTCCGCATCTCGTAGTGAACGAAGGGGCCCTGCCCCAGGGCCGTCGGCACTTCGCGCTCGACGGTTGCGCCGCCGACGATACGGCCGGCAAGCAGGTGATTGATCGTCACCCGACTGCCCGCGGAGCCCGCGCCAACCCCAGGGACCAGTACATTGCCCTGCGCTTGCGCGTAGATCTGACCATCGGCGCCTTTCAGCGGCGTCATCACCAGCGTCCCACCACGCAAGCTCTTGGCGTTGCCCATCGACGATACGGTAATGTCGATGACCTGCCCGATCCTGGCAAACGATGGTAGATTCGCGGTCACCATGACCGCAGCAACGTTCTTCAGTTGCAGGGATTGCGTCGTCGGCAGGGTGGTGCCCAGCTGCGCCAGCATGTTGATGATGCTCTGGGTGGTAAACGGCGTTTGCGTGGTCTGGTCACCGCTTCCGTCCAGGCCGACGACCAGCCCGTAGCCGACCAACTGGTTGCTACGCACGCCCTGTACCGAGGCCAGATCCTTGATCCGTTCGGCCGCTACCGGAAAACTCAGCAAGGCCAGGGCGAGCAAACCGGCGAGCGCGGCAAAAACGGCCGGACGGCGCTGCATTTTGCCGGTGTGCCTGGCGAAAGTCGGGGCCACTGTGTTCTCCTTAGAATGGCAAGACGGTAAGGAAGAATCGTGCCAGCCAGCCCATCACCTGCGCTTCGCTGATCGCACCGCTCTCCTTGTATTCGATGCGTGCATCGGCAATCTGTGACGAGGGGATGGTATTGGCGGCGTTGACGAAATACGGATTGACGATACCCGAAAGCCGGATGTATTCCTGCCCCTGACCAATCGCCACCTGCTTCTCGCCGGAAACCAGCAGATTGCCGTTCGGCAAGACCTCGATGACGGTCACCGTAATGGTGCCGGTGAACACGTTGTTGGCCGCCGAATCGCCTTTGCCGGCGGCGACATTGCTGCTGCTGGCGTTCAGCTCCCCGGGCCGGAACCAGTTGGCCGGCGAACCGGCGAACGGGCCGGCGGTGGCACTGATGCTACCGGTCTTGCTGACGTTGGTATTCGATTTGGTCGCCGCGTTGTTGTTCTCGCTGATGGTCACCGTGATCGTGTCGCCGACATAACGCGCGCGGCGATCTTCGAACAGGGTTCTCGAGGCCCCCGCCTGATAAATGCTGCCGGTCGCTGCCAGATTGGCCGCCAGCGCATCACTGCGGTACTGCGGGCGCGCAGTCATCGGCTGGTGGATATTGGTGGGCGGCACGGTGGTGCACGCGGCCATCAGCAGTACCACGGGGAGCAGCAACAGCGCTGTCTTGTTCACCCGGCCAGTGCTCATCATCAGGCCCTTACAGCTGCGTCAGACGCGCCAGCATCTGATCGGAGACCGCCACCACTTTCGAATTCAGTTCGTACGCCCTTTGGGTCTGGATCATCAGTACCAACTCCTGCGCGGCATTGACGTTGGAGGCTTCGACGTAGTTCTGTACCACCACCCCCGAGCCATTGTTGCCCGGGGTATTCGGCGTCGGCGTGCCACTCGACGCAGTCTCCAGATAGAGATTGTCGCCAACGCTCTGCAGGCCACCATTGTTGATGAAGGTGGCTACCTGGACGATGCCGATCTGCACCGTGGCTGGAGTCCCCGGCTGGGTGATGCTGACCACGCCATCGGTACCGACGGTCACCGTCAAGGCATTCTCGGGAATGGTGATCGCCGGTTGCAGCGGATTGCCGCTGGTGGTCACGATCTGCCCCTGATTGTCCTTCTGAAACGAACCATCACGCGTGTAGGCGGTGGTCCCGTCGGGCAGCAGGACCTGAAAGAAGCCCGCCCCGTCGATGGCCATGTCGAGACTGTTACCGGTTTGCTGAAGAGCACCCTGGGTGAAAATTCGCCCCGTGGAAACGGGATTTACGCCCAGACCGATCTGCAGCCCGTCCGGAATCTGCGTCGTCTGCGAGGACTGGGCACCTGGCTGACGCAGGGTCTGATAAAGCAGATCGGCAAAAATCCCGCGTGCCTGCTTGAAACCATTGGTGCTGACGTTGGCCAGGTTGTTGGCAATGACGTCAATCTGCACCTGTTGGGCAGTAAGGCCGGTACTGGCGGTCCACAGTGAGCGGATCATGCTTGTCCTGTCCTATCAGCGGTTCATGGAGAGAATCTGGCTGGCCGCCTGCGCATTGCTGTCGGCCGTCTGCAACATCTTGATCTGCATCTCGAACTGGCGAGCGAGGCTGATCATTCTGACCATCGCTTCAACCGAGTTGACGTTGCTCCCCTCGAGCGCCTCGGGCACCAGCTTGACGTCCTCGTCGGCAGGAGCGCCGACGCCGTTGCGCGTCCGGAAGAGGCCGTCATCGCCGCGCACGAGATCGTTTTCCGGTGGATTGACCAGCTTGATCCGGCCCACCACGTTGACACTGTTGACGGCTCCGGCACCCAGGCGCGGAATGCTCGACACCGTTCCGTCAGTAGCGATGACAATATTGTTGTCGGGCGGCAGCGAGATCGGTCCACCTTCACCGACGACATTCAAGCCGGTGCTGGTCTGCAGCATGCCATTGGCGTCGGTCTTGAGATTGCCGGCACGGGTGTAGGCCTCACGACCGTCCGCAGCCTGCACGGCAATCCAGCCATTGCCATCTACCGCCACGTCGAGCGGCCGACCGGTGACCGCGATCGGCCCCTCTTCGAAAACGTCAGCCACCGCGGCGTCGGCGACGAATGCCCGGGTCGGCGCACCTTCGCCCAGCACCGGCACGGCGCGGAAGCGATGCTCCATCGCCCGATAGCCGGTGCTCGTGGCATTGGCGAGATTCTGGGCGACGCCAGCCTGCTGCAGAACGACCTGCTTGGCACCACTCATCGCCGTGTAGATCAGGCGGTCCATGGCTACTCCCCAGTCCTTCGCTCGAGCTCAACAGCCATCAGCGCAGATTGACCAGCGTCTGCATGATCTGATCCTGGGTCTTGATGGTCTGTGCATTGGCCTGGTAGTTGCGCTGAGCGGTGATCATGTCCACCAGTTGCTTGGTCAGATCGACGTTCGAATCTTCGACTGCCGCCGACTGAATCACCCCGCGACTGCCCGAGGCCGGCGCACCAATCAGCTCCGGCCCGGACAGCGAGGTCAGGCTCCACTGGTTGTTGCCCAGGCTCAAGAGCCCGTTCGGATCGGCAAACGAGGCCAGCACCACCTGCCCCATGTTGCGCGTCTGGCCATTGCTGTAACGCCCCTGGACGGTGCCATCGGCGTTCACACCCACCCCGACCAGGCTGCCCGAAGTGAAACCTCCCTGCGTCAGGCGATCGACGTTCGAACCGCTGCCGTACTGGGTGGTACCGGTGAAATCCATTTTCCCCGGCGACCACGGCGATACGGCACCGGTGGTCAGACTCCAGGACGGCAGATCCCGCAACGCCGAGGCCGGGTCGAGCGCACCCGAAGTGTTGAAGATCAGATTCCCGCCCTCCACGACTTTCGGATCCGCGCCATCGAGGGTGGCATGCACGGTCCACTGGCCAGGTGCCGTCGGGCCATTGAGAACGTAGAACGTCGTCATGTTGTGCACCACGCCGAGGGTGTCGAAAACCGTCAATGCGGTGGAAAAATTGTAGGTTTCCGGATCGCTATAGTCGAATGGAGAGATGGCCGGAGCCGAGTCGCGCGAGTCGAGATTGAGCACCGCCCGCAGTTCTCCGGCGAGCGGGTCGCTGCTCGCACGCGGGGCGATCTGGCCTGCCGAAATCTGCAGCTCGATCGGGTTGGAAGGGGTGATTGCACCGTTGGCGGCGACCGGGTAACCGGTCAGGCGAGCGCGCTGGTCGTTGATCACATAACCGTCATTGTCGATGTGAAACTGACCGTTGCGGGTGTAGCTGATGGCACCTTCGTCGCTCAGGCGAAAGAAGCCGCCACCATTGAGCGCCAGATCGAGCGGGTTGTTGGTGGTCGTCAGATTGCCCTGCGTAAACTGCTGCTGAACTGCCCCGATGCCGACGCCGATACCGATCTTGGCACCGGAGACGATGCCCAGCGACGCAGCGTAGATGTCCGAGAAATTCGCGCTGCCGCTCTTGAAACCAACCGTGCTGGAGTTGGAAATATTGTTGCCGATCACGTCCAGCGACGAAGACGCCGCGTTCAGACCGCTCAAACCCTGCTGAAAACTCATCCTTTTCTCCTACGCCTAGAGAATCTGTTGAACCTTGTCGAAAGCGACCCGGCCCAGCCCACCCAGGTCGAGCTGATAGCTGCCTTTTTCTCTAACCAAAGCATTTACCGTGCCAATCTGCAGAGCCTCAGCGGCCACCGTTTCACTACCGCGCACCGCGTTCACCGTGAAACGATAAGCGCCATCTGGCGCTGGGATGCCCTGCGCAGTCATCCCATCCCAGGTGAACGCAAAGCTACCGGCGTCACGGGCGCCGAGGCGCTCGCTCTGAATGACGTTGTCGCCAGCCCCGAAAATCGTCAGCGTCACGTTGTCGGCAGGCGCGGCAAGATTGACCCCGCCATTGGCCTGACCATTGACCAGAGCCAGCCCGGACCCGCCGACCAGGACGTTCTTGCCGATCAGCCCGGCGGCCTGCATGGCCTGTCCCTCGTTGAAGGTACTGAGCAAAGTCTCGAGCGTCGTATTCAGCCGCTCGATGCCGGTCACGGTATTGATCTGCGAAATCTGGGAGGTGACCGCCGCGTTGTCGAGCGGGTTGAGCGGATCCTGGTTCTTCAACTGCGTTACCAGTAGTTTGAGAAAGCGATTCTGGACCTCCTCGGTCGTCGACAGCAGCTGATTGTTGCCGGACTTGGTCTGAGCGTTGAGCGACGCCAGGATGTCACTGCTTGAAGTGCCCGATTGCACGCTTTCCATTGTTTCTTTCTCCAGGGTGTCGTCGTGACTACTGGCCAAGCGCCAGCGTCTTGAGCAGCAATTGTTTGGCGGTATTCATGACTTCGGCGTTGGTCTGGTAGGCGCGCGACGCCGAGATCATGTTGGTCATCTCGTCGACCACGCTCACATTGGGCATGGTCACGTAGCCGCTTTCGTCGGCCGCCGGATTACGCGGGTCATAGAGCAGGCGTCCAGGGCTGCTGTCCTCGACGACCTGCGTCACCCGGACGCCCTGCGCCGCCCCGCTGCCCATCGGCGTCGCCGCGAACACCACCTGCTTGGCGCGATACGGTTTGCCGTCGGAACTGATCACGCTATCCGCATTGGCCAGGTTGCTGGCCACCACGTTGAGGCGCAGCGCCTGCGCGGTCATGGCGCTACCGGCCACTTTGAAGGTGTTGAAAACACTCATCGCTTATTGCCCCTGGATCGCCGTGCGCAAGGTATTGATGCGCCCGGAAAGAAAAGTCAGGCCCGCTTCGTAGAAGAAGGAATTCTCGGCAAACTGCGCCCGCTCGACATCCATGTCCACCGTGTTGCCATCGGCACTGGCCTGCGTCGGCTGCCGATAGAGCAGCTGCAGGGGATCGGCTGCCGCCCTGCCCGGCGAATGCTGCGGGGAAGTGGTGGCCAAGCCCAGGGTCGCCAGACGCAGACCCGCCTGCTCACGACCACTGACCGCCTGCTGCAGGGTGCTTGCGAAATCAAAGTCGCGTGCCTGGTAATGCGGCGTATCGGCGTTGGCAATATTACCGGCCAGCACCTGCTGCCGCTCGGCGCGCAGGGTCAATGCCTGCAGCTGGAAGGAAAGCGAATCCTGGATTTTGCCGACCATCAGCGTGCCCTCCGTGTCCTGTTCTCGTGAACAGTCAACAAGCAATAGCCGTGCCACCTCCTTTGGTGGCGAGCCGGCAAGCATTTGCCAGCGCTCTGCCGCAGCCGCCGACCGGCATTTGCCGGCCCCACGGCAAATTTTGCCGCCTTCCACGCCAGGCATTCATCTTCGGGCCGCTTCGCGGGGCCGCCGGAATCAGGCAGAATGACGCGATGCCTATCTCGAAGCTCGTCACCCATCGCGCCACCCGCCTTGCCAGATCGCTGCTCGTTCTTCTTCTCGCCGCCGCGAGCAGCGGGGTCGGCGCGCAGGAGTCACTGAGTGCCGCTCTCGACAACTATCTGCGCCTTCAGACCCAGGGCTTGCCGGGCAAGGCAAGCTATAGCATCGGTCGTCTCGACCAGCACGCGCAGGAGGCGCCATGTAGCGCTTACGAGCCCTTCCTGCCGCAGGGTAGTCGGCTCTGGGGAAGAACCACCATCGGCGTACGTTGCCTGGCACCCGAGGCATGGACGATCTATGTGCCGGTGCAGATCAGAATCTCCGGAAGCTACCTGGTCACGGCGCGGCAGCTCAATCGTGGCCAGGTAATCAGCGCCGCCGACGTCTTTGCGCAACAGGGCGATCTCGGCAGTCTGCCGGCCAGCATCGTGACCGACCCGGCGCAGGCCATCGGCAAAACGGTCAAGAACGGCGTCGCGGCCGGCCAACCCCTGCGCAACGACCTGCTCACCGCGCCCTTGGCAGTGCAGCAGGGACAAAGCGTAAAGCTGCAGTCGAAAGGCGCGGGTTTCTCGGTCAGCAACGAGGGCAAGGCTCTCAACAACGCCAGCGACGGTGAGATCGTCCGGGTAAGCACCGCTTCCGGGCAGGTCGTCAGCGGAGTCGCACGTCCCGGCGGCATCGTTGAAGTGAGCTATTGAGCTAGCTGCAGGATGTTGCTGAAAATAATGTTAAAGTTTTGCCGTTCTGCGCCGATAGATGAATTGAGAACAACCGCTCAAGGGGCAACACCGTGAAGATCGACAGCACCAGCACGACGGCCAGCGCCACCGTCAGCAGTGACACCCGCACGCGCGGCAACATCAGCAAACCGACCAGCAACGCGGCTGCCGAAGTGCATCTCAGTGAATTGGCAACCCATCTGCATTCGTCGGGGGAGGCCCCGGCCTATGATGCCACCCGCGTTGCCGAGATCAAACAGGCTATCGCCGAGGGTCGCTTCACGATCAACGCCGAAGCCATTGCCGACCGCCTGATCGAGTCGGCCAGCGAACTGATCGGTTCGCAACGGCAGACCTGACGGCCGCCAAGCCAATGGCCGCGAAACCAGAGGGAAGCGAGGTCGGCGAGCGCAGCGCAAGTGCCGACTTCGCGCAGACCGTCGACAGCGAGATCGCCGCAGCGCAGAGCTTTGTCGCCCTGCTCGAGCGCGAACAGCAAATGCTGGTCAAAGGCGAAGTGGACGACCTTCTCGGTCTCGTCCGCCAAAAGAACAATGTCGCCGCCGAACTGGCAAGGCTCGCCGCCCAACGCAAACGCTTGCTGGCCGCCAGCGGCCTGCCCAATGATCGCGCGGGAATAGCCGCCTGGTTTGCTGCGCACCCCGTAGAAAAAAGCGTTCACAGCGCCTGGTCGGTCTTGTTGGCCGTCGCCGCCCAGGCGCGCGAACTGAATCGCGCCAATGGCGAACTGATCCAGGAACGCATGCAGAACAATACGCAGGCGCTCGAAGTGCTCCTGGGAAGCAACGCGGCCAGCAATCTGTATGGCCCGGACGGACAAAGCGCGCCCCCCAGCGGCCGCCGCATCAGCGATAGTGCCTAACGTGCTGGCAGCTGCCGCGGAGCTGCAGTACTTGCCGGTGGTGCCGGCGGTGCCGGTGGCACTGGTGCTTCCGCTGGCGCCGGATCGACGGCCACCGCGGCGCTCTCGCCCTGCCCCTGCAGATCGACCTCGGTGCCTTTTTCCGGGATCGCCGAGTCGATCAGAATCGAGACCCGACGATTGCGCGCTCGCCCGTCCGCCAGTGCATTCGGCTCGACCGGGCGCGTATCGGCATAGCCAATCGCGGTCAGCCGGGGCGCCGCGATACCGGCTGCCGCGAAGAGGCGCAGAACGGTCGTAGCGCGCACCGCCGAGAGCTCCCAGTTGGAAGGGAACTGTGTATTGCTGATCGGCACGTCGTCGGTGTGCCCTTCGATGGTAATCGGGAAATCGGTCCCCACCAGCACCTCGGCCACCGCCTCCATGGCCCGTGCCAGCGGCGGCTGAATCAAGGCCTGCCCTGGCGAGAACAGAATGCTGTCGTTGATTTCTATGGTCACTCCGCGACTGGTTTCAAGGACTCGCACCTTCCCCTGCGCAACCAGAGGCGCCATCACCTCAAGAATGTCCTTGGCAATACTGCGCATACTCTCGCGCTGTTTCTGTTTGACGGCCTCCTGCGTCTTGCTGGTCAGGCTGGGCTTCGTCACCGGCGCCGGTGTCGGCACGATCAGCGCCAGCTGGCCGGCGCTGTTGACCGGAACATTGCGAAAAGCGCTGACCATCGAATCGCTCAGGATTCGGTACTTGCCCTCATTGACTGAGGAAAGGGCGTACATCACAACAAAGAAAGCGAACAGCAGGGTAATGAAGTCCGCGTACGAAACCAGCCAGCGCTCGTGGTTTTCGTGCCCTTCCTCGGCGCGTTTTCGACGTGCCACAGTCTAGAAGATATAGCCGCGCAGGCGGCTTTCAATGATGCGTGGATTATCACCATTGGCGATACCGACCAGTCCGTCGACGATCATTTCGCGCTGTGTGATCATGCGATTGATGTGCGCCTTCAACTTGCCGGCCATCGGTAGATAGACCAGGTTGGCCAGGCCGACGCCGTAGATCGTGGCCACGAAAGCCACGGCGATGCCGGCGCCAAGCTTGGACGGATCGGACAGGTTCTCCATCACGTGAATCAGACCCATCACCGCGCCGAGGATGCCGATCGTCGGCGAGTAACCGCCAGCCGCCTCCCAGATTCTGGCCGAGAGTTTCATTTCCTGGTCGAAGGTGTTTATTTCGACCTCCAGAACCTCACGCAGGCGCTCCGGTTCGGCGCCGTCGACAAGCAGCTGCAATCCCTTGCGGGTGAACTCGTCCGACAGCTCATTGACCAGCGCATCGAGTGCCAGCAAGCCCTCACGCCGCGACACCTGGCTCCAGTTGGCAATTTGCTGGATAAGTTGCTGCGGATCCGAAACTGGCGGGCGAAAAACCCACTTCGCCATGCGGATGCCGCGCACGAAGGTCGCATACGGACTCTGCAACATGACCGCCCCCAGGGTGCCGCCAACGACGATCAGCAGCGCTGTCGGCTGCGACAAGGAGCCAACGTGGCCACCTTCGAGGATTTGCCCGCCGACGATCGCCAGCACGCCGATCAGCAGGCCGAGAACACTGGTCCTATCCATTCTTGTCGATTTTCTTTCGCTTCTTGTCCACGGCGCCAGCCAGGCGCGTACGCAATCGCATCACGGCCTGACTGTGCAGCTGACAAACGCGTGATTCGCTGACGCCCATCACTTCCCCGATTTCACGCAGATTGAGATCCTGCTCATAGTAGAGCGCCATCATCAGCTTTTCCCGCTCGGGCAGATCGGCAATCGCCTTGACCAGCGCCTGACGGGTACTCTCGTCCTCGAAGAGCTGCGCCGGATCGCTATTCTCCTCAACCTGATGACGCTCCAGAAAATCCTCACCCTCTTCGCTGATCAGGTCTTCGAGATAAACCAACTGGTGCCCGCGAGCGCTCTGCAGCATCTTCTGATAGTCGGCCAGCGTCATGTCGAGAGCGTCGGCGAGCTCTTTTTCGGTCGGCGCGCGCCCCGTTTGCTGTTGCAGCTGCGTGATGGTCGCCTCGATGAGGCGACAGCTGCGTCGCAAACTGCGTGGCAACCAATCGTTCTCGCGCAGGCTGTCGAGCATCGCGCCACGAACCCGCTGCACCGCGTAGGCTTCGAACTGTGCTCCCACACCGACCTCGAAACGGCCAATCGCGTCGAGCAGGCCGAGCATCCCGTTCTGCACCAGGTCGTCGAGCAGAACGCTGGCCGGCAGACGCGCCATCAGATGGCAAGCGATGCGCTTGACCATTGGCGCGAAGCGCTCGACCAGCTGCTCCCTGTTGATCTGACCAACGGCGTTATACATGCAGCTACCGTGAAAGTCGCGTCCGCGACTCACGAATCGCCGTTCTCCGTCGTGCGCGAAAAGGAGCGGAGCGTGAGATGAGTGAGATGAGTGAGATGAGGAATTCGAGGAACAGGTTTCCTGCCCGTCGGGCGATTCCGGCGGGCAAGCCGGAGTGCACACTGCAAGTGAGGGAAGTGGTCATGACATTCATCATCAAGGGGAGCTACAAGGCATGACCGTTTGGCAGAGAGCGATCAGGCGTAGATAGCTGTGGGGTCGATACGTTGGCTCAAGTGTAGCAGTTGTTGCACGAAATGTTCCAGGCCGCGGGCATCGGCGTCACCGCCGGGCCAGTTGAGCAGTTCGCTGGCCACATTTTGATAGGCCATTGCTGACGGCGCCTCCGGAAACAGCGCGGCGACCGGTTGGCAGAGCCGGGACGCCTGCCGCAGGGACTCGTCGAGCGGTACGTAACCGGCATAATCAAGACGGGCGAGCTGGCGACTGTGCGCCACCGCGGCAATGTTGTCATGGACCGCCTGCGCATCGCTCGCGTTGCGCGCCTTGTTCACCAGAATGCGAAAGTGCTTGCGCGCATAGCCCAGGCTGACTTTCTTGATCAGCGCGTAGGCGTCGGTAATCGACGCCCCGTTCGGCGAGACGACAATGACCGTATCGTGCGCCGCCAGGCCGAGTGGCGAAAAGCCGAGCGGATGATCAAGCGAGGTATCGACGAGAACGATGTCGGCCGGTCGGTCAATCTGACCAAAACTATCGAGCAGGATGCGCTGCTCGGCAGCACTCAGAGTCGCGAGCCGTTGGACCACCTTCGCCGCCGGCAGAACGCGGACCCCTGGCGCCACCGAAAGAATCACCTCGGACAATGGCTTCTCGCAACGCACCACCTGCTGCAGATCGTGGCGCACGAGGACGCCGTAGTAGGCGGCAACACTGTCGTCGCTGTTCTCGTCGACGACCAGCACTTCCTTGCCCTGACGGGCCAGGCAAGCCGCCAGGTTGGCCACCGAAACGCTCTTGCCAACACCGACGCTGCCGGCGGCGAAACTGACGATACGCAGCCGCGGGCGGCCGAAGAGACGCCTCAGCCCAGCCGCCTGATCGCCGCGCAGATTAAGCACGCTGACCTCCTCCGGCAGAAACGACCTTGGTCGTGTGGGCCGCGTTGGCTGCGGCGCTGGCCATCATCAGGCCTGGCTCGAGGCCAGCAAGACGATGCGGCGAGCTGTCCGGCAAATCCTTGAAAGCACGGTGCACCAGATAAGGGCGATTGGGCAGGTGCAGGTCTTCCGGCACGCGCTGCCCGTTCGAGACGTAGTACAGGCGCAGGCGATGACGGATGATGACATCGAGCGACGACGCCAGACTCGCGGCTTCGTCGACCTTGGTCAGAATGCAACCGGCGAGGTTCTGCAGTCCGTTATACGCCTTGATCACGTCGTCGAGCGTATCGCCACGACTGGTCGCCGACAACAGCAGCAGCGACTTGACGTCGTTATCAGCGAACATCGCCACCTGCTCACTGACCAGCCGATCGCGCTGACTCATGCCCATGGTGTCGATCAGCACCATATGCGTGTGCTGCAGATCCTGCAGCGTCGCACGCAGGTCGGCGGTGTCCCTGGCCAGATGAACCGAAACGCCGAGAATCCGCCCATAAATGCGCAGCTGTTCGTGCGCGCCGATCCGATAACCGTCGGTAGTTACCAGCGCCAGCTTCCTGGCGCCGTGCCGCAGCACGCAGCGGGCGGCGAGTTTGGCGGTGGTGGTGGTCTTGCCGACACCGGTCGGCCCGACCAGTGCGTAGACCCCACCACGGTCGACGATATCGCTCTCGCTGTCGGTGGTCAGCAGGCCTCGATCGGCCCCTCCCTTGACCCAGGCCAGCGACTGTGCGGCATCGAGATCGCGCGGCAGATCGGCAAGCAAGTCGCGGGCGAACTGTGGCGAAAAGCCGGCGTCGAGCAACTGGCGAAGAATCTCGGTCTTCACCGGCTCGGCGCGCGCCGATTCGCCCCAGGCAAAACCGGCCAGGTGCTGCTCGACAATTTTTCGCAAGGAGCGAATCTCGTCGATCACGGCCGCCGGAACGACTTCTGCTTTCACCGGCAGGGCATTCGGCGGCGCTGCTCGTGGCAGATCGACCTGCGGCCTGGCGCGCACCGACAACGGCGGCGACGGCCGCGGCGGCTGCTGTCCAAGGCGTGCCCGCTGCGGGGCACTGGTAGCTGACGCGGCCGACGCCGGCGCCTGTCGCGAGGCCGCGGGGCGCTCGCCGAGCGGCTCGAGCGAAGGACCTGGGGCAAGCTCCTTGCGACGTGGCCCCGGCTCGCGCTCGGCGGTCGGAACGATCATCTCCATGTCGCGGGCGGCAACCGCCATGATCTCGACACCTCCGGGAATCCCACGATTGGAGAGAATGATCGCGTCGGGCCCCAGCGTCTCCTTGACCTTGCGCAATGCGTCACGCGCGGTCGCGGCGATGAATTTCCTGACGTTCATACCTTGCCTCCAATAATCGAGGTAACTTTGATGGTTCTGTTTTCAGGCACTTCGCCGTGCGCCAGCACTTTCAAATGCGGGATGCTCCGACGCAGAAAGCGGGACAGCAGCGTGCGGAGATTTCCGGGAACCAGCAGCACGGTCGGCAAGCCGACCTCTTCCTGCCGCTGCGCCGCCGCGACCGCCTCACGTAGCAGGGTATCAGCCAGACCTGGTTCGATACTGGCACCATCGCCGCCACCGCCAAGCGCCTGGAGAAGAATCCGCTCAAGCTGCGGATCCAGCGACATCACCTGCATTTCAGCCCCTCCCGGGAACAGCTCCTGAGCAATCGAACGACCCAGGGCAATGCGCAGGTGTGCGGTCAGCACCTCCGCGTCCTGCGAGCGCGGCGCCGCTTCGGCCAGGGTTTCGATGATCGTGCGCATGTCGCGCAACGACACCCCCTCTTCGAGGAGGTTGCGCAAGACTTTCTGGAAAACGCCAAGGGTCAGCAGCTTGGGCACCACGTCCTCGACCAGCTTGGGCATCTCCTTGGCCAGGTGATCGAGCAGAGCCTGCGTCTCCTGGCGCCCGAGAAGCTCGGCGGCGTGCGACAGAATCAGCTGATTGAGGTGCGTCGCAGTCACCGTGCTGGCATCGACGACGGTGTATCCATAGGCCTGCGCCTGCTCCCGCAAAGCCATCTCGATCCACACCGCCGGCAGGCCGTAGGCAGGATCCTTGGTCACCGTTCCCGGTACCTCGCCGGCGACGCGACCGGGGTTGATGGCCAGCAAATTCCCGGGGAAAGCTTCGCCGTCGCCGATTTCGACGCCCTTGAGCAAGATCTTGTAGGCATTCGGTTTCAGTTCCAGGTTGTCGCGAATGTGCACCGGGGAAACCAGGAAGCCCACTTCCTGGGCAAATTTCTTGCGAATACCGCGGATGCGGCGCAGCAACTCACCGTCCTGCGCCTTGTCGACCAGCGGAATCAGGCGGTAGCCGACCTCCAGCCCGAGGATGTCGAGCGCCGTGACGTCGGCCCAACTCGCCTCCTGAGTTTCCCGGGCAGCAACTGGTGCGGCGGCAACCGGTAGCGGTGCGGCGACCCGCTCGCCTTTCTCGATCCGCCAGGCGATGGCCCCCAAAACACCGGCCAGGAGCAGAAAAACGAAGTTCGGCATGCCCGGAATCAGGCCCAGCAGACCAATGATCCCGGCGCTCAGAAAGATCAGCCGGGGATTCTTGAAAAGCTGCGCGATGAACTGCTGCGAGACGTCCTGGTCGTCGCCGACGCGGGTCACCACCATGCCGGCGGCGATCGATATGATCAACGCCGGGATCTGCGCCACCAGGCCATCGCCAATGGTCAACAAGGTGTAGGTCTTGGCCGCCGCCGCGATGTCCATGTCGTGCTGCAGGACGCCGACGAAGAGCCCGCCGACGACGTTGATCAACATGATCAGAATGCCGGCGACCGCATCGCCACGGACGAACTTCGAGGCCCCGTCCATGGAACCGAAGAAATCCGCTTCTTCAGCAATCGTTGCGCGGCGCTTGCGCGCCTCGTCCTCACCGATCAGGCCGGCATTGAGATCGGCGTCGATGGCCATCTGCTTGCCGGGCATGGCATCCAGAGTGAAGCGCGCCGCCACTTCCGCGACCCGACCGGCACCCTTGGTGATGACCACGAAGTTGATGATCACCAGAATCGTAAACACCACCAAGCCGACAGCATAGTTGCCACCAACCAGGAAATGCCCGAAGGCTTCGATGACCTGCCCCGCGGCGCCCGGCCCGGTGTGCCCTTCAAGCAGCACGATGCGCGTCGAGGCAACGTTTAGTGACAGGCGCAGGAGGGTGGTAACCAGCAGCACGGTCGGGAAGACGGAGAAATCCAGCGGCTTCATCACGCTCATCGCAACCAGCATGACGATCACCGAAATGGCAATATTGAAAGTAAAAAAGAGATCCAGCACAAACGGTGGCAGAGGCAATACCATCATCGCCAGGATCGCCAGGATCAGCAGCGGACCGGCGAGCTGCCGCTGCCCGAAACGAGCGAAGAGATCCTGCAGCACGATGGCGCCGGCGTTAGCCATGCGCGGCCTCCGGGACGAGTTCGGCCGGAACAGCGATTTCTCGCGGCGGCAGCGGATAGATGCCGCCCACCGCGCGCCAGCTGCTCAGCTGGTAGACATAGGCCAGCACCTCGGCGACCGCCGCGTAAAGGGCGGCAGGTATCTCCTGGTCGAGTTCGCCGTGGCGATAAAGCGCGCGCGCCAGGGGCGCAGCCTCGACAGTCGGAACAGCATTCTCCGCGCCGATCTGGCGAATCTTGAGCGCCACCTCACCCATCCCCTTGGCCAGCAGTTTCGGCGCTCCCATGCCGGTCTTGTAAGCCAGCGCCACCGCGTAATGACTGGGGTTGGTGACGATCACATCGGCCGCCGGCACCGCCGACATCATGCGCTTGCGGGCAGCCTCGCGCTGCAGCTGACGAATGCGGCTCTTGACTTCGGGATTGCCTTCCAGCTCCTTGCCTTCCTTCTTGACTTCCGCACGCGTCATCTTGAGTTTGTCGTGGTATTGCCAGATCTGAAACGGCACGTCGACGGCAACGATCAAGAGCATGGCCGAAACGATGACCAGAAAATTGAAGCTGAGCAAATGGCCCGCGCTGGCCAGAGCAAGCTCGATCGATTGCGCAAACATCGCCAGCAGATCGCCACTCTCGTTCCACAGCACCAGAACGGCGACACCCCCAACCAGCGACGACTTGACCACGGCCTTGACCAGTTCCACCAGGCCGTTCCACGAGATCACGCGCCCCAGACCCTTGAGCAGATTGAGACGGCTCAAGTCAGGCTGCAGTGCTTTCGGCGAAAAGTTCCAGCTACCCAGGAAAAACGGCGACAGTAGCGCGGCAACGATCAGCGCCGCGAACAGCGGTGCGAAAGAAAGCAAGGCGTCGAGCGAAATATCTGCCAGGCGAACCAGCATCAGTGTCGGCTCAGTGGCCAGGTCGTGATCGAGCACCAGACCGCGGCGAAAAAACCCGGACACCCGCTGAACCATCCACGGCCCCATCAGCCAGAACGCCGCCGCGCCAACCATCAGAACGAGGAAGGTGCCAATCTCCCGCGAGCGCGGAACCTGCCCCTCCTCGCGCGCCTGCTCCAAGCGCCTTGACGATGCTGCTTCGGTTTTTTTCGAGGTCGCTTTCCTCAGCCATTTCGAGCTCCCAGTGGTCTCGAGGCTATTATAGGAAAAAACTATATTAAATATGGATGTAAGAGGCTTTATTTAGGCCAATTCTCGAATAGTGGCGCGTCAGCAACACTTGTTGCTGACGCACAAAAAAAATGGGGGCCGTAGCCCCCAAAAAGAAAACACCTGCTGATGCACATGTTTACGCGAAGAATTCGAGCGCTCTGGTCGGTGCGCTGCGCGCCTCGCGGTCGTTGTTGGCCGACAAATCGCTGAGTAATTCCTTCATCTCGAGGATCAGCACGATCTGCCCATTCGACAGCGTCGTCACGCCCGCCACCCCGCGCGGACGAAAGTCGTCAAGTGCCTTTATCACCGCATCGTCACGACCGGCAAAATTGTCGACCGCGAGAATGAAGCTGCGCTCGGCGGTCTGCATCAGGACGCCATACTCGGGGCGCTGCAGCTGCGGCCAGCCGAGCAGGCGCGATAGCGCGATCACCGGCAGGATCTCACCGCGCACGACGACCGTCTCCTTGCCACCCACTTCCTGCATTCGCTCGTGGTCGATCGGCAGAATCTCCCGGACCATGGACAGCGGCAGGGCGAAGGGCTGCTCACCCAGAAGCACCAGGAGCACCGGCAGGATGGCCAGCGTCAAGGGCAGCGAAATACTGAACACCGATCCCTTGCCAGGCTCGGAGCGAATCTCGATCGAGCCGTTGAGCTTCTGGATATTGGTCTTGACCACATCCATTCCGACGCCGCGGCCCGATACCGCCGAGGCCTGCGCCATGGTCGAAAAACCGGGCAGGAAGATCAGGTTCAGGCTCTGCCGATCATCGAGCGTATTGGCTTCTTCTTCACTGATGATGTGTTTTTCAATCGCCTTGGCGCGAATTTTCTCCGGGCTCATGCCACGTCCGTCGTCGGCAATGATCAGCACGATGTGATCCCCCTCCTGACGAGCTTCGAGGCGAACGACGCTCTTCACCGGCTTGCCGGCCGCCTGCCGCTGCGCGGCCGTCTCGACGCCGTGATCGACGGCGTTACGAATCAGGTGGACCAAAGGATCGGCCAGATCCTCGATCATCGTCTTGTCGACTTCGGTCTCTTCTCCCAGCAGTTCCAGCTCGATGTCCTTGCCCAACTGCCGCGCCAGATCGCGGGCAATGCGTGGGTATTTCTGGAACAGGCGGCCAATCGGCTGCATGCGCGTCTTCATCACCGAGTTTTGCAGGTCGGAGACCAGCAGGTCGAGCTGGCTGACCGCCTGATCGAGGGCCTGCAGCGTTTCGGAATCGGTTCTACCGGCGAGAATGTCGGCACGCAGGCTGGTCAGCCGGTTCTTGGTGAGGCCGATCTCTCCCGACAGGTTGAGCACCTGGTCGAGGCGTGCCGTATCGACACGAATGGTGGTTTCGCGAACGGCCGCCTTTTCTTCGCCACGCCGGCCGGCAGGCGCCGCACTGGCGACGGCGCCAGGCTTATCGGTGCTGCGCCGGCCTTCCGGCGGGAAATGTGGCTGCATCCGGGCTGCGTCCACTGCCGTCCTGGTCCGCGGTCGCGGCGCGCTGATGGCCGCCGCGGCAGGCGACGGCGAAACAGCGGCCGACCGTGGCGTCGCGGCCGACGCCATCGCCTGCCGGCCGACCAGAGCCTGGTGCAGTAGCTGCCAGTCGGGGCCGGCGGCAGCACCCTCGGCCGGAGTTGGCGCCGTCGGCGCCTTGCCGGCCATGAGCGCAGGCACGGGGGTGTCGACCGGCGCGGCGACCGGCCCTGCCAGTGCGGCGCGCAAGTGAGCGCTTACTGCGGCGGGCGCCGGGTCAGGTTGCGTCCCCTGCGCGATCTCGCCAAACATGTTGCGAACCCCCTGCGTCGCCGCCATGATGGTGTCCATCAACTCGGGCGTCAGCGTCTCCTCGCCATTTCTGAGTTTGTCGAAAAGGTTTTCGGTCAAGTGGCAAAGCTTCACCAGTTCGCCGGCGTTGAGAAAGCCGGCGCCACCCTTGATGGTGTGAAAGCCACGAAAGATGTCGTTGAGCAAACGACTGTCGTCAGGACGTCTCTCGAGATCGACGAGCTTGTTGTCCACATCCGACAGCAGGTCACCGGCTTCCTGCAGGAAATCCTGCAGCAGGTCTTCCATCCCGGCAAAATCACTCATTTTGCATCTCCTAGAAGCCCAGGCTGCCGAGCAGGTCGTCGACTTGCTGCTGCGTGGCGACGACATCACTGCGCCCTTCGGCGTTGATCACCGGCCCGTTGAGCAGACTCATCACCGATTCGGTGCGCCGCTCGCCAGGCATGGTCTCGATCAGCACGCCCATCAGTTGCGCCTCCAGTTCCTGCGCCACGGCAATGGTCTTCTTGATCACCTGCCCGGTCAGGTCCTGAAAATCCTGCGCCATCATGATCTCGAGCAATTGTGCCTTGGTCGCGCCGGTGTGCTGCGGCAAACCCTGCTTCAGGAAGGCACGCGTGTCGTCGGCCAGTTTCTTGAACTCTTCGACCCCCATCTGGTTGGCATACAGCGCATCCCATTTCGCGGCCAGGGCTGCGGAACTCGCTTCGAGCTGGTCCTGCAGCGGATTGGCGATGTCGGTGGCGTTCAAAACCCGGCAGGCGGCCTTCTCGGTCAAGCTGGCGACATAGTTGAGGCGGTCCCGGGTATCGGGAATGGCGGCAGCGGCCGTGCCGAGAAGCTCGTGATAGCCGAGTTCGCCGAGTGTGTCGTGCAACTGCCGGGCCATTTGACCCACGCGTTGAAACACTTTCTCGTTGCCACTTTCCTGTTCGCCACCTTCGCCGCTCTCCTTAATGTGAAAGTCGCGAATGCGACTCACGAACCTCCCTTCTCCGCCTGCGGGAGAAGGGCCGGGGGAAGAGGAGGGACGGTCATGACTTTCATCATCCGGGGTATCTCGACTGACATGATCGTTAGCCGAGCTCGCAACGGCCGGCGCTTGCGCAGCGAGCACGGCATCGAACAAGGCCTGCAAATCGTCGCTATCGTCCTCCTCGGCTTCCTCGGCTTCGACTTCGCGCAATTGCTGCTGTAGCGACGGTGTGGCTGCTGCGGCCGGCGCGGCGGCGGTGCCGGTCGCGGTGACGGCTGCGGCAATGCTGTCAAACAGGGCTTCGAGCTCTGTCGAATCACCCGCGCTATCGAAGTCGGTCATCTCAGCCACCCATCTTGTCAAAAATTTTCTGCAGCTTCTCGGCGAGGGTTGCGGCGGTGAAAGGCTTGACGATGTAGCCATTGGCCCCCGCCTGCGCCGCGGCGATAATGTTCTCCTTCTTGGCTTCAGCGGTGATCATCATCACCGGCAGATGTTTGAGCGTCGGCGCGCCGCGAATCGCCTTGAGGAGTTGCAGGCCGTCCATGTTCGGCATGTTCCAGTCGGTGACGACGAATTCGACACCGCCGGCATGCAGCTTCTGCAGTGCGATGGCGCCATCCTCGGCCTCGTCGACGTTGGAGAAGCCCAGCTCCTTGAGAAGATTTCTGACGATGCGGCGCATCGTCGAGAAATCGTCCACCACCAGAATTCTCATTTTTGGATCGGCCATTCTCTACTCCTGGTTCTTTCCTGATTCTTCTTTCAAAGGTCATGACCTGTCGAGGCGCCGCAGATCATGAAAGTCATGACCGTTTCCCTCTTTCCCGGCCCTTCTCCCGCGAGGGGAGAAAGGAGATTCGCGAGCCGCTTGCGCGACTTCCATCTTAACGTTCGAGCAAGGGGCGCAAGGTGTCGGCAAGAACCTCCGCGTCGAACTTGGCAACGTAGGCGTCGACGCCCACCGCCTTGCCCATCGCGTGATTGGCCTCGGACGACAGCGACGAGTGCATCACCACCGGAATACCTGCAAAGCGTGCATCACCCTTGATGTTCTTGGTGAGGACATAACCGTCCATCTCCGGCATTTCGGCATCAACCAGGATCAGGCGTATTTCGTCGCGCACGCTGGCCCCGCTCTGGCTGGCCTGCGCGGCGATGGCCTGCAAACGGCCCCACGCTTCCGCACCGTTGGTGGCGTGTTTGTGCTTGACGCCCAGCCTGTCGAGCACCTCGACAATCTTGCGCCGGGCGACGATCGAATCGTCGGCGAAGAACATCCCCACATCATCGGCAACGTTGGCGCGCTGGATATCGACGATCAGCGCCTCGCCAAAGGCATTGGCCAGGATCTGCTCGACGTCGAGAATAGACACCAACTTACCATCGTCGAGTTCGGTGATCGCCGTGATCAAGCCCTGATTGCTCGACAAGACGCTTTCTGGCGCCTTCACTCTTTCCCAGTCGACACGGATGATGCGGTCGACTTCGTGCACCAGGAAGCCCAGGGTCCGCTTCGAATACTCGGCGACCATCATCGTCTTGCCGTGCTCCCGCGGTTGTTCCTTGTGTTCGAGAAAGGAAATCAGAGACAACACCGGAATGACGTTGCCGCGCAGCGAAATCAGGCCTTCGACGCCGCGCGGCATGTTCGGAGTCTTGGTAATGTGCGGCGTTCGCCCGACTTCGCGCACTTTGAAGACATTGATCCCGAACGTCTCGCGCGTTCCCAGGGAGAACAGGAGAATCTCCATCTTGTTGGAGCCCGCCACGCTCGTCCGCGCGTCTATGCCCTCGAGCAGGCCTTTTCGTTCTGCCAAATCCATCATTGATGATCGCTCCAGAGGTCGCGGGATGGGCTCACAACGACGCGCTCAACTGCGCCGCCGGAAGATCACCCAACAGCCTGCGCGTCAGCGTCTCCGACAAGCGCTGCGGTTCGAATTTGGGCACGTACTCGTCGACGCCAACCGACTTCCCGAGTTGCTGGTTCGACATCCCGGAGAGCGACGAATGCATGATCACCGGCACGCCCACGAAGCGCGGGTCCGACTTGATCTTCTTGGTGAGAATGTAGCCATCCATCTCCGGCATCTCGATGTCGGTCAATACCAGACTGATCAGCTCGCTCACTTTCTGACCAGCCGTCTGCGCCGACATGGCCGCTTTCTCCAGCTCGTTCCAGGCTTCTCGACCATTGATCGCAGCGACGTATCTGACACCCATCGCTTCCAGCGTACGTTCGATCTGCTTGCGCGCCACGGCCGAGTCGTCGGCAAAGAAAACCGTCAGCTCGGGATTGTCGAGCGGCTTGATATTGCGATAGACAATCTCGTCATCGTAGCGGGTGGTTTCCGAGAGAATTTTCTCGACGTCCATCAACATCACCAGGCGACCGTCCGGCAACTCGGTGACCGCCGTCACCAGCCCGCCCAGCTCGGCCAGCAGCATCGCCGGCGGCACCCGCATCTGACTCCAGTCAAGACGCAGAATGGTGTCCACCGCCGCGACGAGAAAACCCTGCGTATGGCCGGCATACTCGGTAACGATCATGATCGAGCGCGGCGCTTGCGTATCCACCCGCGCGTAGCGTGCCAGATCGACCACCGGCACCAGTGCCCCGCGCAGACTGACCATGCCCTCGACCGCTGCCGGCATTTCCGGTGCCGCCGTGATCGGCGGCGTACGCATCACCTCGCGAACCTTGAAGACATTGATGCCGAATGTCTCCTGGCGCCCGGTCCGCGCGTCGGTTCCCAGCGAGAACAAGAGAATCTCCAGCTTGTTGGTGCCCGCCAGCTTGGTGCGCGCATCAATGTTCTTCAGTAGATCCGACATGGTTCATTTCCTTCGCATGGCGACAAGCATCTTAAATCAATTGACGCCGTAGCGTCATGCGCGGGCGGCCGCCCGCAGAAGCCGCCAGCCGGCTCAAACTTCGGTCTTGTAACCAATCCGAAAACCGCCCCAATGGCGGCCCTTGACGTAGATCGGCGCCGAGATGTCATGCATCACCTCACCGGTGTCACGACGATAGGTTTGCAGCAGGAAGGCTTGCTCGTGCGCCCCGCAGCGCTTGCCCACCGGGTCATCGAACAGGCGCTTGCTGCGGCTGTTCACGAAATCGATCTTCTCGTTGCCGGTCAGCGGCTGCGCGAATTTCCGGTTGTGCGTCGGCACATAGGCGTTGCGATCAATACTGATCGCGTACACCGCCGCCTTGCATTGCTCGAGCAGGCTCTCCTGCAGGGGCGACAGGTTCTGATCGGTAAAGTCGTCGAAACGCGTCTTGTACTTCTGTGGCCGCGTATTGGCGATCGGCTGGTAGCGGTCGTCAAACAGATCGTCGACCTTGATCCTGCCCGCATCGACCGCCTTGTCGAAGAGCTGCGCAATGCTCAGCGCCGCCTGCCTGACCAGCGCCGGCATGCGGGCGTGCGTGCTCAGCGCCTGCTCGCCGGCCGGACCAAGCTTGAAGACGTTGCTGATTTCGCGGAGATTCTCGGCCAGGCATTCGACATGACCGACGGCCACCAGCGTCTCCGCAGCGACCGCGTTGTTGGTGTCGGCCATGTCCTGGATGCGCCGTACGTGATCGGCAATGCTCTGCCCGGTGTGGCTCTGCCGGGCCACGGCAGCGGCGATCGACTCGACTTTTTCCATCGTTGCCCGCGCGCCGCTGTTGATGCGCTCCAGCGATTGCGCTGCCTGCTGCGCCAGTTGCGCGCCGTTGCGAGCCTGCCCGCTGCCGGCTTCGATGCTGGCGATCGCGCTCTGCGTTTCACCTTGTATGGCCGAAATCATCTGGCTGATTTCGCCGGTGGCTTGTGAGGTCCGTTCGGCGAGCTTGCGTACCTCGTCGGCGACGACCGCGAAACCGCGCCCCTGGTCGCCAGCGCGAGCCGCCTCGATGGCCGCATTGAGCGCCAGCAGATTGGTCTGGTCGGCGATTTCGCGAATCGTCTGAACAATGCCGCTGATCGCCTTCGAGCGCTCGCCGAGAGCGCAAACCACCCGCGCCGACTCGGTGACCGACGCGGCGATCTGCTCCATTTCCGCCGAAGCGCTATGGACGATTCTCATGCCCTCGGTAGACAGCGCGCTCGAGGTTTCCGAAATGTCGGCCGTTTCGCTCGCGCTCTTACTGACCTGGTTCATGTTCTCGGTCAGTTCGCCCATCGCACCCGCCGTGGCCAGAGCCGCGTCACGCTGCTGGTTGGAGCCCGAGGCGACACGATTGGCGTCACCCATCAGTTGTTTGGACGCACTGACCACTTCCACCGAGTTGAACAACACCTTGCCGACGATCGTCGCAAAGCTGCCGATCAGGCGGTTGAAATCGTCCGCCACGGCGGCTATTTCGTCTTTCCCCTGAACCACGGCGCGGCGAGTCAGGTCGCCATCCGCGTACATGCCGGCGATCACCGCACTCAAGGCGTTCAGACGGCTGACCAGGCTTTTCTCAAGGACCACGCCGAGCAGCAGCGCGACCAGCGCCAGAAAGCCGAGAGCCATCAGCCAGGCCTTGAGGTCGCCCCCGAGAACGCTGTTCGCCAGCCACACGGCCAGCGCCGCCGCAGCCACCTGAAGCAGCATTACGGCGCGGATCTTCCAAGCAACTCCAGCCATTCCTTGCTCCTCCTGGTTTTTGGCGATTTTCTAGTTATATGGAGACAGCTACGGCATGAACTAAGCCTTCTTTAGGCTCCTTCGCGAAAAACAGCCAAAGACATCGCCAATCAGCAGGATTCCTTCAGTGGGCAAGCGCTTCGTGGATAGCCAGCGGCGCCTTGCGGCCATGCACGCACACCTCGCCGAGCGGACGGCCGGGCCAGTCGCCAGGCGCCTGACGTGTGGCTTCACCGATGATCACGCCCGCCCGGGAATAGGCCGACAGCCCCTGCAGGTGCGACGCCGGCGCTGACCGGCATGTCGCACGCTCGCGCCGATCAGCGTGCGCGGTAGAGCAGCGTCGGATGAACGTCCTGCAGAAGCTTCTGCATTCCGCGCCGATTGCTCGCGTTGAGGATGATCGGCGAGCGCGTGTTGGCGGCGATCTTCCCGCCTTCCGCCTGGTTACGATAAACAATCAGCGCCACGCTCGCGTCATCGGCGTTTTCGAGACCGAGCAAGGCGCAGTCGGCGTCGGAGAGCTCGATCTGGTATTCAAGATCCAGGCTCTGCGGCGGCACGATCGGGAAACTCAAATCGGCATCGTCGAGCGATTGCAGCCAGAAGACCGTCGCCTTGCCTTCTTCGTGAAAAATCTTGAACTGTCGACAGTCGGGAAAACCGGCCAGCCCCTGGGCAAAAGTGAACACGGTGTCCGGGTCGACGGGCACATCTTTCAGCCCGAAGCGTTCGAGATCGATTTTCATGAGGTCCCCCTGAGCGGCCGCTGCGGCGAGCAGCCAAGAGCCAGCATTTAACCCCATTCGCCGGGCAGCGGCAATTCGTTCAGCGCCAGCCGCCGTCGCCTTAATGTGAAAGTCGCGTATGCGACTCACGAAGCTCCCTTCTCCTTGCGGGAGAAGGGTCAGGGGAAGAGGGGGAACGGTCATGACTTTCATGATCCGGGGTGTCTCGTTTGTCATGACCGTTAGCATCGCCCTCCTTGAGTTCTGGCGCTTGATTCTGCATAGTGCGCGTCTTTTCCGTCAGCCACGCTGCCAACAAATCAACGATGCCATCAACAACCACCGAACAACGTATTGCCGAAAAAATTGCCGAAGAAATCGGCTGCCGCCCAGCGCAGGTCCAGGCCACCGCCGCGCTGCTCGACGAAGGCGCAACCGTGCCCTTCATCGCCCGCTACCGCAAGGAAGTGACCGGAGGTCTCGACGACATCCAGTTGCGCCTGCTCGACGAGCGCCTGATCTATTTGCGCGAGCTGGAAGAGCGACGCAACGCCGTCCTCGCGTCGATCGACGAACAGGGCAAGCTGACTGCCGAATTGAGCGCGGAAATCAGGACTGCCGAAACCAAGCAGCGCCTCGAAGACCTCTATCTGCCCTACAAGCCGAAGCGGCGCAGCAAGGCGCAGATCGCCCGCGAAGCAGGCCTCGAAGCGCTCGCCGATGCCTTGTTTGCCGACCCTATGCTGTCCCCCGCAAGCGAAGCCGAGCGCTACCTCAACGCCGAAGCCGGCTTCGCCGACGTCAGGAGCGTCCTCGACGGCGCCCGCCAGATCCTCATGGAGCGCTTCTCCGAAGACGCCGCGCTACTTGGCAATCTACGCAGTCACCTTGAAGAGCACGGTGTATTGCGCGCCAGCGTGGTCGCCGGCAAGGAGAACGATGCCGCCAAATTCCGCGACTATTTCGCCTACTCGGAAGCGATCCTGGCCATCCCCTCGCACCGCGCGCTGGCGCTGTTGCGCGGCCGCAACGAGGGAATGCTGCAACTGGCGCTGGTCCTCGACAGCGAAGAGCAGGACCAGGCCAGCGGCAGCAACCCCTGCGAAGCACGCATTGCCGGACGCTTCGCCATCGTCGACCGTGGCCGCCCGGCAGACAAGTGGCTCGCCGACACCGTGCGCTGGACCTGGCGGATCAAGGTCTCCCTGCACCTCGAACTGGAACTGATGAACGCCCTGCGCGAGCGCGCCGAAGCCGAGGCGATCCGCGTTTTTGGCGCCAATTTGCACGACCTGCTACTCGCTGCGCCAGCCGGCAAGCACGCCACCATGGGCCTCGATCCCGGTCTGCGCACCGGCGTCAAGGTGGCCGTCGTGGACGCCACCGGCAAGCTCCTCGACACGACCACCATCTACCCGCACGAACCGCGCCGCGACTGGGACGGGGCGCTGCACCAACTGGCCTTGCTGGCTGGCAAACACCAGGTCGACCTGATCAGCATCGGCAACGGCACGGCATCGCGCGAAACCGACCGCCTGGCCGGCGAGCTGATCAGCCGCCATCCCGATCTGCGCCTGCGCAAGATCGTCGTCTCCGAAGCCGGCGCCTCGGTCTATTCGGCGTCCGAATACGCCTCGCGTGAATTCCCGGACGTCGACGTCAGCCTGCGCGGCGCGGTATCTATCGCCCGTCGCCTGCAGGATCCGCTGGCCGAACTGGTCAAGATCGACCCCAAGTCGATAGGCGTCGGCCAGTACCAGCACGACGTCAGCCAGACCCGCCTGGCGAAGGCGCTCAACGCCGTCGTCGAAGACTGCGTCAACGCCGTCGGCGTGGACGTCAACACCGCCTCGGTACCGCTACTGACGCGCGTCTCCGGACTGAGCGCGACCCTGGCCGCGAACATCGTTGCCCACCGCGACCGGCACGGCGCCTTCGCCAACCGGCAAGCGCTCAGAGAAGTGCCGCGCCTCGGCGAGAAAACATTCGAGCTCGCCGCCGGCTTCCTGCGCATCAACGACAGCGACAATCCACTCGACAGTTCGGCGGTACACCCGGAAGCCTATCCGCTCGTCGAGCGCATGCTCGCCGACATCAAAAAGGGAATCCGCGAGTGCATCGGCGACAGCCGCCTGCTCAAGGCGCTGGCTCCGGAGAAATACACCGACGAGAAATTCGGCCTGCCGACCGTCCGCGACATTCTCAAGGAACTCGAAAAACCCGGCCGCGACCCGCGCCCGGAGTTCAAGACCGCGGCTTTCAGGGAAGGCGTCGAGACGGTCAAGGACCTGCAGCCGGGGATGATCCTCGAAGGCGTGGTCACCAACGTCGCCAACTTCGGCGCCTTCGTGGACATCGGCGTCCATCAGGATGGCCTGGTGCATATCTCGGCGATCGCCAACCAGTTTGTCAAGGATCCGCGCAGCGTCGTCAAGGCCGGCGACGTGGTCAAGGTCAAGGTGCTCGAGGTCGACCTGCCGCGCCAGCGCATCGCGCTCAGCATGCGCCTTGCCGATGAGCTGCCGAGCACCGCGAAGGGGAGCACAGGCTCACCCGCGGCGCCGGCGCCAGTCTCCGCGAAGGCTCGGCAACGCCAGCAAAACCAGCCCCAAGCAAGCGGCGCGATGGCCAGCGCGTTTGCCCGACTGAAGCGCTGAACGCGCAACGACAAGCGGCGCCATCCACTCTCGCCAAACATGAACACCATGAAATCTCGGGCTCGCACTCCGAGATTTCATGGCCTCGACGATCGGATCACACCATGTTCCAGGCAATCATTTTCGACCTCGACGGCACGCTGATCGACTCACGCGCCGCCATCCTGGACGCTTTCGGCAAGGCTCTGGCGGAAAAAGGCATCGTGCCGCGGATCGCCCTCGCCGCCGTACGCATCGGCCCGCCGCTTGCCGAGACCTTGCGCGAGCTCAGCGGTAGCGACGACGAGGCCCTCCTCGAATCGCTCGCCGAGCACTTCAAGGCGCACTACGACAGCACTGGCTACCGTGCCAGCGAAGTCTTCGCCGACATCCCTGAGCTGCTCACAGCGCTGACGGCAAGCGGCACGCGCTGCTTCCTGGCCACCAACAAGCGCCTTGCACCGACGCGCCTGATTTTGCAGCACCTGCAGTGGGAGCCGTTCTTCGCCGAGGTGTACGCGCTCGATCGCGAAACGCCGCGCCTGCCCGACAAGAGCACCATGCTCGCCCGCCTCCTCGCCGAGCAGGCGCTGGACGCCCAGAACTGCATCTATGTCGGCGACACGCCGGAGGACGAAGCCGCGGCCCGCGCCAACGGCCTGCGTTTTGCGGCCGTGAGCTGGGGCTACGGCGAGTTCCCGAACGCAGGCAGGCTTTACTTCAGTACGCCGCAGGAACTCTGCGCTTTCCTGCGCTAACGGTCATGACTCGTGAAGACACCCCAAATCATGAAAGTCATGACCGTTTCCCCCTTCCCCACCCCTTCTCCCGCAAGGTGAGAAGGGAGCTTCGTGAGTCGCGCACGCGACTTTCACGGTGAGGAAGGGAAGCTACGAGGATCCACGCCTTCGCCCGCACCCGGAACGCTGCAGCGAGACACTATAATCGTCGGCACCACCCCACCACGGAGCACGCGACGCGCGCTGACACCATGACCAAACCCTCCGGACAGAGCAAGCCCAAAGGCCGCAAGACGACCTCCCGCGGCACCAGCGAACCGCGCCTCTCGCGCCAGCGCAAACCGGCGGACCTGCCGACCGACGCCTGGCAAAGGGGGCTGCGCCGCCAGTTCGGTCGCGAGCAGGCCTTCGCTTTCGAGAATCTGGGCGACGATCCCGTGTTTTCCGATTTCGCCGTCTTCAACCCCGAAAGCCGGCGCCGCTACCGGGTCGTCATCCGCGGCGCGCAGCCTGGCGACAACCGCTGCTCCTGCCCCGATTTCGCGACCAACGATCTCGGCACCTGCAAGCACATCGAATTCACCCTTGCCCGCCTCACCGCCAATGCAGCAGACAAGCACGCACTCGAACAAGGCTTTCGCGAATCGTTCAGCGAGCTGTTTCTCGACTACACCGGCCAGCGACGCGTCCGCCTGCGTCTCGGCAGCGACTTCCCCGCCGAGCTGCAGGCGCAGGCAAACACCCTCTTCGACACCAGCAGCGGCTGGCAACTGACGCCGCAGCGCTTTGCCGACCTCCCCGACTTCATCGACCAGGTACGCAACACGGGGCACGACCTGCGCTGCCAGGACGACGCCCTGGCCTACGTCGCCGAAGTCCGCGATGGCGAAGCGCGTCGCAAGGCACTCGCCCTGATCTATCCGCTCGGCGCCGACACCCCCGCGCTGCAGCAGCTGCTCAAGGTTGGCATGTATCCCTACCAGCGCGAAGGCGCGCTATTCGCCGCGCGCGCCGGGCGCGCCCTGATTGGCGACGAAATGGGCCTCGGCAAAACCGTACAGGCGATCGCGGCGATGGAAATTTTCGCTCGCCACTTCGCCGCCGAACGCGTACTGGTGGTCTGCCCTACTTCGCTCAAGCATCAGTGGGAACGCGAGATCGCGCGCTTCAGCGAACGTCAGGCGACGGTCATCGGCGGTCTGCGTGCGGTCCGCCAGGAGCGCTACGCGCAAGACGATTTCTGCAAGATCACCAACTACGAAACCCTGGGCCGCGACCTCGACCTGATCCAGGCCTGGGCACCGGACCTGGTGATCGTCGACGAAGCGCAGCGCATCAAAAAACTGGAACACCATCGCCGCGCGCGCGCTGAAGCGCGTCGACAGCCCCTACGCCCTGGTACTCACCGGCACGCCGCTGGAAAACCGCCTCGAAGAGCTGATCTCGATCGTCCAGTTCGTCGATCAGCATCGCCTCGGCCCGACCTGGCGCCTGCTCGACGAACACCAGGAGCGCGACGAGCGCGGCCGCGTCATCGGCTACCGCAAGCTGCAGCAGATTGGCGAGACCCTGGCACCGATCATGTTGCGGCGGCGCAAGGCGGCAGTGCTCGAACAACTGCCCGAGCGCGTGGACAACACCCTGTTCGTACCGATGACCCCGCAGCAGGCCGACCATCACGAGGAAAACCGTGCGCAGGTGGCGCGCATCGTGCACCGCTGGCGCCACACAGGCTTTCTCTCCGAGAAAGATCAGCTGCGCATGCGCTGCGCGCTGCAGAACATGCGCATGTCGTGTAACAGCACTTTCCTGATCGACCACGAAACAGACCATGGCTACAAGGCCGACGAGCTGGCCGCGTTGCTCGACGACATCCTCGACGACGCGCAAGCCAAGGTCGTCGTCTTCAGCCAGTGGCTGCGCACACACGAGTTGATCGTCCGCCGCCTCAGCGAGCGCGGTTGGCAACACGTGCTGTTCCACGGCGGCGTCCCCAGCGACAAGCGCGGCGCGCTGATCGACCGCTTCAACAACGACCCCGACTGCCGCGTCTTTCTCAGTACCGACGCCGGCGGCGTCGGCCTCAACCTGCAACACGCCGCGGCGGTGATCGTGAACATGGATCTGCCGTGGAATCCGGCGGTGCTCGAACAACGCATCGGCCGCGTGCATCGCCTCGGCCAGACGCGCGGCGTGCAGGTCATCAACTTCGTCGCCCGCGGCACGATCGAGGAAGGCATGCTCTCGGTACTGGCCTTCAAGCAGTCACTGTTTGCCGGCGTGCTCGACGGCGGCGAAAGCGAAGTCGTCCTGCAAGGGACGCGGCTGTCGAAATTCATGGAAGCGGTCGAAAAAGCCACCAGCGCCGTCGAAGGCCAGGCCGCCAGCGAAGACGCCGGCCTGGACACGCCGCCGCTGGACGCTACCGGCGAGGCGGCAGACGCCGATGCCGACGAGCGCGCGACCGAGGCGATGAGCGCCGCCGCGACACAGCCAGACACCGGGGTGGGTGATGAGGAACCCGGCACCTCGCCCGACACCACTGCGCAAGCAGCTCCAGCCACCGGCGAAACGGCAGCACCGGACGGCGCCGATCCCTGGGCACCGCTGCTGGCAGCCGGCGCCCAGTTGCTCGGCGAACTGGCCGCAGCGTCGCAAGGCGAGCGTCAATCAACCCTGGTGCACACCGACCCGGCGACCGGCCAGCGCTATCTCAGACTGCCGGTACCGGACCCGCAGACCGTGAACAGCCTCGCCGAAGGACTGCTGGCGCTGTTTGCCAAGCCCAAATAGGAGCACCGGCCGCTGTCCGTTCGCTTTGCTCACCCCCTGTCGAAGAACTACAATCGGCGCCATGGTTCACCTTCACGACGCGGGCTACAAATACCTGTTCTCGCACGCCGACCTTGTGCGCGAGCTGCTCGAGGTGTTTGCCCCTCCCGGCCTAAGCGAACTGCTGGACTACGGCACGCTGCGTCCGGAAACCGGCAGCTTCATCACGCCGGCGATGAAAAAAGCGCGAGGACGACGTGGTCTGGTCGATCGAACTAAAAGGCCAACGCATCTACCTCTACCTGCTGCTCGAATTTCAGGCCTCGATCGACAAGGGCATGCCGGTGCGGATGATGCAGTACGTGGCGGCGCTCTACGACCATCTGGTGCGCAGCAAGACCGTCGATCCGGCAGACGGCCTGCCGCCGGTCCTGCCGATCGTGATCTACAACGGCGACGCGCGCTGGAAGCACAGCCCCGAGATCTTCGACCTGATCCAGCCGCACCCGGCGGTGCTGACTGAATTTCAGCCAAAACTGAAATTCTGGTTGCTCGATGAGGGGCGCTTCAGTGCCGAGTACCTCGAAGGCTTGCAACGAGTAATGGCGGCGATATTCCGGATGGAGCACACTCACGACACGGAAGATGCGAAACGGGCAATCCGCTATCTTGGCCAGGCCGTCGCCCAATCGCCATTCAAGCAGACCATAGACCGCGCGGTGATGCAGTGGATGCAGTACCGTCTCAGTCGGAAAATGCCCGGGCTGCCACTGCCGGAACTCGATGACATGCTGAAAGGAACCGAAATGCTGGAAACGAATATTGATCAATGGAAAGCCAAGGCGGTAGCCGAAGGCCTGCAGATTGGCAAACTCGAAGGCGAGGCTCGCGCTCTGCAACGCCTCCTTTCCCAGCGCTTTGGCACGATCCCGATGGCCATTGGCGAGAGAATAGCAGCGGCCGACCTCGCACAGGTCGAAGCCTGGTTCGATGCAGCCCTTACCGCGCCGGATATGGCCTCCGTGTTCGCCCCAACAGCGAACTGATTAGCCTCGGGCACGTGGCGTCCGCATGCGGACTCAGCGGCAGACAAGATGAACAGAAGAGTTGCCACCATGATTCTCGACCTTGACCGCACCTTACCGGACAGCCGGCGCCCCTGTCCGTCGACGCCAATCCTCGCCGCAGGACGCGCGCTGCCCGCGTTCATCGACAACGTCAGCAACCAGTCCGGTTGCGCACGACGCAGGCCGCCACGCGGACCTTGTGGCGCTTCTGAGGCCCTTCCCAAAAAACGACGACGGCGCATGAAAGCCGTCATCCTTGCCGGCGGAACGGGCACGCGCCTAGCCGAAGAGACGATCATAAGACCAAAACCGATGCTTGAAATCGGCGGCAAGCCGATCCTCTGGCACATCATGAAGATCTATGCCGGCCATGGCATCAACGACTTCGTGATTTGCCTGGGCTACAAGGGCTACATGATCAAGGAGTACTTCGCCAACTACTTCCTGCATACTTCGGACGTGACCTTCGACATGGCGAGCAACCAGATGCAAGTGCACGAGCGTCACACAGAGCCATGGCGAGTAACGCTGATCGACACCGGAGAGGCAACGCAAACCGGCGGACGGTTGCGCCGTGTGCGTGCGCATCTCGACAAGGACGAAGCATTCTGTTTCACCTACGGCGATGGCGTCGGGAACATCGACGTCAGTGCAGCGATTGCCTTCCATCGCCAGCGTCAGGTGAGCGCCACGGTCACCGCGGTCACCCCGCCTGGGCGTTTTGGTGCCCTTGAGCTGGCGGATGAGCGTGTCGTCGCCTTTTGCGAGAAGCCGCGCGGCGACGGCGGCTGGATAAACGGCGGCTTCTTCGTTCTCAACCCGAGCGTATTCGACCTGATCGACGGCGATGCCTGCATTTGGGAAGCGGCTCCGGTCGAACGTTTGGCTCAGACCGGCCAACTTGCCGCGTGGCGACACGACGGCTTCTGGCAGGGCATGGACACCCTGCGCGACAAGGACCACCTTGAAAATCTCTGGGCCTCCGGCACGGCCCCTTGGAAAAACTGGTGATTGAGCCCGCGTTCTGGAAAGACAGGCGCGTCCTGGTCACCGGACATACCGGCTTCAAGGGTGGCTGGCTGTGCCTGTGGCTGCAGACGATGGGTGCGGAAGTCACTGGCTATGCGCTACCGCCGGCCACTCAGCCGAACCTGTTCGAGATCGCCACCGTCGGCCAGAAGATGGCGTCGATTCTCGCCGACATCAGGGACCCGGACCAGCTGCGCACAGCCTTTTCCAGGCACCGTCCAGAAATCGTCTTCCATCTCGCGGCGCAGGCCGAGATACTGCCCGCGTATTCCCACCCCGTTGAGACCTACAGCACCAATGTGATGGGCACCGTCCATGTTCTCGAGGCCGTGCGCCAGAGCCAGGGCGTGCGCGCCGTCGTCGTCGTCACCAGCGACAAATGCTATGAGAACCGAGAGTCGGGACAGGCCTACCGCGAGAGCGATTCACTTGGCGGCGCCGATCCCTATAGCAGCAGCAAGGGCTGTGCCGAGCTGGTCGCGGCCGCCTATCGTTCCTCCTTCTTCAACCCTGTCGATCACGCCAGGCACGGCACGGCGATCGCCACCGCCCGTGCCGGCAACGCCATCGGTGGTGGTGACTGGTCGGCGAACCGTTTGATTCCCGATGCCATTCGCGCTTTTGTCGACAAGCAGCCGCTGCAGGTACGCCATCCCGCGGCGATTCGCCCGTGGCAGCACGTTCTCGAACCCCTGGCCGGCTACCTGATGCTCGCCGAGCAACTGGTCCAACAGGGCGCAAGCTTCGCCGACGCATGGAACTTCGGCCCGGCCAACGAAAACGCGCCCAGTGTCGAACAGCTACTCGATGCGCTGGTTAGCCTCTGGGGTGACGGTACTACCTGGAAGCGCGACCACAAGCCGCATCCGCATGAAGCGCAGCAGCTTCGACTCGATGCTTCGAAAGCAATCTCGATGCTGCGCTGGCAGCCGCGCTGGTCGCTCGGTTCCGCCCTGCGGATGACCGTAGCCTGGCACCGCGCGCATTTGCGCGGCGAAGATATGGCCGCCGTTTCCAGACAACAGATCGACAGCTACTGCCGAGCCACTTCCAGCGCAGGTATGGCATGAACGCCGACCCGCTGAGAGAACAGATCCTCGATCTCGTCGAGCGTCACGCCCGCGAGACGCAGCGCAGCACCACATTCCGGGCGGGTGCCAGCGCCGTACCGGCGGCCGGCAAGGTGATTGGCGCCGGCGAGCTTCGAAACATGGTCGACGCCGTGCTCGACGGCTGGCTGACCAGCGGCCGCTTCAACACCGGGTTCGAGCAGCGGCTGGGGCAGTTCCTTGCTGTCGAGCACGTGCTGACGACCAACTCGGGCTCCTCGGCGAACCTGCTGGCATTCAGTGCGCTCTGCTCGCCGAGCCTTGGCGAGCGCGCCATCAAGATCGGTGACGAAGTAATCACGGTTGCCGCCGGCTTTCCGACCACCATCAATCCAATCCTCCAGAATGGCTGTGTGCCGGTTTTCGTCGACGTCACCCTGCCGACCTACAACATCGACGTGGCCCAGATTGAGAAAGCGATCTCCAGCCGCACGCGAGCGATCATGCTCGCGCACACGCTGGGCAACCCCTTTGACCTCGCTGAAGTCTGTCGCATCGCCAGGAAGCACGACCTGTGGCTGATCGAAGACTGCTGCGACGCGCTCGGCTCACGCTATCAGGGCCGCTCCGTTGGCACTTTCGGCGATATCGGCACGCTCAGCTTCTACCCCGCCCACCACATCACCATGGGCGAAGGCGGCGCCGTGTTCACGCGCGACCCGCAGCTGAAGCGGATCCTTGAATCACTGCGCGACTGGGGTCGCGACTGTTATTGCGCAACAGGCTGCGACAATACCTGCGGCGAGCGCTTCGCGCAGCAGCACGGTGACCTCCCGTTCGGCTATGACCACAAGTACACCTACTCGCAGCTCGGCTACAACCTGAAAATAACCGACGTACAGGCGGCCTGCGCGCTGGCGCAACTCGACCGCCTACCCGATTTCATTGCCGCGCGAAAAAGGAACTTCGCCTGGCTGACGCAGCGTCTGGCGCCCCTTGCCGATTTTTTGCTCCTGCCGGAAGCAACGCCGGGCAGCGATCCCTCGTGGTTCGGTTTTCCACTAACACTCAAGCCGGAAGCTGCCTGCGACCGCGTCGACCTGCTCAGGTACCTGGACGAACAGCGCATCGGGACGCGCCTGCTCTTTGCTGGTAACGTGACGCGCCAGCCGTACATGAGCGGGCGAAATTTCCGCGTTGCCGGGTCACTGGACAATACTGACCGAGTGATGAATGATACTTTCTGGATCGGGCTTTGGCCGGGGCTGAGCGAGGAGACGCTCGATTATGTTACCGACAAGATTGGCGAATTTTTGGGAATCGAGCCATAGCCGCCGCGACGACCAACGACCATCCTCTTGCTGCCGACCTCGACGCCATCATCGACCGTGCCGAGAGTCTGTTCCTGCGACTGGCCGGCGAACGGCTATTCGTCACAGGTGGCACCGGCTTCTTTGGTCGCTGGCTACTCGAAGCCCTGACCCGCGCCAACGATCGCCTACACCTACACCTGCATATTACCGTCCTCAGCCGCAGCCCCGAAGCCTTCTCCGCGCGCGCACCAGCGCTGGCAAGACATCCGGCGCTCAGCTGGTGGCGGGGCGACGTGCGCGACTTCGCGTGGCCCCCCGGCTCCTTTCCACTGGTGATCCACGCAGCCACCGCCGCCAGTGAACGGCTCAACCGGGCGCACCCTCGAGAAATGTTCGACATTATCGTGGCGGGAACACGTCGGATACTCGAATTTGCAGACGATGCGGGTACTCACGCGCTGCTGTTGACCAGTTCCGGTGCGGTCTATGGGCGCCAGCCGCCAGACCTCGCCCATGTGGCTGAGAATTATTGCGGCGCGCCAGACCAGCTCAGCACGGATTCAGCCTACGGCGAGGGGAAGCGTGCTGCCGAATTCCTCGCCGCGACGTCCGGTCTGCCAGTAAAAATCGCGCGCGGCTTCTCGTTCGTCGGACCGTTCCTTCCACTCGACGCGCATTTCGCTGCTGGCAACTTCATCCGCGACGCGCTCGCCGGGGGGCCCATCGTTGTCCGCGGCGATGGGACAACTCTGCGCAGCTATCTCTACGCCGGAGATCTTGTCGTGTGGCTACTCAAGATTCTGCTCGACGCAGCCAAGCTCCGGCCCTACAACGTCGGCTCCGACCAGGCCATCGACATTGCTACAGTTGCCTTCGAGGTCGCCGATACGGCCGGTGGTCTCAGCGTCGAAATACTGCACCAGCCAGACGGCACGCCACCAGCACGCTACGTGCCAGACATCTCCCGCGCCCGCGCCGAACTCGGCCTCGACGTGTGGACCGACCGCGCTGGAGCCCTCCACCGTAGCTTGAATTTTTCCCGTAGGTCCGAGCCCGCCGTAAGGAACCGCGGCAGTATGCGAGAATGACAAGCCGTCGATAACATCTATCTGGCCGGAGCTAGGACAAACGCCGACGGCAGCTGAAGCCCGACCGATACCTGCAATTCCTCCTGCCCAACGGTAACGCAGGTCGTTACGCTTAACCACCCATCACATGCCCAGCCTCTCCATAGCCACGAATCGCTTCCGCTCGCTCGCCCACCTCGCTACACATCGCTACTTGGTTGGCCAACTGGTCAGGCGTGAAGTGCTGGTAAAGTACCGCGGTTCACTACTCGGCGTCGGCTGGTCCTTCCTCTACCCGCTACTGCTGCTGCTCGCATTCACGCTGGTCTTCGGTGGCGTCTTCGGCGGTCGCTGGGGTAACACCGAATCCACTCGCAGCGGTGTCGAGATGGCGCTGTTCATCTACTGTGGGCTGACAGTGTTCACGCCCTTCGCTGAAGTGATTACCAGCAGCCCGCGCCTTCTGAGTGCCAACCAGAATTTCATAAAGAAAGTCATCTTCCCGGTGGAAATCCTGCCGCTGGTCGCCGTGCTGGCAGCCTTGATCCACGGAACCACGCACTTGCTGTTGCTCACCTTGGCCGCCCTGCTCGTCGGTAACGGTAGCGTCACGATGCTGCTGACCCCGCTCGTGATGCTACCGGTCTGGCTCTTCACGCTTGGCGTTGCCTGGTTCCTCGCTGCTGCTGGCGCCTACGTCCGCGATCTGGCGCATGGCATGCCGGTGCTGGCGCAGTTCCTGATGTTCATGCTACCGGTGTTCTATCCGGCAACCGCTGCGCCAGGTGTATTGCGCGTTCTCAATACCGTCAATCCACTGGCGCTCACGATTGATGATCTCCGCTTGACGTTGTTGCAGGGAAAGCCACCTGCTTGGGGACCATGGTGGGCAATGCTACTGCTCGGCGGCATTACGCTAATTTCCGGTTACGCCTTCTTCATGCGCTGCCGTGAGGAATTCGCCGATGTCATCTGAGCCGGTAATAGCCGTGCGCGGAGTGAGCAAGAGCTACCGGGTCTACAACCACCCGCTGCAGCGCCTTCTATCGCGCTTCACCGGCAGCTGCATTGGTCGTCACAAGGAGTTTCATGCGCTCCGCGACGTCAGTTTTGACGTCCACAAAGGTGAGACGGTAGGCATTCTCGGCCGCAATGGGTCTGGCAAGAGCACCCTTCTCCAGATCATATGCGGCATACGCCAGCCGACAACCGGAACCGTGAGCGTAAAGGGGCGTGTATCTGCGCTGCTAGAGTTGGGCTCTGGATTTCATCCGGAGTACACCGGGCGCGAAAACATTTTCCTTCAGGGGTCCGTGGTCGGGCTGGATCGTGCGGAGATTATCGCTCGTTTCGACGACATCGCTGCGTTTGCCGACATTGGTGAGTACATCGATCAGCCGGTCCACACCTATTCCAGCGGGATGTTCTTGCGCTTGGCCTTCGCTGTGGGCATCGCTGTGGAACCGGACATTCTGATACTTGACGAAGCGCTAGCTGTCGGGGATGCCGCGTTCCAGGCGAAGTGTTTCAGAAAGATCGGCATGCTCAAGGAAGGCGGAGTAGCCATACTGTTTGTGTCGCATTCAACAGAGCAAATTTCCCGGCTATGCGATTCGGCAATACTCCTGGACGACGGCGCGCTCATCTGCCGTGGCGACACTGACAAGACAATACGAGAATACCTGCCCCGCCTTTTCGAAGTAGCCGATTCACGATCACGCCAACCAGACCCTTCCGACGTGGCCAGCTGCTATCGCTACGACCTTGGCGCGGCCGAAGCTTTTTGCCACCGGCCAGGCTACTGCCCTACGGAACACCGTTGGGGAACACACGACGCCCGCATTGTCGACTTCAGTATCACGCTCACTTCTGAGGATGCCGCCAGCCAAGAACCAAGACTCAAGCAAATGCGAGTCGAACTCGTCATCAGATTCTTCCGTGAGGTGCTATACCCGATATACGGCATTACCTTAAAGACCAAGGACGGGATCGCTCTGTTCGGTACGAATTCGACGGAAATTGGGCAAAAAAATTCGGTTCCTGTCAGATCTCAATCTCCGGGAACAGAAGTGCGAATCTGCTTTGGGCTTTCGCTCCCTCTCTGCGCAGGAGCCTATCTGCTGTCGGTAGGTGTAGTAGATGCTTCATGCGAAGGTCTTGTGCCGCTAGACCGGCGCTATGACTCCATCCTGATCGAAGTTGCTTACCCGCCTGCTTTACAGGGGATGGTTGATATGAATCCCAGCTTTTCCTACATCGCTCATTAATATGCCAAGCCTGTAAAACCAGCTGGCCGCGATGCTCGATTCGTGCACCGCGGCGATATTATAATCATTAACCACTCTCGATGAGGCTCAGTTGATAACCAACCAAAGGAATATCATATGACACGACCTTCTAGCAATCTTTTGCGCCAGATAACTATTACCAACGACATCCATGTCGTCGAATTCTGCGGTTTAAGGAGCGTCACTAATGTGATCTACGTAGAACGCAGTGAATCACCGTGCAGGTCCTGCATAACTCGATGATAGAAGCCCCGTATTTCAAAGACCCGGATCACGGCACGTGGCGCCGCAAAGACTTCGCCGGTATACCCTACTCCGACGGCCTCGCAGCGGAGTCGGCAATTCTCGATATTGTTCGCTCCTGTTCGGACCTTAGCGTTGGCTCCAAGGAACTCGCACGGCATATTTGCGATTGGCCGACAGAGTATCACTTCAGCGCGACCAGGGCAAACCTGCTGCGCCCTTTTTGTATCGACAAGGACAAACACGTCCTGGAATTGGGTTGTGGGTGCGGAGCCCTCACCCGCTACCTGGGAGAATCCGGCGCCACGGTCACCGCTGTCGAGGGCAGCCTTGTACGTGCAAGCATCACCGCAGCGCGCTGCCGAGATCTTCCGAACGTACACATCGTGGCGGACAGCATCCAATTGTTCAAGCCGTGCATGCAGTTCGACATCGTCACCCTGATTGGTGTCCTGGAATACGCCCCTATTTTCATCGGCGGTGAGAATCCCGCCCTGCAATGTCTTGACATCGCGCGTCGATTCCTGGCCCCTGGTGGAACCCTCCTGCTGGCCATCGAAAATCAGCTTGGGCTTAAATACTTCAACGGCTGCACCGAGGACCACGTCGGCGAGCTATTTTTCGGTCTTCAGGATCAGTACGGTGCCGCCACGCCTGTCACCTTCGGGCGCGCGGAACTGCAGCGCCTGCTGAACAAAGCAGGATTTTCTGCGACGCGGTTCCTGCTGCCGTTTCCGGATTACAAGCTTCCGGAGATCCTGATTGCAGAAGATGCCAGCGCCGTTCCGGACCTTGCCCTGCATAACCTGCTTGCCCGGAGCCAAGACCGGGACTACTCTGGCCGCCGCTTGCGCATCTTTGATGAACACCTTGCGTGGCGCCCCCTTGCACGCAATGGTCTGCTCGGCGATCTTGCGAATTCCTTTCTCGTTATTGCCGAAGCCGAAAGTTCGTCTGCGCCCCCACAACTGACAACGCCTTGGCTGGCAAAAATATATTCGATGTCTAGGAGACCCACCTGGGTAACTGAGACGACCATCCGCCTAGAACCCTCGGGCCTGCGCGTTAGCAAGCTCTCCCCTAGGAAAGCGGACGAGGAAGAAGAGGTTCGGATCGGCCCGTTCACCTTGCTGCATCAACCGTCGCCTGACGAAGCGTACATTGCAGGAGACCTGCTACTCCACAAACTCCAACGACTGGCACGGGAAAGCAAGCTTGTCGAAATGGCCGAGCTCGGTCGTCAATGGCTAGGCCTTCTTTTCCAGGGCCCGCCCCCGACCACGTTCGGACTCGCAAATCAGCAGGTGCCCGGGTCTTTTATTGACTGCATTCCTGCAAACCTGATTTCCGCCGAAACCGGCGAGTTGATAATGATTGATAAGGAGTGGCAGTTACGTGAGCCAATCCCTATGGCCTGGGTCATATTGCGAGGTCTGGTCAACACTCTATATCAATGCAAGTTCCCTCATGACTTCGGCCAAAGGACCTGCAGCGCAGTAATTTCCGAACTACTCGCGTTGATGGGCACCACAGTATCGGCTTCCTTGTACGAAGAGATATCGGTTCTGGAAAACATCTTCCAGGACGCCTGCCATGATGGCCGAGCGCCTAAACCGACCTTCCTAACGGCACTGGAAAATTGCGTACCTCGCTTGCCAGCAGTCGAAAGAATCTCTGAGATCGAAGATCTGTTGGCAGAAAACAGATCATACAAAAAAGCCTTATCTTGCATCGAAAACTCGATGTCCTGGCACATTACAAAACCATTGCGCTTTCTCGCCCGCGTGTTCATGAGGCACTGAATGGAAGATGCCAGCGTTGCTATTCTCAGAGCCCCGAAAAACATATCTTGAAAAAAAGACTATGAATAGACTATTCACAAAAATTCATGCCCTAGCTTTCCAACTGCGGATGTTTCTGAGAAACGGGTCTGTGCACCGCTACGAGTACGCGGTGGAAATGAGCAGCGACACAGCGGCCGCCAATGTTGTGCGGATGGTCGGCACAGGACGCAAAGTCCTGGAAATCGGCGCAGGGCCGGGATCCATTACTCGCTTGCTCAGCCGGCAGAATCAGTGCGAGGTGACGGCGATAGAACTGGACGATAGCGCGATCGAAAAACTCGGAGAATTCTGCAAACGTATCATCAAGATTGATCTAAACACGGCGGACTGGCGTGACGCACTATCTGACGACGGACCATTCGAGTCAATTGTCATCGCTGACGTTCTGGAACATCTCGTTGATCCGTGGCAGGCCCTTGCCGCGGCAAGAAGCCTGTTGGCGCGGGATGGAGAACTGATCGTCTCGCTGCCCCACGTGGGCCACAACGCGATTGTCGCGTGCCTACTCAATGCGGATTTCGAGTATCGTGACTTTGGTCTGCTCGACCGCACCCACATCCGTTTCTTTGGGATTAAGAATATTCAGCGCTTGTTCCAAGATGCCAATCTCAAGATCGTCGAGGCGCGCTTCGTTATTCGTACTCCAGAGCGGACCGAACTTGCCGCACAGTGGAACATGCTTTCTGACGATGATCTGCGAACCATTCTTGCGCGTAATCCCTATGGCAATATCTATCAGGTAGTGGTCAAGGTCGTCGCAGCAGATGGTATCGACTCAGGTCTGGACCTTACGCGTTTGACTGCAATCAACAAACCTTCGTCATAGACAAGCACCGGTCGCCATATTTTCTATTATGCACATCTCTGACCAAGGCGGTATTTCCGCGGAGCGTAGCGACACGGCGCACAGTATCCGGGTAATTGCTTTCTTCCTGCCACAGTTTCACCCGATCCCGGAAAACGATGCATGGTGGGGCAAGGGCTTCACCGAGTGGACCAACGTCACCAAGGCAACTGCCCTTTTTGCCGGCCATTACCAGCCGCACCTACCGTCCGACCTGGGCTACTATGATTTGCGCCTGAAGGAAACGCGGCACCAGCAGATAGCGCTGGCACGCAAATATGGCATTGGGGGTTTTTGTTACCACTACTATTGGTTTTCAGGAAAGCGACTGTTGAATCGTCCGGTAGATGAAATGCTCGCGGATTCAGACAGTCACATGCCGTTCTGCCTTTGCTGGGCAAATGAAAACTGGACACGGCGCTGGGATGCAGCCGAACACGAGATTCTCATCGCGCAACGCTACTTGCCTGAGGACGACCTGAATTTCATCCGGGATCTGAGCCCCTTTCTAATGGATTCACGCTACCTACGAATCGACGGAGCCCCGATCCTGATCGTCTACCGACCTCAGCATCTGCGAGATGCCAAAACAACCGTGCGCATCTGGCGTGACTATTGCCACGCCATCGGCATCGGAGAAATCCATCTTTGTGCTGCGCTGACACATGGCAACACAGATTATGCGCAGTTTGGATTCGATAGCGGCGTAGAATTCCCGCCCCACAACCTCACCGTCGGAAGCCACGATGATGGAGTGGCTTTCTACAAGCCATTCCAGGGGCACACATTCCTCTTCCACGAGATTGCCGATGCCTATCTGAACAAGAACTATCAATCCGCCAACGTTTTTTCGCTGTGTTTTTCCCTCGTGGGACAACACGGCCCGTACCGAAAATCGCGCGCTGATCGTCCTGAACGGCACACCCAAGAACTATGAGTACTGGTTGAGCGAGGCAATCCGCCGCACGACCGGCGATTTTCCGGGAGAGAAGCGCCTAGTGTTTATCAACGCTTGGAACGAGTGGGCAGAAGGCTGCCACCTGGAACCGGACAGAAAGCATGCCCTGGGATTTCTCGATGCCACTCGACGTGCGATTTCCGGCCAGTCGCGTCTGACGAGTTTCCTTGACGTGACCATGCCTGATGACAATGCCAGCAAACACCCGTCCTTCCTTCTGGACCTGGCGATCCTGGTCAAGCACCACCTGTACCGCTACAAACGGAGCGTGCATCTACTGCTTGACCGGATGCCACGCGCCAGGCGGGCTATCCGACGCCTCCTGCGCCGATAGGCAGGCAAGCGATGTCGCCACGCCTTTGTGCCGTGATAGTCACTTACGGTCAGCGCTACACTCTTCTCAATCAGGTGATCCAACGCCTGGAAGATGCGCGGGTCACATCCATTGTCGTGGTCTTCAACGGCAATCATGCACCAGAACATATCAGCCTCCGATCGACGGTCGTGCCCGTGCTCCTGCCCATTAACCTCGGCAGCGCCGGCGGCTACCTTGCCGGCATAGAGGCAGCGCTACTGCTCGACGCGACCCATTTCCTGCTGCTCGATGACGATAACCTACCCGAGCCGACCTGCGTGGACCGGCTGTTCCAGGCGCACGCCAAACTTGGCGGCGGATCCCTGTTGGCGCTGCAGGCCTTCCGACCGTCGCAGCCTTGGCAACGTGTCGTCGTCCGCGAAGGCGTGGTACCTGTCGGTCGGCCAAACAGCTACGGCTGGTTCCATTTCGCCAACGAACGGCACTTGCTACGACGGCAGCTTGGTGCGGGCGAAGCGGGGTGCGATGTCGACCGTGTGCCGGAGAATGCCTGCCCGCGAATTGACGTAGCTGCCTATGGCGGCCTGTTCCTCCGTCGCGAAGCCCTGCAACTGTCCGAACGGCCCGATCCGCGTTACTTCTGTTATTACGACGACTTCGACTTCACCGACCGCCTGGTACACCGCGGCATGACGATTCATCTCTGCGCCGATGCGGTGATTGACGACATAGAGACCTCGTGGCACGCCCCTAACGAGCGGGTGCATCCGACCTTCTCACCGCACACCGAAGAAGAGCGCATCTATCTCGACCTGCGCAACGCTTTCATCTTTTATCGCTCGCGAATCACCAACCGCCCTCTCTACTGGCTCAACGCTGTCGGATTCTGGCTGGGCATCGCCTACCTTGCGCTGTTTCGCTCCACCGACATTGGCACCACGAAACGCCGCCTGACGCTCATCCGCCGTGCCGTGCGGTTTGGCTCACGCGGGGAGTTCGCGCCCTCCGACGACTGACAATCCACCCGACAGACAGGCCCAGACTGATTCTCTTGTTCTTGACACCCATGAGCAGCACGCCGAAATCATACAAATTGACGATCAGATCTTCATTCTGTATAAACACAGCATGATCCCTCGCACGCTCGCCGCAACCCTGCACCGCCTTTGCCAAAGCTTCCCCGTCATCGCCATCACCGGGCCACGGCAATCGGGCAAGACGACGCTGGCGCGCGCAGTTTTCGCCAACAAGGCTTATGTATCGCTGGAAGATCCGATCGAGCGCGCTTTTGCCATGGACGACCCGCGCGGCTTTCTTGCCCGCTTCGCAAAGGGCGCAGTGTTTGACGAGGCGCAGCGCTGGCCGGATCTGTTTTCCCACCTGCAGGGGATGGTCGATGCCGAGCGCACGCCGGGCCGCTTCGTGCTCACCGGGTCGCAACAGTTCGGGCTTCTCGCGGGCGTGACCCAGTCCCTGGCCGGTCGCGTTGGACTGACACGGCTACTGCCGCTCGCATTTGCGGAAATGGCGGCCACTTCGCGCCAGCTGAGCGTGGACGCGATGCTGCTGCTGGGCGGCTACCCCCTTCTCCACACTCAACCGAGCATGGCAACTGACTGGTTCTCCAATTACGTCGCCACTTACATAGAGCGCGACGTGCGCCAGGTACTCAACGTGCAGGACATGGGCACGTTTCAGCGCTTCCTGCGTTTGTGCGCGGGCCGCAGTGGGCAATTGCTGAATCTGAGTGCGCTGGCGGGCGAGGCCGGGATTTCGCACAGCACGGCACGTGCCTGGCTGTCGGTCCTCGAATCGAGCGACCTGATCTTCCTGCTGCCTCCCTACCACCGCAACTTCGGGAAGAGGCTCGTCAAGATGCCCAAGGTGTATTTCCTTGACAGCGGCCTTGCCTGCTGGCTACTCGGCATTCGCTCGCCAGAAGTGCTGGCCCTGCATCCGAGTCGTGGCGCCTTGTTCGAAACCTGGGTCGTTGGCGAGTTCGTCAAGGGCCGCTTCAACCTTGGCCTGCCTGCCGACCTGTACTTCTGGCGCGACAACAACGGGCTCGAAGCCGACCTGGTTTTTGAAGTCGGTACGCACATTCAGCCAGTAGAGATCAAGTCCGGGCAGACGCTCACCCGCGATTACCTGCACGCCGGCCAGGCTTCGGGACGCTTTGCCGGCAGCGAAGCGCTACCACCATGGCTCATTTATGGCGGTAGCGATTCCTATGAGCGCAGCGGGGTACGAGTCATCGGCTGGCGTGACCTCGCGCTCGCGGACGGCTCGCCGCCGCAGCCTTCGCAATGATCACCGTCGCAAGTTACCTCGCCAACCGATTCGCCGAACATGGCCATCGCCACGTCTTCCTGGTCACCGGCGGCGGTGCGATGTTCCTCAACGACGCCCTATGTCATCACCCCGACATCGCGCCTGTGTTCTTCCATCACGAGCAGGCCGCAGCCATGGCTGCCGAGGCCTACGCCCGCATCGCCGGGCAGCCGCCGATCCTGAACGTCACCACCGGGCCGGGCGGTATCAATGCCCTGAACGGCGTTTTCGGCGCCTGGACCGATTCGGTGCCGATGATCGTCATTTCTGGCCAGGTCAAACGGGCCACCTGCCTGGCGACAACGCCGCTTGCCGGGCTGCGGCAACTGGGCGACCAGGAGTGCGGGATCGTTCCCATGGTCCGCGGCATTACCAAGTATGCGGCGCTCGTGGAACGACCCGAGGACATCGCCTGGCATCTCGATCAGGCGCTGCTCCTGACGACTTCTGGCCGGCCGGGGCCGGTGTGGCTGGACATCCCCATCGACGTGCAAAGCGCGACCGTCGACCCACGGCAACTTCGCCGCTTCGAGCCTGCGTGCGCAACCGGCGACACGACATCCATCCCGGACATCGAGCGCATTGTCGAGCGCCTGCGCAGCGCCAACCGACCGGTGATTCTCGCCGGCAGTGGTGTGCGCGCGGCCCACGCCACTGCCGAGTTCGATGCCGTAATTCGGCGCCTCGGAATTCCGGTCACCACCGCCTGGACGCACGACTTGATCGCTTCGGACGACCCGCTGTTCTGTGGTCGGCCCGGAACGATAGGTACGCGCGCCGGCAACTTCACCGTCCAGAACGCGGATCTATTGCTGATTCTCGGGAGTCGGCTCAACGTCCGGCAGGTCAGTTACAACTGGCAGGCCTTCGCGCCGCAGGCATTCAAGATTCAGGTCGATATCGACCAGGCCGAGCTGAACAAGCCCACCGTGAAGCCCGATCTGCCAATTGTTGCCGATCTCAAACACTTTCTCACGGCGTTCGCGAAGACCTTGGACGACTGGCGTCCAACCGCGACTCACCAGGCCTGGCTGGCGTGGTGCAAACAGCGCCTGCTCGACTATCCGAACGTGCGCCCCGAACAGCGCGTAACGGCCGGCGCTACGATCAACCCCTACCACTTCATCGAAACACTCTTCGAGCAACTAGCAAGCGACGACATCGTCGCCTGCGGCAACGCCACGGCGACCATCGTTCCCTTTCAGGCGGCAGCGATCAAGCGCGGCATGCGCATGTTTTCGAACTCGGGCAGTGCGTCGATGGGCTACGACCTGCCTGCTGCGATTGGTGCGTATTTCGGTGCGCTCGCTGGCCGTAATCAGCAGCGGCGCGTCGTTTGCCTGGCCGGAGACGGCAGCATCATGATGAACATTCAGGAGTTGCAGACCGCTGCCCAGCACCGGCTGCCACTGAAGATCTTCGTGCTCGACAACTGCGGCTACCTGTCGATCCGCAGCTCGCAAAGCAACTTCTTCGGCCGCCTGGCTGGCGCCGGTCCCGAGTCCGGCGTAGCGCTGCCCGATTTCGTCGCCATTGCCAAGGCCTTCGGCATTCCGGCGTCGCGCCTCGATGCTGCCGACTTCGCCGAACGCCTTCAGGACATTCTCGACGCCCCTGGTCCGCAGCTGTGTCAGGTGATGCTTGACGAGAAGCAGTCATTCGAACCCCGCACGAGTTCGCGCCAGCTCGACGACGGCCGCATCGTCTCGGCGCCATTGGAGGACATGTACCCCTTCCTCGACAGAGAGGAACTCGCGCGCAACCTGTGGCCGCCGAACGATGCCGACCCGCCTGCCTGAAATCGTCGACTACTGTTGGCAGTCTGCTGTACGTCGAAGTTCCGGCAGAGGCTTGGCGGCCAGCGCCTGGTTCCAGAAAACTGCGCGCTGCCTGCCTGCGTCTGCTGCTGCGCAATCGGCCGTTGCTGATTGCCGCCGATGTGCTGTGCACGGCCAGCCGCATCAAGCTCGGGCGGCTCCCGCCGCTAGGCTTCGTCGCCATGCGCGAGCATCTCAACTACTTCACCACCGAGTCGGTCCAAGCCCTGCTGCGCAACTGCGGCTTCGTCATCGACGCTTCAGGCATCAACAGTACCGGGCAGATCTTTGCGCTCGCCCGGAAAGCGATCACGAACGATGATCCGCTCGGCGAGGGAGACGATGTCGGACGACATCTCGTCGATGATCCGTCCGGAAAGCAGGCGCTCGGACGGCCAGGCGCGACGCTGCGCGTTCAATCCGTATAGAATTCACGTGACTCAAGATCAGCACTCGGACACCCATAACCACCTGTGCCACCCCGGTGGCTAGACCACCACACCGCCAAGCCCATGAGCCATTCGCAAACGTCGCCCGGCGCCGAGATTTTTGAACATCTGTTCGTCCTCGAACTGGCGAACAATCACCAGGGACGCCTGGAGCGCGGACTGCGGATCATCCGGGACTTCTCGCGGATCGTGCGCTTCAACAACGTCAAGGCGGCGATCAAGCTGCAGTTTCGCGACGTCGATGCTTTCATTCATCGCGACTTTCGTGAGCGCGCAGACATCCGCTACATCAAGCGTACCCTTGACACCCGGCTCTCAAAGCTCGAATACGCGACGCTGATCAACGCCATCCGACAAGCAGGCTGCATCCCCATGGCGACGCCGTTCGATGAAGTCTCGGTGGAGCTTTGCGTCGAGCTTGGCGTCGAGCTCGTCAAGATCGCCAGTTCGGACATCAACGACTGGATCCTGATCGAGAAGATTGCGACCACCAAAAAGCCGGTCATCGTCTCCACCGGTGGCTCGTCGCTGAAGGATATCGACGACCTGGTCAAGTTCTTCAATCGCCGCGGCATTCCGCTGGCGATCAACCACTGCGTCTCGCTCTACCCGTCCGAAGACCACGAAATCGAGCTCAACCAGATCGATTTCCTGCGCCGACGCTATCCGCACAATGTCATCGGTTTCTCGACGCACGAACAGCGCGACTGGCAGACATCGATCGCCATCGCCTACGCCAAAGGCGCGCGCACGTTTGAACGACACATCGACATCGCCGCTGACGGCCTGCCGGTCGCGGAGTATTGCAGCCTGCCACATCAGATTGACCAGTGGTTCAAGGCGCACAAAAAAGGCTGCAGAAATGTGCGGCGCACCGGGCACCCAGAAGCGCATCTCGCCGAGCCGGGAAAATCAGTACCTCGATGCGCTGGTCCGCGGCGTCTACGCCCGCCACGCGCTCGGCAAGGGGCACGCGCTTTGCGACGAGGACATCTACCTGGCCATCCCGCTGCAGAAAGGCCAGATTTCCTGCCGCGAGCTGATGCGCGGCGAGTTGCTGCTCTGTGACGTCGCCGCTGACGGCCCGATCATGATCGACATGATCGACAGCCCTTACGCCGAGAACGAGCAACTCAAGGCACTCATTTATCAACGCGGCCTGTGATCGGATAGCTTCATGTTTTGCGCAATCTTCCCCGCACTCGACGGCACGCCGCACTCTCGCACGCTTTCGTCATGACACATCCGACGCCATGAAGCTGATCAGCGTCGTCACCGGCTGCTTCAACGAAGAGGACAACGTCGACGCGCTCTACGCGCGCATCCGCGAGCAGTTCGAACGCCTCCCCGCTTACGACTACGAGCACATCTTTATCGACAACGCGTCGACCGATAGCACCGTCGCCCGCATCAAGGCCATCGCCGCAGACGACAAGCGCGTCAAGCTGATCGTCAACACCCGCAACTTCGGCCACATCCGCTCACCGACCCACGCCCTGCTGCAGGCGCGCGGCGAAGCAGTCATCGCCATGGCCTCGGACCTGCAGGAACCGCCCGAACTGATTCCGGAATTCATCGCGCGCTGGGAGCAAGGTTATCGCGTCGTCGCCGGAGTGAAGCCGAGTAGCGCCCACACCACCGCGATGACCTTCGTTCGCCGCTTTTTCTACGCTACGATCGGGCGCATTTCGGATACCCGACTGATCCCCAACTTCACCGGCTTCGGCCTGTATGACCGGGAGGTCATCGAAATCATTCGCCAAATGGACGACCCCTACCCGTATTTCCGCGGGCTGATCGCCGACATCGGCTTTGCGCACGCGGAAGTCCCGTTCGTCCAGCCACGGCGAAGCCGCGGCATCAGCAAGAACAACTTCTACACCCTGTACGACATGGCGATCCTGGGCATCACCAGTCATTCGAAAGTGCCGATCCGCCTGGCCACGATGGCCGGATTCGCCCTTTCAGCGCTCAGCCTGCTGGTGGCAATCGCCTACCTGATCTACAAACTGGTCAGTTGGGAACAGTTTTCAGTGGGCATCGCTCCAGTGGTCATCGGCTTCTTCTTCTTTGCTTCGGTGCAGCTGTTTTTCATCGGCATTCTCGGCGAATACATTGCGGCGATTCACACGCAGGTCCTGAAACGACCGCTGGTGGTGGAGAAGGAGCGCGTCAATTTTTCGCCGGTTGATGAATGATGCCGCTTGAAGGCGGCCCGGCGGACGACGCAGCGCTAGAGCCAGGTGCTCGGCAAACGCAGCAGCGCCAACAGGCGGATGCCCTGGTCGGCGCGCCTGCCGGCGTCGACGGACTGACCGCCCTCGCTCTGGCCTATCTGGCGTTACCGAACCTGATTTTCTTGTTTGGCTGGTTGCGCCTGCCAATCGCCCTGCTGCTGTGCAGCGCGATGATCTATTTCATCGCCCGGGTGTTCCGCCCGTGGCCCGCCGTATGGCGTTCCCAACATGCGCGGTCGGCGGTCGTATTGCTGGTCCTGACGAGCTGCGCCTGGGCAGCCTTCGGCGGTGGCAGCCACTTCATGCACGCCAACGCCGACTGGTACATTCGCGACGCCGTTCTCGGTGACCTCGTAAACGCCGAGTGGCCAGTCCACTACCTGGCGGCCGACGGGACAGCACTGATTCTTCGCTCGGCAATTGGCTACTTTCTGCCGCTTGCGGTGTTTGGCAAGCTCTTCGGGCTTGCTCATCTCGACCTCGCGGTCTACGCCTGGACCACTTTCGGTGTGCTGATCTTCCTGCTGATGCTACCGCTACCTGGAAGAGCCGGTTGGCGACTCGCTGTGGCGCTACTACTGGTGGTCTTCTTCAGCGGAATGGACTTTCTTGGCCAGATCATCGCCACAGAGTCAATGCCGCTCTTTCCGTTACGGCTCGAATGGTGGGTTCCCATGAGTTACCCCTCGCTCACCAATCAGCTGCTCTGGGCACCCAATCACTGCCTGCCGATCTGGATCGCAACAGTGGTCTTCTTGCGCCACCTGAACGGGGCTGAACTATTCCGGGTCACCGTCGCCTTGCTGCCCTTAACCCTGATCTGGACCCCTTTCGCAGCAATGGGATTGCTACCGTTCGCGGTGCTTGGAGCAGCGAAATACCAACGCCGGTTTGGCGGGCAGAGCCTGCCGTGGAGCAGCATCGTTGCGGCAGCCGCGTTTTCTCTGCCGATTGCCCTTTTCCTCCTGCTCGACACCGGGAACATCGAGTCCACGCTGGCGACGGTGCCGCCCGCTGCTCCGGTAAACTACCCTTTACAGGCAGCTTCCCTCCACTTGTACGCTCTCTTCGTCAGTTGCGAATTTCTGTTCTTGACCCTCGTGCTCGCTCCACACGTTCGCGACAGCCGCGCGGAGTTCTGGCTCGCAGTGATCGTACTGCTGGCTCTGCCGCTAATCCGTTTCGGACCCTCGAACGATCTCGGCCTGCGGCTCAGCACGACACCGCTGCTGGTCTTGCTGGTGATCTGCGTGCAAACGCTTCTGGCACCTGGCCGGCTCGCTGCGCCGTCCAGCCTCTGGGTGGCCTGCCTGTTTCTTCTCGCCGGCGCGCACACGGCTTTCAACGAGTTCTGGCGCGCCGCCACCTTTCATCGAAGCCCCGCGGACTACCACTACACGCTGGCGGATCGCCAGGGTGGCCAAGCCGCCGCGCACTACGTCGGACGTCTCGGCACTGCCACGCTACCGAATTGGATGAAGCCACTTCCGGCACCCTACTCGCGAGAAAAATAGTCCTCAGCCACACGCAGCTTTGACACCCCGCTTGTGGCGCCTACGTTTCTATCGGCACATCGCTTCACTTGACGGCGCCGAATCGATAAAGCGGAAAAACGCGTCCTCCAGGGTGAGGGCGGGGCGGATGTCGAGCACCGTATGCTGCGCCGCACGCAAGGCATCGAGCGACTGCCAGAGCTGGTCACGGCGGACATCCGCACGCCATCGTCCATTCGTTTCGGCAACAAATCCGCTCACCGGCCCGGCCCCTGCTGAGCGCACGGTCACTTTTTGTTCATCATGGAGCAGCTCGCCAGGCGCTTGCACCGTCACCAGCTCGCCGCGATTGATCAGCCCGAAGCGGTCGGCGAGGCGCTCGACGTCGTGCAACACGTGTGAGGTGAGCAGAATCGTTCCGCCAGAGCTGCGATAGTCGCTGAGGACGTCCACAACGTCCTTGCGCCCCACCGGGTCAAGCCCGGACAGTGGCTCGTCGAGAATCAGCAGGCGTGGCCGTATCGCCATCGCATGTGCCAGCGCGACGCGCTGCGTCATACCCTTCGAGAAGCTGCGGACGCGCTTGTCGGCCACGTGCGAGAGCGCAAACCTGTCCAGCCACTGCATGCAGTGCTGGCGCGCATCCGGCAGCTTGACACGATGGATCGCCAAACCCATCGTCAGGATTTCGAGCGGCGTCAGATAGTCGTAGAGACTCGGGTTCTCCGGCACGTAGCCAAGGCCGCGCCTGGCCTCGGGTAATGACACATCTTTGCCGAATAATTCTGCACGCCCCTTGCTGGGTTGCAATACGCCAGTCAGCACCTTGATCGTCGTACTCTTGCCCGCACCATTGGGGCCGATGAAGCCGAAGACTTCACCTTCGCTGATGGTCAAGGACAGTCCGCGCACGGCCTCGAATGCCGGTGTCCGCCAGGAGCGTGGGTAGGTCTTGCACAAGGCATCAATGAAAATTGCGGGACTCATTTTTTCAGGCTACTCGCGAAGACCGGAAGACCATCGGCGTCAATGGCAAAACCGGAGCCAAAGGAATCGACAGGCAGGCTATCGATCAACCCGGCACTCAGCAGGTCCTGAAGCGATTCGGGCGGTTTACCACGCCTCTCTGAATAGACGGTCGCCGCACGCCGCAAGGCAGCGAGATCGCGTAGGCGCTGACTACGCTGATGCAGGTAAGCGGCAAAATCCTTGCGCTTGGCCTGGGCGGCCATCGCGTCGACGATTCGGGCGGCCATGTCAAGATCCTGGCTGCGATCCAGCCAGCTGGCGGCAAGATCTTGCATCGTTAGCCGTTCATCCGGGTCCGGCAGTTCCTCTGCGGCTCGCCGCAACCACTCCGACGCGCCCTGCACGTCACCCATGAAGTGAAACAGGTTGAAGGCGTAGTAGAACGGTGGCTGATAGTCAAAAAACCGCGCCACCGTGGCTCGACGCAAGATGACCTGCGTGGGCTCTACCTGCCCCTCCCAGGGCAGTATCGCCGTGGCAATGTAGTAGTTGTCTTCGTGCGCAGGGTTCAGCCAGGACGCATCTTTCTGAACCTGGCCAAGCACCGCGTATTCCTCGGGTGCCATACGGCTGGTCTCGGTGACCAATGCGCGTATGACCGACCAGTTGGCCGCCAGGTAGCGGTCACCACCGGCCAGCGCGACCTGCACGAAAATCGGCAGCGCGACCTCTATCTCCGCATTCGGCCGTGATCGCTTGACGCCTTTCAGGCCGCTCTGCCCCAGCCAGAAAACAAGCCCCCCAGCAATCACGACCAGCAGCGGCAGTAACGACAAACGATGACCCATGCCGGCCTTCAAAAGAACTCGCGCCGGCCGAAAGTAATCACCGCCATGGCCAGCAGCACGAGCACATAGCCGGCGCCCATCAGCAATCCGTACGAAACAGCCGCGTCACTCAGGGGGACGCCATACATCGGCCACGTCCGCCAGTCGAGGCGAGACAGGTCGGGAAGCAGGTACTGGATGGTCTCCAGCAAGGACCCGTAGCGACCGATCAACTCCTGATCGCCATCGGCACCACGTTCAAGGTAGTCAAGCACCGCACCCAAGCTCTTTCCAGCCACCGCGAACAGCGCGCCCAAGGCAACCGGGAGCATCTGCACGGTTGACAGGCTGGCTATCCACAACGCAAACGCCGCAACCACCGCAGCGTCAGCCCACAGACCGCCAATGGTCAGCCAGTAGGGCCAGCCGGTCTGGACGGCATAGCTCTGAGTATATTCACTACCGGAGACGATCACCGATAGCCACAACAGCCCGCCCAGCGCCACAGCGGCGACGGCCAGCAGAGCCAGTACACCAAAGAAACGGCCCAGCAAATAGGCCCCACGGGAAACCGGATAGGCCAATGCATACAGCACCGTCCGCTTTTCCACCTCGCGGCCGACAAGTTCCTGCACCCAAAAAAGGGCGAACAACACCAGGCTGAAGCGGATTCCGGAAAACCCGACGTCCATGGTCACGGTCTGCGGCTGTCGCGGAGAAAAGGAGGCCGCCAGAAAGGCAACGCCGACCAGCAGCGTCCCCAAGACAAGGATCAGCAGCACCGCCCGGCTACGGAAGCCGGAACGGAGCGCACTAAGACAGAATGACCACATGCAACGGAAAAAAACGCGCCGAGGCGCGTTCTTCTTCCTTCAGGGTGACCCATCAACTCGAGTCGCGTGCGGTAGCCGCAGTAGTAGCGGTCACTTTGGCCGCGCAACCGGTCGAACTGTCGCACGATTCCATGGGCTTGATACCACCGCCGCCCGTACCACCGCCAAAAGTGTTCTTCCCTTTCGATGATCCAGCAACGACCCCAAACGACAGGTTGGTGTCAGCGTAGTGACTAAACACGTTCGCCGAGCACTTAGCCTCGAACGTTCGTTTGGTGTACTCGCCAACAGCAACAGTCTTGGATACACCATCACCAACACAAATCGCCGCCCCACCCGCGTATGCGACGGAACTTAAGACTGACGTCAGCAGGCCAGCCAGCAATAGAGTTTTCTTCATCATATTCTCCAGGATCTAGATAGCGAGATTATTCTTGGGTACTGGCAACAACGGCTGCCGTGAGAATGTTCTTGGCGTCCGACTGCGCAGCCTTGTCTTCACCCTTCTTGGTGTACTCGGAGAACTGCGGGATGGCGATGGCGGCGAGAATACCGATGATCGCGACGACGATCATCAGCTCGATCAGGGTAAAGCCTTTTTGCAGCTTCTTCATGTTTTGGACTCCTTCCAGTAGGTGCAACGGACAATCCGTTGATTTAACCAGTATCAAGTTCCGTGCCAGGAGCCTGAAAGCACGCAAAAGCGTGACTTTCCGCACGCAGCGCCGATCAACGGCGCCACATTTCGTCACTCAACTGACACAAATTGTCACAATCCCGCTCAACAGGGATACCGAAAGCAAACGCTCCCCCCGCGGCCCGCGATCGTCAATCGCCCAGCGCCGCACGCCGCACCCCCACTGCACTCCACTCAACCCCCCAACCACACGCTCCGGCGCCGTCCTCGGCAAAGTCAGCGTAAAACTCGCACCCTGCCCCGGCGGGCTATCGACCTCGATGCTGCCGCCCAATACCGCGGTCACCAGGTTGTAGACGATGTACAGTCCGAGGCCGCTGCCGCCCTGGCCGAGGCGGGTGGTGAAGAAGGGTTCGAAGATGCGATGGAGGATCTCGGCGGGGATGCCCTTGCCGTTGTCGCGGTAGCGCAGCACGATCTGATCGGGGGCGACACGCTGCGCCATGATCTCGATGCGGCCCTCGACGCTGCCCTCGTTGCCCTCGTTGCCCTCGAAGCCATGCGCCAGCGAGTTGCCGACGAGATTGGCGATGACCTGTTCGAGCGGACCGGGGTAGCTGTCCATGGCCAGGTCAGCCGGGATTTCCAGCTCGATGCGGTGCCGGCTGTGCTTGAAACCGGGCCGCAGGGTGAGCAGCATCTCGTCCACGGTCTGCCGCAGGTCGAACACGCGCCGGCGGGCGCTGCTCTGATCTACCGCCACCTGCTTGAAGTGGCCGATCAGTTCGGCGGCGCGGGCGGTATTGCGTTCGAGCAAGTCGAGCGCTTCGCGGCCTCGGCTGAGCAGGGTGTCGACCTGGGCACGGTTCAGGCGGCCGCTGGCAACGGCGTCGGCGAACTCGCGAAACTGCTCGCCGAGGACACTGGCGACGACGCGCGCGTTGCCGAGCGGTGTGTTCAGTTCGTGCGCCACGCCGGCAACCAGGTTGCCCAGCGCGGCGAGCTTTTCCGCCTGCAGCAGTTGCGCCATCGCCTGGCGCAGCTCGTCGGTACGCTCGGCGACCAGTTCCTCGAGGTGTTCGCGATAGCGTCGTAGCTCCTCCTCGACCTGCCGACGCTCGGTGATGTCGGAGCCGACGCTGAAGACCTCCACCACCTCTCCGCGGCCGTTGCTGATTGCCCGATTGGTCCACGAGACCCAGACGCGCTCACCGCTGCGGCGCATGTTCTCGTTGATATTGCGCTCGAAGCTCTCCGGTTTACGACAGATATCCAGCATCAGCGGGCGCAGATCCTTGCCACTCGTTTCATACGGGGGAACGATGGTGCCAATCACATGCCGGCCAAGCAATTCGTCTTCCGAGTAGCCAAAAAACTTCAGACCGAAGTCGTTGATGAAGTTGACCTTGCCCTCGGGACTCCAGCGCAGGATGATGCTGTTGGCGTTTTCGACGAGTTCGCGGTATTGCAACTCGCTCTCCAGCAGCGCCTGCTCGGCGCGCCTGCGCTCGGTGACGTCTTCGGCCAGAACGAGTTGCGCGGCACGCCCCTGATAGGAGATGGCGTGGGCCACGATTTCGACGTCGATGATGGTTCCGTCCTTGGTGACATGTTGCCAGACCCCGGGGCAATCGCCGCTCTCTTCAACCGAGACGACATCTTCGAGGAGAAGCGGTGTGTCGTCGCTGAGGCGTATGTCGCTCACCGGCATGCTCAGGAATTCAGCGCGCGAATATCCATACCTGCGCAGGGCCGCATCATTGACGTTCAGGAAAGCGAGCGAGTCCCGGTCGTAGACCCACATCGGATGCGGATTGCCGTCGAAGAGAAGCCGGTAGCGCGCCTCGCTCTCGCGCAGCGCCTGCTCGGACTGTTGGCGTTCGATCCGCGTACGCAGCACGCTGATGCCAAAGCTCAGATCGTCCGCCAGCTCGCTCAACAGAGCCACTTCCTCGGCGTCGAAGGCCCCCAGGGCCGCCGAGTAAATGCTCAAGGAGCCCAGGATCCGCTCGCCATGCCGCAGCGGCAGGGCGCACAGGGCGACATAACCCCGCTCGATGGCGCCAGCGCGCCAGGGTGTGAAGCCGGGCTCATTGGCGATGTTCGCCAGCACGCACGGGTGGCCGCTACGAATGGCGATGCCGCTGGCGCAGCCCCCGCGCTCGCTGTCCACCCAGGAGCAATTCAGCTGCTCGAGGTAGCCGGAGGCATGGCCAGCGTGCGCCACCGGTCGCACGCTCCGCGCGGCGTCATTTTCCGCGTAACCGACCCAGGCCATTCGGTAGGCACCGACCTGCACGACGATCTCGCAGACGGTGTTCAGCAATTCGCTCTCGTCGTTGGCACGAATCAGCGCCTGATTGCATTCGCTGATCATCGACAGCTGCCGGTTGACTCGCTGCAGCGCCTGTTCCGCGTGTTTGCGCTCGCTGATGTCGATGACGATACCGCGATATTCGGTCACCTGCCCGGCCGCGTTGCGCTCGATTGCGGTCCTGTCGTCAAGCCAGCGAATCGTCCCGTCCCGGCAGACGACCCGGTATTCCTGCTGAAAGTGCTCGTCGTCGTGTGCGGCGTGGGCTTGCACCTCGGCAGAAACCCGTTGCCGGTCGTCCGGGTGAATCAGTGCGTCGAAGCGAATCGATCCATCCCGCAACTCCGCTGACGAATAACCCAGCTGGCTGACGTTGTCGGAAGCAAATGCCACGGGCCAACCCTCTTCGGCACGCCAGCGGAAAAGCATCGCCGGGCTGCTTTCCACCACCATGTTCGCTTGCCGCAATTGCTCCTCGACGCGTACGCGATCGCTGATATCAACGGCCACTCCGATCACTTCCAGCGCGCCGTCCGCCTCCCGGACGGGATTGAAATAGGTCTCGAAAACCGTGTCGTTGACGCGCAGGGTGAAGTGCTGCGCCTCTCCGGCAAGCGCGCGGCGAGCCTTCTCGCAAACCTCCGGGTCGTGGCGATAAAGAGAAAAGATCGACTGCCCGACCGCCCTGCCGGGTTGCCAGCCGGAGTTCCGCAGCCCCTTGCCTTCGCTGAGCGTAAACACGCCCTGGGCGTCGAACTGGAAAATCACCAGGGGCAGATTGCCGATCAGCGAGCGATAGCGGGCTTCGCCAATCGCCAGCTCGCGTTCTCGCTGGCGAATGGCCAGCGACATGCGATCGAGATGCTCCGCCAGGCTATCCAGTTCCTTGACGTGCGCATGCGGCCAGGGCCGCTCATAGTCGCCGTCGGCAAAGGCCTGCGCTTGTGCTGCATAAGCGCCGATGCGCCGGGCGAAACCTCGCGCCACGATCCAGGTCGCGCTGATGGCCAACAACAGTGCCGCCAACAAGCCGGCAGCCAGCGCCCGGAAAGTGGCCAGAAAAGGTTCATAAGCCTCACTTCGTGGCTGCGCGACGAGAACCATCCAGCCGAGTTGCGGAACGCTGGTCAGCGTGCCAATAAAGCGCTCGCCGCCCCAGACGAAATTCCGGCTGCCGAAACGCCCCTGCATGCCGTCGCCAATCACCGGCAACTGAGCGAGCTCGAGCTGCCGAGCGTCAGAACGGCTTGGTGAACTGACAATCACCTGGCCACGGCGATCGAGGATCATTGTCGACATCCCGGCTTCGCCTGGCAGACGCTCGAGAAACTCGCCGAGCCGATCGATCGGCACTTCGCCAAGCAGGACGTCTTCACCGACCGGAATCGCCAGGCTCACCGCCAGGCGCGCGCTGACCTCCGACAGGAACACCTCAGACCACACCGGCGCGCCACGCGTACGCGCCTGGCCCAGGACCGCCCGGTCGGAGAGATCCATTGACAACGGCTCTTGCCACTGGCTACGCTGCCCCGCGGGAAGTCCGACGGCGTACACGACGTCGTCGGCGCCGACGATGTAAATCGCTGCGAAAACATCACCGACGCCGGCGTGTGCATCCAGGGCGTCGAACGCGAACGACGGCGGCTGCCCACTTCCCTGGCGAAGATGCGCAGCAGTCGCCGACAATTCGCGCTCGGCGCCGAGCAGCTGCACCTCGACCTGGTTGGCGATGGCACGGGCGAGTGCTCGCTGCTGATTGTCAATCTCGTCACGTGCCTGCGGCAGGGGCACCGCCAGCAACAGCGCAGCAACCAACAGCAGCGGCAGTACGCCGGCCAGGACGAAGCGCGAAGCCAGCCACAGCCAGAGCGGTCGCCCCGACACCGCTGCCCGTGCGGAGAGCGCGGCGGAGTTTGCGTCAGTCTTCAAGGCTCGCTCCTCGACTGGAGCGGCAAGCCGGCGGCGTCGCAACAGCACGTGTCGAATGCTGGCACAACAAGCTTGCCGATCAAAACCTCGCCGCGGGACGGGGGCAGCGCCGACTCAACAGCAGCGACAAGCGTCGCTGGCCGCTCAAATTTTTTTTTCAAGGCGCAAGGGAATGGGCGCCACCACCTCAGCACCAGCACTCACCGGCTCAGCGCCGGGCAGCGTAGCGGATTGATCGGGAGAGTCATGGCCTGCAAGTCGCACAGCGTGGGCCGGAGGAAAGTTGCTAACGGTCATGACATGTCGAGATACCCCAAATCATGAAAGTGATGACCGTCTCTC
>NZ_SPMY01000035.1 GCF_012939955.1 Candidatus Accumulibacter phosphatis
TACCGGGCCGAAACCGCCATGGTGGCGCTATTGCGTCGCCACTTGAAGAAGGAGGACGACGCGCGTGCGCTCATTCGCGAATTGTTCGTTTCTTCCGCCGACATCGAACCGAACGCTCTGGCCAACACCCTGACCATCAAAATTCACCGGATGGCCAGCCCAGCCCATGATCGCGCCATCGCCGCGCTCCTCGATGAACTCACCCTGCAAGATTTCCCGCATCCTGAAACTGGGGCAAAAATGATCTTCGCCCTCGTCTAAAGTGCCAACCGGGTTTCCTCCGAGATCAGGAAGTCTGAAGTTGGAAAATGACGGCTTGCTGGCCAGGTCCGAGGTCGAGGACCTGGCGTGTGCCGATGGTCGTCCAGTCGCCGGTGAAGCCTTGCTTCTCGTCGGCCGCCACGGTGCCCTCGGTGCTTGCAGCGCTAACTTTTGTCGCCGGTGGCGTCGCTGGCTGGCCGCAGGCGGTCACCAGTAGCACGCCGAGCAGGGCAATGCTTCTCGCGCAATGGTGTTTGCATGATGCAGGTGGAAAACGCATAGTCTTGCCTCCCGTCGGAAAAAGAAGCGGCAAAACGCAAGCGGCCGGTTCGCTACAACCTCTGTAGGTGGCCCCCGCGTCCACTGCTTTGAAGACTAGCACTTTGCCCTTTGCCAAGCCAATATTTTTTTTTGGCGCATCAACTGCCCCTATGATTGCCAATGTCTTAGTGGTTTGTCGTACCGTGGAATCCTGAATATGCCATACGCAGCATAGGGGTTGAATGCCGCCATTATCGGAAAGCTCGCCTGTTTGTTGTCGCCGAGGCACAGGAGTATGGCAGCGGTATGCTGTGCTATCGCATTCCCGCGGGGCTGTACTTCCCGCTGGCCAACACGCTTGCTTCGCCAGCGGGCAGGCCGTCATCGTCGGCGGCAGCTTCGGTGGTGGCAAGCTGACCTACAAGGGCGAAGTCCATGACTTCAAGATTGGTGGCCCCACCGCATGAGGAAACGTCGGCGTGTCGACGATGAGTGCCGCAGGCGAGGTCTACGACCTGACGGACGTGGCCAACTTTCCCGGCACCTACACGAAACTCGACGCAAGTGCGACGGTGGGCGGCGGGGTTGGGGTGCTTCACCTGAAGAACGAACACGGCGTAATCATGAAGCTGACGTCGCGTCCAAAGGCCTTCAGCTGAACGCGGGCTCGGCAACCGGCGTCACTGTCACGATGAAGTAGGTCGCCTCGGCGCTTTGCCTTACTGGCGACCCAGCGTTTCGCTCACCCCGGCATGAGCGAAGGTCCGCTTGCCGCGGCGGCCTCGGGAAGCCGCCGGCCAGCGATGCTTCAGAACATTTCCGGGATGTACTTCACGGGATGCTCGCTTTTCTGGTACTTGCCAGCGCTTTGCCGTTTGGGCAGCTTGATGTCCAGTGGCTTGGCCACTTCGTAGGGAATGCTGTTCAGGATGTGCTTGATGATGTTCAGCCGCACCCGCCTCTTGTCGTCGGATCGTGCCGCAAACCACGGCGCCCATTCAGAATCAGTGGCCTCGAACATGTCGTCCCGGCTTTGCGAGTAGTCGTACCAGCGGCTGTACGACTTGAGGTCCATCGGCGACAGCTTCCAGCGCTTGCGTGGGTCGGTGATGCGCGCTTCGAGGCGGCGCGTCTGCTCGTCCATGTCGACTTCCAGCCAGTACTTGAGCAGGATGATGCCGTTCTTGCTGACCATGAGTCTTTCGAACAGGGGCGCTCCCTTGAGGAAATCCTCGACCTGCTCGTCGCTGGCGAAACCCATGACGCGTTCGACGCCGGCGCGGTTGTACCAGCTACGGTCGAAGATGACCACTTCGCCGGCTGCCGGCAAGTGCGGCAGGTAGCGCTGCACATACATCTGCGTCTTCTCGCGCTCCGTTGGCGCGGGTAGCGCGACGACCCGGAAAACGCGCGGGCTGACGCGGCCGGTGATGGCCTTGATCGTGCCGCCCTTGCCGGCGCCGTCACGGCCTTCAAAAACGATGACCACCTTGAGGCCTTTCTTGATCACCCATTCCTGGAGGTGCACCAACTCGGCTTCGAGCTTTTCGAGCTCCTTCAGGTAGGCCTTGTTCGACAACTTTTTGTGCGTCGAGGCCGCGGCCGTTTCGGCCGCGTCGCCGTTCAACGCTGCCAAGGGCATGTCGGGACTGATGTTGCCCAGGATTTTGTCTTTCTTTTGTGCCTTCTTTTTCTTGCCCATCGTTCCGATCTCTCCAATCGCTGTTGTCAATAGAAAAATCATCTTGCCACCAGAAGCCGGGTCATGCCGCCGCGCAAGCACGTCGGCGGCAAGGCCCTGCCACCACGGTTCGCCGCCTAAAAGACTTCCGGAACGTACTTCAGAGACAGCTTGGGTTCCTTGTAGTCGCCCTTCTTCTGTCTTGCGGGCAGCTTGATCTTGGGAGTCTTGGGTACTTCGTAGGGGATGCTGCTCAGGATGTGCTGGATGATGTTCAGGCGAACGCGCTTCTTGTCGTTGGAGTTGGCGACGAACCAGGGTGCCCAATGGGTATCGGTTTCCCTGAACATTCGGTCGCGCGAGCGCGAATAGTCGTACCAGCGGCTGAAGGACTTGAGGTCCATCGGTGAGAGCTTCCACTGCTTGCGCGGGTCGGTGATGCGTGCCTCGAGGCGCCGCTCCTGCTCGTCCATGTCGACTTCCAGCCAGTACTTGAGCAGGATGATGCCGTTTTCCTCGACCGCTGCCTTCTCGAACATCGGCGCCATCTTGAGGAAATGCTGCACCTGATCCTCGGTGGCGAAGCCCATCACCGTTTCGACGCCTATCCGGTTGTACCAGCTGCGGTCGAAGATGGCCACTTCGCCGGCCGCCGGGAAGTGCTCGATGTAGCGCTGGACGTACATCTGGCTCTTCTGGCGATCGGTCGGCGCGGGCAGGGCGACGACGCGGAAAATGCGCGGGCTGACGCGCGCGGTGATCGCCTTGATCGTTCCGCCCTTGCCGGCGGCATCGCGGCCTTCGAAGACCAGGATGACTTTGAGACCCTCTCTGATGACCCAGGACTGGAGATGAACGAGTTCCGCCTCGAGTTTCTCGAGGGCCTTGAGGTAGGCCTTATTGGACAATTTCTTCTGCGCTTTCTTGGCCTTTCCAGTTCCTTCTGCGCTAACGATCACCTCGGGCATCGCGCCGATCTCTGCTTCTGGCGGCATGTCCGGATTGATGTTTTCCTCGACCGGGGCTGGCGTGCCCGGTTTTTGCTTCTGGCTCATTGTCTTCTCCTTTGGTTGTCTCTGAGAAACTTCCTTGCTGGAAAATCGCCGGCGATGAAGCCGGTCAAACGCTGCCGCGCCGTTCAGGGCACCGCAGATTGCCAATGCCAATGCCGATGCCGTCGTCAGCCGCGGCGCGCCGGAAGTTCAGCGGCGATCACTGCACTTTGCGCGTGGCGGTCAGCTTGTCGGCCTCGCCTATCCAGCCGCCGCCCATCGCCAGGTAGAGATTGATCATCGCCTGGAACTGCGTTTGCTGCGTCTGCGTGTACTGCAACTGAACGTTGAACAGGCTGCGCTCGGCATCGAGAACTTCGATGTAGCTGGTGTAGCCGTTGTCGTAGCGCAGCCGGGCGGTTGCTGAATACTGCTCCAGCGCCTTGACCTGCTGCTTCTGCGCGCGCAGCTGCTCGCGTGTGCGCTCCTGATTGATGAGTGCGTCATTGACTTCGCGGAATGCTTCCTGGATGCTTCTCTGGTAGGCGAACAGGGCTTGCTGCTGCTGTGCTTCCGCTTCCTGCACCTGGCTGGCGATGGCGCCAGCGGTGAAGATCGGCATGGTGATCGGTGCCGCGTATTGCCAGGCCTTCGATTGGCTGTTGAACAGCTCGCTCAGACCATTGCTGGCGTAGCCGAAGAGCCCGGTCAGGGATATCGTCGGGAAGTAGGCGGCTTTGGCCGCACCGATCAGCGCGTTGGCGGCGATCAGGTTTTGCTCGGCCAGCTGAATGTCTGGCCGGCGTTCGAGAAGATCGGAGGGCAGGCCGGCAGGGATCGTCGGCAAGCTCAGTTGATCAATGTTCTTGCCGCGGGCGATGGGCCCGGGATTGCGACCGAGCAGGACGCTGAGGCCGTTCTCCTGCTGGGCGATCGCTCTTTCAATCGGCGGGATGCTGGCCAGCGCTTCGTCGTACTGCGACTTGTTCTGGCTCAGTTCGAGCGTCGAGATAATGCCGCCGAGATAGCGTTCCTGGAATACGGAGTAGGACTCTCCTCGGCTCAGGGCGGTCGCCTGGGCGATCTCCAGCTGGCGATCGAGGTCGCGGAGGTTGATGTAGGCTCCGGAAACCCGGCCAACCAGCGACAGGATCACCGCTCGGCGGGCGTCTTCACTGCCCAGTAGCTGTGCCCGGGCGGCTTCGTTCAGGCGGCGAATTCGCCCCCAGATGTCAATTTCCCAACTCGCGCTGATCACCGCCTGATAGCTGTTGTAGGTGGAGGGACTGCTGGCGCCGGAAAGTATGCTGCGCTGCCGGCTCGCCTCGTAGCCGGCGCCAACTTGCGGGAAGAGTTCGGCACGAGAGATGCCGTAGCGGCCGGCGAACTCCTCGATGCGCGCGGTGGCGATCAGCAGGTCGTGGTTGTTGTGCAATGCCGTGCTGACCAGATCGTCGAGTACCGGATCGTCGAACTGCTTCCACCAGGCAGTGTTTGCGAGCTCATTGGCCGTCTGGGTGTCGAGGCGCCAGGCCGGCGGCGTCTCCACCTGCGGACGAAGGTAGTCCGGGCCGATCATGCAGCCACTGGCGAGCAGCGCCAGCAGGGCGGCGATCATGGTCTTACGCATGGCTCGGGCCCTCCTTTGCGGCGATCTGCGTTGGCAGCTCGTCGCTTGCGCCGGCCTTGGCATGGCCGTCGCCACCTCCACCGCCACTTCCACCGCCGTCAGGGTGTTGATAGGGTCCCGTATGGCCCTTGTGCGCGAGCTTCTCGACGACGTAGAAACAGACCGGGACGATGAAGATCGCCAGACAGGTCGCCGCCAGCATGCCGCCGATCACCGCGCCGCCCATCACCTGCCGTGAAATGGCGCCGGCGCCGGTGGACAGGGCGAGCGGGATCAGGCCGAAGATGAAGGCGAAGGAAGTCATCAGGATTGGCCGCAGGCGCAGCTGCGCGCCCTTGAGTGTCGCGTCGGCGAGCGAAAGCTCACCTTTTTCATACTCCATCTTGGCAAACTCGACGATCAGGATGGCGTTCTTGGCGGCCAGGCCGATCAGCATCACCAGGCCGATCTGGGCGTAGATGTTGTTCTCCTGGCCGCGCAGCAGCAGTGCGGCGAAGGCGCCGGCGACGGCGATCGGTGTTCCCAGAAGGACCGAGAACGGCAGCGACCAGCTTTCGTACTGGGCCGCCAGGATCAGGAAGACGCAAAGCAGCGAGAAGCCGAAGATGACTGTTGGCGAGACGCCCTGCTGCGCTCTTTTCTCCTGGTAGGACATGCCCATGTAGTCGTAGCCCATTTCGCCCGGCATGGTTTCGGCGAACACCTCCTCGAGCGCCGTCATGACCTGATCGGAACTGTAACCGGGGGCTGCCGAGGCATTAATCTGCGCGCTGCGGTAGAGGTTGTAGCGCATCGTGAACTCCGGGCCGGCGATGTGGCGTACCGAGGTCAGCGCTGACAGCGGCACTGTTTCTCCGTCCTTGTTGCGCACATAGAACTGGCCGATCCCGTCAATATCGGTGCGGTAATCGCCCTCGGCCTGCAGGTAGACCTGCCATTGACGGCCGAAGCGGTTGAAGTAGTTGATGAAGCCGCTACCCAGGAAGCTCTGCAGGGTCTTGTACACATCGTCGATGTTGACCCCTTGCTTGAGTACCTTGTCGCGGTCGACATCTACAAACAGCTGCGGGACCGTGGGTCGGAAAGTGGTCGACACACCGGCCAGTTCGGGACGCTTTCGGGCAGCGTCGACGAACTTGGTGGTGTTCTCGGCGAGGAAGGCAATGTCCTTGCCGGAGCGGTCCTGAAGGATGAAAGTCGCGCCACCCGAGGTGCCGACGCCGGGAATCGCCGGTGGCGGAAACGAGAAGCCGATGGCACCCGGGATGCTGCCCAGTCTCTTGGTCAGCGCGGCCTTGATCGCTTCGTATTGCAGTTCGGGCGCCTTGCGTTCGGCCCAGTCCTCGAGGGTGATGAAGAAGAAGGCGCTATAGGTGTTCTGTACCTGACTGAGCATGTTGTAGCCGATGACCGTCGTCGTGTACTTGACGCCTGGAACCTCCATCACCAGCGCTTCCGCTTCCTTGGCGATTTCCCGGGTGCGCTGCAGCGAGGCCGCGTCGGGGAGCTGGATGCCGGCATAGACAAAGCCCTGGTCTTCATCGGGAAGGAAGCCGACGGGAGTCATTTTGCCGAGAAAACCGGCAGCGACGGCGATGCCGAGCAGGAAAAGGAGGCTGATTGCGCTCTTGCGGATGGCCAGGCGGCAGGTTCCGACGTAGCCGCCGGTGAGGCGGTTGAAGCCCCTGTTGAACCAGTCGTAGAACTTCTGGACCGGGCCGGTCCCCCTGCCTTTGGTTTGAGGAGCAGGGCGCAGAGCGCCGGGCTGAGGGTCAGCGCATTGAACGCAGAAATGATCACCGATAGCGCAATGGTGACCGCAAACTGCTGATAGAGCTGCCCGGTGATGCCGGGGATCATCGCCGTCGGTACGAAGACCGCCGAGAGGATGACGGCGATGGCAATCACCGGTCCGGTGACTTCGTCCATCGCTTTCATCGTCGCTTCCTTGGGCGACAAGCCGTGCTCAATGTGATGTTCGACGGCTTCGACGACGACGATCGCGTCGTCGACGACCAGACCGATCGCCAGCACCAGACCGAACAGCGACAGGGTGTTGATCGAAAAACCGAACACCGGGAAAAGCATGAAGGTGCCGACCAGTGATACCGGCACGGCGAGCAGCGGGATCAGGGTCGCACGCCAGCCTTGCAGAAAAGCGAAGACGACGATGATTACCAGGACGATGGCCTCGAACAGCGTGTGCTGGATGGCCGTGATCCCTTCGGTGACCGAGAGGGTGGTATCGAGAGCGACGACGTAGTCGAGGTCAGGCGGGAAACTTTCCTTGATCGTTTTCATTAGCGCCTTGGCGCCGTCTGCTGCCTCGAGGGCATTGGCGCCCGGCATCTGGTAGAGGGCGATCAGTGTCGCTGCCTTGCCGTTGAGGCGGCCTTCCATGTTGTAGGTTTGGGCGCCGAGTTCGATGCGCGCCACGTCGCGAACGCGAACGATCGATCCGTCCGGGTTGGCGCGCAGCACGACTTTGCCGAACTCCTCGGCACTCTCCAGGCGTCCCTGCGCGCGTACCGCGTAGGTGAATTCCTGCCCCGGTGGAGCAGGCTCGGCGCCGACCGTACCGGCCGGGTTAACGGTGTTCTGCGCGTTGACCGCGTTGATGATCTCGGGAATGGTGATGTTCAGCTTGGCGAGCTGGTCGGGCTTGACCCACAGGCGCATCGCGTACTGGCCGGCGCCGAAGACGGTGACGCTGGCGATGCCCTTGACACGCGTCATCTGGTCGTTGATGTTGATGTACGCGTAGTTCGAGAGGAAGACGCCGTCGTAGGTGTTGTTCGGCGAGTAAAGCGCGAACATCACCAGCGGCGAGGCAGTCGACTTCTGTACCGTGACGCCGAAGTTGCGCACGTCGGCCGGCAGTTGCGAGTCGGCCTGGTTGGAGCGCATCTGGGTGAGAATCTGGTCGGTGTTGACGTCGGTGGCAATGTCGAAGTTGACCGTCAGCGTCGATTGGCCGTTGTTGGCGTTGATCGAATACATGTAGTTCATGTTGTCGACGCCCGACATCTGCTGTTCGATCGGGGTGGACACCGCCTGTTCGACGGTCAGCGCGTCGGCGCCGGTGTAGGTGGAGTTGACCTTGATTTCCGGCGGCACGATGTTCGGGAACTGGGCGATCGGAAGCCCGACCATGGCCACCACCCCGATCAGCGTCATCAGGATCGAGAGGACCATGGCGACGATCGGCCGATTGATGAAGAACTTGGCCATGGCCGCTTACCCCTTGCTTTCGGGCGCGGGCGCCGCTGGTTTTTCCCCGGGCGCGGCCGCTTTCCCGTCAGCCGGTGCGGCCGCCGCGAAGGGTTGTGGATTGACCGTGCTGCCGTCCTTGACCTTCTGGGTGCCTTCGGCGATGACTTTTTCGCCGGGCTTCAGGCCGCTGGCGATGATCCAGTCCGAACCGATGCGGTTGCCGACGGTCACCGGGCGGATGGCAACCTTGTTGTCTGCGCCGACGACGGCAAGCAGGTATTTGCCCTGTATTTCGGTGACCGCTCGCTGCGGCACCAGCAGTGCTCCCTTTTCGATCGCCATCGTCGCCCTGATGCGTCCGTATTGACCGGGGCGGAGCAGTCTATCGGGATTCGGGAAGAGGGCGGCACCTTTGAAGGTGCCGGTCGTGGTGTCGACCTGGCGGTCGAGTACCGAGAAACGACCCGCGTGCGGGTAGGTCGAGCCATCGACCAGGATCAGTTGGAGGGGTATCCGTTCCGGTCGCGTGCCTTCGGCCTGGATGGCCCTGGCGAGGACGAGATACTCGCGTTCGCTGATGTTGATATAGACCTTGATCGGGTCGACGGTTGACACGGTCGTCAGTTCGGTCGGCATGCTCGGGCTGAGCAGGTCGCCGATCTGCGCCTTGGCGATGCCGGCAATGCCCGCGATCGGAGAGGTGATGCGGGTGAAGCTGAGATTGAGTTTCGCAGTATCCAGCGAGGCTTCGGCGGCTTCAAGAGATGCCTTGGCCGACAGCTCGGCACCGGTGGTGTCGTCGAGATCCTTCTGACTGAGGGCGTTCTTGGCCGCCAGAGGCTTGACCCGCTTTAGATTTGCCTTGGCAGTCTGGTAGAGCGCGCCTTGCTGAGCACGCAATCCCTGCGCCTGGTCGACGGCTGCCTGGAAAGGGCGCGGGTCGATCTGGAACAGCAACTGTCCTTTCTTGACCCAGTCGCCTTCGGTGTACGTCTGCTTGATCAGGTAGCCGGTCACTTGCGGGCGGATGACGGCATTGACGTCGCCATCCAGAGAGCCAATCCACTCCTCGTAAATCGGCACGTCCTTCTGCGTCACGGTGACGACTTCGACAGTCGGAGGTGCCGGCGGCGCGGCCACTTCTTTCTTGCCACAGCCCGCCGTAAGCAGCAGCGCAACGCTGGCCAGGCTGGCAGCCGTATACCCGAGGGTACGACGACGCGCGGACGAGAAGAAGATTGGGGTAGAGGTCATGACGGCTCCTGCGTGGGGACAGTTGGACTGGCTTGTTGCTGCTCGGAAAATTCCCGAAGTCTATGAGAAGGGTCGATAGGGCAAGTCTCGTCTACTTTTCCTTCTTGCGACGGTAAGGCGCATTGGACGAGAAAAGCCGGATTATAAGAGAAATTGGGGAATCATTATGCTCTACGTAGGCATCGCAAATGCATGTCAGTCGGTCGCCTGGTCAGAAATCAACTGGGTGCGGCCGGGGCTCAGTAGGCGGGCCCAGGGGCAGCGCGGGGAAGCGTTTTCCAGTGGGTTGCTGCTGGGGAAATGTCCACCGGAGCACTTGCCTTTAATGTGAAAGTCGCGTATGCGACTCACGAAACTCCCTTCTCCCTTGCGGGAGAAGGGGCAGGGGAAGAGGGAAACGGTCATGACTTTCATGATTCGGGGTGTCTCGACATGTCATGACCGTTCGCTGCATGGCCGATATTTGCGGGAGGATCGGATCTCCTTGACCTGGAGGCTTGTGCGCCTTGGCGGAAAGTATCTCCGACCCTCGCTCACGCGAACAAACGCGCGACTTACTTTTGCGTTTCGACCATCACCAGCGGCTCGTCAGCAACGGCCACGGTGGCGGGCTTGCGACGTGGCTTGCGTGCCGTCGCCGCTGCAGTCACTTCCTCGGCTTGCCATGATTGCGCCTTGTCGGTGTTGGTTTCGATCATCACCAATTCACTGCGCACGTTCACCGCCGGGGTGGCGGTTGGCGGTGGAGCGGACTCGACCAGATCAAGGGCTGCCGGAACGTCTACCACCACCTCTTCTGCTGCTGTAGCTACGGGGCTTACCGGGACTTCTGCGCCGGAGCTCGCTTCGATGACGGGCGGCGTTGCGACTACGAGCGGTGGTTCGACGGCTGTTGGCGTTTCGGCAGCGGCAGCTGTGACGGGGGCGCCTGCCTCCGCCACGGCGGCGGCACTTGCTTCCGGCGCGTTCGCGGTAAGGACTTCGCTCGCCGCCTTGGCTGTTGTCGCCGCAGCGTCGGGGTTTGCCGCAGTGTTTTCCGCCTTGCCGGAGTTGACCGGCGCGGTCGTGTCGGCAAGCTCGGCCAGCAGCGCCGGCGCCGGCGCAGGGGGGGCGCCCGCGGCGGGGCGCTGGATGACGACCTTGGCAGGTTGCGGGTGGGGTTGCTCCGTGCTGATCGGCACCACCGGCACGCTTTCCGGCGCGGCGGTGGCCGGCGGGTTTGCGGCCTGCTGCGGCTCGGCTGTAGTGGGTGCAGTTCTTGCCGCTGGCGCGCTAGCTGGTGCGGCGCGACTGGCTGCCGTTTCGCTGTTCAGGAGGTCGACCTGGTTCTCGGTTTTCTCGCCGCGCTCGCGGCGACCACCGCGACGCCCACGACGGCGTGGGGCGCTACCGTTCTCGCTGGTCGCTTGTTCAGGAGCGGGGCTGTTCGGGCGCGGAGCGTGTTCTGGCTGCAGCGTGGCTGGTGCTTCAAGCTCTTGTGGCGGGGCAGATTGCTCCTTGCGCTCGCCACGTGGTTCGGAACGCCCGCGACGGGGTTCGCGGGGTTCGCGGGGCTCTCGCGGCTCACGAGTCCGCGACGGTTCCGGGCGTGCCTGCGGGGCGGTCTGTGGCGCTGCGGCCTCGTTTTGCTCACGATTGCCGCGTGGTGCAGGTGCTTCACGCGTCTCCTCGCGACGATTGTTGCGAGCGTTGCCGCGGCGGGGATCGCGCTGTGAGTCACGTGCCGAACTGCTGGCACGAGCGGGCCTTGCCGGTACCGGTGCCGGTTCGGCTGGCGCTGCCTCGGGCTTGTGCTGGAACCAGGAAATAATCCGGCTCACGAAGCCACTTGCCGCGCTGGCTGGCTTTTCGGCCGCGGGCGGGGGTTCTTGCGCGCGCATCGGTGCTGGTTGCGACGCGGTAACGCCCTTGATTGCCGCTTCGGGGCGCGACGCTTTGGCGTCAGCGACGGTCGTCGCACCGGCGACGTCTGCGGTGGGCATGTCGACCATGCGGTACGAGGGCTGCAGCTGTTCGTCGTGGACCAGTTCGTCCTGGCGAACGCGGACGATCGTGTGCTGTGGCGTTTCGAGGTGCATGTTGGGAATCAGCAGGATAGTCACTTTGTGTCGCTGCTCGATTTCCTGGACATCGGTTCGCTTTTCGTTGAGCAGGAAAGTGGCGACGTCGATCGGTACCTGGGTGTGCACCGCCGCCGTGTTGTCCTTCATGGCCTCTTCTTCGAGAATCCTCAGGATGTGCAGGGCGGCCGATTCGGTACTACGGATGTGACCAGTCCCCGAGCACCGCGGGCAGGCGATGTAACTGGTTTCCGCGAGCGCCGGGCGCAGGCGCTGGCGCGACAACTCGAGCAGGCCGAAGCGGCTGATCTTGCCGGTCTGCACGCGTGCACGGTCAAAGCGCAGTGCGTCGCGGACGCGATTCTCGACGTCACGCTGGCTGCGCTGGCTCTCCATATCGATGAAGTCGATGACGATCAGGCCACCGAGGTCGCGCAGGCGCAATTGACGGGCGACTTCTTCTGCCGCTTCGAGGTTGGTTTTCAGCGCTGTCTCTTCAATGTCGGCGCCGCGCGTCGAGCGGCCCGAGTTGACGTCGATAGACACCAGGGCTTCGGTATGGTCGATGACGATGGCGCCACCCGACGGCAGGCCGACCTGACGCGAATAGGCCGATTCGATCTGGTGCTCGATCTGGAAGCGAGAGAAGAGCGGCACATCGTCGTGATAGCGCTTGATGCGGTCGACCGTCGCTGGCATCACGTGCGCCATGAACTGACTTGCCTGTTCGAAGACGTCGTCGGTGTCGATCAGTATTTCGCCAATGTCGGGCTGAAAGTAGTCACGAATGGCACGGATCACCAGGCTACCTTCCTGGTAGATCAGGAAGGCTCCCTTCTGCTGATGGGCGGCGCCCTCGATGGCTTTCCACAGCTGCAACAGGTAGTTGAGATCCCATTGCAGCTCTTCGGCATTTCGGTCAATGGCCGCCGTCCGGGCGATCAGGCTCATCCCCTGCGGGACATCAAGCTGATCCATCACTTCGCGCAACTCGGCGCGCTCGTTGCCCTCGACACGGCGCGAGACACCGCCGCCGCGTGGGTTGTTCGGCATCAGTACCAGATAACGCCCGGCGAGGCTGATGAAGGTCGTCAGCGCCGCTCCCTTGTTGCCACGCTCGTCTTTGTCAACCTGGACAATCAGCTCCTGGCCTTCGCGAAGCGCTTCCTTGATTGTCGTGCGGCCGGCATCGACACCGGGCTGGAAGAAGGCGCGGGACACTTCCTTGAAGGAGAGAAAACCGTGCCGCTCGGAGCCGTAGTCGACAAATGCCGCTTCCAGACTGGGCTCGATGCGGGTAATGACTGCTTTATATATGTTGCTTTTTTTTCTGTTCCTTGGCGGCCGATTCAATGTCCAGATCAATGAGTTTCTGACCGTCGACAATGGCGACACGCAGTTCCTCGGCCTGTGTCGCGTTAAAAAGCATGCGTTTCATAATAAATTGGGCTCCCACGCGCTCTCACGGGGGAATTGCCTGCTTCAGGCAGCGACGGATTAGCTGTTTGGTGGGGTGCTTGAGGGGCTCTCCGACAGGGCAACTAATAGGGCAATCTCGCCGACTTGTCAGTCGTCTGGCCTTTGAAATCAAGGACTCCGGAATCTGCCTGGGCCGTTCCGCAGGTGCTGGGCGCGCGCAGTTCAAGTAGTATCGCTACTTAGTGGTGAGCGTACTTAACCAGGTGCATCGCGTTGAGTGATCTTGCGCAGGTTGGCGCAAGCGAGGCGGCTGAGGCCTGCCGGAAAGTGCGTCGCAATTGCTTTAGAATCGGCGCCGCTGGACGGTCTCACGGGTCAGCGCCTCTTTCAACTCAAGACGCAAAACGAGCGAAGTATATTCAAAATGGCCGAAGTTAGCAAAAGCTCCGTGATTCAGGAGCTGATCACCGAGAACGAACACGGACAGCGCCTGGACAACCTGTTGCTGAAGAAGTGCAAGGGAGTGCCCAAGAGCCACGTCTACAGCATCGTGCGCAGCGGTCAGGTGCGGGTGAACGGGCGCCGCACCGCGGTATCGTATCGCCTGCAAATTGGCGATGTGGTGCGCATTCCGCCGATGCGCACGGCGCAGGTCGAGCAGGAAGTCGTGGACGGGGCGGCCCTCAAGGCGCAGCTGCCGGTGGTCTATGAAGACGAGGGCCTGCTGGTCGTTGACAAGCCGGCAGGCCTTGCCGTGCATGGGGGCAGCGGGGAGAGCTTTGGGGTCATCGAGGCGCTGCGCCGGCAGCGGCCGCAGGCACGCTTTCTTGAACTCGCACATCGCCTGGATCGCGAGACTTCCGGCCTGCTGTTGATCGGCAAGAAGCGCTCGGTGTTGCTGGTCTTGCACGAGATGTTCCGTGCCGGTGCCCGCGGCGGTAGTGAGCGCGGCGCCGACAAACGTTATCAGGTCTTGGTCGCCGGGCGCTGGATGGACCCGGTACGCAAGGTCCGCTTGCCTTTGCTCAAGTATCTGTTGCCGTCCGGCGAGCGCCGGGTTCGTGTCGCAGACGACGGCAAGGTGGCCTATACCGTGTTTCGGCTGCTGGCGCGCTGGGAGCATTTCAGTCTTCTCGAAGCGGAACTGAAAACGGGGCGGACGCACCAGATTCGCGTGCATCTTGCACACCTTGGCTTTCCCATTGCCGGTGACGAGAAGTACGGCGATTTTGCCCTCAATCGGATCCTTACCAGGGACGGGCTGAAGCGCATGTTCCTGCACGCCACGAAAATGACGATGCCGCATCCGCAGGACGGTCGCGAAATGATGCTGGAAGCCGCTTTGCCGAGCGCCCTGGCGCAGTTCCTGCGCAATGTTTCGAAAAAGGAGAGGCAGGACTATGGCGAGCCGGTTTAAATTGCTGGTATTCGACTGGGACGGCACCCTGCTTGATTCGGCGGGGGCGATTGTCGAGGCCATCCAGGCGGCGTGCAGTGACCTCGGTTTGCCGATCCCGGCGGACGAGCGGGCTCGGCATGTGATCGGGCTCGGCCTGCACGATGCGTTACGCTTCGCGGTGCCGAATCTGCCCGCCGACAGCTATCCATTGATGGTCGAGCGCTACCGCCATCACTACCTGCAGCACGATCACGAACTGCAGTTGTTCGACGGTGCTGCAGCCATGATCGCCGAACTGGCCGCGGCCGGTTTTCTGCTCGCCGTGGCCACCGGTAAGAGCCGGATCGGACTCGATCGCGCCTTGCGCAGCAGTGGCCTGGGGCCGTATTTTCACGCCTCACGCTGTGCCGACGAGTGTTTTTCCAAGCCGCATCCGCAAATGCTTGAGGAGTTGATGGATGAATTGTCGGTCGACCCGGAACGGACGCTGATGATCGGTGATACAACGCATGACCTGCTGATGGGCAAGAACGCTGGCGTTGCCTGCCTGGCCGCCGGCTATGGCGCGCATCCAGCGGCCGCGCTGGATGCGCTGGCTCCCTTGGCCCGTCTCCAGGAGATTGATGAGGTGGCGCAATGGTTGCGAATCAACGCCTGATCTGCCTGTCTGCCGATTTGATCGACGGCGGCGTCGGCGTTCGTTTCACCGTCCCGGGGGGCGAGAGTGAAGAGCCGGCCTTCGCCGTGCGTTTTCGTGGTCGGGTGGCGGCCTATCTCAATCGCTGTGGTCACGTACCCGTTGAACTGGACTGGCAGCCCAATGAATTCTTCGATGATTCCAAGCTATACTTGATTTGCGCGACACATGGCGCCTTGTATTCCCCTCAAGACGGTCGCTGTCTGGGCGGCCGCTGTAACGGTAGAGGCCTGACGCCGCTAGCGATCGAAGAGCGCGATGGCGCCATCTACTACACCCCAAGCGAGCAAGAAGCGTGACTACTCCTGAAAACGAACCCCAATGGGAGCGGCAGTTGTTGGAAAAATTTGCCCTGGCGATGCTGCAGGAGCAGCGAGTGAAACGGCGCTGGGGAATTTTTTTCAAACTGATCGGCTTTTCCTACCTGCTCGCGATGCTGCTCCTGTTCATCGACTGGGGCGGCGGCTCGGAGAAGCTGGTCAATGGCAAGCACACGGCGCTTGTTCACCTCAATGGCACCATCGCCAGCGGTGGCGAAGGCAGTGCGGAGAGTATCAACGACGCCTTACGCTCCGCTTTTGACGATAAAGAGACTGCGGGCGTCGTCCTGCGGGTCAATAGCCCGGGTGGCAGCCCGGTACAGGCGGGTATCGTGCATGACGAAATCCGCCGCCTGCGCAGCAAGCATCCACAGATTTCACTTTACGTCGTGGTCGAGGATCTCTGCGCTTCCGGCGGCTATTACGTGGCTGTCGCCGCCGACAAAATCTTCGTCGACAAGGCCAGCATTGTCGGTTCGATCGGCGTGCTGATGGATGGCTTCGGCTTTACCGGGACCATGGACAAGCTCGGGGTGGAGCGCCGGTTGCTGACCGCGGGAGTGAACAAGGGCTTCCTGGATCCGTTTTCGCCGCAGGATGCAGAGCAGAAGAAGCACGCACAGGTCTTGCTTGGCGAGATTCACCGGCAGTTCATCGAAGTCGTTCGCAAGGGGCGAGGTGAGCGTCTGAAGGAAACGCCCGAGATGTTCAGTGGCCTGATGTGGACCGGTACGCAGAGCATTCAGCTCGGGCTGGCCGACGACTTGGGTACCGTTGAGTCGGTGGCGCGCGAAGTGATCAAGGCCGAGCGGATCGTCGACTTCACGATCAAGGAAAATATCGCCGAGCGTTTCGCCAAGCGCCTGCGTGCCGACGCCGCGCAAGGTGCGGGTTCTCTGCTTGGCGCCATCGACTGGTCCGCCTTGCGCTGACTTTCGTTGACCGGCGGTCGCTAGGCCTGCAGCAGGAATACCGTCGGCCGGCGATTGATATTTGGTAGCGATTGGCGCAGCCACGCGGCAACCCGGCGCGTGGCGATCTGCTCGCTGTCGAGAGTGAGGTCGGTCGCGACGCAGACTCTGGTGTCGCGGGCGCAGGTCTTGAGCACGGATTCGAGCATTTGTTGGTTGCGGTACGGCGTTTCGATGAAAATTTGCGTTTGCTGTCCCAGCCGCGACTCCCTCTCCAGTTCACGCAGGCGCTTTTCGCGTTCGCCAGGGGCGCTTGGCAGGTAGCCGTGGAAGGCGAAGCACTGGCCGCTCAGTCCCGAGCCCATCAAGGCCAGGAGAATCGATGACGGACCGACCATGGGTACGACCTGGATGCCTTCCTGTTGCGCCAGAGCGACCAGCGCGGCGCCCGGGTCGGCGACCGCCGGACATCCGGCTTCGGAGATCAAGCCGACATCGTTGCCGGTCAGCAGGGGTGCCAGCAGTGCCGGCAGCTCGCTGGCTGGCGTGTTTTGGTTGAGCTCCTGAATCCGGATCTCTTGCACGGGCAGGTCGGCGGGCAGCAACTTGAGGAAGGCGCGCGCCGACTTGGCATTTTCGGCAACGAAGTGACCGAGTCCGCGCGCGCAGGCAAGCACGGCTTGTGGCAGGACCACGGCGACGGCGGTCGGGCCGAGCGGAACGGGGATCAAATAAAGCCGTCCCTTGTTCATAAAATACCCTATGTTTAACGTTTAGTGCATTGATTATAATACAGATATGTTCTCTGTGCGCAGTAGGTCGCAAAGGGCTATCAGGGGTAGCCCGATGAGCGCGTTGGGGTCTTCGCCATCGATCCTGGCAATCAAGGCGATTCCCAATCCTTCTGATTTGGCGCTGCCCGCGCAATTGTAGGGCTGCTCCCTGCGCAGGTAGTTTTCGATTTCGATGTCTGTCAGGTCACGAAAGTGGACCCGTGTCGGTACGCCGCGCAGCTGTGCTCGGCCGCTTGCGGCGTCGAGGAGGCAGAGGCCGGTAAAGAAATTGACGCTGCGCCCACGCATGGTCTGCAACTGGCGCACGGCCTTGCCGTGATCACCGGGTTTGCCGAAGACCTGACCGTCAAGGCAGGCGACCTGGTCGCTACCAATGATCAGCGCGTCCGGAAAAAGGGCGCTAACCGCTCGTGCCTTGGCTTCGGACAGGCGCAAGGCACTGGCTTCGGGTGTTTCGCCTGGTAGCGGCGTTTCATCGACGGCGGGATCAGCGCTCTCGAAGGGCAGGCCGAGCCGAGCCAGGAGTTGGCGTCGGAATGGCGAGGTCGAGGCCAGGATGAGCTGTTTTCTGGGCATAGGGTGTGGCCGATCAGGGAAGGAAATTGCGGCCGCCGCCGAAGTAATCGAGAAATAGCTTGTTTTGCGGCGCCACAGCTTTGACTTCAAAAGCCGAAAATAATATCATGCCGCCCTTATGTCGAGACGCGTGCTCATTGATGGTCTGGCTTTCGGGCGCGAGGGAGGTTCGCTGCAAGGCGAAGTGCCGCTGGCGGCGCTGACTCGTTTGGCTGACTTGCTGTTGGACTCAACGGCTTGTCTGACGTATCGCGTCGAAGGGGGTATGGGCTCTGGCGACCGCGCGCAGCTACTGCTGCAGGTGGGCGGCGTGCTGACGCTGTGCTGTCAGCGTTGCCTGGAGCCGCTGGCGTACGCGTTGGAGTTGCGTAGTTTGCTCGAATTTGTGGCGAGTGACAGTGATCTGACGCAGGAGGATCTGGAGGACGACTCCAGGGACTTTCTTCCGGCCGAGAAGGAGCTTGATGTGCTGGCTCTGGTCGAGGATGAAATCCTTCTGGCGCTTCCGACGGTGCCTCGTCACGACGATTGTGCGCTGCCCGGTGCCGCAGGCGAATCGACGAAAGAGTCGCCATTTTCAGTTTTGGCCGGCCTCAAGGGCAGGGCTTAGTAAGTTTGATTTTAGGAGTTTGACATGGCTGTTCAACAGAACAAGAAATCCCCGTCCAAGCGCGGCATGCATCGCGCACACGACTCCCTGGGCAGCCCGCCGCTGGCCGTCGAGCCAAGCACCGGCGAAGTGCATTTGCGCCACCACATCAGCCCCTCGGGCCACTATCGCGGAAAAAAAAGTCGGCAAGGGCGCGAGCGAGTGATTCCCTTGGATGGGGCAGGCGGCTTCCCATGATGGGGGCCTTCCTGCCTTTTCTTTGGTCTGCCTTCCGATGACTATTACCGTCGCCATTGACTGCATGGGTGGGGATCATGGTCCCCAAGTGACAATTCCGGCGGCGCTTGAGTTCGTCCGTGATCAGCCTGACGTGCGCGTGATCCTGGTCGGCATCGCCGATAGTATCGTCTCCATGGTCGGCGACGTGGCCATTGGGCGTGTCGTTATTCATCATGCCAGTGAGGTCGTCGCCATGGACGAGGCGCCGTCGGTAGCGCTGCGCACCAAGAAGGATTCGTCGATGCGCGTGGCGGTCAATCTGGTCAAGAGCGGCGAGGCCGATGCCTGTGTCTCGGCGGGAAATACCGGCGCCTTGATGGGTATTTCCCGTTTCGTGCTCAAGATGCTGCCCGGTATCGATCGCCCGGCGATCTGCGGTATTCTGCCGACGATCAAAGGGCACACGCACGTGCTGGACCTTGGCGCCAACGTCGATTGTAGCCCTGAAAACCTGCTGCAGTTCGGAATCATGGGTGCTGCCTTGGTTTCGGCGGTCGAGCATCGCGATCGGCCAACGGTCGGGATTCTGAATATCGGGCAGGAAGAAATCAAGGGTAACGATGTCGTCAAGCGTGCTGCTGAACTGCTTTGGGATTCCGGCCTGAATTTCGTTGGCAACATCGAAGGCGATGGTGTCTACAAGGGGCAGGCTGATGTCGTGGTCTGTGATGGCTTTGTAGGCAATGTCGCTTTGAAATCCTCGGAGGGCCTGGCGCAGCTGCTGGCGACCTTTCTGCGTGAGGAATTCAGGCGCAATTTGTTGACCAAGCTAGCCGCGGTAATCTGCTTGCCGGTGGTCAATCGCTTCAAGAGCCGCGTCGACCATCGCAAGTACAACGGCGCCACCTTGCTTGGCTTGAAGGGCATTGTCGTCAAGAGTCACGGCTCGGCAGATGTCTTCAGCTTCGGGCAGGCGCTGCGGCGTGCTGCGGAAGAGGCGCGCAGTGGCGTCCTGGCACGGATCAGTGAGCGCGTCGCGCAACAACAACAACCGCTTCTGGAGATCGCATAGCATGTTCTCCCGCATCACCGGTATCGGCAGTTATCTGCCCGGACCGCCGGTCAGCAATGACGATCTCGCGAGTCGCGGGATCGACACCAGCGATGAGTGGATCGTCAGCCGAACCGGCATCAAGTCTCGTCATCTTGTGGCGAACGGCGAGAACGCCAGCGATCTGGCCCTCGAAGCAAGCAAACGAGCGCTACTTGCTGCCGGTCTGGATGCCACCGACCTGGACTTGATCATTGTCGCCACTTCGACCCCGGACTTTATCTTTCCGAGCACCGCGTGCTTGCTGCAGGGCAAGCTGGGCAATCGTGGCGCGACCGCCTTCGATGTGCAGGCGGTGTGCAGCGGTTTCGTCTATGGCTTGACGATTGCCGAGAAATTCATCCGCTCGGGTAGCCATCGCCGGGCTCTGGTCGTCGGCGCCGAAGTCTTTTCACGCATTCTCGACTGGTCTGATCGGGGCACCTGCGTGCTCTTCGGTGATGGGGCGGGTGCGGTCGTTCTCGAGGCTTCCGACAAGCCGGGAATTCTGGCCACTGCCTTGCATGCCGACGGTGCCCACCACGGTATCCTGTCGGTTCCCGGTAGCGTCTGCGGGGGTAAGGTCACTGGCGATCCCTTCCTGCGCATGGACGGACAGGCGGTCTTCAAATTTGCCGTGCGCGTGCTCGCGGAAGTGGCGGACGAGTGTTGTCAGGCCGCCGGCATCGCGTCGTCAGACATCGACTGGTTGATTCCGCATCAGGCCAATGTTCGCATCCTCGAAGCAACGGCGAAACGCGTCAAGATGCCGATGGACAAAGTGGTGGTGACCGTCGATCGACATGGCAATACGTCAGCGGCGTCCGTGCCATTGGCCCTCGACGAGGCGGTTCGCGACGGGCGCATCAAGGCCGGTCAGAAAATCATGCTCGAAGGCGTCGGTGGTGGTTTCACCTGGGGCGCCGTGCTGCTCGAACTATAGAAGGGAAGCAATACAAGATGGCTTTCGCATTCGTTTTTCCGGGTCAAGGTTCGCAATCGGTCGGGATGATGGCCGCCTATGGCGATTCGCCTGTGCTGCGGGCGACCTTCGACGAGGCCTCGGCGGCGCTGTCGCAGGATCTCTGGCAATTGTTGATCGATGGTCCGGCCGAAGCCTTGGCGCAGACCGTCAACACGCAACCGCTGATGCTCACCGCCGGCGTTGCGGTCTATCGTCTGTGGCTGGACCGCGGTGGCAAGTTGCCGGCCGTCGTTGCCGGGCACAGTCTTGGCGAGTACTCGGCACTGGTTGCTGCCGGAGTCATCCGCTTCCGGGACGCAGTACCGCTGGTTCGGCTGCGTGCCACCGCGATGCAGGAAGCCGTGCCGGCGGGCGCGGGCGCGATGGCGGCCATTCTTGGTCTCGATGACGAGAAGATTGCCGAGGCCTGCATCGAGGCAGCCGCTGCGGCTGGCGATAGCGAGGTCGTCGAAGCGGTCAATTTCAACGGCCCGGGGCAGACGGTGATCGCCGGCAGCAAGGCGGCGGTGGAACTGGCCTGTGCCGGCTGCAAGGCGCGTGGTGCGAAGCGCGCGTTGTTGTTGCCGGTCTCGGCGCCTTTTCACTCGTCGCTGATCCGACCGGCAGCCGACAAGCTGGCTGCACGCCTCGCCGAGCTTGATTTCGCGGCGGCGCAGATTCCGGTGATCAACAACGCCGATGTGGCGATCGAGTCGGACAGTAACCGGATCAAGGACGCCTTGATTCGACAGGCATACTCGCCGGTGCGCTGGGTGGAGACGATCCAGAAGATCGCGGGAATGAATGTGACGACGGTGGCCGAATGTGGGCCGGGCAAGGTGCTGGCAGGCTTGACCAAACGTTGCGCAGCTAGCTTGACAGGCCTTGCGCTGGCTGATCTGGCGGCGCTGGAAGCCGCGCTCGAAACTCTCGGATCGGCACGCTAGAGGCGATGGGGACGGGAATGCTCAACGGACAAGTGGCCTTGGTCACCGGTGCCTCGCGCGGCATCGGTGCGGCGATCGCGCTCGAACTGGGTCGCCTTGGCGCCACGGTGATCGGTACGGCAACGACAGGCGAAGGCGCGGCAACAATTTCTGCGGCTCTGCTGGCTGCGGGCAGCGCGGGTGAGGGCGTTGTTCTGGAAGTTCGCGATGCTGAGCAAATCAATGCGTTGATCAGCCACATCGAGAAGACGCACGGTGCGCTGTCGGTGCTGGTCAATAACGCCGGAATCACGCGCGACAACCTGTCGATGCGTCTCAAGGACGAGGAGTGGGAAAACGTGCTCGATACCAACCTGAAAGCGGTTTTCCGCCTTTGCCGGGCGGTGATGCGCGGCATGATGAAGGCACGCTACGGTCGCATCATCAACGTCACCTCGGTTGTCGGTCACGCCGGCAATCCGGGTCAGGCCAATTACTGCGCTGCCAAGGCCGGCGTTGCCGGCATGAGTCGGGCACTGGCTCGGGAACTGGGCAGTCGCAACATCACCGTGAATTGCGTGGCGCCCGGTCTAATCGACACTGATATGACGCGTGCACTCGACGACAAACAGAAAGCAGCGCTGCTGCTTGGCGTCCCGCTTGCGCGGCTCGGATCTCCTCAGGAAGTGGCGGCGGCGGTTGCTTTCCTGGCGTCGGCCGGGGCTGCTTACGTTACTGGCACGACGATTCACGTCAACGGCGGCATGTTCACTGGCTGAAATCGGTTCTGGACGAAAAAGCGTCCGGGTCGCATGGACTGATGTTTGGTAAGTTTGGGCCATTTTGCTAGAATGGCGCATTTCTGTTTTACCTATGAACTCTGAGAAGGAGCACTTTGATGGAAAATATTGAGCAACGTGTCAAGAAGATCGTCGCCGAACAACTCGGGGTCAACGAAGCGGACATCAAGAATGAATCGTCGTTCGTCGACGATCTCGGCGCTGATTCGCTCGATACAGTTGAACTGGTAATGGCTCTCGAGGAAGAGTTCGAGTGCGAGATTCCGGATGACGAAGCCGAGAAAATTACCACCGTGCAGCAGGCCATCGACTACGTCAGTTCGCACAAGAAGTAAGTTTTCCCGTAGACGCTATCCACGACCCCTGCGGTCAGGCTCTGCAAGGGGCCGTCCTCGGTGGGGAGTGATGGCAAGCTTTTCCGCTTCAGCATCTTCTACTCCCGGAGCACAAGTTGGCACGTCGCAGAGTCGTTATCACTGGCCTTGGTATCGTTTCTCCGGTTGGCAATTCCGTTGAAACGGCCTGGCAGAACATCATTGCCGGACGTTCCGGCATTGAACGGATCACTCGTTTTGATGTTTCCAGCTTTCCAGTGCAGATCGCTGGTGAAGTGCGGGACTTCAACATTGGCCAGTACCTCTCGGTAAAAGAAGCGCGCCGCATGGATGTCTTCATCCATTACGGCATGGCGGCAGGCATTCAGGCGATCCGCGATGCCGGGCTCGAAGCGCACCCGGCGCAGGCCGAGCGAGTCGGCGTATCGATCGGTTCCGGCATCGGCGGTCTGCCGATGATCGAGAACACCTGCGACGATTTTTCTGCAGGTGGGGTGCGCAAAGTGTCGCCGTTCTTCGTTCCCGGTTCGATCATCAACATGATCTCAGGCAACCTGTCGATCATGTATGGCTACAAGGGCCCCAACATCTCACTGGTCAGCGCTTGTTCGACGGGGACGCACAGCATCGGCGATGCGGGCCGCCTGATTGAATACGGCGATGCCGACGTGATGATTGCCGGTGGCGCTGAAGGCTGCCTGTCGAACCTGGGCCTGGGAGGTTTTTGCGCTCCACGTGCCCTATCCACGCGCAACGACGACCCGCAGACCGCGAGTCGTCCGTGGGACAGAGATCGCGACGGCTTCGTACTCAGTGAGGGCGCCGGCGTCGTAGTTCTGGAAGAATACGAACATGCCAAGGCACGCGGCGCGCGCATCTATTGCGAGTTGGCGGGTTTCGGTATGAGTGCCGACGCCAACCACATCACCGCACCGTGCGACGACGGTGAGGGGGCGGCGCGTTGCATGGGCAATGCCTTGCGTAACGCACAGCTGAATCCGGAGGACGTGCAGTACGTCAATGCACATGGTACTTCGACGCCCCTGGGCGACAAGGCGGAAACCGTTGCCGTCAAGCGCGCTTTCGGCGCTCACGCAAGCAAGCTGGTGGTCAGTTCCACCAAGTCGATGACCGGCCATCTCCTCGGTGCTGCGGGGGGCGTCGAGGCGCTGTTCTCGGCGCTGGCGATCTACCATCAGATATCGCCGCCGACCATCAACCTCGTCAATCCCGGAGAAGGCTGCGATCTCGATTATTGCGCCAATGAGGCGCGTCAGCTCAAGATCGATGTCGCCATTTCAAACTCCTTCGGCTTCGGCGGTACCAACGCCACCGTGGTCTTGAAGCGGATCTAGTTCCTGGCGTCCTGACGGGCGCGCGCATGGCATGCAGTTTCCGATCGACATTGCTCTGCGCCGCTCGCGTCTGCTCTTTGTCCTGACGGCCTTGCTGCATGGGCTGGCTGCGGCCAGCCTCTTCGTTTTGCCCTGGCCTCTGAGCATCCGCTTGCTGCTGCTGGCGATCGTTGCCTTGTCGCTGTGGCAGCAGATTTGGCGGCCGTCGAGAGTCGTCGCCCTGCGCCTGGCGGCAAGCGGCGAACTGAGCTGCCACTTCGCCAATGGCGACCAGGTTTTCGCGCGGGTCCAGCCAGACAGCGTCGTTTTCAGCCAGTTTCTGGTCTTGCGCGTCCGTGCTGGCGAGTCAGGGCGGCTGGATGCCCTTGCGCTTTTTCCCGACAGCATGTCCACAGAGCAGTTCCGTTTGCTTCGCCTGTGGCTACGTTGGCGGGTAGATTCCAGTCAGCTCAAAGGCGGCGTTTGAGCACCGTGTTGCGGGCACGTTCCAGCGTTTCTGGATAATTGCGGCTGGAGTGCAAGCCGCGGCTTTCATGGCGGCGCAGTGCGCAGCGGATGATCAGGTCGGCAGTCACCACCAGGTTGCGTAGCTCGATCAAGTCGTGGCTGACTCGGAAAAGCGAGTAGAAATCGTCAATTTCGCGGAGCAGCAGGCGAATTCGGTTCTGCGCGCGCTGCAGGCGCTTGGTGGTGCGTACGATGCCGACGTAGTCCCACATGAAGCGTCGCAACTCATACCAGTTGTGGGCGATGACGATTTCTTCATCGGGATCGCTGACGCGGCTGTCGTCCCAGGGCGGTAGCTCCGGCAGTTCGCTTTCGTTTTGTTGGAGAATGTCATTGGCGGCCGCTTCGGCGAACACCAGGCATTCGAGCAGCGAGTTGCTGGCCAGACGATTGGCGCCGTGCAGGCCGGTGCAGGAAGCTTCGCCGGCGACGTAGAGGCCAGCAAGGTTGGTGCGTGCGCGCAGGTCAGTAATGACGCCGCCGCAAGTGTAATGCGCTGCGGGCACAACCGGGATTGGCTGGCGGCTGATGTCGATTCCCAACTCGCTACAGCGGGCCATGATGTTCGGGAAGTGCTCAGCGAGAAAGGCCGCTGGCTTGTGCGAGATGTCGAGGTAGACACAGTCCAGGCCGCGTTTCTTCATTTCGAAGTCGATGGCCCGGGCGACGACGTCGCGGGGCGCGAGTTCGGCGCGTGCATCGTGCCGGGGCATGAAGCGCCTGCCGTCAGGCAGTAAGAGGCGTCCTCCTTCGCCACGAACCGCTTCCGAAATCAGGAAGGACTTGGCCTGCGGATGGTAGAGGCAGGTCGGATGAAACTGGATGAACTCCATGTTCGCCACCCGGCAGCCGGCACGCCAGGCCATGGCGATACCGTCGCCGGTGGAAGTGTCTGGATTGGTCGTATAGAGATAGACTTTGCCGGCGCCGCCGGTGGCGATCAGAGTGTGTCGAGCGCCGAGGGTCAGCACCTCTCCGGTGGTGTTATCCAGTACATAGGCACCGTAGCAACGGCGCTCGGCCAGCCCCAGTTTTTCGCCGGTAATCAGGTCGACGGCGATGTGCTGTTCGAGGATGGTGATATTGGGATGCTGGCGAACCTTGTGCGTCAGTGTCGTCTGAACGGCCAGACCGGTCGCGTCCGCGACGTGGATGACGCGCCGGGCACTGTGGCCGCCTTCCTGAGCCAGATGGTAGCCGTCCTGATCGCGGGTGAAGGGGACCCCCTGTTCAATCAGCCAGTCGACTGCCCGGCGACCGTTCTCGATCACGAAGCGCGTCGCCCGCGGGTCGTTGAGCAGCGCGCCAGCGTTAATCGTGTCGCGGATGTGCGCTTCGATCGAGTCGCGATTGTCGAGAACTGCCGCGATGCCGCCCTGTGCCCAACTCGAGGCGCTGTCTTCCAGTGTGCGCTTGCTGATCAGCGTGACCTTGCGCGATGCTGCCAGCCGTAGTGCGGCCGCTTGCCCAGCCAGGCCGCTGCCAATGATGAGAACGTCGGAGCAAAGCGGCACGCTGGAGATCCTGCCAGTAAGGGGCTGCAACTATAGCATGTGCATGGCGCCGCAATAGCTCTTCATCGCGCGGCCATTTCCAGGCCGAGCAGGGCCAGCGTCGCTGCGCACGCTCTGTTACGATGAGCGTTGAAGGCTTGCGCTATACTTTTGCGCAAATAACGATATCGTCTTCAACAGGATAAGCAGAGAGCATGAGTGAACGCGAGATTGACCAGCTACTGGTTGAACGCGCACAGGCCGGGGACAAGCACGCTTTCGAGCTCTTGGTCGCAAAATACCAGCGCAAGCTCGCGCGCTTGTTGTCGCGTTTCATACGCGACGCGGCTGAAGTCGACGATGTCGCGCAGGAGGCTTTCATCAAGGCTTATCGGGCGCTGCCATCGTTTCGGGGCGACAGTGCGTTTTATACCTGGCTGTATCGAATTGGCATCAATACGGCGAAGAACTATCTGGTTGCCCAGGGGCGGCGCGCACCGACATCGACGGAATTCGATGCCCAGGAGGCCGAGGGTTTCGAGGATGCCGACCAGTTGCGCGACATCAACACGCCGGAAAGCCTCTTGCAGTCCAAGCAGATCGGCGAAACCATCAATGCCGCGATGGACGGGCTGCCGGACGAGTTGCGTAGCGCAATTGTCCTGCGCGAGATTGATGGCTTGAGCTACGAGGAAATTGCCGAGGCCATGAGTTGTCCGATCGGGACCGTGCGCTCACGCATTTTCCGTGCTCGTGAGGCGGTAGCCGAGAAATTGAGGCCGCTGCTCGATACGGCTGCCGATCGCCGGTGGTAGGCATGGGCGATCAGCAACCGACAATGACGGGTGCGTGGGGAAGCGTGGCCTCGCTTGACGGTGAGTACGCCTTGATCCGTATGGAGGAGAGCGGTTGCGGGCGCTGCCGGGAAGTTGGTGGCTGCGGCGGCAACAACCTTGCCAAGCTGTTGTGCAGCACGCCGCGTACGTTCCGAGTGCCCAACCCTGAGCGGCGCTCGGTGGGTGAGCGCGTACGCGTACGCGTTGGCGAGGGCTCGGTTCGCCGCAGTGCGCTTGCCGCCTATGCCTTTCCGTGGCTGGCGCTGTTACTCGGGGCGCTGGCCGGTTCGGCTGCTGCAGGCGAAGCAGGGGCTATCTGCGGCGCCATTGTCGGTTTGCTGGTCGGCTGGCTGGGTTTGCGGCGTGCGCAACGGCGCGATGCCGCCGATCCGCGTTGCCAGCCGTCGATCACGTCTTGACACTCTTCTCGGCCATCCCCAAATTCGTTGCAATCTGCCGCTCTGATCGGTAGTGACACTCAGGAGGTATTTGGTGCCATGAAACAGTTGCTTGCAGCTTTGTTGTTGCCCCTTTTTTCGCTACTCGCGCAAGCCCAGAGTCGCGGCTTGCCTGACTTCACCGAGTTGGTGGAGAAGCAGGGGCCGGCGGTGGTGAATATCAGTACCACCCAGAGCGCGCGCGCCAATGGGCGCGGCGCGCATCCGTTTCCCTTCGATGAAGACGATCCGATGTTCGAGTTTTTTCGGCGCTTCATTCCCCGCCAACCAGGAGTGCCCGGGATGCCGGGCATCCCGGATGAGCCGCGCGAGTTCCAGAGCCGTTCTCTTGGTTCAGGGTTCATCGTCAGCGCCGACGGCTACATCCTGACCAATGCGCACGTGGTCGACGCTGCCGACGAGATTCTCGTTCGCCTGACCGACAAACGTGAGCTGAAAGCGAGAGTGATTGGCGCTGACAAGCGCAGCGATGTGGCGCTGATCAAGATCGAGGCGACGTCTTTGCCAACGGTGCGCTTTGGTGACCCCAGCGTACTCAAGGTCGGCGAGTGGGTGGTGGCCATTGGTTCGCCGTTCGGCTTTGACAACAGCGTGACGGCCGGAATCGTCAGCGCCAAGGGGCGCTCGCTGCCGCAGGAAAACTACGTCCCCTTCATTCAGACCGACGTGGCGGTCAATCCTGGAAACTCCGGAGGGCCGCTGTTCAATCTCCAGGGCGAGGTGGTGGGTATCAACTCTCAGATCTACAGCCGTTCTGGAGGCTTCATGGGTATTTCCTTTGCCATTCCGATCGACGTGGCGATGGACGTGCAGGCACAGCTACGCGCCGCTGGCAAGGTCAGCCGTGGTCGCATTGGGGTGGTGATCCAGGAGTTGAGCAAGGAATTGGCTGAGTCCTTCGGCTTGAGCCAGGCGACGGGAGCCGTGGTCAACGCGGTCGAGAGCGGCGGCCCGGCCGACAAGGCGGGTGTCGAGGCCGGTGATGTGATCCTGAAATTCGACGGTAAAACAGTTAACAGCTCCAGCGATCTGCCACGCCTGGTTGCCGCGACCAGGCCGGGAAGCAAGGCGACGATGCAGTTGTGGCGCAAGGGAGCAAGCCGCGAGGTGAGCGTGGTGGTCGGCGAAATCCCTGAAGAAAAACTTGCCAGCCGCCTCAGCGGCGGTGGCAGGCCGGCCGAGCGTGCCGCCAATCGACTCGGTCTGGTGGTCGCGGAGCTGACTGCGGAGCAGAAGCGCGAACTCAAGCTCAAGCAGGGTTTGTTGATCGAGGATGTGCGCGGCAATACGGCGCGCGCCGAGCTGCGGCCCGGCGACGTGCTCCTGGCGATTATCTCGCGTGGCACGAGTACCGAGTTGAGCAGCGCCGAGCAGTTCAACAAGCTGTTGCTGGCGCTCGACAAGTCGGCCAACGTGACGCTGCTGGTGCGGCGCGGCGAACTGCAGACTTTTGTCACCATCAAGGGTTTCCCCGACAGGCGCGGCGAGTGAAGCAGGCGACCCGGCTGACGCTGATTTCGCGGCGCTACTGTCATCTTTGTCAGGACATGGAAGTGGCACTGGCGGGCCTGGCCGAGGAGTTGGCTTTCGAAATCGAGGTGCTCGATGTCGACGCCGATGCGGCGCTGGAACAGCGCTACGACGAATTGGTGCCGGTGCTCCTGCACAATGGCCACGAGCTTTGCCACTACTTCCTCGAGGTCAGCAAAGTCCGTGATTATTTGAGCAAAATCGGCTAGAATCCGCGCCTTCAGGCAGTTCGACCAAGGGTGCCCACCGGCACCTTTTTTTTTCAGGGGCGGCGCGGCCGAAACGGCGCCGACACGAGGTCCATGCAACACATTCGCAATTTCTCCATCATCGCCCACATCGATCATGGCAAGTCGACACTCGCCGATCGCATCATTCATCTTTGCGGCGGCCTTTCCGATCGCGAGATGGAGGCGCAGGTGCTGGACTCGATGGCCATCGAGCGCGAGCGCGGGATCACCATCAAGGCACAGACCGCGTCACTGCAGTATCGGGCGCGCAGTGGTGAGATCTACAATCTGAACCTCATCGATACTCCCGGGCACGTTGATTTTTCCTATGAGGTATCGCGCTCGCTTTCGGCCTGTGAAGGGGCCTTGCTGGTTGTCGATGCCTCACAAGGCGTCGAAGCGCAGACCGTCGCCAACTGTTATACGGCGATCGAGTTGGGTGTCGACGTCATGCCGGTGCTGAACAAGGTCGATCTGCCGTCGGCGACGCCTGACAAGGCGCGCCAGGAAATCGAGGATGTGATCGGCATCGACGCCAGCGAGGCGGTGTTGGCCTCGGCGAAGACCGGTCTCGGTGTCGAGGACGTTCTGGAAGCGATCATCGAACGCATTCCCGCACCCAAGGGTGACCCGGATGCGCCGCTCAAGGCCCTGCTGATCGACGCCTGGTTCGACAACTACGTCGGCGTGGTGATGCTGGTGCGTGTCTTCGACGGCACGCTGCGGCCGAAGGAAAAGATACACTTGATGGCCACCGGGTCGACCCACCTCTGCGATCAGGTCGGCGTGTTCACCCCGAAAGCGGTGCCCCGTGACGCTCTGCGTGCTGGCGAGGTCGGTTACATCATCTCCGGGATCAAGGAACTGCAGGCCGCCAAGGTTGGCGATACGGTGACCCTGTTTGACCGGCCGACGGCGCAGGCCTTCCCGGGCTTCAAGGAAATCAAGTCGCAGGTCTTCGCCGGTCTCTATCCGGTCGAGTCCAATCAGTACGACTCGCTACGCGACGCGCTGGAAAAGCTGACGCTCAACGACGCCTCGCTGCACTATGAACCCGAAGTCTCGCAGGCGCTTGGCTTCGGTTTTCGTTGCGGCTTTCTCGGCCTGCTGCACATGGAGATCGTCCAGGAACGTCTCGAGCGCGAGTTCGACCAGGACCTCATCACTACCGCGCCAACGGTGGTCTATGAAGTCCTGCTGCGCGATGGCAGCGTCGTTCAGGTGGAAAACCCGGCCAAGCTGCCGGAACTGTCAAAGACCGAGGAAATCCGCGAACCGATCATCACCATTACCGTTTTCGTTCCGCAGGACTACCTGGGCAACGTCATCACGCTGTGCAACCAGAAACGCGGCAACCAGGTCGACATGACCTACCACGGTCGTCAGGTGCAACTGGTCTACGAAATGCCGATGGCCGAAGTGGTGATGGACTTCTTCGACCGCCTGAAATCCGTTTCGCGTGGCTACGCTTCTCTCGATTACGAATTCAAGGAATACCGGGCGGCGGACGTCGTCAAGCTCGATATCCTGATCAACGGTGAAAAAAGTCGATGCGCTGTCCGTCATTCTGCATCGTAGCAGTTCCATCTATCGCGGGCGCGAACTGGCGGCCAAGATGCGCGAGCTGATCCCGCGCCAGATGTACGATGTCGCCATCCAGGCGACCATCGGCGCCAACATCATTGCTCGCGAGAACGTCAAGGCAATGCGCAAGGATGTCACCGCCAAGTGTTATGGCGGTGACATCTCGCGCAAGAGGAAGCTGCTCGAGAAGCAGAAGGCAGGCAAGAAGCGCATGAAGCAGGTCGGGTCAGTCGAGATTCCACAGGAGGCTTTCCTTGCTGTGTTGCGTGTCGGCAAGTAGAGGGGAGTGAGCCAGTGAATTTTGCATTGATCCTGCTGATCCTGTTGTTGGTCAGTGCTGCGGTATGGGCGGCGGACGTTTTTGTTTTCCGGAAGCGTCGCGCCGTCGGCGCCAAGGAGCCGTGGTGGGTCGAGTATGGCGCAAGTTTTTTCCCGGTCATTCTGGCCGTCTTCGTCCTGCGCTCGTTCATCGTCGAGCCTTTCAAGATCCCATCGGGCTCGATGATCCCGACGCTGCTGGTCGGTGACTTCATTCTCGTCAACAAATATACCTACGGAATCCGCCTGCCCGTCGCCAACCTGAAGATCATCGACATCAACAGTCCGCAGCGCGGTGATGTGATGGTCTTTCGTTATCCCGAGGATCCCTCGCTCGACTACATCAAGCGCGTGGTCGGCCTTCCCGGTGACAAAGTGGCTTACCGGAACAAGCGCCTGACGATTAATGGTCTCCCGATAGCGGTGGAGGAGGTTGAGGACTATCTGCATCCGGAACGGCTGTACTATTCCGAGCAATTCGTCGAGAAACTCGGTGAGGAGGGGCATCGAATGCTCAATGATCGCGATGCGCCGGCCTACATTTCCCATCCGGCGCAGTTCCCGAATCGCGAGAACTGCTCCTACAATAGCGCTGGCGTGATCTGCACCGTGCCGCCGGGCGAGTATTTCGTAATGGGCGACAATCGCGACAACAGTCGCGACAGCCGCTTCTGGGGCTTCGTTCCCGAAGAGAATATTGTCGGCAAGGCTTTCTTCATCTGGTTGAATTTCAGTGATTTCAAGCGCATCGGCCCGTTCGGTTAAGGAACTCACATGACTATCAAGCGTCAGCGTGGTTTGGCACTTTCCGCCCTGCTGCTGTGGGGCGTCGGCATTGCCATGGTGGCTATTCTTGTCATCCGGATCCTTCCCGATGTCATCGAGTATTCCAAGATCAAGCACGCGGTAAAAGCCGTGGCCAGCGAGTCCGCCGGAAAAACGGTTGCCGAGATTCGCCATGCCTTTGGGCAGTACGCCGAAGTCGAGCATATCAAGGGCTTCGGACCGGCTGATCTGGAAATCTTCAAAGAGGAGAATCAGGTGGTCGTTGCCTTCGCCTATGAGAAGCGTGTTCCACTGCTGGGCAATGTCAGTCTGCTGATCGACTTCTCGGGATCGTCGTCGGCCCGCGACAGCGGGCAATGACCCAGCGCGGATTCGAAAAGGCGTTCGGCTACACGTTCCGCGATCGCGAACTCCTGCAGACGGCGCTGACGCACCGCAGCTACTCCTCTCCCCATAACGAGCGCTTCGAATTTATCGGTGACGCCGTTCTCAATGCGGTTATCGCGCGGCGCTTGTTCGAGCAATTTCCGACGCTTCCGGAAGGTGATCTGTCGCGACTGCGAGCCAACCTGGTACGCCAGGACAGCCTGCACCAGCGAGCGCTGGCGCTCTCCTTGGGCGACTATCTGCTGCTTGGTGAGGGTGAGCAGAAAAGCGGCGGGCATCGACGCCCGTCAATCCTGGCCGATGCCCTCGAAGCGCTGTTTGGCGCAGTATGGTTGGACGCGGGCTTTGACGCTGCCAGCGAAGTCGTCCTTCGCCTGTACCAGGGTGTGCTCGTGCAACTGGCTCCAGGACAGGAGATCAAGGACGCCAAGACGCGCTTGCAGGAGTACCTGCAGGGCCGACGCCTGGCCTTGCCGCTGTACGCGCTGATCAATACCGCGGGTGAGGCACATGAACAACATTTCACGGTTAGCTGCAGCATCGACGCGCTGCGCATCCGCAGCGAGGGTAGCGGCAGCACTCGCCGGGCGGCCGAACAGGTGGCCGCCGAACACGCTCTCGAAGAGGTGGCCAACTCATGAGTGAAATCCGTTCCGGTCGCATCGCTATCGTTGGTCGCCCCAATGTCGGCAAGTCGACACTGCTCAACGCTTTGATCGGTGAAAAAGTCAGCATCGTCTCGCGGCGCGCCCAGACCACCCGTCATCGCATCACGGGCATTCTCACCGAGGCCGATGCGCAGTATGTTTTTGTCGATACACCAGGCTTTCAAACCAAGCACCTCAATGCCCTCAATCAGGTGATGAACCGCGGCGTCAGGCAGGCGCTGGCGGAAGTCGATGTGATCCTGTTTGTCGTCGAGGCCTGCCGCTTCGACGAACGCGATCGCGCGGTGCGCAAGCTGCTGCCGGAAGGCTGTCCGGTGATTATCGTGGTTAACAAGATCGACCAGATCAAGAACAAGGTCGATTTGCTGCCGTATCTCACACAACTCGCCGGTGAGGGTGAGTTTGCGGCCATCGTGCCGGTCAGCGCGACGCGTCGCGCGCAACTCGATGCACTGCTTGGCGAAACGCGCAAGCACTTGCCAAACGACGAGTTGCTTTTCGGCGAAGACGAGATCACCGACCGCAGCGAAAAATTCCTTGCCGCCGAGTACATTCGTGAAAAGCTTTTTCGCTTGATTGGCGACGAGTTGCCTTACGGTGCGGCCGTCGAAATCGAGCGCTTCGTCGTTGACGGTCCGCTGCGCCGGATCAGCGCGGCGATTGTCGTCGAGCGCGCCGGACACAAGTCGATAGTCATTGGCACGGGGGGGCGAAGTGGTCAAGCGAATTGCCTCCGAGGCGAGGCAGGACATGGAGCGAATGTTTGGCGGACCGGTCTTTCTGGAAGTCTTTGTCAAGGTCAACTCGGGTTGGGCCGATGATGCGCAGTTGCTCAAGAGCCTGGGTTACGAATAGTGCGAGTCGTACGAAGAGGCTAGAAGTGCGCATGCGCTTGTTGATTGCCGGCGAACCGGTCGGGAAGTGACTCAGTGAATCAGCGGCACAAGGTCGATGGACAGCCGGCGTTTGTGCTGCATGCCTATCCTTACAGCGAAACCAGCCTCATCATCGACGTCTTTTCGCGCGACTTCGGGCGGGTTGCTCTGCTCGCGCGTGGTGCGCGGCGGCCCAGATCGGTGTTGCGTGGCGTACTGCTCGCCTTCCAGCCGCTCGAGGTCGGCTGGGCGGGCAGGGGGGAGGTGCAGACCCTGATGAAGGCCGAGTGGCGCGGCGGACAGCCCCTGCTGGCAGGCAAGTCGCTGTTTTGTGGCTATTACCTCAATGAGTTGCTGATGCATCTGCTGCCGCGTGAGGATGCGCATGCGCGGCTATTTTCGGTCTATGCGGAAACGCTGCGCCGCTTTGCCGATGGCGCGCAGGAAGCCGACCTGCGCTGCTTCGAGCGCGCTCTGCTGCAGGAGCTGGGCTACGGGCTGATGCTCGAAACCGATACTGACGGCGTCAGCGTCGAGGGCAACGCACGCTACGGCTACGAGATCGAGCGCGGTCCGGTACGTCTCGCCGCGCCAGACGCCTCGGCGCTGGCGGTGAGCGGCAGAACGCTGCTCGACCTGGCGCGCGAGGATTTCTCCGATCCGCGCTCGCTGGCCGAAGCCAAGCAGCTGATGCGCACGCTGATCGGCCACTATACTGGCGGCAGGCACCTGGCAAGCCGCAGGATTTTCAGGGAGCTACAGGAACTATGATCGAACTGGGCGTCAATATCGACCATGTGGCGACGATCCGACAGGCGCGCTGCACCTACGAACCCGATCCGGTCTGGGCAGCGGTCGAAGCGCATCTCGGCGGTGCCGACGGCATCACCATCCACCTGCGCGAAGATCGGCGACACATTCAGGACGCCGACGTCGAGAAGCTCCGCGAACTGGCGCAGATCAAGCTCAACCTGGAACTGGCAGCGACCGAGGAAATGATTGCCATCGCTTGTCGCGTCAAGCCGCAGATGGCGATGCTGGTGCCGGAAGGGCGGCACGAAGTGACCACCGAAGGCGGGCTCGACGTGCTGGCGCAGGAGAGGGCGCTGCGTCAGTCGGTGGCTCGCCTGACTGACGCCGGCATCATCAGCAGTGTCTTCATCGACGCCGATCCGGCGCAGGTTGAAGCGGCCGCACGCATCGGGGCGCGCGTCTGCGAGATCCACACCGGCCCTTACGCGCATGCTTTCTACACGCAGGGGCGTGATCCCGAAAGTCCCGCGGTCGTGGCCGAGATCGACAAGATCCGCGTCGCTGGCGCCGCCGCCCGCCAACTCGGCATGCGCTTCAACGCCGGGCACGCGCTCAATTACTTCAACGTCCAGCCGATCGCGCAGTTGCTTGGCATCCGCGAGCTGCACATTGGCCACGCGATCATCAGTCGAGCGATCTTCGTCGGCTTGCGCGAGGCGGTCCGGGAAATGAAACGCTTGCTGCGTGAGGCGCAGGCGCTGCCGCCAGCGACGCCGACATGATCGCCGGTATTGGCACCGACATCGTCGCCGTTGCCCGCCTCGGCGGGCTCTATGAGCGCCACGGTCAGCGCGCGCTGGCGAAGCTGCTGTCAGCGCGCGAATGTACGGAATTTGCCGCTGCGCACCAGCCGGCGCGCTTTCTCGCCAAGCGTTTCGCCGCCAAGGAAGCGTTCGGCAAGGCGCTCGGGATCGGTCTGAGCGCTCCGGCGACCCTGCCGAATATCAGTGTGGCGCATGATTCGCTGGGCCGACCGCTGTTCGAGTACGCGGCACCGCTGGCGAAGCTTCTTGCCCAGCGGGGGCTGGTTGCTCACCTCTCGATCAGCGATGAGGACGACTATGCTGTGGCGTTCGTCATCATGGAGCAGGCATGAACGCGATGAACGCGATGAACGCCATCAACGTCGTGAACGTCGTGAACGTCGTGACTTCGCCCTCCACGTCGCCGCTCAAGCTGCCGCTCGGCCCGCTGATGATCGACCTGGCCGGGCTCAGCCTGTCCGATGTCGAACGTCAGCGCCTGTGCCATCCGCTGGTCGGGGGCCTGATTCTTTTTGCACGCAACTACCAGTCGCCGGAGCAGCTCGAGCGCTTGACGAGCGAGGTGCATGGGCTGCGTTCACCGGCCCTGCCGATCGCCATCGACCACGAAGGAGGCCGGGTGCAGCGCTGCCGCGACGGCTTCACGCAGCTGCCGGCGATGCGCCGTCTCGGCGAGTGCTGGGACCGTGATCCGCAGGCTGCGCTGACTGCCGCCCGCGAGCTGGCTTACGTTCTCGCCACCGAGTTGCGCGTGCGCGGTGTCGATCTGTCCTTTACGCCGGTGCTCGATCTCGACTGGGGGCGCAGCAGCGTCATCGGTGATCGTTCCCTGCATCGCGACCCCGCCGTCGTTATCGAGCTTGCGGCGGCGTTCATCGAAGGATTGCGCAGCGCCGGCATGGCCGCCTGTGGCAAGCACTTCCCAGGTCACGGCTGGGTCGAGGCCGATTCGCACGTCGACCTGCCGGTCGACACGCGTCGGCTTGACGAACTGGCGCCTGACCTCGAACCATACCGGCACTTGCCTCTCGACGCGGTCATGCCGGCGCACGTCATCTATCCGCAGGTAGATTGGCGACCGGCGGGTTTCTCGCCGGTCTGGATACGGCTGTTACGCGAGGAGCTGGGTTTCGACGGCGTGATCTTCAGTGACGATCTGTCGATGGCCGGGGCGAGTGTCGCTGGCGACATTGTCGCGCGCTGCACGGCAGCCTGGGAGGCCGGCTGTGACATGCTGCTGGTGTGCAATACGCCGGAATCGGTTGCCGACCTGCTGGCGCGCTGGCGGCCTGTTGCCGACCCGCTGCGGGCAGCGCGGGTGGCGCGCCTGTGCCCGCTGACTGGCGCAAGCGATTGGGCGAGCCTGCAGCAGGAAGCCACGTATCAGGCTGGCGTCAAGGCAGCGCGACAGCTGTCGGCCTGACGCTGAAGCGAAAACAGGTAGCCGCAGCCGAAGCGAGTTGCCGGCTGCCGAATGCTGGTTACGGCTAGCGGACGCGCGAGCGGTACTCGTTGCTGCGAGTGTCAATTTCGATCTTGTCGCCGATCTCGACAAAGGCCGGGACCGGCAGCTCGAAACCGGTCGCCAGGCGGGCCGGTTTCATCACCTTGCCCGAAGTGTCGCCTTTCACCGCCGGCTCGGTATACACCACTTCGCGAACGACGCTGCTCGGCAGGTCGACCGAGATTGCCTTGTTGTTGTAGAACACCGCCTCGCACGGCATGCCGTCTTCGAGATAGTTGAGCGCGTCGCTCAGGCAGTCGGCTTCGATTTCGTACGGGTTGTACTCGGCGTCCATGAAAACGTAGAGCGGATCGGCAAAGTACGAGTAGCTGACTTCCTTGCGCTCGAGCTGGATGACGTCGAACTTGTCGTCGGCGCGATAGACGGTCTCGCTGGGGGAGTCGGTGAGCAGATTTTTCATCTTCATCTTGACTACCGACGCGTTGCGGCCGGATTTGACGTAGTCGGACTTCAATACCACCATTGGGTCATTGCCGACCATGAAGACGTTGCCGGTGCGAAGCTCTTGTGCGGTTTTCATTGGACGTTCCAGAAAACTGTTGGGGGAAACCCGAAATTATAGACTGGAACGGGCAAAGCGCAGCAGACGAGTGCTCAAATCATCCTCACTGGCGAGTCCTTCCTGCCAGCGCTTTGCGTGCTCGCGCAAGGTCGGCAGACAAGACGCGAAGCGCCACCAGTGGGCGGCGTCGACGTGCCCCGCGCTCCATGCATGCCAGAATTCGCGCACTGCGCTGGCGCTCGCTGTCGGCAGGTCGGTGCAGTAGAGGTCCAGGAAAGCGTCGAGCTTGGCGATGTGCGCCGCCGCCTGCTGCGGGTAGATGTGCCAGACCATTGGCCGTGCCGCCCACTGCGCACGCAGGAAAGAATCTTCACCGCGGACGAAATTGAGGTCGCAGAGCCACAGCAGGCGGTCGTAAAGGTCTTGTTCGAGGAACGGCAGGATGCGGATTTCAAGCGCGCCACGCCGCAGCAACGCGCCGGCCTTGAGTGGCTGGCCGGCGTAGCTTTCGATGGCCGGCAGCGCGCGCGATAGTGACGCCAGGCAGCAGACAGGCATCGGCGCCTCTTGCCAGAGCAGCAAGAGGTCCTTGATGGCTGGATTCTCGTAGGCGAACAGCGAGACCAGCAGACTGCCGACGGGTGGCGGCGCGCCGCCCGTCTGGCGCCAGAGTGCGGCCTGCTGCTCGGCGCTGGCGGCGAACTGCTGCCGGCGAGCCAGCAGGTCGCGCTCGCGCAGCAGACCGCCGGTATCACGGGAGAAGCCCGGAAAGAAGAAGGACTTGTTGAGCGGCAGGCGCGGGTGGGGCGAGGGCAGTGTGTGAAAGCCAGGCACCCAGGCTTCCGCGCTCAGATAGTCGAGGTTGATCCATACCGGCCTTGGTGATTGCTGCGCCATGGCGGCGATGAAGGCTTCGGGAATTCGGCAGGCGAAAGTTTCCAGTACCGCGTGCGCGGGGAGCGGGGTGACGAACGGCGTCTCCCAGCGGCGGATTTCGACGCCTTGCAGCTCCTGCATCGACAGCCCTGGGTCCACTTCCGGGCGCAGTGCCCGGAAAACCTCCAGTTCATCGACCCACAAGCGCACGTGCAACTGCCGCTCGCTGCGCAACTGCCTGGCCAGACGCCAGCAGATGCCAATATCGCCAAAATTGTCGATGACCTGGCAGAAGATGTCCCAGTCGGGTCGAGAGGATGTGTTTGGCATGGCGGCAAGTGCTGCGAGTGGTACGAGTGTTAGGGGCGGAGCGGCCCCCCATGAGGCGCAAGGGTGGCGGCTGTGGGGGCAGGGCCGGCGCGCGTGATAACATCGAAAAGGCCCCCCGTTCGTCACCCCTCGTCACCCCTCGCCATCCTACTCCTAAGCCAGCCGGCGGCTGCCGCGAATGCCAATGCAAGCCCCTTTCGACGCAAAATCTCTGCTCGCCACCTTGACCGAACTGCCCGGCGTCTATCGGATGATCGACCTGGCCGGTGTCGTACTCTATGTCGGCAAGGCAAAAAACCTCAAGAAGCGCGTCGCGTCTTATTTTCGTGATCATCACCCGAGTCCGCGCATCGCGCTGATGGTCGCGCAAATTGCCGCTGTCGAGACGACCGTGACGCGATCGGAGGCGGAAGCGCTGCTCCTCGAAAACAATCTCATCAAGAGCCTGGCGCCGCGCTACAACATTCTTTTTCGGGACGACAAGTCCTACCCCTACATCGTTCTGACGCGCGACCGCTACCAGCGCCTGGGCTTTTACCGTGGCGCAACCGACAAGCGGGCCGACTATTTCGGTCCCTTTCCTTCGTCGCAAGCGGTGCGTCAGAGCATCCACCTCTTGCAGAAAATGTTTCGCCTGCGCACTTGCGAAAACCCGGTGTTCAACAACCGCTCACGGCCCTGCCTGCTCTATCAGATCAAGCGCTGTTCGGGGCCCTGCGTCGGCCTGATAGCGCCTGAGCGCTATGCCGCAGACGTCGAGATGGCGACGATGTTCCTGCAGGGCCGCCAGCAGGACGTCATCGGGCGCCTGTCGGCAGCCATGGATCAGGCGGCAGAAAGTCTGGCGTTCGAACAGGCGGCGATCTGTCGCGATCAGATCCAGGCCTTGCGGCAGGTGCAGGACAAACAGTATGTCGACAGCGGCAAGGGTGGCGATGTGGACGTCGTCGTCGCCGTTGCAGAGGGCGGCATGCTGTGCGTCAATCTGGCGATGGTGCGTGCCGGGCGCCATCTCGGCGACCGGCCTCAATTTCCCAGCAACGCAGCCGATTCGTCGCCGCGCGAAGCGCTGAGTGCTTTTCTCGCGCAGCACTACGTCGCCCACCCCGTTCCGTCGCGCCTTCTGGTCAACCTGCCGCCGGCTGATGAGGAGCTTGCCGACTGGCTCGGTGAAATGGCTGGCCGGCCGGTCAGAGTCATGCAGCCGCGGCTGACGATGCAGCGCATCTGGATAGAAATGGCCGAGCAGAACGCACGCCTGGCCATTACCGCACGCCGTAGTGCGCTGTCGCGGCAGGGCGAACGCCTGGAAGCGCTCCGCGCGGCGCTGGGTCTCGAAGTCGAGGCGGGCAAGGAAGCGCGTATCGAGTGCTTCGACATCAGTCATACGCAGGGCGAGTCGACGGTCGCCGCCTGCGTCGTCTATCAGGGAGGCGGTATGCGCAAGTCGGACTATCGTCGCTTCAATATCCAGGACATCCAGCCCGGCGACGACTACGCGGCCATCCGTCAGGCGGTATCACGTCGCTACGCCAAGCTTCTGACCAGTGACGGCGCCGTCCCGACATTGATTCTGATCGACGGCGGCAGCGGTCAGGTCAGTTCGGCAGTTTCGGCACTTGCCGAGCTTGGCCTGACCCATCTTCCGCTGCTGGGCGTCGCCAAGGGAGAGGCGCGCAAGCCGGGACTCGAAACGCTAATTTTCGCAGATGGCCGCGAGCCGTTACAATTGCCCGCTGAACATCCCGCACTGCATCTGATCCAGGAAGTCCGCGACGAGGCACATCGTTTCGCCGTCTCCGGCCACCGCGCCAGGCGCGGCAAGGCGGCGCACTCTTCGCGACTCGAAGACATTGGCGGCATCGGGCCGAAGCGTCGCAAAGGCTTGATTTCCCGTTTTGGCGGCTTGCAAGGCATTTCTGATGCCGGGATTGACCAACTTACCGCCGTTCCAGGGATCAGCCGGGAACTCGCCGAGAAAATCTACGCAGCGTTGCACTGATGCCACTCAACATACCGATTCTATTGACCTGGCTGCGGATCATCCTGATCCCGCTGCTTATCGCCATCTACTACGTGCCCGAGTCGTGGGTGCAGTTTGTCGGGCGCGATCTGGCCGCGACAGTGGTGTTCCTGGTCGCCGCGGTAACCGACTGGCTCGACGGCTATCTGGCGCGTCGTTGGCAGCAGACCTCGGCTTTCGGCGCCTTTCTCGACCCGGTCGCCGATAAACTGATGGTCGCCGCGGCGCTGATTGTGCTGGTGCAACTGGGCCGCCTCGACGCCATCCTGGCGGCGATCATCATCGGTCGCGAAATTACCATCTCCGCCTTGCGCGAATGGATGGCGCAGATCGGCGCCCATCGCAGTATCGCGGTTTCGATGATCGGCAAGATCAAGACCACCGCGCAGATGATGGCCATCCCATTTCTGCTCTATTACGCGCCCCTCGACGGCTTCGACGTCTTCCAGGCCGGCACCTGGCTGATCTACATCGCTGCCGTGCTCACCCTGTGGTCGATGGGTTATTATATGCGCATGGCCTGGCCGCACCTGATCGAAGAGGACAAAAAAGCGCTAGCCGCGAGGCCGACTGCGGCGCCAACACGCCGGCGACGAGCAGCAGATTGTGCGCCAGGCATTGACAGGTTCAGGTAGGCCTTTATAATGCGCCTTCGCTTCATGCGGGAGTAGCTCAGTTGGTAGAGCGATACCTTGCCAAGGTATAGGTCGAGAGTTCGAGACTCTTCTCCCGCTCCACATTTTCTGCCGAGTGGCCTGTTTTTTCGCCCTCAACGGCAGTTCCTGCCATCAGGCAGGCACGGCGCGATAGCAAAGCGGTTATGCACCGGATTGCAAATCCGTTCAGCCCGGTTCGACTCCGGGTCGCGCCTCCATAGAAAGCTATCAAAATCAATCGGTTAAAACCCGGCACCAGGGAGGAATTGGTGCCGCGATTGATTCAAATGGGCTGGTAGCTGCTTCATGCTACCTCGCCTGGGTAGCGCTGCGACCCTAAAACGATTGTGCAGGGCGTGTAGCTCAGTGTAATTGCCCTCATGAACTGACGGCGCGGTCACGCGAGCCTGAACGCCGAGGGCAGGCGTCGGACAAGCCTTAACCCGTGTTTAACATTCTCAAAAAAACCTCTTGCATAATCAACTGCTTGCAAGGCACTTGAATCTCTAATGGCACAACAAGCGCGTAATTTCGTGTCAGGCGACCAGTTTTCGGGTTCCTCCGGGGTCTGAGTTGACGCCCAAGGCGCGATAGATCGCCATCAGCTCGGGCTCGGCGGCAGTGGCCTTGCGGACGTGCAGCGTGCGGCCATCGCGTTGCCGGAAAGTCGTCGTCACCCGGCGCTGGATCGAGAGGGTTTCGCGCAGGGTCGCCCAACTGTCGGGAA
>NZ_SPMY01000036.1 GCF_012939955.1 Candidatus Accumulibacter phosphatis
CAAATTGCCGTTGGTTCGATGCGTGTCTCGCCGCCCGATTCCTCGATGATCGCGCACGCCGTGATCTGGGCTTGATGAATGTCGAGTCCAATGACCCGCTTGTGGATCGGAACCAGTTCCATACCGTCTCCTTTCGCAATAAACTTGAAAGCGGGAGGCGGTGGGTGCCAGAACCGAAGTTGCCTGAAGGCGACAGGTCGCCAACGGCCCTTTTAATGTGTGCGCTCGATGGCAGCAATCCGGGGTACGAGTCGGTTCAGCGGGTCACGTTAAAGTTCGGGGTCGAGCCGCCAAAGCTTTGCGCGACCTCTACCCATCGCTTCCCAACTCGAATTTTCTTTCATGATCCGGGGCGGCCGCAACTGCAATGACCGTTAATGTGAAAGTCGCGCATGCGACTCACGAAACTCCCTTCTCCCCCTGCGGGAGCTTACCCTTACCCACATCGTGCCAACAGACGGTAGCGAGTTGTTATTACGCTGGGCTGTAAGGTGACTTGGCATGGGTTGGCGCGGGGCTCAAGGAGCTTGTGGTGGAGGTGTAGCGAAGACGCGGTACATGCTGGTCAGGTCATCGAGTCGCTGGATGCCGATCCAGAGGACTTGAGCGCCCGGTTCGCCGTCGCTCTTACGGCCGAGGAAACCGCCGAGGCGAGCGACCATTTGCACCGCTTGATGAAGAGTCGGTGGCGTATCCGGGGGGATGGGCGTGCGGTGAACGAAGCCGTAGAGCGCCTTCCAGTGATCGTCATCGAAATAGGTGGTGCAGGGCAAGTCGGGGTGCTGGCGGGAGAGATGGACGAGGTGGAAGATCCGCCAGGCAACGACCATGTCGATCGCCAGACAGGCCTTCAGTGATTTGGCCGAGCCGAGTTGGCGGTCCTCGATGCGGCAGCCGCTTTTCAGCGTGCGGTGATAAATCTCGATTCCCCAGCGGCGACAATACCACTCGATACGGCTACAGGCTTCATCGAAGGTATGGGTCGGCACGGTGGTCAGCAGCATCCATTCCAGGGCAGAGCTGCCCTCGGGCGGATGTTCTTCGTGCGCCCAGATGGCCGACACCGGCACGTTTCCCAGTCGCGTCTGGTCGCGTGGCGGTTTGAGGGTGACGGCCTGCACACGCACGGTGAGGGTGGCCTCGCGCGCTGGCCGGCCATTGCCGGCCGCGACTTGCACGGTGAAGGTTCCGGCGACCGGCGCGGCGGCCAGGGCCGGCCACAGATGCGCCTGCTCGTCCGAGCACAGATGGCGGTTTGTCTGCGCCCGGACCAGCACGCCGGCCGTGGCGTCGCTGGCCTTGACAAAGAATTCATAGATGTCCGACTCGCGGTCGGCGACCATCACCCATCGGGTTTGCGGACAAGCGCGCTGGGCGGCCTCTATCCGGTCGAAGCTCTTGAGCCATTTGCCGCTTTCTTTTTCTTCGATCGGCCGCTTCTTGCGCGTGCGCTTCTTGCCATGCTCCGCCGGGTCACGCCGCCAATGCTGGACGTCGATCAGCCCGAGCGGGACGCCACTGGGCGTAAAGACCAGGGTCTCATGCAGCCACAGTCCGACCGGCCCATTGACCGTCGTGCCGATCAGTCCCAGCCCGTCGGTGGCCGGATGAGCCGAGTAATTTAACGCCGAGCTGTCGACGGCCGCCAGGACCAGCGGTTCCTGGGCAGCGCGTGCCTGGGTGGCCTGATAATGAGGAGCAAGCAGGGTATCGATGGTGACCTTCTCGTGCTGGAACAAGCGATAAGCGCCTCTGAGCTCGGCCAGGTGGCCTTCGCAGGCCTGCGGCAGGCTAGCCGTCGGACGGGCCTGAAAGCGGCGCGCCAGGGCCACTGTACGACGCTGCAAACGCGCGTCCAGTTCAAGGCCCGCAAACTCCGCGGCAGCCCAATCGGTCTCTGGTGCCGCGGGCGGTCCGGCACGCGGAAAGCGGCGCGGCTCGATGAGATGGAGAAACACCCGCTTCCTTGTCCGCTCGGCCGTATGCTGGCCGTCCTGCCGGCCACGACCGCGGCTTTCCCCGACCTCGCGCCAGTTCGCGGCGCGGTAGCTCGTGCCCAGACGCGGCGGGGCAACGAAGGTCTCGAGCGCCCACAGGGCGATACCGTAACGCTTCGGCCAGTCACGGACCAAGCGTCGGACGGCCAAGCCAAGCACATGCGAAGCCAGGTTGGGCACGCGAATCCCGGGAAGAATGAGAAAGCGCGAATTGCAGGCCACGTGCTGGAGTTGCTCACGACGCTCGTCCTCGCTCCAGCCCAGCCAGGCTTCTCGGTCTGCCAGACGGCGGGCGGCCGCCGAGAAGGCCAGACCACCGAGCCAGCCGAAGTGCTCGCAGCGAATCAGATAGCGCAACTGTGCGCCACACAACGGGCCACTGCCCAGTTCGTGGTGAGTGTCCATGAGGCCATTCCACACCGGCGACAGCGCTGCCTCGCCGGTAACGTCGACCAGCTCGACCCGACCCAGTTCGGCCAACTCGCAGGTCACCGCGCCGCTCTCCACCACGGCCAGCGCTCCTCGCGCTGGAATGCTGCGCTGCGTCGCCGGCAGAACGACATCCCCCCGCGCTGCCATCTTCGCCAGAACTTTGCGACACGTCATCTCGCGCAAGCGCCCCAAGGGGTCCCGAAAATCGAAGGCTTCGCAAACGACTTGCGACAAGCGCGTGCGCGTCATGCCGATACGCGCGGCCATTTCCCGTACGTACGCCAGAGCATCACCTTCCCACAGCCGCTTCGCCATATCCATAGGCGAAACCATAGCGAAAAGTTGCTACGGTGTCCAGCGGAGATCTGGGAAAAGGTAAGCTGCGGGAGAAGGGCCGGGGAAGAGGGAAAACGGTCATGACTTTCATCATCCGGGGTATCTCGACTGTCATGACCGTTAGGTTGATCGTGAATCGCGACCGCCGAATCCCGGCTTGCGCCCCGTCATCCGACTCACTCCGGTCAAGGAAAGTTCGCAGGAAAGATGCGGCCAACGACTATTTGCCGGGCACACCCGCGTTCTCGCAGCGCGCATCCCGGTACGGCCCGCCGACCCGCTGCCAAGCGGCGCCTAGCGGCGTCTGGGCGCAGAATACCTGACCATCAAGCTGGCTGCGCCAGAGGTACCAGGGAGCAGGCGCAGCAAGCGCTGAGGCAGCGAACAGCAGGCATGAAAGCACCATCGCAAAGTCGGATTTCATGCCGCTTCCTGGCAATCGTTCGGCCGTCGGGCGAAGATTTTCAGCTCCCTGAGCACGCCGTTGATTGGCGTCGTGCCTTGCCGTGACATCGACGTTCTCCCGTTGGAAAATTCAGCCGCAACCATACTGCGAAACGGCACGCTTCGGGGTCTCGAATTCTTCCGCGGCACGCGACCGCTCAACGGCGGCGTGCACCAGGGCCATGCCGCAGTGCAGTAGTACACAGTCCGCTCGACGCTCTGGGGTAAAATGGCGCCCCTTATAGGGCGCCGCGGCGGCGCACAATTTCTATGCTGTTCTGTGCGCACTGGTGCGCTGTGCTCGAAGCACTCCGACAGCCCCTGCCAGCACCCCGCTTTTCCTGACCGATGACCCCTACCAGCGCCCGTACCGCACGCCCTCCGCAGAATCCTTTCGCCGACTGCCTGGCACTCGACCAGCGTCAGCTGCGCGCACTGACGCGCGCTTTGCGGCACGGCTTCGGCGCCAAGCGCGACGCGCTGCAGGCCGAGCTCGACAACCTGATAGAGAGGTCCCGCGCCGCCGTGGCCGCGCGGCGGGCGCGCCTGCCGACGCCGGTCTTTGCCGACGATCTGCCGGTCAATCGGCGGCGTGCCGAGATTGCGGCGCTGATTGCCAAGCATCAGGTACTCATCGTCTGCGGCGAAACCGGCTCGGGCAAGACAACGCAGATCCCCAAGATCTGCCTGGAAATCGGTCGCGGCACCACCGGCCTGATCGGTCACACGCAACCACGCCGGATCGCCGCGCGGTCGACCGCGGTGCGTATCGCGCAGGAATTGCAGAGCGAAGTCGGGCGACTGGTCGGCTACAAGATCCGCTTCAGCGACCGCACCACACCCGATGCCTTTATCAAGCTGATGACCGACGGCATCCTGCTCGCCGAGACGCAGGGCGACACCGGGCTCGAGCAGTACGACACGCTGATCATCGACGAGGCGCACGAGCGCAGCCTGAACATCGACTTTTTGCTCGGCTACCTTAAACAGCTGTTGCCCAAACGCCGCGATCTGAAGCTGATCATCACTTCGGCGACGATCGATGCCCAGCGTTTTTCCCAGCACTTCGACGACGCACCGGTCATCGAGGTCTCGGGCCGACTGCATCCGGTGGAGTTGCGCTATCGACCGATGCAGAAAGACGAGGACGGCGAAACGGGCAGCGCTGGCGGCGACAGTGGTGGGCGCAGCGAGCGCGGTGACGACCAGCGCGATCTCTGCGACGCGATCGTCGACGCCTGTGACGAGCTCGATCGTGCCGGACCGGGCGATGTGCTGGTCTTTCTGCCCGGCGAACGCGAGATCCGCGAGGCCGCCGAGGCGCTGCGCAAGCATCACCCGCCGCATACCGAAATTCTGCCGCTCTTTGCCCGCCTGTCGAGCGAAGAGCAGGGACGGATTTTCAGGCCGCACCTTGGCCGACGCATCGTACTGGCGACCAATGTTGCCGAAACCTCCTTGACCGTGCCGGGAATCCGCTACGTCGTCGATAGCGGCCTGGCGCGCATCAAGCGCTATTCCTACCGCAACAAGGTCGAGCAACTGCAGATCGAGAAAATCTCGCAGGCCTCGGCCAATCAACGCGCCGGGCGCTGTGGGCGGGTCGCGGCCGGAGTGTGCATCCGCCTCTACGAAGAGCAGGATTTTGCGCTCCGCCCGGCGTATTCGGAACCGGAGATTCTCCGTTCGTCGCTGGCCGGGGTGATCCTGCGCATGAAGGCGCTGCGTCTAGGCGACATCGAGGACTTCCCCTTCCTCGAGGCGCCCCCGCGCAAGGCCATCGGCGACGGCTATCAGCTGTTGCTCGAACTCGGCGCGGTGACCAGCGAAAATGCGCTGACACCAACCGGCCAGGAACTGGCGACGATGCCGCTCGACCCGCGCGTCGGGCGAATGATCGTTGCCGCCCGCGACGAAGACTGCCTGCGCGAAGTCCTGATCATTGCCGCCGCGCTGAGCGTACATGATCCGCGCGAGCGACCGCAGGACAAACAGGGCAGCGCCGACATCGCACACCGCAAGTTTGCTGACCCGAAATCCGAATTCCTCGGCTGGCTGAAGCTGTGGGACTGGTACCAGATCGAAGTCGAACATCGCAAGTCGCAGCGCAAGCTGGTGCAGACCTGCCACGAGCACTTCCTCTCGGCGCTGCGCATGCGCGAATGGCGCGACATCCACGGCCAACTACAGGCCCTGGCGGCCGAACAGAAATGGCGGGTGAACCAGGTTCCGGCGACCTACGACGCCGTCCACCGCGCGCTGCTCGCCGGCCTGCTCGGCAACATCGGCTGCAAAGCGGAAGATGCGGCGCATTACCTTGGTGCACGCGGCATCAAGATGCTGATCCATCCCGGCTCGGCCCTGCAGAAGAAGGCCGGCAAGTGGATTGTCGCCGCCGAGATCAGCGAAACCACGCGCTTGTTCGCCCGCTGCGTCGCTCGCATCGAGCCGGAGTGGCTGGAAGTGGTCGGTGCGCATCTTCTCAAGCGCAGCCATTTCGACCCGCACTGGGAGAAGAAAGCGATGCAGGCGGTCGCTTTCGAGCGCATCACGCTGTACGGCATCGTCGTCGATCCACGCCGACGGGTGAACTTCGGGCCGCTCAACCCACCGGCAGCACGCGAACTTTTCATCCGCGACGCCCTGGTCGCCGGCGAGGTCAGTGAAGAATTCGCTCGGCGCTGGGATTTTTTCCATAACAATCAGCAACTGGTGCTCGATATCGAGACCCTGGAGCACAAGTCGCGCCGACCCGACGTACTGGTCGACGACGAACTGATTTTCGCTTTCTACGACCAGATCATCCCCGAGGGAATCTACTGCGGCGCCAGCTTCGACAAGTGGCGGCGCGCCGCCGAGCGCGAGCAACCGCGCTTGCTGCACCTGGTGCGAGAGGACTTGATGCGCCACGAAGCCGCCGGCATCACCAGCGAGGCTTTTCCGCATCAACTGCAACTGGGTGGCGTCGACTACCCGCTGGCCTACCACTTCGAACCCGGCAGCGCTCGCGACGGCGTGACTCTGACCCTGCCGCTGGCGCAGCTGAACCAGATCCCCGCCGCACGCTGCGAATGGCTGGTGCCGGGGCTGCTCAAGGAGAAGGTGCAGCAGCTGGTAAAAACGCTGCCGCAACGGATTCGCGCCAAGCTGGTGCCAGTGCCTGACTTCGCCAGCGAGTTCGTCGAGCAGCTGCCGCCGACGGACAAGCCATTGGTCAGCGCACTGGTCCACTTCATCCTGCAAACACGCGGGCTGAACGCGCGCGGCTGGGACGTCACTCCCGACGCGTTTCGCCCCGACGCGGTGCCGGCACATCTAAGCTTCAACTTTCGCCTGGTCGACGAAAACGGCCGCCAGCTCGGCCTGAGTCGCAGCTTGAGCGAACTGCGCAGCGAGTGGGGACGCGAGGCGAAGCAGGAGTTCGCCGAGCTGCACGAGACACCCGCCGAGTTTTCGGGAATGACCGACTGGAGTTTCGGCGAGTTGGCCGAGCTGATTGAAGTCGAGGTCGGCGGTGGCCAGACGGTTTTTGGCTACCCGGGACTGACCGACGACGGCGACAGCGTCTCGGTGTGCGTCTTCGATTCGCCCGAGGAGGCGCTGCAGGCGCATTCGCGGGGACTGCTGCGACTGTTCATGCTGCAGTTTCGCGAGCAGATCAAACATCTGGAGAAAAACCTGCCGGGGCTGACCCAGATGGCGATGCAGTTCATGGCACTGGGCACCCTCGACGAACTGCGACGACAGTTGCTGGAGCTGACTTTCACGCGCGCCTGTCTGAAAGAGCCCTGGCCGACCGACGCGGCGAGTTTCAACGCCCGCTGTGTGGAAGCCAAGCCGCGGCTAGCCTTGCTGGCGCAGGAGATATGCCGTTTGGTCGGCCAGATTCTCGGCGATTGGCTGGCGCTGCACAAGAAGCTGCCGGCGTTCAAGGCCTACGGCAGCACCGTCCATGACATCGAGGGGCAACTGGCGCGGCTGATCGGCAAGCGCTTCGTGGTCGACACGCCTTTCGAACGTCTGCAACAATATCCGCGCTATCTGAACGCCATCGCCGTGCGCCTGGACAAGCTGAAGACCGGCGGCGCCCATGGCGCGGCTCGCGACGCCCGACTGCTGGCCGAGGAGTACCTGCCGCTAGCGACCGCCTATCAACGACGCGCAACCGTGCTGGCCAAGCAGGGGGTCAGCGACGCGCAGGTCGAACAGTTCCGCTGGTTGCTTGAGGAATTGCGTGTGCACCTCTTTGCGCAGGCACTACGCACACCGGTGCCGGTGTCGAGCAAGCGGCTGCAGAAGATGTGGGAGGGTATCCAGTGATCGCCAAACGATCATCAGATCGTAATAGATGGAGGGTGACTAAGTGACTGAAATTGTTCTTGCGCTGGGACGCAGCCTGCGCACGCTTGGGCGTGGACGCGTCTGGCTGTTGTTCTTCGGGCCGGCGGCGGTGGCGCTGGTGATCTGGATCGCGCTGATGGTGTTCGCGCTGGAAAGCCTGATTGCGACCCTCGTCGAGCAGCCGCCGATGACCTGGCTGGCTGGCTGGGGAGCGGTATGGCTGGCCAAGCTCGGCGCCGTGCTCGGCGGCTGGCTGCTGATTCTCGCGGCGGCCTTCGTCACCGCCATGCTGCTGGCGGCGATTTTCGTGATGCCACTGCTGCTCAATCATGTCGCCCTGGCCGACTACCCCGAACTGGCACGAGTCGGCAAGGACAGCGTCGTCGCGGGGGCCTGGAACAGTGTCGCTGCGCTGCTGCTGTACATTGTCGGCATGCTGCTGACCCTGCCGCTATGGCTGGTGCCCGGGCTGGGGCTGGTGCTGCCGATCCTGTGGATGGCCTGGCTGACACGGCGCACTTTTGCCTTCGATGCGCTCACCGTACACGCCACCGACCAGGAATGGCGTGTGCTCAGGCGTGAGCACGGCATCCCCTTACTGGTGCTCGGCGTCACTCTGGCCCTTCTGGCGCACATCCCCTTGCTCGGCCTGCTGACACCCACGCTGGCAGCACTCGCCTATTCGCACTTCTGTCTTGAAGCGCTGCGGGGTTTGCGGCAAGGCGCGCTGGTGGCGGTGATCGACGAGCAGCCAAAAATCGAGGAGGTGAAATGAGGAGCTTCGGGGCGCTGATCATTGGCGACGAGATCCTGTCGGGCAAACGCGTCGACCAGCACTTTGCCAAGGTCGCCGAGTTGCTCGCCGCGCGTGGGCTGCGCCTGTCGTGGGTCGAATACCTGGGCGACACGCGCGCACGTATCGCGGCCACGCTGCGCCGCAGCCTGGCCGCTGGCGACGTGGTTTTCAGCTTTGGCGGCATCGGCAACACGCCCGACGATCGGACGCGGCAGGCCGCGGCGGAAGCGCTCGGCGTCGATCTGGTTCTGCATCCCGATGCGGAACGCGAAATCCGCGCCCGTTTTGGCGACCAGACCAACGATGTTCGCCTGCTGCTGGGCACTTTCCCGCGCGGCGTGGACATCATTCCGAACCCGTTCAATCGCATCCCGGGCTTTCGCATTCGCGATCACTACTTCGTGCCCGGATTTCCGCAGATGGCGCATCCGATGGTCGAATGGGCACTCGAAACCTTCTATAGCGAACTTTTCGATTGCCTGGCGAGCGTTGAGCAAGCATTCCTGCTGACGGGTGCCAACAGCTATGAGAGTGCGCTGCTCGATCTGATGGAAGAAATCGTCGCCGACTTCCCGACGCTGCGGCTGTTCAGCCTGCCGTCAATATCGCCGGACGGACAAAGGCGGCACCTCGAATTGGGCGTCGAAGGCGAGCACGCGCTGGTCGATCAGGCGATGAGTCGTATCCGCCTGGAGGTCGAGCGGCGCGGCATCGACTGGCAGTGGCGGCCATAGAGCGCCGCCGCTGACGACAGCGACCGCACTAACGGTCATAACAGTCGAGATACCCCCGGATGCTGAAAGTCATGACCGTCCCCCCTCTTCCCCCGGCCCTTCTCCCGCGAGGGAGAAGGGAGTTTCGTGAGTCGCTTGCGCGACTTTCACATTAACAGCACAGGCAACGCGGCGGCCGTAGACGAAAAAACCCCGGCCATAGCCGGGGTCCCCCGTGCAGCCGCCAAGGGCGGCTACTGACCTACGCCTTTGGGGTCAGCGCTGAGGCGGCCTTGGTCGTGGCGGCGCTCAAGGCCTTGACATTGGTGTCGACGATTTCGGTCATCTGCTTGGACATCTGCGAGATGTTTTCGAAAGCGGTGCTCGAAGCGTTCATCATCTGCTTCATGGCGGCACCGAAGACATCACCGGCGATCGGCGTGGGAACGCCGCCCGTGCCAACCAGGCCGGCCGCTTTCTGGGCCATGCTGCTGTACTGCTGCTCCATCACCGACGTGATTTCGCGCTGCATGTTGGCGGACAGATCGTAGAGGCCGCGCGAGTACTCGAGAAGCTTGTCGACATTGGGCTGGGCCATTGAACCGGCAAGGCTCTTCAATTGCGCAGGATCCTTGATGTCCATCAACTGCTGCGCACCGCTGGCGCTGTTGTTGAACAGCTCACGGCTGGCGGCAAGGTTGAGGGCAGAGAGTTGCTCCATGCCGTGGAAGGCCGTGCGCACCAGGGTCATCATGACTTGGGCGTTGGCTTTCTGGCTTTCGGCCAGCTTTTCGAGATCGATGGTGTTCATGTGTATATCTCCGTGTTTGGCAGTAATGAGGCGCGTACAGAAACGCAGCGACACGCTGCGTCTCTGCTCCCGCCGTAGATAGTCAAGACGCAGCCAGAATCCTATTTCTTGGCAGCCGCGGCGGTGGCGCCAACCGCCTTGACCGTTGCGTTGGTCGCCGCGGCAACGTTGGTTTCGGCGATGTCAGCAACCTGCTTGGCAGCTTTGTTCATGCTGTCGAAGGCCGACGTCGCCGAAGCGATGGCTGACTTGACGGCGGAAAGGGCAACATCAGAACCGACCGGTGAACTCTTGGCGGCTTGTTCCATCAGCGTAAAGACCTGCTTCTGGAAATCGGAAAACTGCGCTTCGAGAAGCTTGGAGACTTCTTCCTTTGACTGTGCGGAGATCTCGTAGACGCTGCGCGTGTAGGCCACGGCCTTTTCGAGGTTCGGCTGGGCCAGCGAAGCTTGCACCGAGAACAGCTCTTGTGCATTCTTGGCACCGAGCATTGCCTTGGCATTGGAAACGCCGTCTTCGAGCATCGAGCGAGCGGTATTCAGGTTCAGCGCAGCGATGCGCTCGGCGCTCGCCAGAGCAGTATTGGCAAGGGTCAGCATGGCATCAACAGAAGCTTTGTTGGCGGCGGCGAATTGCTCGGGTTTGGTAAACATGGTCAATCTCCTAAAAAAATGGGGGCACAACACGTGCAATGTCAAACTCATTGATCCCGCCCTTCTTGGCACCCGGATCGTTTGCTGCACTGCACCATGAGCAGAATTATAGACGCTTGCCAAAACTTGTCAAGAGTTTTTTTTGTGCGCCGCAGCAAATTCTGTACATATCTGGTTTATATGGGTTTCCGTCGTATTTGTAGCACTTCACGGGAACCGGAAAAGGCTTTTTTCTGCTGCGCCGCCCAACGTCTGCGCGTGTGGCCAGGGAGCGCTTTCGGCGCGCTACTTGCCAGCTGGCGCAGGCCTAAGGGTCAGCGGCGCGCCGTTCTGCGCCTCAGGATTCGCGTTCTTGCCACGCGGCTGGATGATTGCTCGCACCCGCGCCTGGCTGGCGCCAGTGGCGCTCTTGGTCGCACCGCTGCCGGTGGTGACAAGGTATTTCTCATTAAGAGCGTCATAGGAAATGTAGGCGCCGCGGACTTCGTCGAGCCCACTCTTTACCCAGGCACGCCTGAAGAGTTCGCTTTTGTCAGCGCGCGCGTCGTAGTCGATCTGCTCGGCCTCGCCTTCCATGTAATCGTCCTTCCCCTCGCGCTTCTGCTTGAAGCGGGCAAGCCCGCCCGCCCCTCCGAAAGCCGTACCCTTCTGGAAACCATCCGCATCCTGGATGACGACCAGGCGATCGGTAACAATCTGCAGGGTACCCTGGGTGAGGATCACGTTGCCTTCGAGGACCTGTACCTTGTTGAGGTCATCGATGCTCATGCGGTCGGCTTCGAGCAAAACCGGCTTCCCGCTGTCCGCGCGCTCGGCCTGAGCGGACATCGACAAGAGCACCAGGAGGACGCTCGTGCAGGCCAGGCGAAATGTCTTTTTCATGTCTGTGGTTTCTTTTTCTTGGCCGAATGGCTTTCTAATTCCCCGCGGACCCGGGATTCCAGCAAATACGTCTGCAACTTGTTATCGACCTGCATACCGACCCCCTGCACCCATGAGTTGCCCTGCGTGATCAGCACATGGCTTTTGGTAGACGCCTTTTCTTCACTGGTAAACACGGTCAATTCGGCAGTCTCGACGAGCAAGGGCGGGTTCTTGTCGCTACCCGCACGGTGCACTTCGACCTGCTCGCTGAGATCCACCCTTTCACCTTTCGGGCCCATCACGCCGTGTACGGCACTGATGGTCACCGGCGGTTTCGTCGGATGCAGGTAAACAAGCTTGGGCCTATCCATGCGCGTCGTATCGTCATCGGGATAATGACGAATCTCGTCGGCGATCAGCGTGTACTCCAGGCTTCCCGACGCGCCGATCTTGCGCAATGCCGCCCCATTGACGATGAAGTCAGGATCGTGGCGAAGCTTGCCATCGCCCGGTTTTTCGGTGAAATCGGTGACGTAGCGTAGCCAGAAGGTCAGCGCCGCGAGAATCAGCATAATACTGAGCGGCAACATTGCGCTGCTCCATTGCTTCATTGCCCGCACTCCCCTGACCGACCAAATGAAAACAAGGGCGGCAGCGCGGCGCTGTCAACAGCCATTAGATGACCTTCGCCCTGAAGAGGTCGTGCATGTTGAGCGCGCCAAGCAAAATGCCGCTTTCATCAACGACCGGCAGCTGATTGATTTTGTACTGCTCCATCATTTGAACCGCTTCAACCGCGAGGTGGTCCGGACCGATAGCGCGCGGCTTCTGACCCATGATATCGGCCACCACGAGCGATCGCAAATCGAGGCCCTTGGCAAAGGCGCGCCGCAAATCGCCGTCAGTGACAATGCCGATCACCCGGCGTTCGGGAGTGAGCACCGCGGTCATGCCGATGCCGCCACGCGACATCTCGAGAATAGCATCCGGCACGCGGGTCGTGGGAACGACTTCGGGCAGCGCCGATCCGGCCCGCATGACATCGCGAACGTGCGTCAGCAAGCGACGACCGAGGCTGCCGCCCGGGTGTGAGCGAGCGAAATCTTCGGCCCCGAAGCCACGCGCATCGAGCAACGCCACCGCCAGCGCGTCGCCAAGGGCGAGGACCGCAGTGGTGCTGGCGGTCGGCGCCAGATTTAGCGGGCAGGCTTCCAGCGCGACCGCCGCATCGAGGTGCACATCGGCCTCGACGGCCAGCGACGACTGGGTGTTTCCAGTCATGCTGATCAGCTTGGCACCGAGGCGTTTGATGATCGGCACGATCATCAGCAGTTCGGCACTTTCACCCGAGTTCGAAATGGCGATCAGCACATCGTCGCGGGTGATCATCCCGAGATCACCGTGACTTGCTTCGGCAGGATGGACAAAATATGCGGGGGTGCCGGTACTTGACAGTGTCGAAGCGATCTTGCGCCCAACATGACCGGATTTCCCCATGCCACTGACGATCACCCGACCGTGACAATTGAGAATCAGTGCCAGCGCCTGCACAAAGGCCCCATCAATGCGCTCAGCCAAGGCCATCACGGCGTCGGCTTCAATGCGCAGAACCTGTCGGGCGAGGTCGAGCGCCTTCGACGATGGCATGATTTGGTTCATCGGAACGCAGCGGTTATCATCGGCCCAGTATAACAGAAGGCCTAGGCGCGCTCATCGGCGAGCCAAGCAACACGCCCGGCGAAACAGTGCCCGCGAAGACAAAGGGAACGGATGATGGATACGCTACCCACAATTGTGATGCTGCTCGGCGCTTCGGTGGTTTCGGTGATCATTTTCCGTTCCATCAACCTGCCGCCGGTGCTCGGCTATCTGTTGGTCGGCACGGTGATCGGCCCACATGCGCTCGATCTGGTCGGCGGCGTCAGCGGCATGCAGCATCTGGCCGAGTTCGGCGTCGTCTTCCTGATGTTCTCGATCGGCCTAGAGTTCTCGCTGCCCAAGCTGTACGCGATGAAGCGCATCGTCTTCGGTCTTGGCCTGCTGCAGGTCCTGGTGACCATCGCCGTGGTCACCGCCGTCGTCACTGCCTTGAAGCTCAGCTGGCAGGAAGGCGTCGCGCTCGGTGGCGCGCTGGCCATGTCCTCTACGGCGGTGCTCACCAAACTGCTCACCGAGCGTCTCGAACTCGACAAGGCGCATGGCCGGGAGGTGATGGGCGTCCTGCTCTTTCAGGACATCGCCGTGGTGCCGCTGCTGATCCTCATTCCCTCCTTCTCCGAGTCGCCCGAGCGTATGGCAACGATGATGGCCCTGGCCATGCTCAAGGCGGTCGTGGTGCTGTCGCTGGTGCTGTTTTTTGGCCAGCGGCTGATGAGCAAATGGTTTTTCATCGTCGCCCGCGGCAAGTCCGCTGAACTGTTCATGCTCAATGTGCTGCTGATTACCCTGGGACTCGCCTATCTGACCGAAGTGGCCGGGCTTTCGCTGGCGCTGGGCGCTTTTGTGGCCGGCATCCTGATCTCGGAAACTCAGTACCGGCATCACGTCGAAGAGGACATCAAGCCTTTTCGCGACGTACTGATGGGCCTCTTCTTCGTGACCATCGGCATGATGCTCGACATCCCGCTGGTGCTCACCAACGCACCGCTAGTACTGGGCGTGCTTGGCGCCTTGCTGGTGACCAAGTTTGCCCTCGTTCTCGGTCTTTCGCGGCTGTTCGGCTCGACTTTCGGCGGCGCCATGCGCACCGGACTGTGGCTTTGTGCGGGCGGTGAATTCGGCTTCGTCCTGCTCTCGGAAATGCGCCACCTGCAGCTACTGCCGCCAATAATCCTGCAGGCGGTGCTGGCCGCGCTGGTCCTGTCGATGCTCCTGGCACCGCTGATCGTCCAGTACAGCAACCAGATCGTGCTGCGCTTCGCGGCCAGCGAGTGGTTGATGCGTTCGATGCAGATGACGCAGCTGGCAGCGAAATCGATGAACACCGAAAAGCACGTGGTGATCTGCGGCTACGGAAGAACCGGCCAGTATCTGGCGCGCTTCATGGAAGAGGAGGACGTCACCTATCTAGCGCTCGACCTCGACCCGGAGCGCATCCGGGAGGCAACGGCGGCCGGTGAAAACGTCATCTACGGCGACGCCGCCCGGCACGAAACGCTGATTGCGGCCGGCGTCAGCCGCGCCAGCGTGCTGATCATTTCCTTTTCCGATGCACGGGTTTCCGAGCGCGTACTGGAACACGCTCGCCAGATCAATCCAAAACTGCCGATCATCGTGCGCACGCTCGACGAAAAGGATCTCGACGCGCTGCTGCACGCCGGCGCCGCCGAGGTCGTCCCGGAAACGCTGGAAACGAGCATGGTGCTCGCCGCGCACGCCCTGCGCCACCTGGGCGTGCCCAATGCGCAAGTCCGCGAACACTTTCGCCAGACGCGAATCGGACGCTACAAGACCCTGCGCGGCTTCTTCCACGGCGAGAGCGATCTCGAAGAAGAGGCACACGACAGCGACGAAGAGCGCCTGCATTCGATTCTGCTCGGCGAAGGCGCGTATGCCGTCGGACGAACGCTTGGCGAGCTGAGCTTGCAGGAACTCGGCGTTGAAGTGACCGCCGTCCGCCGACGCAAAATCCGCGCCCTCGAACCGTCGCCGGAAATCTGCTTCGGCAGCGGCGATGTAATCGTGCTGCTCGGCACCCCGCGCGCTTTGAGCGCTGCCGAGGAGCGTTTGCTGAAGGGGTAAACACGAGAATGCACGAGAATGCGCGCAAAAAAGCCCGCCGGAGGCGGGCTTTCCCTTGCTATCCATCCTGACCGTGGCCCGCGCGGGGCGCGGCCGAAACGCTCAGTAGGAAGCGCAGACCGTATATTGCGTGCCATCGACAATGTTCCCCGTAATCACTGCCAGCGCACCACGGGCAGCACCATCGGCGACCGCCTGTACCGAACCGCCAGCGGTGTTGCCGTCATCCATCGTGCTGTCGATCTGCCTGACGTAACGCCCGAGGATGCCGGACGAGCAGATGAAAAACGAACCGCGCATGCCGGCGATGAACGGTGCGGCTGCGCCAAGGGCGTTAATACCGCTCTCGATGCCGATGAAACCGCCATCGGCATTGCGCGGACGGTAGTTTACGTCGGCCAGCAAAGTAGCGCCGGTAGCCAGGTTGGCCAAGCGGGCGTGTTGCCAGAAGACCGAAGTTTCCTCGGTAGCGACGCCGGTACCGGCGCCACCAGCGTTCCACGCGCCGTCCACGCGGCCATTGTTCGGGACGCAGAGGCCTGCGGTGGCAACCGGCGTGCAGGCAGTGGCCACGCCAACGCCAAAAGCCAGATCAAGTTGCGCCTGCGTCTGGTCGCCGGGAAAGAGCTTGAAGCGGTCCTGGTAACCATAGACCAGGCTCGACACGGTGCGGAAATCGCCGATCATATTCTTCACCTTGGCGCTGTTGATCAGCTCCTGGCCCTTCAGTACCCCGCCGAGCAGCAGGCCTATGATGACGAGTACAATGGCAATCTCTACCAAGGTAAAACCCGCCTGTCGTTGTTGCAGCTGGTTCATCTCGTTCTCCAGTGTTTATCAAAAGTGATATGGAGCAACAAGCATGTTTCATGCCAGCCTGAATTGGCGTCTACGGCCGCAAAATCCGCCGGAAGTGTCGATTTCTCGACACTTGTGTCCGGAGTCGGACTGATGAAGGACCGCCCCGACACGTTAGACGAGCGTCATGAGCGGCTCATGGCACGCGCCGGGAGCCGCTCATGACGCCGCTCGAGCGCCTGGCCGGCATACTGCGCCAGCGGCAGCGCTGGCTGCTGATCGCCTTGCTCGGCGTGCTGCATGCGGCCCTTTTGGCCGAAGGCGACCGCGCCTTCGGCACGCTTTGCTGGCTGGTAGATGTTGGCCTGTTCATTCTCTGGCAACCCTTCATTTACGCCGAGCGCCGGCTCGATTTCAGCGCTCTGGCGGTGATTGCCCTGCTCCTCGGCTGCGGCATTGCCTTCTATGGCTGGTGGCTGCTGATCGTCTGGGTGGTGATCCTGGCCGCTCTGGTCGGCGGACGAGTGATGTTCATCGACCACCGGCCGACGCGGATCTTCTACCTGATCGCTTTTGCCTACCTGCTCGCGGCGCTGCTCTTCTGGCTGGTTCCACGCGTGGTCGCGAATGCAACTCTGGTTGGGCCTTCCCTGGATCCCGAGTTTGCCTGGGGGATGCCCCTGTTCCTCTTGGTCATGACCCTGCTGCCGCTATTGAAAGATAGCGACCGGCCAGGCGGCAGCATGGTCGACCTGTTCTACAGCCTGTTCATCTTTCTACTGATTGCCGTTCTGGTGCTCGGCAGCCTGGCCTTCATGCTGCTCCGCCAGTCGGGCTATTTCGAGGCCGTGTTCAACACCTTGACCGCGATTGCCCTGTTGCTGCTGCTCATCGGCTGGACGTGGAACACGCGCCCCGGCTTCACTGGCATCGACGTTTTCTTCTCGCGTTACCTGCTGAGCATCGGCCTGCCGTTCGAGAACTGGCTGCATCGCCTAACAACACTGGCCAGCAGTGAAAGCGACCCCGAGAAGTTTCTCTCGCAAGCACTCGCGGAGATGCTCGATCTGCCCTGGGTGGAAGGCGGCGCCTGGACAGCCGGCACTCGCAGCGGCACTTTTGGCAGTGAGGCGCAGCACTTTTGCCATCAATTCTCCGGGCAGCCGCTACAGCTGACCCTGCACACCCGTCACAAACTCAGCCCGGCACTCGTCTGGCACTTCCACCTGCTGGCACAACTGGCCAACGAGCACTACATCGCCAAGCTGCGCGCGCGTGAGTTGCAGCAAGTCAGCTACCTGCGCGCGATCCACGAAACCGGCGCTCGCCTGACCCACGACGTCAAGAACCTGCTGCAATCGCTGCACAACCTCTGCTACCTGGCGCAGACCGCCAACGGCGAGGACAGCAAGCGCCTCGAACTGCTTCTCGAACGGCAGTTGCCGCAGATCACGCAACGCCTGCAGCAAACACTGGCCAAGCTGCAGAAGCCGCAGAGCGAGGCGGGCGATGCGCTGCCAGCGGCCATGTGGTGGAAGATCCAGCAACAACGCTACGCGGGCCAGCCGGTCAGCTTTGCCGCCGCAAACTTCGACCCCGAGGTGCTCGTGCCAAGCGCGTTGTTCGACAGCGTCGCCGACAATCTGCTGCACAACGCCTTGCTCAAGCGCCAATCGGAAAGCGAATTGCGGGTTAACGTCGCCCTCGCCGACGACGCCTCTCTGCTGAGTGTTTGTGATAGCGGCAGCGCGATCCGGGAGGACGTCCTTGCCGACCTGCTTCACGCACCGCTGGCGTCGGAAAGCGGGCTGGGCATCGGCCTCTATCACGCAGCGCGGCAGGCTGAGAGTTGCGGCCACGAATTGCGCCTGGCCTGCAACGAGCCCGGCAAAGTATGCTTCGAGTTGCACAGAAGCGGCCAAGCAACGGCGGCCAGAGAGTGAGTGAGCCAGCGCGCCAGGATTGAGGCACCCCGAAATCCTGGGCAGTCGCCCGCCCGTGACTATGCGGCCGCGCTACCGCTTCGGCAACCGATCAGCCGGTGGACGACCATATTGCCTTTGCCTTTCAGGTAAATCGTCTGCGCCGGATGAAACTCGAAGCGATGCTCTAAAAGCTGAAAAGTGCGGTCATCGACCTGAACCACGCCGGGAACACCTTCGCTGGTGACCCGACTGGCAATGTTCACAGTGTCGCCCCAAAGGTCGTAAATGAACTTCTTCTTGCCGACGACACCGGCTACCACCGGCCCGGTACCCATGCCAACGCGTAGTTCGAGACGCATCTCGTTGAGTTGTACGTCATCGTGCAGCAGGCGACACATCTCCAGCGCCATTTCGGCCAGAGCGCCCGAAAAGTCGCTGTGCTCGTCGTTGAGGCCGCCGGCCACCATGTAGGCGTCGCCAATGGTCTTGATTTTCTCCAGGCCGTACTTCTCGGCCAACTCATCGAAGCACGAGAAGATCTTGTTGAGCATGGCAAAAACCTGCTGTGGCGTCATTCCTTCTGCGACCCGGGTGAAGTTCACAATATCGGCAAACATCACCGAGACTTCGGCAAAGCCGTCGGCGATCGGCTGCTTGCTATTCTTCAGGCGTTCGGCAATCGGCGCCGGCAGGACATTGAGCAAAAGTCGCTCCGAACGCTCCTGCTCGACCTGCAGCAAGCGGTGCGCTTCCTGCAGGCGCTGCTGAGCGCGGTGCTTTTCGCTGTCCGAGTAGCGCAGCAACAGGTAAACGATGCTCGATACGGCCGTAAAGTTGAGCGCGAAGAAAAAGGCCGCCGTCGCTGCCGGAACTTCGGGCGGCAAACTGCTCGCCGTGTCGGCGAGGTAGTAGTCAAAGGCGCCGGAAAGTGTGGTCAGACAAACGTAGGCGAAAAACCAGGCCCCGGACGCACGCGGTCCGATGAACAGCACGGCGCCGATCGGCGCCAGCAAAGCCCACAGGCTGATGCCACTGGCAGTGATGAAGCTGCCGATGCTCCACTGCGCCACGAAGGGCGTAAACAAGAACAAGGACAACTGGATCAGCCGGAAGAGGTTGAAGTTCAGAGTCTTCAGGTAAACCAGCAGATTCCCAACGAGCAGCAACTGCAAGGCAAACGGGAGATTCGACGAAAACCTTGGTCCGAGTTGCCAATAAATCGACAGCCAGACCATCGACGCCAGACTGATCAGGCCGGTGGCAAAGAACAGCAGAGACTTCTGCAGACGCAGTTCTTCGCCGTCGCCAGGGCAAATGCCGGCGTTACGCAGGCGCTCAAGGAAGGTCCGCGCGGCACTCATCGGCCGGCTTGCTGAAGGTAGAACGTAGGCATAGGCCTATTGGACCCTAATCGACGCGGAGGGTCAATGCAACGGGACGACGCTGCCTCCGAAGGTTCCGACCTTGCCGGCAAACCGCTTACGGCAACTTGCCGGCCCGGATCATCCGGCTGAAAAGCACCCCCGGCGGAATCCACGCGACTTCATCGTCAAAGCTAGGAATCGCTGGCTTGTAGACGAAATCGAGATTGACCATCGTGTTTCCCGCGCCGGTCAACTGGTTGTCCTGTTCATCGACATCGGTACCGACCGCCGTTTGCGTCCCTAGAACCGTGTAGGCACCCTGGCCATTCTTACCGTGCGAGACAACAACGGCCGGCACAGCGGTGGCGACTCCGGCCCCCCCCGGCGGTGACCAACACACTCATGCCGCCCGGCGAGCAGAGCGCGAAAGCAGCACTCTGCGGTAGCGACAGTGGCGGCAGGGGCGGCAGGGGCGCTGGGCACTCGCTGATGTCGGGCGGGGGAACGGCCTTGGTGAAGGCACGAGTGACTCGATAGGAGTAGCGCCGTCCCCAGGCATCGGTCTCTGCAACTCCCAGCGTCGCCCACGGCACAACCCCGGCAATATTGGTGCAACCGCTGGCAGTTCGGGTCCCTTCTAGCCCGGCGCCCGCCGCGCCACTGGCAACGTTCGCCAACGCCGGGCACGGCAAGCGGCCATTGACCACGGCGTAGCCGAGTATCGTCTCGCGGATCTCGGCCAAAGCCCGCCTGGTGTCAGCAAGGTTACGACTATCAATCTGCGTCGACAGCGGGGCCAGCAGGCTGCCAACCAGTAACGCGACGATGACCAGCACGATGGCCAGCTCAGCCAGAGTAAAGCCATGTGCCCTCGCGCGGACGACGGCCGCGGCCGCATCCCGGCGCAAGCGTCCAGGGTTCATGGGACGATATCCAGGGTACTGCTATCGACGCTTACCCGGGCGGAGTCTGTGCCAAGCCGCTCGTAACGGATCAGCGGCGGCCACCCGTTGGGGCTCAGCCAAGCGGCCAGTAGCAACTCGTTGTAAGGCAAATAGCCCAAAGTCGCGCCAACGTCGCCATAGCCATCACCATCGCTGTCGGCCCAGGGAAAACTCCCGTTGTCGGCGTAGTACTTGCGCAAGCCCCATTGCGACGGTGAGAGCCCCGGACCACCGACTTCGACCAACACACGCTGGTTGACTACACGGAAGATGGCGCCCCTGGGAACAGCAAGTAGCTGATCGTTGAAGGCTGCCGACGGCGAACTTGAAACATATGCACTGTCACCATCGCTGTTGCTAGCGTCGAGATAGTCGCTGACGGTGTTGCCCGGACGACCGCTCTGGTTGGGGAGTGGCGCCTGCGGTGAGAAAATGATCGCGGCGATATTCGGAGCTCCATCTAGCGTAAGCTGCACCGGAGTCTGGAAGTTGATCGGTTGCGCGGACTCGTCGTCACGGAGTCCGCGCGAGAGTGCGTACCAGAGAAGTTCGCCAGCACTGTCGCGCAAGGCCCCCACGCGGAGAGTGGACCAGGGCAGACGGCCGATGTACGCCGGGCACTCATTGCCAACGAGGAGCGGCGCCACACCGGCGTCGCTTGGAGCCGGACAGGGCAAGCTGCCGGGACGATTTCCGTCGCTGGCGGCACGCCCAATCAGCGCCTCGGCAGCCTCGGCAAGGATCGCCGCATCGGTTTCCACGTTGCCTAGCTTGTATTGGGTCGCACTGAGCCGCCCAACAAACACATACAGTCCGAAGAGCGTTAATAGGGTGAGCATGGCCATCAGCGCAATGCCGCTCTGACGTGATCGAGACGCAAGCCGGTGCGGGTCGATTCGCGGCTGTTGCTGGCGCAAAGTACGCCTGCCAGCGATCACCCCGCGCCGCACTTCGGTAGCCGGCGGCATCGTCTACCTCGCTACTTGCGACGTCGAGTGAACACTGACTCGACCGCCCTTGAGCAGGTCCGTCGCTTCGCCGGAGTTGCGGTTTACAGTCTGTCCGACACGCGCGCTCGCCGCTGGCGCATCGCTGATATCGAGCAACACCTTGCCCGGCTCGCCGTGGCGCGGGGTGACCGTCAGGCCACTCCACAAGTCGCCTTCGTGCTGTGGCTGACCGTTTACCCAGGCCGTGCGTCGGCCGCTGCTGCGCGTGACGACGCCGTCAATGGTCAGGGTCGGATCGGCAGGGATTTGCTGCTGATCGAGAACATTCATTTCACGCTGACGATCAAGCTGCTGGCGGCGTTCCGGAGTGAAGAACAGGCGACCGAGCGCTTGCTCGTCCGCGACGGCCGACGGGCAGGTCGCCAGCAGCAGTAGCCAGGCACCCACCGCCAGCACGGCGAGCTTTGCTGTCGGTATAAGCTCGGTCATTGACTGTCCCGCCCCTTCCTGCGCTTTCCTGCTCATTTGCCACGCAGGTCACGCAAGGTCAACCACTCGATTTCGCAATCGGCCAGCAGATTCGCCCGCCCACCGCCACGCTGTTCGCCAGGCGCCGGCAAGCGCTCGACGCGACAACTGTTCACCCGGATCAGCGCCTTCGCCTGCCGGCGCAAGTCGTCGAGCAGTCGGGTAAGATCTTCTTCATGCAGCAGTTTCAATTCCAGCTTCATGCTGCTGGCAAAGAAAACGAAGTCGTTCCCGAGTTGGCCATCGAGCATGCGTTGCGGCGCAATTTCGTAGCGTAGATCGATCAGACGATGCTTGTCGCGAATCTCTTTCAGCAACTCCACCCAATCCAGGCGCTGCTCGTCACCAATGATGCCACGCTCTTGCAGCTTGTTGAAGACAATCGACTTCTGTTTGACCTCGCTCTCTTCGTTACGTACCTGCTTCAGCTTGCCGTCGGCTTCCGCAAACTGGGCAGCGATGCTGACCCTGCCCTGCTCTGCGCGCTTCATGGCCGCCAACGCGAAATACAGGGCAAGGGCGCCGACGGCGATCATCAGGACACCGAGCACAACGCTCGCTCGCAGCTTGCGAAAATCGGCAGGAACAATTTTCATAAGCCAATTGTCCGTCGAATCTGCACCTTGAACGATCGCGGCTCCTTGCTCTCCAGCGCAGCGTCGCCACCCTTGAGGGACTTGCCGGACTCGACGTCGAAGGGCTGCTGCAGGACCTCGACCGCCAACTGCGGCCTGGCCCTGAGGGCTGCGACGAGACGATTGAAAACGGCCAGCACCTGCCGCGGGTTGCTGTCGCCGTCAAGGCGCAGGGTTCCGCGGACAATTGCCGTCTCCTGATCGACCGGCTGCAGCTCGCTGCTCACGACATTGACGCCACCCGGCGCCGACGGTGATTGCGGCTTCCCGGCTTGCCAATCAATGGCCTCCAGATCGACCCACTCGGCGCGCTCCAGGGCAAGACTGATCTCACGATACAGATACCCCGGCGACGCACTATTCCTCTCCAACTCTAGATAGCGGTTGATCACCCGACGCAGGTTTTCGTTGGTCGTTGGAATCGGCGGAAAGGTCTTGACGATGTCTGCATAGCGCTGGCGAGTGAGTCCGGTCTCGCGGGCCAGAACAGCGACCTCGTTCTCGATCCGCGAGGCGTCGAAAAGCTGCTTGCCGGCGAGCAGCAGACAACTCAGCAAAACCAGCGAAGCGACTCTGCGGACGACCGAGCGAAACAGCCAGAGATGGTAGCCGTGACGCTGATCATCGTTGGCGAACTGCGCGCGCGGAGGATCGGTGGCCAGCAGGTTCAGGAAAAGAAGCTCGCAGTGGGTGTCGGTGGGCAGTGTCTTGAGCTTGCATTTGCGCGCGCTGTCTTCGATATCGAGGACTGTGAAAGACAAGGCCTCGCTATCGACACAACTGTTCTCGATCGCCTTTCGAGCGCTGGCATGCGCCAGGAGGTAGGCCTTGATCGGCTGCTTGCGACCGATCAGGCGCTGACCGACCAGATATTGCTGGAGTTTCAGAGCTTCGCTCGAGAAAGTCTGCGCAATACCGCCAATACTGCTGTTGTGCAGAGGCGTCAGGCGGCTGAAATGCAGTTCGCCGTTTTCCAGGTAACTCTGGCGCAGGCTCTGGTCCTGAATGGTCAGCAAAAGGCAAGGCTGGGCGCCAATGCCGAGCTTGCGAAGCAAGCTCGGCGCCAGTAACGGCAGCGAGTAGACGCCGGCGAGAGCCAGCTCGGCGGCGGCCAGTGCATCGAGCCAGGGGGCAAAAACCTCGGGCCTCGTCAGCGCGGCGAGCATGACGCGCTCGTCCTTGCGACGCGATTTCTGGTGACCGAGCGAAAGCGCGGTCACCAGCTTGGCATTGAAAAACAGTTGTCCCTGCTTGCGCGCAATGACCGCCTGGCGGTCGGCGCCGCGTAGAAACGGGATGGTTTCGATCTGGAACCCTTCTTCCGAGACGTTGGCCAGGATCAAGAAGACGCGGCTTGAGTTGGCCGCCAGGTAGTCGGCAAATGCTGCTTGCCCGGCTTCGCTGGCGTCGAACGAGTGCTCATCAGCCAAAACCCCGGATTGCCAGGAAAAAGCCGACAGGTGATGGGCGCTGAGGTAGAGGAGGCGACGGGCAGCCATCGTGCTATACCTTGATCTTGCTGATCACGTCGTAGACCGGCCCGAGTACAGAGAGCATGATCCAGCCGAGCAGGGCGCCCATGACCACGGTGAGCATCGGTTCGATCAGCTGCTGCATGCGCGCCACGGACTCCTTGACGTCGCGATTGTAGAAATAGCTGACGTTCATCAAGGCGTCGTCGAGCGCCCCGGTATTCTCGCCGACGCGCAGCATGCGGATCACCAGCGGCGGGAAGAAGCCGGTGGCGTGAAAAGCGGCGGTCACGTTCTGCCCCTCGCCGATCAACTGCTCGACGCGCTCCAGGCCGCGGCGAATGACCAGATTGCCGACGACATCCTGCGTCGTGCGGATCGACTCGAGAATCGGGATACCGGAAGCGTAGAGCAGGGCGAAGGTGTTGGCGAAGCGGGAGAGGGCAATCTTGCGCAGAATGTTGCCAACAAACGGCAAGCCAAGCTTGACGCCATCGAAGCGAACGCGTGCCAGCGGATTAATGTGCAACAGGACGCGCAGGCCGAGCGCCAGTAACGCCGGCAGCAAGAGGAGAACATACCAGTAGTCGACCATCAGGTCGGAGATGAAGAAGAGGACCACCGTCTGCGTCGGCAGGACCTGCCCCATGTTCTTCACGAACATCTTGAGCTGGGGAACCATGTATACCATCAAAAAAAAAGCTGGCAGCCAGGACGATGACCGCCACGAAGGCGGGGTAGGCGATCATCTTTTTCGTTTGCGAGGCGAGTTCGTCCTCCCATTTCAATGCCTCGTTGAGACTGTTCAAGACTTCCGGCAGGCGACCGGTCGTTTCACCGGCGCGGATCAGGCTCACGAAAACGGCATCGAAGACGCTGCGGTGACCGTCCATGGCCTGCGAGAGCGTCTGGCCGCCCTCGATCGCTTCGATCAGGCTGGCCACCACCTCACGGAAGCGCGGGTGCTCGAGACTGTCACGCAGATCCGCCAGCCCATCGATGAGCGGCACACCGGCACGCACCAGCTGTTGAAGATGGAAGCAGAAGTGAATCATTTCCCGGCGTGGCACGCCACCGCTGGCAAACAGGGTGCGCTGGCTGACCGGTTCGCCGCTGACCAGGTCCAGCTCCATACGCCGCAAACGCATTTCGAGGTCGACCAGGTTGAGGGCGTCGATCCTGCCGAGAAGCATCCGCCCCTCGGGACTGACCGCTTTATACGTGTAGAGCGGCACCGATCCTACATCCGGTCAGTCAGGTCAACGACCCGGCCGACTTCCTCGAGCGCCGTCGAACCGTCGAGAACGCGGCGCAGGCCGTCGTCGGCGAGGGTGGCAAAGCCCTGGCGGCTGGCGAGCGTGCGCATTTCCCGGAAAGTGCTGCGCCGAGCGATCAACTCGTCCATGTCGCCATTGATGCGCAGCAGCTCCATGATCGCCAGGCGCCCGCGATAGCCCTGGAACTCGCAGCGCTCGCAACCGCCCGGCCGATAGACCACCGGCCGCGGTCCATCGGCCAGGTTGCCGAGCAGGCGCGCCTCGTGCGCCTCGGCCTGGTAGGGGATCTTGCAATGCACGCACAGCCGCCGCACCAGCCGCTGGGCGATGATGCCGATGATATTGCCGGCCATGATGTCGGGCACGATGCCGATATCGAGCAGGCGGGGTATGGCGCCGAGGGCCGAATTGGTATGCAGGGTCGAATACACCTGGTGGCCGGTCATCGCCGCGCGCAAGGCCATTTCGGCGGTTTCTGCATCGCGCACTTCACCCACCAGAATGATGTCCGGGTCCTGGCGCATCATCGAGCGAATGCCATTGGCGAAATCGAGTTTTAGCGAATCGGCCGCCGACGTCTGGCGCACCATGGTCATCGGATACTCGACCGGGTCTTCAAGGGTCATGATGTTCACCCCCTCGGAGTTGATATGGTTGAGCACCGAGTAGAGAGTGGTCGTCTTGCCGCTGCCGGTCGGCCCGGTCACGAAGATGATCCCTTCCGGGCGGGCAATCATCAGCTTCAGCTGATCGAGCTGTTTGTCGGCAAGACCCAGGCCTTCGAGGGGCACGATCCCTTTCTGCCGATCGAGAATGCGCAGGACGATATTCTCACCGTGAATCGTCGGTTGTGCAGAAACGCGGAAGTCGATCTGCCGACCGCGCAAGTTGAGCGAAATGCGACCGTCCTGGGGAGCGCGCGTTTCGGCGATATTCATGCCCGAGAGGACCTTGATGCGCACCGCCATTGCCGGCCAGTAGGTTTTGTGCAGCGAGCGAATCTGGCGCAGCATGCCATCTATGCGGTAACGGATGCGCAGGAAACTGGCTTCCGGCTCGAAGTGAATGTCCGACGAGTCGCGCTTGACGGCGTCGGTCAGCAGCGAGTCGATCAAACGCACAACCGGCTGGCTGTACTCGTCGGCCGACGATTGCAGGCCGCGGAAGTCAATCTCGCCGGTCTCGATCTCGTGCAGGATGCCGTCGATCGACAACTCGTGGCCGTAGTACTGGTCGATGGCACGGTCGATTTCTGTCTCGCCGGCCAGCAGGGTGTCGATCTCGATCTCGTCGCTGGTCAGCGTACGTATTCGATCCAGGGCGACAATGTCGTTGCTGTCGGCAATGGCGACCGTCAAACGCAGGTTTTCAGCATCGTAGTCGAGCGGCAGCAGGTGGTGGCGCTTGGCGAGATCGCGCGGAACGTATTTCAGCGCCGAAGGGTCGATGATCGCATTCGATAGATCGACACTCTGCTTGCCCAGGCTCTCCGAAAGCGCGTCACGCAGGGTCGCCTCGGAGACAAAGCCGAGCGACACCAGAAGCTTGCCGATCGGCTGATTACACTTCATCTGCTCGAGCAGGGCAATACGCAGCTGGTCTTCGCTGAGAATCCCCTTACTGAGGAGAATCTGGCCCAGCGGCCGGGAATGGGCGGGATGGAGGGGTGTGGCTGGAGAGTTCATGAGCGCGCGAACAGCCCCTTCAGTGACGGCGATCGGCGCAGACGATGAACATCATTGCTGCAGGTCAACGATGCGCTGTGCAGCGGCATTCTTGTCGAAGGCGCTAGGCGAGGTTTCGGCAGCGGTCAAGGCCATCCGGTAATACTGCACAGCCAGCTTCTTCTGGCGTAGCTGGTCGAGACTGACAGCAACGTTGAAAACATGGTCGGCGTTGCCCGGCTCCAGGGAATAGGACTGAAAATAGGCCTGCTGCGCCTCGCTCCAGCGGCTCTGCCCGGCGTAGAGGTTACCGAGCGCGAAGAACAAAGCGGCCGAGTCCGGCTGCTTGGCGATCAAGGTCTTCAGACGACTCTCGGAGCGAGCGGCGCTGCTCTGCCCGCGCATGTTGATCAGCGCGGCCTGCGCAGTCACGTTGCCGGGGTCGGACTCGAGAACCTGCAGATAAAGCGCCTGTGCGCGCTCGGCGTTCCCCCGCTGGCTGGCAATAACCGCCAGCCCGAGCAGCGCGTCGGCATTCCGGGGGTCCCTGCGCAGAACCTGTTCGTAGCCGTGGTGCGCCTCGTCCAGTCGATCAGATAGCCAGGCGTCGTAGGCCTTGTCGAGGGTCTGCGCCTGCTGCTTGCTGCTGCTGGGTTGGAAGACCCCCGGAGCGGCTGCTCGAGGACGGCTTGCAGGCTCTCCGGAGGGGCGCTTCACCGCCGCGGAAGTGGTCACTGAGGGATCAGGAAGTCGGCTTGTCGGCGCCGACCGTTGCCGCGCTTCTGCTGCCGGCGTGCCCGCTGGCGGTAGCTCGCCGCGAACTTCTGCAGCCCCCTCCAGCGAACCCGGCGGCGTACTGGTCGGCGGCTGTGCGGGCTGCGTTGGCTGCGCGGCCAAGGGCTGGGCTGGCTGCGTTGCAGGCATCGGATAGGCAGGCGGCCGAGCGACGGCCGTCGGTGCGACCAGAGTACCGCCGGAAATCGACTGCAACTGCCACCAGAAATAACCCCCGATAGCCATCGTTGCGACGCAGACCAGTCCGAGAAAAAGCCATAGCGAGGTGCGCGACCTGGGCGTTTGCTTGACGGCAAAGAGGTTTCTCGCCGCGCTGCGCTCATCGGCCTGCTGACTCTCGAAGTTGGCTCGCGAGTTCGCCACTGCAGCCGCAGCTTTTGTTGGCGCCGAGGGTGAAGTCCGCGAAGCGCGACCAGTTTGCAGCGCGTCGAAGCCCGCGTCAAGCGAGGAAAGCGGCTGTTCCTCCACCGTCTCCGTAGCCTCCCTGCTCGCCGGAGTTTCCGGCTGCAAAGGGTCAAGGCGCAATTCGCTCGGCACCGTAGCCGTCGGCCGAGCGTTGGCACTAGCCTTGCGCTTGGCTTCCTCGGCGCGCCGCAGGGCGTCCATCAACAGACTCACTGCAAGGGCTCCGGAGAGCGCTCGGGAAGCGAGAAGGGCCGGTAAACCTGATCGGCCTTGAAGAAATCCTTGTCGGGCAGGGCGTCGCGGAAATTGCTGAAGTCGCCATCGATCGACGCGTCCTTGATCACCGTTGGGCGGATCAGAACGACCAACTCTGTTTTCGTGGACGAGTTCTTGCGGGTATTAAACACCTCCCCGATAAACGGGATATCGCCGAGGCCGGGCAGGCGACCGGTGCTATTGTCCAAGCGGTCTTCCATCAGCCCGCCGAGAACCGCGATGTCGCCGCTCTCAACGCGCATGATCGACTCGATTTCGCGCATGCGGATCTGCGGCACTAAGTTCGGCCTAGCAGCCTGTCGGACTTTCCCTGCGCCGGATCTGGATATGATATAATCATACCTCTTCAAGCAATCGGGTCGTCGCATGTCCAAGTTTATCGTCGCTGACCGCCAGACCGACTATCTGCTACCGCCGTCGGTAGACGACTGGCTGAACCAGGATCACCTGGCGCGATTCATTGTTGAAGTGATCGACCAGCTCGATCTGTCCAAGCTGACGCGCGAGTACGCGGGGCGCGGATCGAAAGCCTACCATCCGGCCACCCTACTGGGGATTCTGGTCTATGGCTACATCACGGGTATTTTCTCCAGCCGCAGGCTGGAGCAGGCAACCTACGA
>NZ_SPMY01000037.1 GCF_012939955.1 Candidatus Accumulibacter phosphatis
CGCACCGAGCGGAAGGTCGAAAACAGCAGGACGAAGACCAGGCCAAGTGCGACGAGCACCACCCGGGCTGGCGGGAGCGCCACAGTGAGCCGGCGTCGTTGCCTGAGGGTGCCACACCCGTGCAGACCATGTCCCATCGGCTGAAGACCAAGGAAGGGCGAGCGCGTTACGCGCTACGCAAGCAGACCATCGAACCGGTGTTCGGGATCATCAAGTCGGTGATGGGATTTCGCCGCTTCTCACTGCGCGGTTTGAAGAAGGTCACCGGTGAGTGGACGCTGGTTTGCATGGCATGGAATTTGAAGCGCTTGGCCGTATTGCGTCCACAGTAGGAAAAATGAGGGGGAAACCCTCGGAAAAGCCGGCAAATCAAGGAAATCCGACTTTTTTTATTCCGCATAGTGAAATTCGCGGACTTGACCGGAGTCAAGTCCGACAGGCTGCTAGGGGTGAATCAAAGCCTTGCGGCCGGCCTTGCCGGCATTCACGCTCAGTAGTTGGTCGTAGAGACCCTGGTAACGCCCGCTCATCGCTTGCAGGCTGAAGTGCTGCTCGACCCTGGCCCGCCCCGCCGCCCCGGCGGCACGCGCCTGCTGCGGATCGTTCGCGTAACGGGCTATCTGCTGCGCCATCGCCGCTGGATCGGAAACCGCCACCAGTTCGCCCGAGCGGCCGGCTTCGATCAACTCGGCGTTGCCACCGACATCCGTCGCGATCACCGGCAGACCACTGGCCATCGCTTCGAGGATGGTGTTGGAGATGCCTTCGGCCAGCGAGGGCAGTACGAAACAGTCCAGACCACGCAGTATTTCGGGAATATCGTCACGCTGTCCCGGCAACCACGCCAAACCGGCTACGCCGGCCTCTGCGAGCATCGCCTGCGCGCGCGCGCGCAGCGGGCCGTCACCGATCATCACCAGTCGCAGACGGCTACGCAGCTCGGGAAACTCCGCCAGCACCCGGATGAAAGCCTGCGCCAATGTCGTCTGATCCTTGACCAGTTGCATACGCCCTACACTACCGACCAGCCAGCAGTCCGCATCGGTAAACGGGCAGCCGGCAATCGCCTGGCGTGAGCTGAGCGGATAGAAATGCTGCCCGTCGACGCCGTTATAAATCTGCGCAACACGGGTCGGCGACATACCGACCCGGCAAGTCAGATAATCTTCAAGATCACGCGACAGCGCTATGTAACGGCTGACGAACGGACTATAAAAGCGGCGCAGCCACTGGTTTTTCCGGTTCGAACCATCGAGGTCGCCCACATCACGACCATGCTCACCGTGGATACGCACGGGCACGCCAGCCGCCCAGGCCGGGATGGCGACTTCCAGTGCGGCCAGGTTGCGAGTGTGCACAATGGCCGGGCGCAAACGACGCAACAGTCGCCACAAGCGCGGATAGATCCAGAGCGCATGACCAGGCGGCTTTCCCAACGCAATGAAGCTGACGTCGTCACGAACGATGCGGCGCTTGAAGTCGGTGATCTCGGTCAGTGAAATGACCGCGTGACGATAAGCGGCGCGCGGCATGTGGTTGATCAGATTGACCACTCCGTTCTCGAGACCACCCACGTCAAAGCGGAACACCACATGGACCACCAGCGGACGCCGGTCCGCAGCGACCGTCATTGACCGTCCAGCGTCTGCCGCAGCGCGGCATTGATGGCTGGTCCGGCGGTACGCACGAAGTCTTCAAGTAGCGCCTCCCCGCTACCGCCGCCATCCAGCGGCGTGTAGAGGACGATCAGCGCCGAATCATCGCCTTTGCCGCTCAGGCGCGACAGCGCCATATAGGCTTTGGCCATGACCTCGCTGGCAGTCCAGCGCCCGTTGACCCAGTACCACTGCCAAACCAGCATCCGTAGCGGCGGCTGTCCGCGCAACACGACCGTGCGCACCTTGATTTCCTGTTCGTCAAACAGAATCGCGCGAGTTCCGCCAGCCACTTTCGCCCACAGCGGATCGTTGTTCCTGACCAGGGCATTGTTCGAACTGACCAGCTTGTGCTGTTCGTCCTGGTTCCGGTAGTAGGCGAGGAAGAGTCCCAAAGGGCGCCCGTCCTTCGCGAAGCTGGCCTGGCTACTCGCCGCGTAATTCTCGAAGCTTGGCTGCCACTCGTACAAGCGAGAATCGCTCGCCTGCCAGCCAGCAATCGGGCCGACGCGCGCCGCCTGAGCGATCTGCGGTGCACGATGGTCCTCGATCTGCAATTGCACGAAACTCCAGAAGCCGCCCACCAGGACGGTGGCGACGGCCGCGACCAGTGAACGCGAAGTCGCCGCAAGCGCGGGCGCCGCGGTGCGCGCCGTCGCCTGCGGCGGGTCCTCTAACTCGTCCTCCCGCCAGCGCGCACCGATCCAGAACATGGCCAGGATGACGATACCGAAGAAGAGCCAGCCGTAGATCAGATGGTCGACGCCGACCGCCAACTTGTTGCCCGACAGATGGCCGATCATGACGATCATGTAGGCACGGGCCCAGTTGGCGATAATCGGAACCAGGAAGGAAACGAGGACGAAAAGCAACCGCCGGGTCAACGAACGATAGGTGAGGTAGGCGAACAGCGTCCCGACGGTGACCGAAGCGATCAGGTAGCGAACACCGCTGCAGGCCTCGACCACTGACCAGCTGCCCGTTGGAATCACGAACCTCAGGCCTTCGGCATGCACCGGGATGCCGGAGAAACGCAAGCCAAGAATGGTGAAATGCGCGGTCCATTCCATCAGCTTGGGCATCGTGAAATCGCCGAATGGTACGGCGAAGAACAGGAAAAACAGCGGAAAGGCAATGTGCCGTGCGACTCCCCAGCCGAGGACCGCGGGGACGGCCAGTATCAGCATGGCCACCAGTGCAAACTGGGAAAGCGCATTGACCGCCGCTACCTCGCCGAGCAGCCAGGCAAAACCGACGCCGGCAATCAGGAACACCGCCAGAAAGCTGTAGCGGGGCGCCAGCACGGCGAGACTGGAACGAAGCCGCCAGATCAGCCACAAGGTGATCGGCGGCACGATAAAGCCGTGCGCATAGGTATCCGAGCGCTCCCAGACAGCGGCCATAGTCAACGCCGTCTCGCGAAAGAGGAGCAGGATAAGCAGCAAGGTCAAGACCAGCGTGGGAAGAGCGACACGCCAGGCCGGATCAGCGGCAAGCGAGGTCGGGCGGAGTACGGCTTGGTTCATGGCGTGGCTTTCAACAGGCGAAAACACTCAAGAGTCAGCGAAGGTAGTAAGGTTAGCGAGTTCATGTTTTCATCGATTCAAGCTTGCTCGCGCCTGGCGCAGCAGCGGCCTCCGCGCTACGCCTAACCGAGGTTGCGCACAATGAAAGGGCCAAGCCAGTTGGCGAGGCCAATCGGCAGCCGCCGCCAGGTCTTGATCAGCAACTGGTACTTGGCGTTGGCAGGGTTGTTTTGCGGGATCGAATCACGGCTGTACAGGCAATACTCGTAGAACAGGGGTTGCGGCTCGAAGCCCCAGTTTTTCTTGAAGGAATACGAGCCGGTACCCTGCTTGCTGCGACCGTAGTCAAAGATCTTCAGGCCGCGCTCGCAGGAGCGGCGCATCAACTCCCAGTACTTGAAATCGTTGGCCGCCAACTGGCGCGCCGAAACATCGTCACCGGCGTAGTAAGGCAGGACTTCGTCACGAAAATAAAAACTAAGCACAACACTCAGCGCCCGGCCATTGCCGTCCACCACGGTAAGCGCCTCGCAGTCGCTAGCGAAGACGCGCTGCAAGATCTCGAAATAGCGCCTGGGAAGTGCCGGCGTCCCATGCCGATGAACGTTGTCGGCGTAGAGCGCAAAAAAGCGGCTCAAATCCTTGTCGATCTCGCTGCGCAAGCCATTCTTGATCCCTTTGCGGACCATCGCTCGCTGCTTGCGTGGAATGGCCAGCATGTTGGCCTCGACCGTGGTTTCGAGTTCCTTGCGGAAGCGCACGTAGAGATCCTGCAGCGGCCACTCCGGATGACGATGCTGCAGGTTGCGCAGCTCCAGATGCTCGACACCGAGACGCGTAGCGATGGCCTGCGCTTCGCGCTCCAAGGCCTCGGCCGCGGCCGGGCTGCTTGCCGCGACCCCGCCATAGACGGCAAACGGCAAAGAGACCAGGGAATTTCCGAAAAGCACACTTTTCACCTGCGCCAACGGCAGGACACCCTCGATCGCCCCGGAACGCTCGGCATACAGGAAATGCGTGCGATGCCCGAAGGACTCTTTGAGAACTTGCTGCCAACCGGATTTGTGAAAAAAGGTCGCTTCCGGGCAGCCGTTGACGAAAGCATCCCAGCGGCGAACGGCAGGCCGGTCGGCGGGATCCAGTGTCTTGACGAGCAAGGGTGCACTCGCCGCAACCAGCCTGGCCACTTCCTCGATTGTCGTTTCCATCAATTCACCATTGGCGGCCGCAGCGCGGAAGCAAGGAATACCTCATCCATTCGTCCCCAGCTGAAGTCACCGAGCAAGCGCCTGATACGCGCCTCGGTGTACTGCAGATTTACGTAGTGACGAAAGCGGGTCTTGGTGCTGATGCCGGCGATGCGTGGCTGCTCGGCATCGATTTCCCAGGGATGGAAATAGAAGATCGCCGGCTGCTGATCACGCTGGTTGACTTTCCGCAACAACCAGCGCGACAGCGCGTAGGGCAGCAGGCGGAAGTAACCACCACCGCTGGCCGGCCAGTTGCGGTCGAAATAGCGCAGGGTGGTCACCGGTAGCTCGAGTAGTCCGTCGCGCACGTGATGCGCGAAACGCGGTGCATTGGGCATGCCGTAGTGGTCATGGCGAATCGGGTAGATGCTCGAACTGTAGCGATAGCCGGCGCGGGCGAGACAGTCAAAGGCCCAGAGATTCGCTTCGCCGATCGAAAAACTCGGCGCGCGGTAGCCCTTGACTTCCTCCCCGGAGATGTCTTCCAGCAACTTTTTGGCCGAGCTGATATCGGCCGAAAACTCGGCTTCGCTGAGATCGCTGGCACGCTGATGTCCGTAACCGTGACTCGCCAGCTCGTGTCCACCGGCGACGATACGACGGACGAGCTGCGGGTAGCGTTCAGCAACCCAGCCGAGCGTGAAGAAGGTCGCCCGTGTCTGCGCTTCGTCGAGCATCAGAAGAATTCGCTCGACATTGCGTTCGACGCGGCACTCGCGCGAATCCCACTGCTCGCGAGGAATATACGGGGCCAGCGCGGAGACCTGAAAATAGTCTTCGACGTCGATGGTCAGGGCGTTGGTTATCGGCAGGCCGGACATTTTCTGCTTGTTGTCCAATTGACCACGAGGGAAACGGTCATGCCGTCCATGATGATGTGGGTCGCAAGAGGTGACCAGCGTTACGCGGTACGCAGCGTGTGCCGCGCGAGCAGCCAGGTAGCGAGGTCGGCGACCATCCTCGGTGCCGCCTGGCCATCCCAGAACTCGGGGATGCGACCGCGTTTGCCGGCGCAAGCGAACCGGCGAGCGTCGAATTCACGTCACCGACGACCAGAACACAAGACGGCCGCTGGCTGTCCAGCACCGGCTCGAAACGCTTCATGACGTCGGCTGTTTGCACGGCGTGGGTCCCGGAACCGACTTCGAGGTTGATATCCGGATGGGGCAGACGCAAATCGACGAACAAACGGTCGCTCATATCATTGTCGTAGTGCTGGCCGGTGTGCACCAGAAGCGCCGGCACGGCCGGCTGGTGGGCACTCAAAGCGCGCAGGATCGGCGCCATCTTCATGAAATTCGGCCGCGCGCCAACCACACAGACGACAGGGCCGAGATCGGCAGACCACAGCTCGTCAGCCATCACACTCTCCCTCATTGTTTGGCCCGAACCGCATCGACCAGTTGTTGAATCAGCGAAAGAACCGCTGCATTGCTACGTTCAAGGCGAACAATGCTGCGCTCGATGCGGATCATCCGCTGGTCCGCCTGACCGCTTTTCAATTCGGCAATGGCGCGTGACGCGCGCTCCGCGATATTGGGCTCGAGTTCCAGACGCGAGAGGTCGATATCGAGGATCCCGCTCTCGGTCAGCTGTGCATGCACCGCACTCTCGCTGCCATCGCCGGGGCTGTTCGGCGCGACGACTGAAGGCGATTGTGTTTCTTCCTTGAGCTCGCTGGCCACTTCCTCGACGTCAGCACGCGTAAACTCGCTCTTGCCGGCCAGGAAGCCGGACAACAGCAGGCGATCACAATGCGCGTTGATGCGCCGCGGTATGCCACCACTAGCCTCGAAGATCGCCTCAAAAGCGCCGGCATCAAAACGCGGCGAACCCTGCGCTCCGGCACACTTCAGCCGATGCTCGATGTAAGCCTGTGTTTCGTCCTGAGCCATCGGGCCGATGTGACAGGCGGCGATCACTCGCTGACGCAACTGCTTCATTTGCGGGCTCTGCATGACCTTGCGAAACTCCGGCTGCCCGATCAGGAAACTCTGCAACAGCGCCTGCGTTCCAAACTGAAAATTCGACAGCATGCGCAGCTCCTCAACCGCACGCGGCGTCAGGTTTTGCGCTTCATCAACAATCAGCAAACAGCGCTTTCCCTGGCTCGTCACCTCGACCAGAAAAGCTTCCAGGGCCAGCAGCAGCTCCGACTTGCCAACGTTCTTGCCGCCGACGCCAAAGGCCGCCGCCACCATGCGTAGCGTGTCCTCGGCGTCGAGCTGGGTAGTGACCAGCTGCGCAGCGACCACCTTGTTTGAGTCGAGGTCACTGAGCAGACCGCGGACGATCGTCGTCTTGCCGGCACCAATCTCGCCGGTGACGACGATGAAACCTTCGTTCTGATTCAGGCCATACTCGAGGTAGGCCATGGCCCGCCGGTGCTGCTTGGAAGCGTAATAAAAACTGGGGTCAGGGTTCAGCTGGAAAGGCTTGCTGGTCAAGCCATAGAAGGATTCGTACATGACGGCCGATCAAAAACTATGGAGGAGTGCAGCGGTCAGCGCACTCTCCGTGTAACTGGTCACACCACTGGAAATCACCCGGCGCGCACCAACATTGGCGTTGGTATTCGGCCCAATGCGGGTAGAAAACAGCAGATTTGCGTACTGCGTTTCGGTTTCAGGCGAACCGGCCGTATAGCCCGTACTCCGTTGTTGGCTGAGAGAAAGGGACAAGGACGATAAACCTGTGAGCTTATGCCCCCAGGAAATGGAAACGCCTTGCTGAAGAACCCTGTCCGGAAGCGAAAAATCGTTGGTCACGCCGTTGACCAGGCCCAAAGGCTGTTGCTCACTGCGCGTCGCGGTCAGCGTGACCGTATTCCGAGCGCCCAGCATGGCGAATGAGAGCCGCTGCAACTCCTGTACTTGCTGGCGATCCGTCAGGTAACCATTGACCGCCGTACCATCCGCCGGCAGCCCTCTGCTTTGCAGAGCTTCGGTCACCTGCGCCTCGATCTCGCTGGGAGAGAGTTCGGGATTATTTGCCGCGATGAGCGCATAGCTGGCGTCGTAGTTACTGCCCATCCCAGTATTCGAGACCCCTGACGGCTGCGATGTAACATCCCTGCTGGCCAGAAAGGTCACCAGAGAGCGGCGCATGCGGTGACGGAAATTGACGTCGTAACCCGTTCCGAAGAAACGGTTGCGGACCTTCGCAGCGAGCTGGGTGCGCAAATCGGGTGTCCAGTCGACACCGAAACCGCGAGTGTAGTTGGTCTCCTGATCCAGAGTGACGTAATCGTTCGATTCCCGTCCGCCAAGCAGCGAGACCTGAAACTGCGGATTGAAGCGGTACGACAAGGTGATTCCATAGTGCGACCCATCGGTGTCGCGGCCACGCGAATAGGTGTTTTGCACGTGGCTCGCATCGAGCGCCCAGGTGATGCGACTCCAACGTGTCGAGCCATCGATAACGCCGGTCCACTCACTGGCGTCGTAGTCCGAGGCCAAGTTTGACTGCGAGCTGGTCGTGCTGCGACGGTAGCGTACGAGGTAATCCACCCACCCCAGCATTGTGCCCCGGACGTACGGCGACAGGGAGTAGTTCGAGGTCTCGGTTTGGTTGTTATTGACGTTGGCGGTGCTCGGCGAAACGGCACCGAAGGCTGAAAGATACTGCTGCGAGATGGTCCCCGTGGCGTCGATGAAGAAAAAGTCCTCAACGGCCTCAAGCGCGCCGATGGCTCTCAGGGAATTCTGTGAATTCCTCTGGTTGCTCTCCCTGAGATAGAGTTGCTCGGTATAACCATAGGCCAGACGAAGCTTGGCGCGACTTCCCTCGCCTTTGATTGAGATGCCAGGCGTAATGCCGGTCACCAGATCGCCCGTCTTGTCCGACGATGAAGAGAGGTAGAGGTTATCGGTCAAGGTCTCCCTGACCTGAATCGATGGCTGTATCGTCCAGTTCGCGGCCTGCACCGGTCCGGCGGCGCAGGCCAGGGCGATGACCAGCGGAGAAACGAAGCCCGGGCGCCGAAGCGCACGCCTGCCCCAGGCGAGTAAAGCGTCACCATCAAGAGCAAGCGTCTGTCGCCTCAGACCACGTGCGGCGCACGCGGCCGGGCCTTGATCAAGCACTGTCTGAACCATAACCATAGCCATACCCATAACCATAACCGTAGCCATAGCCGTATCCATCCTGACTACTAGTACGCGCCTGGTTGAGCAGCATCAGCTTTACCGGGCACGACTCAATGGCAGCCAGGGCGTGCTTGACGTCACGGCAAGCCGTGCTTTCTGCCTTCACGACCACCACCACCTGCCCCATGTGGGTAGCCAGCACTCGCGATTCGGTGGTCATCAACAGCGGTGGCGAGTCAAAGATGATGATCCGATCCGGATAGCGGTTAGCCATCTCATCCAGCAGGTCGACCATCCCGCCGCTGGCCAGGAGTTCGGTCGCCCGCGCGTGCTGCGTACCGCTCGGCAAAATAGTCAGTGTTTCGACATTGGTCTTCATCAACACCTGCGAGAGATCAACCGAGTCGTCGGTCAACACGTCGAGCAGGCCGCGCGATGGGGGCAAACCAAGCATCTTGAGCACCGAAGGCTTCGGCACGTCGGCATCAACCAACATCACGGTGTTGTCCATCTCCATGGCAATGCTCATCGCCAGATTGATCGCCGAAAAACTCTTGCCTTCACCGGCAACCGCGCTGGTGACCATGATCAGGTTGCCGCGCTTGACCGGTGCGGCACCCTTACCCATGGCGTTGGCAATCAAGGGCCGTTTGATCACCCGATACTGATCGGCAATCTGCGAGCGCGGCGCATCCGGGCTGATCATACCTCTGGTCGCCAGCGCATTCAGGTCGATTTCGACACGCCGCGAAGCCGGCACATTAGCTAGCGAAGGCTTGCTTGTCGACATCTCGGCACGCTGACGTTTGAGGTCCGCAACCGCTTCGACTCGCGCCACGGCCGCAAGCTCAGCCTGGACTGCCAAAGGCAATGGCTGGGCATCGGCGAAGGAGTCGCTGCTTTCCACACCCGCGTTGCGCAGCTGTGCCAGACGTTTCGCCGCTTGTTCAATGAGGCTCATCGCTTTTCCTTAGGCAGTACGGACGGAAAAAAAGGAACAAGGCAAGAAGCCCCGCAGCATAGGCACCGACCAGCGAAATACAGGCCGCAGAAAAACGGATCAGATCGCGGCGCTGGCTACGTTTCATTATTTCATCGGTGAGCAGGGACACCGTCCCCAGAAGAGGCAGGCTGCAGGCTTCTCGCAGGGTGCGCGAATCGAAGAACGCCGGCCGAAGCTGACTGGCAGCGAAGGTCACAGCCACGCCAGCAGCCAGCGCAATAAGCAAGGTCAGTGGCAGGAACAGGCTACGGTTCGGCGCGACCGGCTTCGGCGACACACGCGGCGGGTCGATCAGTCGGAAATCAACCCCGACGGTGTTAGTGATCTCGCTACCCATGTTGGCCGACTCACGACGTTGAACCAGTTGCTCGTAGTTTTTCTTGTTGATCTCGTAGTCACGGTTGAGTTGGGCAAACTCTGCTTCGATCTGCGGCATCAGTTTGACCGCCTCTTGCATGCGGTCGTAGCGCACCTGATACTCCGCGACGCGGGTCTGCAGGGCGGCAATGGTCGCCTCGGCCTCGGATACCGAAATTGCCAGTTGCTGGTGCACCGGATTGGTCGACATAGGCGTCGAGGGATTCGACGATGCCGCCAGGCGCCGGGCCTTGATCTGCTCCCGTTTCTGCTCTTCGAGTTCCGTGATCAGGCGGCGGACACTGAGCACATCCGGGTGCTTTTCTGTAAACCGCTGCAGCATGGCGTCGAGATTGCGCTGCATGGCGTCCAGTCGGCTGTCGATCTCAGGGATCGACACTCCGGAGATGTTCTCCTGCATTGGTGGGGCAGACAGGAGTGACGGCTCCTCGCCGAGGAGATGGCGAGTAAGCGCCTCGTGGGACTGTTCGGCCTCACGCAAAGCGAGTTTGCTCTGCTCGAGAAGCCTGCCGGCCTCGCTCATCTGAGTGAAGTGGTCCTTGCCCTCGATACTCTGGGTTTCCAGGTTGCGCAACTTGAACTCCTTGAGCCTGGCCTCCGCCTCTCGGAGCTTTTTTTTCGTAGGTCGTGATCTGTTCGTCGATGAATCGGCGCGCCGATTCCGAATCCTTGCGCGCATCACCGAGATTCGATTCGACAAAAATCGAGACCAGCGACTGCACCACGCGTTTTGCATTCTCTGGCTGCGTGTCGCGATAGTTGATGTTATAGATATTGTCGCGCGAGGTATTGGCAATCTTGAGCGACGCCATCAGCCTCTCTACCAGCGCGTCGCGCTCGGCCTTCGACTCGACTCCGAGGTCGAGATCTGCCATGCGGATCAGCTTTTCCACATTGGGCCGGGTGATCAGCGTGCGGCTCAGCATCATCACCTGCTGGTCGATATTGGGTTGCGTAACCAGCCCGGCCATCAGCGGCCGCAGGATCGACTGGGTATCGACAAAAATTCGCGCCGAAGCCTCGTACTTGTCGGGTATCGCCAGCACCGCCGCCACACTCGCCAGAGCAACGATCCAGGCGACGATGATCCCCAGCCAACGACGCTTCCACATGCCGAGCAGTATTGTTGTCGCTTGTCGAAGCAGTTCATCCATCGGATTCAGACTCTATCGGTATCGGTTCGAGGAGTGCCGGCGAGATGACGAAAATCACCGGCAGCGGAGGAAACATGTCAAGGCAGGCATCAAAAGAGATACCAGACCATCATCAGAACCAGCTCTGAGGAATGATCAGCACATCGCCAGGCTTGACATCGACGTTGGCCGATATATCGCCCCGGCGGATCAGATCCGTAAGGCGAACACCGTACTGTTTATTGTCGTCGGACGCGCGTAGCAAGGTCGCGCTGTTGCCATCGGCAAAATCGGTCAAGCCGCCAACCGCAATCATCACGTCAAGCAACGTCATCTTCTGGCGATAGGGGAGTGCCTGCGGCTTCGACGCTTCGCCAACGACGCGAATCTGCTCGCTCTGGCTGCCGACAAAACTAGTCACCACGACCGTCACCACCGGATCGCGGATGAAGACGCCGAGCGCCTTCTCCATATCACGCGCCAACGTCGTCGGCGTCTTGCCCATCGCCGGCATATCCTCGATCAAGGGACCGGCAATCATCCCGTCGGGACGTACGGGAACCGACATGGAAAGCTCGGGGTTGCGCCAGACGATGATATTCACGTTGTCGCCAGGCCCGATAAGGTAGCGATAATCCGGTGAAGCGGCGACCTCCGGGGCGGGCGGAAAGTCGGACGATGCGCAGCCAACGGCAAGTGCGCCGACGACGCCCAACACAAGCCAACGCAACGCAGCGCCAACGACATGATGCAAGCGTGAAACCATGACCCTCTCCTTTTGTAGCCGCCGGCCTGGAAGCGGAATGCGGCAAATCCCCACGACATTGCGCTGACGGGTATCGTAAAGCGCGCCACAGTATAGTTGAATTGTCCCGAGCCGCGAAAGCCTCGCGCCCGGCCAGCATTGCCTGTTGCTTCTGGTTCACGTTGGCGTGCCACAGCTCCTCGGTAACGCGGCGCAGAGCGCCGTAACGCCTCATGCCCAAATCATAACAACGATACGCAGGCGCTAGTGTTGCCTAGCGGCAGGCAGCGCTCAAGTGCTGTTGATCGTCGCAAGCCCCCTGTGAATGGAAGGAGAATACTTGCTTCAGTGCGCTCAACAAGAGGAATAACGCACAGTTCGCAGCATTTCTTTAGGGTCATCGCACACAAAAACATAGAAAACACTATAACACGCTGATATAGAAAGACAAAAAAATTGCCACACTTGGGTAGCACCAGCACCAAAAGGTCATCACATCTTGAGACAACACTGACCATGGAAGTCGCGCAGCCGACTTTCATGGTCAGTGCCGCCACACCAAAAAGAGTGGGCTTGCGACAAACGCCCTCATGGAGGAGCATTGACGTCGCTGAGCAGCGCCAGCCGCCGTCTTGGCGAGAAGCGTCCGTAAAGGCAGCAATCGGCGCCCGCCGAGAGGGGATCAGCGAGACGGGCAGCCCGGCCGTCTGGCGGCAATCGCCTGAACATGAAAGTCGCGCAGGCCACTCACGAATCTCCCCTCCCCCCCCTCGGTGGCCGGGCCGGCGGAGTGAGGCGGGGAATTCAGGGAGCCTGCTCCCTGCCCGTCGAACAATCCGGCGTGCGAGCCGAATGCACGCTGCAGGCACGGGCGACGGTCATGACTTTCATGATCTGGGGTATGTCGACATATCATGACCGTGAGCGAGGTATTGATGGAGCAAGCACCGATCACCGACCAAGAGTTCGCTCTTTTCCAGCGACTAATCTACAGGATTGCCGGCATCAATCTCGCGGACAGCAAGAAGATTCTTCTCGTTGGCCGCTTGCAGCGCCGCCTTCGGGAACGTCAACTCGCCAGTTTCGGCGACTACTATCGCCTGCTCAGCAACGGCCAGCACCCGGACGAGCAGCAGACAATGGTAGATCTGCTGACCACCAACGAGACCTACTTCTTCCGAGAATCGAGACACTTCGACTTCTTGCGCGACGACGTGCTTGGCAGCCGCGAACAACCCCGGAGCTTTCGCGTCTGGAGCGCCGCCAGTTCCAGCGGTGAAGAGGCCTACAGCGTGGCCATGGTACTTGCCGAAGCGCTTCCCAACAGCGCGTGGGAGGTTTTTGGGTCGGATATCAGCACGCAGGTGCTGGCCAAGGCGCGCACCGCCTGCTACCCGGTCAACCGCAACGAAGGCATCCCCGAAGCCTATCGGCGCAAATACTGCCTGCCCGGCGAGCGAGGCAACGACGAGACTTTCCAGATCGCGCCCCGAATCCGCCAGCAGGTACGCTTCGCACAGGTCAATCTGACGCTACCAATCAGCCCGGCGGTTGGCAGTTTCGATGTCATACTCGTACGCAATGTCATGATCTATTTCGATGCCGAGACCAAGCGTAAAGTGGTTGCCAATCTCCTACCGCGACTGCTTCCCGGCGGCTACTTCATCGTTGGCCATTCCGAATCGCTGAACGGCGTCAGCGACCAGTTGTCGGTCGTCAAACCGACAATCTACCGCAAGCCAGAGTGAGTGCGCCGAACGCGCAGCGCGCCGACCTCCGCCACGAGAAGCCCGCATTCACTGCCCATTACGCAGGCGCAAGAACCCCTTCTGCTTGACGATATCATCCCCACAGCCGCCCGCTTCACAGCAAGCCATTTGCCAGTCGCCGCCGGCGGTTGAAAAAAGTCAGAACGTCAGAACATCAGAATTCGAAAATCTGATTGTTCTGCAGCCTCGTTGGCCGGAAGTCGCTGGCGCAGGCTTGAATTTCAGCCATGGTCAATTCGGCCTGGCCTGGCTTGAGATGGCTAATATAAATCTCCGGCTTGATCGTCAGTTTGTGCAACTCGTCGGCGAGCATGCTCGGGCAAAGGTGTTTGGAAATCTCGGCCAGCCGCTGTTCGCGGTTTGCGAAGGCCGTTTCGATCAAAAGATAGCGTAGATTGGCAATGCGGTTGACCACCGGCCAAAAGGAATCATTGACCGTTGTATCACCGGTAAACACCAGACAGCCCGACCCCGAGTCAAGCTGATAACCCACCGCAGGAACCGTATGCTCGGCCGGCAACGCGGTAATCGTTCGCTCTCCGAGGCGGACCGAGCGCCCAAGATCGATAGTCTGGTACTGCATGACTGCGTTCTCACGACTCGGGATAACGCTGAAATCAGGCCAGATGGCCCAGTTGAAAATGTGCTTGGCAATGATCGCCAGGGTTGCCGCGGTCGCATAGACGCGCAGCGGCTTCTCGCGCAGATCGCTGACCGAATCGATCAGCAGGGGCAGCGAAGCGATGTGATCGAGATGCGAATGAGTCAAAAAAACATGGTCGATGCGGGCCAGCTGCGCGCGCGACAGGTCCGCGACCCCGGTTCCGGCATCAACGAGGATATCGTCGTCGACCAGCATTGACGTGGTTCGCAAATGGCAGCCGCCAATTCCACCGCTACAGCCCAGAATCCTGACTTTCATGAGCGCTCCGCTGCACCCTCCGTGCTCGCTTTCTGCCGCCTGGCTGCCATAGTGAGGGCGCCAGGCGCTCCACGCAAGCAGCAAACGAAACCCGTCAGGCCTTGATAAAGAATTCCATTCGCACGCCGGCAATTTCGATCACATCATGGTCTTCCAGACGATGCGCCTGTGCGCCAAGCGCCTGGCCGTTCACGGTCGGGAAGCTGGCGCCCTCGACGTGTGTCAGAAAGTAGCCATGCGGCCGCCTGGCAATCACGGCGACCTGCAAGCCAGGCTTGCCAAGCGTGGTCAGGGTCTTGGTCAGCAGCAGTTCGCGGCCAGCGTTGGAGCCGCTGAGCAACTGGATGGCGGCAGCAGGAGTGGTTGTGCCGGGCGCTGCAGCGCCCGGCCGCCCCGCGGCGGCAACCATCGGATCGCCGAGCGTAGCCACATCGGGCAGCGGCCCTGAGCGAAACAACATGCTTTTGTCGTAGTCTGCCGTTTCGCCCGGAGCCACCGCTGCGACCAGGTATTTCATCTTGTACTTGCCCAGTTCGATCACATCGCCGTCCTTCAGGAAATGCTTCTTGACCGACTGGCCATTGACCAATGTGCCGTTGGTACTGTTCAGATCCTCAAGGAAAGAGTCGTTGAGAATGGTCACCACCGCTGCATGTTCACCGCTGATCGCCATGTTGTCGATCTGGATGTCGTTGTGCGCCTTGCGGCCAATGCTCATGCGCTCCTTGAGCAGCGGGATTTCCTTGAGTACCAGACCATCCATGCTGAGAATGAGCTTTGCCATCGCCTGTTTCGTCCTTATTTAAACCACGACCAGAGCTTCGCCCAGCGCCCCGGGGCAGCTGGAAACTCGCGCAAGACCTTGATCACCACTACCGAGATATTGTCGTCCCCACCGTTGTCGTTGGCGAGCTGTAGCAACTGCGTGGCAGCGAGTTCAAGATTGGCGCCAAACCTCTCCAGCACGAGCTGAACCTCGCCTTTTTCGAGCATGTCGTAGAGGCCGTCGGAACACAGCAGGTAAACATCGCCCGGGTAAACCGAGTGCCAATGCAACTCGGCCTCCACCTCTGGATCAACGCCAACGGCACGCGTCACCAAATTGCGGTTGACCGAATAGCGCGCTTCTTCGGCCGATATTTCGCCACAGTCGAGTTGCTCCTGCAGCAAGGAGTGGTCGTGAGTCAAAGCGACGAACTGCTCGCCACGTAGTCGATACAGGCGCGAGTCACCGATATGCGCAACCACCATCAGGTCGTCGCAAAAGACAGCGGCAACCAAGGTAGTGCCCATGCCGCCGAAGCGCGACTGACCCTCAGCGGCACTATAGATGGCCGAGTTGACCACGGCGATCTGTTCAAGCAGCGCTCGCTCGGCAAACAATTGCCCGGTGTCAGGATCGGCGGTATGCGCCGCACAGGCCTTGAATGCTCGTGCTAGCCCGCTCGACAGGAGTTCCGTCGCCATGCTGCTGGCTACTTCACCAGCTTGGTAGCCACCCATGCCGTCGGCCAGGATTGCCAGGCCCAGCTCAGCGTCGGCAAATACCGAATCCTCGTTCTGTCCCCGCACCAGTCCGGGGTCGGTGCGCGTAACCATTTCCAGCACACCCAAGAGACTGTTTGTCACGTCTTCTCCCCCATAACCAATGCTCGGCATGCCAACGCGGCCACACTTCACTCACGGCTCACGTTGCGAGAAACGCCTCGAGCGCTCAGGCGCTCCCGGCCGCAGACATTGTGCCAACACTAGCCGCCAAAAGGCAATTCGAGACCCAGACCACGCTCACGTGCAAGCGCCTCGAGGCGGACGGCCAGCGCCAGATCCTGAACGGCCATGCCCTGTGATTCGAAGAGCGTGATCTCGGCAGCCGTCGAACGTCCCGGCTGCCGACCACAGATCACGTCCCCGAGTTCGACCAGGGAACGCGCCTGCAGGCGGCCTTTCTCGAACAAGGGCAAGAGGTCTCCGGCTTCACAAAGAGCCGTCTGAACACTGTCAACGATGATCGCCGAACAACGCTTCAGAACATCTTCGCCGATTTCGCGGCGAATCAGCGAATTGGAGCCGGCGCCATTGATGTGCGTTCCCGGCGATAGCCAGTCGGCATGGAACAGCGGCGTCGATGCGGTGGTGACGGTACTGACAATATCGCTACCGCGCACCACCTCTTCGGGCGACGTAGCCGCGACGACTTCGATACCGAGACGGTCTGCCATGCGCGTGCAAAATTCAGCCAGTCGATCAGCGCGACGGGCGTACACTTTGACGAGTCGCAACTGCCGTACGGCGGCAATTGCCTCAACATGCCCCTCCGCCTGCCAGCCGGCACCAAAGATACCCGCGACCTGCGCATCGGCTCGGGCCAGGAAGCGGGTGGCGACGCCGGCAGCGGCAGCGGTACGCATCATACCCAGGCGGTCAGCTCGATCACCGCCCGCAGGCGGCCGGTCGAGGCCTGGAACAGGTGGACCAGAAAGCGCACACCCGAGCGGTTGCTGGTATAGGCCTTGTAGCCAATGGCATCGAGCTGTGGCAATGCCCCCTGCAGGATATGCAGCGTCGTTTGCGGCAGGCGCGTCCTCTGCCGCGGCACATCGCAGGCCGCCGTGGTCGAAAGCTGGCGATGCGCAGCCTCGACCGCCGCCAACGCCAGCGGCATGGTCAACAGCTGCTCAACCTCTTTTTCAGTCAGGAACAGAGCCATTTTGTTCTCGCATCCGTAACACGCGTAATACTGGCGATTTGACGCTACGCAAACTTGCCTTGCCCGCAACATCAAACTCGCAGAAAGCCTGCATCGCCGATTCTACCGGGAAATGGCCTGCGCCAATCAGCACAAGGCAATGGCCAAGAAAAAAGGCAGACCGCAGTCTGCCTTTTTTCTTGGCTGGACTTCAGCCAGATCGCTGCGCCTAGATCAGCTTCTTGATCAGCTTGCCCATTTCCGACGGATCGCGAGTCACCGTGAAGCCGCACTCTTCCATGATCGCGAGCTTGGCGTCAGCGGTATCTGCGCCGCCGGAGATCAGCGCGCCAGCGTGGCCCATGCGCTTGCCTGCAGGAGCGGTAACGCCAGCGATGAAGCCAACGATCGGCTTCTTCATGTTCGCCTTGCACCACACAGCAGCATCGGCTTCGTCGGGACCGCCGATTTCACCGATCATGATCACCGCATCGGTATCAGGATCGTCGTTGAACAGACGCATGATGTCGATGTGCTTGAGACCGTTGATCGGGTCGCCACCCGTACCCACGGCGGTGGTCTGACCAAGACCGATTTCGGTCAGCTGGCCAACGGCCTCGTAGGTCAGAGTGCCGGAACGCGAAACCACGCCGATGCGACCCTTGCGGTGGATGTGACCGGGCATGATGCCGATCTTGACTTCATCCGGGGTGATTATGCCAGGGCAGTTCGGGCCAAGTAGCAGGGTCTTTTTGCCGCCGGCGGCTTCACGTTTCTTCATCCGGTTGCGAACCATCAGCATGTCGCGGACCGGAATGCCTTCGGTAATGCAAACCACCAGATCAAGGTCAGCTTCGACAGCTTCCCAGATCGCGGCAGCCGCACCTGGCGGCGGTACGTAGATCACCGAAACAGTGGCGCCAGTCTCGGCAGCAGCGTCCTTGACCGTGCCAAAGATCGGGATACCCATCAGGCTCTCGCCGGCTTTCTTGGGGTTGACGCCGGCAACGAAGCAATTCTTGCCGTTGGCGTACTCCTGGCACTTCTCGGTGTGGAACTGCCCGGTCTTGCCGGTCATGCCCTGGGTGATGATTTTGGTGTCTTTGTTGATCAGAATCGACATGTTGGCTCCTTACTTGACCGCAGCAACGATCTTGGTGGCGGCATCAGCCATTGAATCCGCAGTGATGATTGGCAGACCGGAATCGCTCAGGATCTTCTTGCCGATATCTTCGTTGGTTCCCTTCATACGCACCACCAGCGGGACCGCGATGTGTGTTTCCCTGGCTGCCGCAACAACGCCGGTGGCGATGGTGTCGCAGCGCATGATGCCACCGAAGATGTTGACCAGAATTCCCTTGACCTTGGGATTCTTGAGCATGATCTGGAACGCCGAGGTGACTTTTTCGGTGGTTGCGCCACCACCAACGTCGAGAAAGTTGGCTGGCTCGGCGCCGAAGAGCTTGATGGTATCCATGGTCGCCATGGCCAGACCCGCACCGTTCACCAGGCAGCCGATATTGCCGTCAAGCGAAATGTACGAAAGATCGTGCTTGGATGCCTCGAGCTCGTCAGGGTCCTCTTCGTCGAGGTCGCGGAAAGCCATGATCTCGGGCTGCCGATAGAGGGCATTGGAGTCGAAGTTGAATTTGGCGTCGATGGCCTTGATGTTGCCATCACCTTCAAGAATCAGCGGGTTGATCTCGGCCAGCGAGGCGTCGGTTTCCATGTAGCACTTGAAGAGCCCCTGCAGCGCGTTGACAGCGCTGTCGACCGATGCGGCGGGAACGCCAATGCCGGTAGCGAGTTCAGCTGCCTGCTTGGCGCTCAAACCTTCCTCGGGGTCGACGAAGACCTTGAGGATTTTCTCGGGGGGTATCGTGAGCGACCTTCTCGATATCCATACCGCCTTCGGAAGAGGCCATTATCGCCACCGTCTGCGTCGTACGATCGGTCAGCGCGGCAACGTAGTACTCCTTGCGGATATCGGCACCCTCTTCGATCAGCAGGCGGCGGACTTTCTGGCCAACCGGACCGGTCTGGTGCGTCACCAACTGCATGCCGAGAATCTGGCCGGCAAACTCGCGGACTTCGTCCAGCGACTTGGCGACCTTCACACCACCGCCTTTACCACGACCGCCAGCGTGAATCTGGGCTTTGACGACCCAGAGATTGCCTCCCAGGGATTCGGCTGCCTTGACCGCTTCATCGACGGATTGGCAGAAGACCCCGCGCGGAACGGCAACGCCGAATTTCTTCAGGAGTTGCTTACCCTGATATTCGTGAATTTTCATGCGCTTTCCTTGCTTGAGTTAAGGTTGCGAAGTGTAACCAGTGGAACGAGTGGAACGAAAGTAACGAACCGCAGGCAGAGTATCCTACCCGGGCTTCTGGCCACGGTACCAGCGCGGGTAATAGCGCCGAACCGCGTCCGAATGCGACTCCAGCGCGTGGCAACGATCAAGCTGATAGGGCTTGTGCCCGCTATCGTCGCTGTCGCGCACGTCACTGGCGAAGGTCTGCAGCGCCGCGGTCGGCAAGAAGCTCACCAACTCGCTGATATGCGAGCAACCACGCGTGCTGCGGAAGAGATTCTTGACTGCCGTCCGGAAGCCATGAAAGAGATTGAGGCCGATCAGCTGCGAGTAATCGGGAGCAATCTGATCGCAATATCCGCTGTACGGCATCGCGTCGATACAGGCCGACGCATCCAGAATATTCATCTGGGCATCAATGACCACCCGCACCGAGATGTCGTGCACCGCTTCACCTCGCTTGCGCAAGCCCGACGACAGCGGATAGTCGTGCTCCTTGAAGTCCACCAGTCGTGCCTCGATATCCCAACAACCATCATTACGCTTGTAGCCGCCGAGCTGGACGCTGCGGACGTGCATACGGGTGCGTTCGGCAGTGGGTGCGGGCAGCGGCATCAAGAATCCTGAGGGGATTTGCGAGCCTGTGAAAGCCTCGCAGCGGGCAAGCAATTCTACACCAAAACCCTTCCCGGGTCTCGGCGCAATTCATAATTATGGCTGCCAGAACGGCGCAAGGACCCGGCGACCTGGCACTCAAGGCACAGGCAGGAGATCCCGCCACATGAACGAGAGCTCCTGCCTCGGTCGCTTCAGGAGACCAACAGACGCCTGGCCTCTGCCAGACCCGCCGAGAGCATGGCCAGATCCTGCGGCACGTTGCTCTTCAGCTCGTCAATCACGGCACTGGCCTGCTCGGTAGGCTGCATGGAGCCGCCCAAGACCTGCTGCAAGAGCTGCTGGCGAAGACCGGTCAACTCGGCCGAGAGCTGGGCACGTGCTCGTGCCTGCCAGCGGTTGCCGGCTGGAAGTCGATTGATCGCCGCACCCAGCCAGTCCAGGTCGAGCTTCTCGGCCAATTCGCGGAGTGCGCCGGCAACCTGAACCAAGGGGAAGGCACAGGCACGCGCAAGATTCACCAACTCGAACGCGGCGACGATCTGCGCACGCGCTTCGAGCAGCGCTGTAAGCCCCTGCGCCCCGCTCCCAGCGACCCGAATACGGTCCATGCAGTCGACCACCGCGGGCCGGTACTCGGCGACCATTTCGCCAATCGAAGCACCGCCGACATGCTGTGTCACCAGCAGCCGAGTTGCCGCGCCGGTCATCGTCCGCAGCTCGACCATCAGGGCCATCTGCGCCACCGCGTCGATTGCCAGGTCCAGGGATTCGACATCGCGCCATAGTGATTCCGCATCGAGCACGCTGCTGGCGGCGTACCAGGCGCCGGCGACCTGCTCCGGTGAAGCGCCGGTCTCGTCGCTGACCTCCATGACGAAGATCGTCCCCATGCGGTTAACCAGACGATTGACCAGCTGGGTGGTGATGATGTCACGCTTCAAGGGGTGCGCTGGCAGCAAATCGCTGCACTGTCCGAGCACAGCGGCAGGGAAGTAGTTCACCAGCAACTCGTAAACGTCCTTGTTGTCGGGCAGCTGCGAAGCCAGAATGGCTTCCTTCAGGGTGATCTTGGCATAGGCCAGGAGAACCGAGAGCTCCGGTGCACTGAGGCCGCGCCCTTGCTGCGCACGCTCGGCCAGGCGCTTGTCGTCAGGCAATGACTCGATGGCGCGGCGCAAAGCACCTTTCGCTTCGAGAGTGCGGATGAAACGTCCGTGCGCTTCGATCAGCTCAACGCCCGCCGCCGCTTCAAGCGCAATCGCCTGCGTCTGCTGATAGTTGTCGGCCAGCACCAGGCGCCCGACCTCGTCGGTCATCGAGGCGAGCAGGGTGTCGCGCTGCTTGCCGGTCACGTCACCACGACTGATCAGGCCGGCGAGCAGGATCTTGATGTTGACCTCGTGGTCGGAGCAGTCCACCCCCGCCGAGTTGTCGATGGCGTCGGTGAAGATGCGGCCGCCGTGCAGCGCGAACTCAATACGGCCGGGCTGAGTCAGCCCGAGGTTGCCGCCTTCACCAATCACCCGCGCCTGCAGTTGACTGGCATCGACCCGCAAAACGTCGTTACCACGATCATTGGCTTCCTGATGACTCTCGCTACTGGCCTTGACGTAGGTCCCGATACCACCGTTGTAAAGCAGATCGACCGGTGCCTGCAGGATGATCTTGATCAACTCGTGCGGCGGCAGCTGGATCGCTGCAGTACCCAGCCACGAACGCACTTCTGGCGACAGTGGAATGGCCTTGGCGCTGCGCGACCAGATGCCGCCGCCCGTGGAAATCAGCGCCGGGTCGTAGTCCGCCCACGACGAACGCGGCAGCGCGAACAGCCGCTGCCTCTCGGCGTAGCTCGGTGCCGGATCCGGATTCGGATCGAGGAACAGGTGGCGGTGATCGAAAGCGGCGATCAGCCTGATTTGCGGCGAGAGCAGCATGCCATTGCCAAAGACGTCCCCCGACATGTCGCCAATGCCGACGACCGTGAAGGGCTGCGTTTGCGTATCCAGCCCCAGCTCCCGGAAATGCCGTTTGACCGCTTCCCAGGCGCCGCGGGCGGTGATACCCATTTTCTTGTGGTCGTAACCCACCGAACCGCCTGAGGCGAAAGCATCACCAAGCCAGAAGCCGTACTCGATGGCGATGCCGTTGGCGATGTCCGAAAAGGTCGCCGTCCCCTTGTCGGCGGCGACCACCAGATAGGCGTCATCACCGTCACGACGGCGCACGCCGGGTGGAGGAACGACCTGGCCGTCCACGAGGTTGTCGGTCAGATCGAGCAGACCGCGGATGAAAGTCGAATAACAGGCAACCCCTTCGGCCTGGAAAGCTTCCCGGTCGCTGACCGGTGGCGGCCGCTTGCAAACGAAGCCCCCTTTCGAACCCAGCGGAACGATCACCGCGTTCTTGACCATCTGGGCCTTGACCAGACCAAGCACCTCGGTACGGAAGTCTTCCATCCGGTCAGACCAGCGCAAACCGCCACGCGCCACCCGCGCACCGCGCAGGTGCACCCCTTCGACCCGATCGCTGTAGACAAAGATCTCGTAGAGCGGCTTCGGCTCGGGCAGGAAGGGGATATCGCGCGAGGAAAGCTTCAGTGACAGGTAGTCGCGTGCCTTTCCGTCAATGGCTGACTGGTAGGCATTGGTGCGCAGGGTGGCTTCGATCACCGTCTGCATGGCGGCGAGGATGCGGTCGTCGTTGGGATTGCTGACCTGCAGCAAGGCCGCGCTCAGTTCCTCGGAAATGGCTTTCGCACGCGCGTCGTCTGCCGCTGGCGAGAACAGCGCTTCGAAGAGGTCGACCAGAGCACGGGTAATGCTGAAATGGGTCGCCAGACATTGCTCGATGTAGGTCTGGCTGAAGGGCAGTCCAGCCTGCAGCAGATACCGGCGATAGGCGCGCAGAATGCCGATCTGCCGGCCGTTGAGACCAGCGAGCAGGACCAACCGGTTGAAACCGTCGTTCTCTGCTTCGTTGCGGAGCAGGCTTTCAAGCAATTCGACGAAGGCTCGCCGCGTGCTGTCGTCGTCGAGTGCCGCCGGGTCAGGGAGCTGGACAGCGAAATCAGCGAGGTGCAGATCACTCTGTGGCAACTTGAACGGTTGCTCCGAAAGTACCGTCAGCCCGAGGTTTTCGAGAATGGGCAGGATCGCCGACAGCGGTCGCGGGCGACCGCGGCGGAACAGTTTCACGTGCTGGTGCGAACCGTCATCACCTTGCGCGGCGCTAAGCTTCACTTCGACCCGGCCGCTGCTTTCGGCCGCTTCCAGACGCTCCAGGTCGGACACCGCAGAAGCGGGCGTGACACGCTCCTGATAGAACTGCGGCAATTCGGAACCGTAGCGGCGCAAGAGGGCATTGCCCCGTTCCTCGCCATAATGCCCGATGAGATTGTGTTTCAGTTCGTCGGCCCAGCCACGAACGATGCGCGCAACCTGCCTCTCGATGGCCTGTGCATCGTAGTCGTAGGTGGTGCCAAGCGGCGTGTGCACGATGAAGTGAATGCGCGCCAGCCGAGATTCGCCGAGCATGATAAAGAAATCGACACTTTCGGCAAGCAACGTTTCGTTAAGCAGCGCCGAAATTCGTTTGCGCAAGCGGGTATCGAAATGGTCGCGCGGCATGTACACCATCACCGAAACGTAGCGCCCCCAGGCGTCGTTACGCATGAAGACGCGCACCTGCTCGCGTTCGTGCAGCGAAACGATGCCATGTGCAGCGGCCATCAGGTCGCCCTGCGCGATCTCGATCAACTCATCGCGGGGATAGGTTTCGAGGACATTGAGCAGGGTTTTTTCGCGGTGACTGCGCGGGATAAAGCCGATGGCTTCCCTGACTGCAGAAATCTTACGCCGCAGGATCGGAATGTCGGTTGCCGCCACGTGATAGACATGCGCCGTGTACAGACCGACCAGAGCACGCAGGCCGATGACCTGGCCGCCAGCGTCATAACGCTTGACGCCGATGAAGTCGAGGTAGGCCGCACGGTGAACAGTCGAACGCGCGTCGGTCTTGACCAGGATCAGCGGCGAGGGATCTCCGGCCAACGCAGCAACGGCGCCCTGAAATCCGGCCAGGCAATGGCCAAAGCCTTGGTGGTCGGCGTGACGGAGGATACCGAGTCCGCTGTCCGCAACGCGCGCGAGCGTGCCGCTTTCCGGGCTGACGAGGTAGTCGGCATAACCGAGAAAGACGAAATTGTTGACCCCGATCCAGCGCAGATACGCCCCTGCTTCATCGCACTCTGGACCCGGAATGGTGATCATCTCGTCGTACGCTTGTTGCATGCAGCTCTGTATGGCGGCGACATCTTCGACCGCCGCGCGCACATCGAGGAGACCGCTGGCGATCTCCTGGCGCAGCCGTTCAAGCAGCTGTCCGTCGCCAACGCGGTCGATCTCGAGGTGGATCCAAGATTCCGGCTGGCTGCCGGTGGCACCGCGCGGCAAAGTGTGTTGCAACTGCCCCTCCACGTTTCGCTCGGTGGCCAGCAGAGGATGCAGCAAGCGATGGATGACCAGACCATGACGGTACACGACCATGGTGATCGAATCGACCAGAAAGGGCATGTCGTCGGTCACGACATCGATCACCGTGTGCGGCGAATGCCAACCGTGGCGGTCAAAATCCGGAGTGTACAGAGCGACAGCGGCTTTCCCCGGTGGCCGCGCGTCGCCCAGGCGAAAATGCTGGACAGCTGCACCGAGGAGCTCTTCCGGGCTGGCGTCACTGGAGTCGCTCAGTTCGCCATCACCGAAGTAGCATTCGAGGTACTCGTTGATGCGCGCGGGCAGATTCTGCTGCTCCGCGATCTCGCGCAGGTTGCGCCGCAGATTGAGGGTGGATTCATTGGTCAATACCATGCCGCTCTCCTAGTTTATTTATTCATCCAGTGCTACTCAGCCCGGCTTGACCGGTCTTCAGAAAAGGCAAGCCACGCCTGAACTGCAAGTCAGGCCGCGATCGGGTAAGCCCCCTCCCCGGCGTGGAAGCAAACGCCAGGGCAATTACGAGTCCCTCGGCTCGAGGCTCGGAGCGCATTTGCGCTGGCGAGGAATGCGACCGGTGGCGCGCCGACACGTCCTGGCTGCGCAACAGAACCGCGACCGCGGCCACGAAGGCAAGATGCCGCTTTTCGCTTGCCGTAGGCGGCCATGAGAGATATCGCCGCGCTTGCTGTCGAGAGGCGCAGAGAGAAGCGCCGATCGCAGGCGACGCGAGTCGGCGCTTCTCTCTGGCGGAGTGGCCGGTCGCGGCCGCCCCGCCCGCAGGCACGCGCAGAATCAGCGCATCAGTAATCAGTACTCCCAGAAGATGCGCTGCAGTTCCTTGCTATCCTGCGTCTGGGTCAAGGCCACCGCGGCAAGAATTTTTGCCTTCTGCGGATTGAGGTCGTGCGCCACCACCCAGTCGTACTTGTCGTCGGGTTGTTCGGCGTTGCGCAGCACGAAGCCACCCGCATTGACGTGCGACGAACGGATGATCTGGATGCCCTGAGCACGCATTTCCTGCAGCGCCGGCACAACGGCCTTGGCCACCGAACCATTGCCGGTCCCGGCATGGATGATCGCCTTGGCACCACTCGCCCCCAAGGCGCGGTAGGCGGTATCCGACACATTGCCCGCGCCATAGGCGATGCCCACCGATGGCAGCGAGTCGATCTTCTCAATATCGAACTCCGAGTTCATGGTGTGCCGCTTGACCGGCAGGCGGAACCAGTAGTTCTTGCCTTCGACAACCATGCCCAGGGGTCCCCAGGGGCTCTTGAATGCTTCTGTCTTGAGATTGATGACTTTGGCGACATCGCGGCCGCTATTGATCTCGTCGTTCATGGTCACCAACACGCCCTTGCCACGGGCGTCCTTGCTGGCTGCCACGCTGACCGCGTTGTACAAATTCAGGTTGCCGTCGGCCGACATCGCGGTACCCGGTCGCATCGAGCCGACCAGGACGATGGGTTTGTCCGTGTGCACCACCAGCGTCAGAAAGTAAGCGGTCTCTTCGAGCGTATCGGTGCCGTGCGTAATCACCACGCCATCGACGTCAGTCTGTTTGACGAGCGCCGCCACGCGCTTGCCGAGAGTCAGCAGATTGTCGTTGGTGAAGCTCTCCGACGCGATCTGGAAGACCTGCTCGCCGCGCACATTGGCAATCGTCTGCAACTGCGGAATGGCGGCCACGAGTTGGTCCACCGGCACCTTTGCGGCCTGATAGGTCGCGCTGTTGGTCACATCGGCACCGGCACCGGCGATAGTGCCGCCAGTGGCGAGGATGACGATGTTCGGCTTTTCGGCCGCGAGTGACGCAGCACTGAGAACCAGCAGCGAAGCGAAGGTTACCAGCCAGCGGTTGAGTGCTTTGTTGAACATGAGCTTCTCCTTCAGTTGCGATTCCGAAGACCGTGCGGACCCCGGGCGATGCGCCGTTAATCGAAGGCTTTGTCGTTTGGCGCCTTGTAAAGTTCCTTCATGGCATCGGACAGCGGAAAGTTGAGGTTCAGACCTTTCGGCGGAATCGGCTGCAGGAACCATCTGGCGTAAATCTTCTCTGCCTCGCCGGAGGTCATGGCCTTGGTCAGCGCGCGATCGACGACATCCTTGAAGGGCACGTCATCCTTGGGCAGAATACAGCCGTAGGCCTCGAACGATTGCGGCGTGCCGACCACTGCCCAGTCCTCGGGCTTCTTGGCTTTGGCCAATTCCCCGTAGAGCAGTGCGTCATCCATCATGAACGCGGCCGCGCGCCGCGTTTCGAGGATCAGGAACGCCTCACCGTGATCCTTGGCGGCAATGATACTCATGTTCATTTTCTTGCTGTCGTTCATCTCGCGCAGTAGACGTTCCGAGGTCGTTCCCTTGGTGGTGACCACGTTCTTGCCCGACAGCTCAGGGAAATCCAGGACCCCGGAGTCCTTCTTGGTCAGAAGACGCGTACCGATGATGAAAATCGTCGTCGAGAAGCTGACCTTTTTCTGGCGTTTGGTGTTGTTGGTGGTCGAACCACATTCGATGTCGACCAAGCCGTCCACGACCATTTCCAGGCGGTTCGACGAAGTAACAGGCACCAACTTGATTTCGATTGTGGCCATCTTCAGGTCCGCCTTGATCGCCTCGACCACCTTCAGCACCAGATCCTGTGAATAGCCGATGACCTGCCGCTCGCCGTCATAGTATGAGAAGGGAATCGAGGCTGCCCGATGGCCGAGCGAGATCACGCCGGTATCCTTGATTTTCTTCAGCACCCCCACCAGCTCGCGGGGCTGCGCCTGGGCCTTGGGCTGGGCCTTGTTGGACTTGCTCTGTGCCTGGGACTTGCTCTGCGCCTCGGCCATGGCGGGGGAAGACAGCAATACAGTCGCCAAAGCTACTGCGAAAAGTAGGCCGTTTGAATTTCCGATCACCTTCATGCCTCGCTCAAACCCCCTTCCGCTCTAGCCAAACAAATTTCTCTTCGGGCCTATTCCCGGTGAAATCATTGTGGCACGACTTGCGCCGGGATCCTAGCGTTGCTCAGGTCGTTGAAGCGTCAGCGGATTGACCGACAGGCGCGGCGTCGGCGTAGCGACACCTCCTCTGCTGCACCGCCGAGACGGCGACCACTGCCTGGCGAACAGTACAGAAGCCTTACAATTCCCACCGTGCCACCCTACGATAAGAGAAAACGCCCGATGAAGCCCGCGAGCATCTTCTACAGCATCCGCCCGAGCCACCCGGAGGCGCACATTTTCGAGGTGCGCTGCACGCTGGCTAACGCCGACCCAAGCGGCCAGCGCTTTTCCCTGCCCGCCTGGATCCCCGGCAGCTACCTGATTCGGGACTTCGCGCGCCACATCGTGTCGATCCGCGCCGAGTCTGTGGGCAAGCCAGTACGTCTCGACAAGATCGACAAGCACAGCTGGCAGGCCATGCCGATGGGCAAAAAACTGTCCGCGCTGACGGTGATCTGCGAAGTCTACGCCTGGGACCTTTCGGTACGCGGCGCGCACCTCGACCAGACACACGCTTTTTTCAACGGCAGCAGCGTTTTTCTGCGCGCCCTTGGTCACGAGCATCTACCCTGCCTGGTGGATATCCAGCGGCCGCTTGGCAAGCGCTATCGCGACTGGCGTGTGGCGACCGCGCTAGCGCCTGCCGAAGGCGAAAAAGGTGCCGCCGACCGGCACGGCTTCGGCGTCTACCGTGCTGCCAACTACGCGGAATTGATTGACCATCCGGTGGAGATGGGCGGCTTCACGCTGGCTACGTTCAGCGCTTGCGGAGTGCCGCAGGAGGTAGTCATCAGCGGGCGCCACGACTGCGACCTGGCACGGCTCACGGCCGATCTGACGCGCCTTTGTGAATGGCAGATCCGATTTTTCGGCGAGCCCGCACCAATGCCGCACTACCTGTTTCTGATCACCGTCATCGACGACGGCTACGGGGGTCTCGAACACCGCGCCTCGACGGCGCTGCTCTGCGCCCGCGACGACCTGCCCTACCCGGGCATGCAGGGAACGCCCGAGCGCTACCGCACTTTCCTGGGACTGTGCAGCCACGAGTACTTTCACAGCTGGAACATCAAGCGTATCCGCCCCGCCGCATTCACCGCCTGCGATCTCGATGCAGAGAACTACACCACACTGCTGTGGGCCTTCGAAGGCTTTACCTCGTACTATGACGATCTGGCGCTGCTGCGCTGCGGCTTGATCGAACTGGAGGAGTGGCTGGGATTGGTCGCGCGAACGATCGACAAGGTCCTCCGCGACCCGGGCCGCAAGCGGCAAACGCTGGCCGAGTCGAGTTTCGACGCCTGGACCAAGTTCTACCGACCGGACGAGAACACACCCAACGTGGTGGTCAGCTACTACGCCAAGGGCGCTTTGGTCGCCCTGGCTCTGGACCTCAGGCTGCGTGCCGGCACCAGGAACCGGGTATCTCTTGACGACGTCATGCGTGCGCTCTGGCTACGGCACGGCGAACGCACTGCTTACGGCGGCGTCGGTGTCGGTGACGATGACATCCGCTTGCTCGCCGAAGAGCTGTCCGGCCTCGACCTGGCGCAGTTTTTCGCCACGGCGATACACGGCACAAGCGAGCTCGCGCTGGCGCCACTGCTGAAACCGTTCGGTATCCAGCTGTTACGCCAAAAAGCGTCGACAACGCCGACGCTTGGCGCAAAAATCAGCACTGACGGCCGGGAAGTGCGCCTGGCGACGGTGTACGCAGGAAGCCCTGCTCAGACAGCCGGTCTCTCGGCCGGCGACCTGTTGATAGCCATCGACGGCCTGCGGGTTACGCCCGATTCTCTCGAACGCCTGTTGTGCCGGCGGCAAGCGGGCGAAAGCATCCGCGTACTCGCTTTCCGACGCGACGAACTGATGGACTTCTCGCTGCGCCTCGAATCGCCAGCCAGCGACAAGCACCAACTGGTCGTAAAAGAGAAGCGCAATGTCCTGCGCGAAGGCTGGCTAACGATCATGTCAGTCGAGATACCCCGGATGATGAAAGTCATGACCGTCCCCCCCCCTTCCCCCGGCCCTTCTCCCGCAGGGGGAGAAGGGAGGTTCGTGAGTCGCATACGCGACTTTCGCATTAAGGGTCATGGCATCTCGATATACCCCATGATCATTGGAGTCATGGCCGCCCTCCCGCATTTGCAGTGCGCATCCCGGTTGCGGGGCGCCAGCATTCTTCAACCCACCTATACCCCAGGCACCGACGATGACCCAACTTAGCGACCTTCGAAAAAGCTACGAGCGTGCCGAACTCAGCGAGGAGGCGTCGCATGCCGACCCCGGCGAGCAGTTTTCGAAATGGCTCGCCGAAGCGATTGCTGCACAAGTACCCGAGCCGAATGCGATGACCCTGGCCACGGTCGACAAGCGCATGCGCCCGTCCACACGGGTCGTCCTGATCAAGGGCTTCGATGCGCAGGGCATCACCTGGTTCAGTAACTATGAAAGCCGCAAAGGCCGCGAGTTGGCCGCCAATCCCTGGGCCGCGCTGCAGTTCCACTGGGTCGAACTGGAGCGCGTCGTGCGTATCGAAGGCCGGGTCGACAAGATCGGCGAAGCAGAAAGCGACGCCTACTTCGCCAGCCGCCCGCTCGACTCAAGAATCGGCGCCTGGGCCAGCCCGCAAAGCCAGGTTATTTCCAGCCGCGCGGTGCTGGTCGCCAACGCCGCTCGCTATGGCGCCAAGTTTCTGCTGCAGCCGCCGCGCCCGCCGCACTGGGGCGGCTACTGCCTGCAAGCGGATTGCTGGGAGTTCTGGCAAGGGCGCAAGAGCCGCCTACACGACCGCTTGCGCTACCGGCTTGGGAGTGATCAGCAATGGATTCGCGAGCGACTCGCTCCCTGACTACCGAGGCGCGGAAATTTAGTAAGCGCAGCGACTCCCGGCAAGCGCGCGCCGACGGTTGCGCCATCAGCCCTCACGGCAACCCGCCTCGGCCTATTCGGCACGCGGCGCAACCTGCTCCCAGGTGCCGGGACACTGGGTCACTACCGGATAGTAGGCAGCGAGTTCCCGGCAGTAATACCAATAGCCGGGCTCGAGCGCCTGGCCGCTCGCCGCTGCAGAGACCTGCTCCCTTTCGACGTAAACCACCGGAGGGGGAACGTTGATGACTGGCGGATAGACTGGCTGCGGATAGTAGACTGGCGGACCCCACGGCCAACCCCAGCCAAGGGGGGCGCCAAAATAGACCCCCACAGAGCCACCTCCATAGCCCCTGCCCCCGTACCCTCCCCCGGTATCCGCCGCGATAAGGGCCGCGATAGCCACCGCCACCACCGACGACCACAGCGCCGACCGCCGGATAGGCGCCACGCCCACGGCCATCGGCAAGAACGGTGTTCGGTTGCACGAAGGCCAGCAGCAACAGCGCGCCGATCACGGTTTTCATGGAATCGTCTCCAATTATGATGATTTTCCAGAGCGCTGGCCGGCAGTCGCAGGATTGCTTGCCGGCCCGATAGCGATGCCGGCCTGGAGAAGAGGCAACGCTTGGCTCTTGACGATGATTCGATAGTAACGCAGCAGCCGCGACACGGCTGACAGGCTGACCACCTTCCCCATCTTCAGATCACGAAGACACCTCGTCCTGCGGCCCAAGAACTGCCTCGACAATAGCTCGTGTCGCCGTACAGCGCCATTTTATTTCCAGATCGTAGAGACGAAAGCCGTACTGGCGCAGAGGATCTGCTGCGTATGCCGGACGCGGATCCTGTGCCAGGACCTCGCGCAACAGGGCCGCCAGATCCGGCCAGCGCCGCTCGTGGAGAGACACCTGGGCCGCCGCCTGCGCACTGAACTTGACGGCCAGTTGCTGCGGCGGCCCAGCGACGAAACCGGCGCGTGCGGCCGCTTGGCTCTCGGCGAAGGGGATGTACGGTTTGATATCGAGAACCGGAGTACCGTCGAGCAGATCGACGCCGCCGAACGTGAGCAGCACGCCGTCGCACGTATCGATCGCCAGCAACTCGACCAGCGACAAGCCCAGAGGGTTGGGGCGAAAAGGGCTACGACTGGCGAATACGCCGACCCGCGCATTGCCGCCAAGGCGCGGCGGACGAACCGTCGGGCTCCATTGATCGGCACTGCGGTGGAAAACGAAACTGAGCCAGACATGCGAGAACGCCTCCAGCCCACGCACCGCTTCCGCTCGATCATATGGGCGCAGCAAGCGCAACTGGCCGCGGGCATGGGGCGCCAGCTGCGCCTGCCGTGGAATGCCGAAACGATCGCGAAACGGCGTTGCTAGAAATCCGATCGGAGAAAAGCTGAACTCAGGCACCGCAAGGCTCCACGCCAGCCCTGGTAGCGCGCAGAAATCGAGAACGCGCGACGCGCGCCTGGCACGCGCTGCCGCTGGCCACTGTCGACTAGCTGTCGACCAGCGCCAGCGCGTGCCAGGCCATCGCCTGCACGACGCTCTCGGCTTCGCCGATCGCAGCGCCCAATTCAAAATGCGCCTGCGGATGGCTACACCGCAACTCGTCGAGCAGCAAGGGCACATCGCGTTTCAGATGTCCGCCGCGGGCGATGAACATCGGCAGCACGACGATCCGTTCGAAGCCCTCGGCGAGCAGCGACTCGGCACAGTCGCGCAACTCGGGCTTCATGAACTCCAGGAAAGCCAGTTCGACGCGCCGATGGGGAGCCTGTGCGCGAAGGACGGCGCAGACGCGGTGCATGGGATCGGCCCAGTCGGGGTCACGTGCGCCATGAGCAAAAAGGATCAGAGCGGTCTTGGGCATAGAGCTTGTCTCGAAGAGGTCACGAACGTCACGGGCGTTCAGTGTACACCGGCCAGGGCGGCAATTTGGTGAGCGTGATCGACAACATGATCGGCGCCCCAGTTCTCTATCGGGTCGCCATCTCCGAGATAACCATAGCGCACGGCCACGGTTACCATGCCCGCGGCACGGCCAGCCTGGATGTCACGCAGATCGTCACCGACGTAGAGGCAACTCTCGGGACGCCTGGCAAGCAGCGAGCACGCCAACTGCATCGGGTGTGCTGCCGGTTTGGCGCGGCGTGCCGAATCGCCGCTGACGACACAGGCTGCGCGTTTGGCGTAGCCAAGCCGGGCCAGGAGCGGCAGGGTGAAGCGCTGCGCCTTGTTGGTGACGATACCCCATGGCGAACAGCGCCCCTCAAGTCCGTCAAGGAGTTGCTCAATACCCGGAAAGAGCGTCGTTTCGACACAAATGTCCTGACTGTAGTAGTGCAGGAAGCGATCGTAGAATTCTACGTAGCGGGCATCACTCGGCAGCATCGCGAGCCCGCCCTTGAGCATGCCCCGTACGCCCTGCGAGGTCAAAGGGCGGAGTTGCCCTGGCGGCACCGGCGCCATCCCCAGATCGGCACGCAAACGGTTGAGGGCGGCGGCCAGGTCGGGCGCGGTATCGGCAAAAGTGCCGTCAAGATCGAACAATACCGCTTCAAACATTCTTCACGCTGTGCAGGAGGTAGTTCACGTCGGTGTCGCTGCCCAGCGCGTAATGCTTGCTAAAAGGATTGTAGGTCATCCCACGCAGCTCATCCGGATCGAGACCGACATTTCGCAGCCAGCGCGAGAGCTCTGACGGCTTGATGAATCTCGCATAGTCGTGGGTACCCTTGGGCAACATCTGCAGCACATACTCGGCGCCAATCACCGCAAACAGGTAGGCTTTCGGATTGCGGTTGATGGTCGAGAAAAAAACATGCCCGCCGGGTTTGACCAGAGCCGCGCAAGCGGCGACGGTGCTCGCCGGATCGGGGACATGCTCGAGCATTTCCATGCAGGTGACGACGTCAAAGCTGCTGCCCTGCCGGGCAGCCAGCTCTTCGGCAGAAATCTGCCGATAGTCGACCTGTCGACCACTTTCGAGCAAATGCAGTCGGGCCACGCTGAGCGCCTTGTCGGAAAGATCGATACCGGTCACCGTCGCGCCCTTCTCGCACATGCCTTCGGAAAGTAGTCCACCACCACAACCGACGTCGAGCACACTCTTGCCGGCGAGCTGGCAATGACCGTCGATCCACTCCAGGCGCAAGGGGTTGATGTCGTGCAAGGGCTTGAAATCGCTGTTCGGGTCCCACCAGCGATGGGCTAGCTGGCTAAATTTCTCGAGTTCGTTCGGGTCGGCGTTGATCATTGTGAAGCGGTTTCCCTAACAAAAGGCGGGCAGCAGGTTCTAGTGCGCGACCTTCGTGGCGCGCAAAAGCAAGTGCGCAGTGCCCGGGCGCAGCAACAAAAAAAGCCCTGCCGAAGCAGGGCTTCTTCCGTAACACAAGCGGATTACTTGGTGCCGATGAGTTCGATATCGACACGACGATCAGGCTGCAGGCAGGCGATGACTTTCGCGCTCTTGGCACCGGCGCACTGGCCAGGCTGAGTCACGGGCTGCTTCTCGCCCTTACCTTCGGTGTAGACGCGGTTGGCTTCGACACCCTTGCTGACCAGATAGCTCTTGACCGACGCGGCACGCCGCTCGGACAGTTTCTGGTTGTAAGCGTCGGAGCCGATACGATCGGTGTGACCAACGGCGATGATCACTTCCAGCTTGATCTGCTTGGACATGGCGACGACTTCGTCGAGCTTCGCCTTGCCGGCCGGGCGCAAGGTTGCCTTGTTGAAGTCGAACAGCGCGTCGGCAGCGACAGTCACCTTGTCACCAGACGGCTTCGGTCCGGCGGCTTTGGCCATCGGCGGCTCGCAGACTTCCTTCGGCAGCAGATCCTTGTCGCACTTGCAGCCAGCCGGGTCCTTGGCTGCGCCTGCAGGCGTCCAGAAGCCGGTCCGCCAGCAGAGGCCGGCACCGCTCATCGCGACTTCACCGCGGGAGTCGATCACATAGACACGATCCAGGGGAATCGAAGTCTGTGCTTGAGCCAGCGAGGCGCCGAAGCCGAGAGTGGCGGCAGCGAACGCGGCCACGATGGTGCTTGTTCTTACAATTCTTTTCATCTAGGTTTCCCTCGTTAATTTAAGGCTGCGGAGCAGGTCCACATAGCCTGTTATGCCTCGTTGTTCACTGAACTCGTCACGGACGGATTTTATTTTGCCACAAGAGCGCCAGTTTTATCAATCCAGTTTCGTTGCTTTCAATCAGTTGCCCATCCTCGACGCGTATCCGACCAGCGACCCACACGGCAGAAACATGCTCTCGGCCTACAGCATAGGTGAGGTGTGAAACGGGCTCGTAACAAGGCGCAAGCACGAGATCGTCGAGAGCGACAGCGCATAGATCCGCCGCCTTGCCGGGCGTGATCGAGCCGATCTGTGCCTCGAGGCCCAGTGCCCTGGCGCCAGCGAGCGTTGCCATGTGCAGTACTTGATGGGCATTCAAGGCGTCGGCGCGGCCACTCTGTTGCTTGGCCAGCAATGCCGCCAGCCGCATCTCCTGGAAAAGGTCGAGGCGGTTGTTGCTGGCCGCGCCGTCGGTACCTAGACCGATGTTGATCCCTTTCGCCACCAATTCGCTAATCGGAGCAATCCCGCTGGCAAGCTTGAGGTTGGAGCTGGGGCAGTGTGCGAGCGAACACCCGTGCTGGGCGAGCAGGTCGATTTCGTGCGCCTCGAGGTGCACCCCGTGCACCGCGATCAGCGCCGGGCTCAGCAATCCCAGGCGACGGATGCGCTCGATCGGTCGCACCCCGAAGCGCTGCACGCTTTCCTCAATTTCCTGGCCGGTTTCATGCAGATGCAGGTGTATCGGCAGCTCGATCTGCTCAGCAAGCGTCAGCACCTTGGCAAAGCCGGCGTCGCTGACGGTGTAGGGCGCATGGGGAGCCAGGCAGAAGGACAGCAGCGGCTGTTCCAGGCGTTGGTCGCGGATGGCCAGCCCCTTGGCCAGATAGTCGTCCGCATCGGTCGCGTAGCTACTCGGAAAGTCGACCGTGATCAGGCCTATTGCGGCGCGCATCCCCGAGGCCAACGCGGCGTCGGCCGCAGCGCCGGGGAAAAAATACATGTCATTGAAACAGGTAATCCCGCCGCGCAGCATTTCGGCACAAGCCAGCAGCGTACCGTCATAGACGAACTGCTCCGAGACATGCTCAGCCTCAGCCGGCCAGATGTGATGCTGCAGCCACTCCTTGAGCGGCAGGTCGTCGGCAAGACCGCGCAACAGGCTCATCGCGGCGTGAGTATGTAGATTGACCAGTCCCGGAATCAGCACATGCTGTTCCAGCCGCTTGTGGCTCTTGGCCGAAAAGCGGCTCGCAGCCTCATCCTGAGGAAGGACGGCAAGGATGCGACCATTATCGACCACGACGGCATGATTTTCGAGAACCACGCCGGCGGGGTCGACCGGAACTATCCAGCGCGCCTCGATGAGCAGATCGACAACTTTCATGGGCAGGGTCGCCGTATAAACAGGTTTGTACAAGCTGAAAAAAAAACCCCGCCGAGGCGGGGTTTTCTTAGGCCTTGCCTGAATTACTTGGTGCCGATGAGTTCGATATCGACACGACGGTCAGGCTGCAGGCAGGCGATGACCTTCGCGCTCTTGGCACCGGCGCACTGGCCAGGCTGAGTCACGGGCTGCTTCTCGCCCTTACCTTCGGTGTAGACGCGGTTGGCTTCGACACCCTTGCTGACCAGATAGCTCTTGACCGACGCGGCACGCCGCTCGGACAGTTTCTGGTTGTAAGCGTCGGAGCCGATACGATCGGTGTGACCAACGGCGATGATCACTTCCAGCTTGATCTGCTTGGACATGGCGACGACTTCGTCGAGCTTCGCCTTGCCGGCCGGGCGCAAGGTTGCCTTGTTGAAGTCGAACAGCGCGTCGGCAGCGACAGTCACCTTGTCACCAGACGGCTTCGGTCCGGCGGCTTTGGCCATCGGCGGCTCGCAGACCTCTTTCGGCAGCAGATCCTTGTCGCACTTGCAGCCAGCCGGGTCCTTGGCTGCGCCTGCAGGCGTCCAGAAGCCGGTCCGCCAGCAGAGGCCGGCGCCGCTCATCGCGACTTCACCGCGTGAGTCGATCACATAAACGCGATCAGCCGCAGTTTGCGCTTGTGCGACGCCAACTGCAGCAAAAAGGCCGATTGAGGCCAGTAGGGTAGTAATGATTTTCGATTTCAAGATATTCCTCCTCGATTAATCTCTGTTAGGTCCGAATGCGTGTCACGCGATGCGATTTTTGCGCAGTCGGCGGATTTAAGCATACAAACTTCAGCGGCTTCAAGCATTGGTTTGGCATTGTGTTGCTTTTATACAACGATTGAGGGTTAGCGATGCCCCGCGACGAGCACCGAAAGGCTTCCCACGACGCCGAGGCAGGCCCTGCGGACCAGCTCTCTGCCGCCCGCGGACAGCATTCGCCAGCGGTACGCTGGAGCCGCTGCGCACCGACTAGCCCCTTGCCAGCGAATCATCAGGCCAAGGACGGCCTCGAAGGCCAGTTCCCCGGCGGTCGTTTCTGGCAATCCACAGCGAGCACGGGAAAGGAGAGGAAGATGCAATCAAACAGCCTGGCGTCCGGCGCTTCCCTGCTCCGCACAGCGAAGGGAATCGTCGTCTTCTCGGGTGCCGGTCTTTCCGCCGATAGTGGGATTCCAGCTTTCCGCGACGGGGAAACCGGACTCTGGAACACGGTCGATCCTGACGAGGTCGCCAGAATTGAGGGCTTCCCGCGCCATCCGGCACGCGTCTGGAGCTGGCTGCTGGAGTTGAAGAAGTGGGTGGACGAACGGCAACCGAACGCCGCTCACCAGGCCCTCGCTCGATTACAGGAAACCTGCCGGGGAAAGCGACTGACAGTCATTACGCAGAATATCGATAACTACCATAGCCGTGCCGGGAACGCACCAGTGCTCGAAGTGCACCGCACCATCCACCACCGCCGCCGCTGCCAGCAGCATTGCGGCTTCACGACGAAGCTCAAGCAAGCGGCTTGAACACGCGCTGTGTCGAGGCTGGATGGCGCAGGAGTTGATCCGCCGGGCGAATCGGCCGCCGCACGAGTTCGCCGCCGCAATTAGGGCAACGACCGAGCAGTCGCCGCTCGACGCAAGCGGCGCAGAAGGTACATTCGAAGGAGCAGATCATCGCCTCCCGCGACTGCGGCGGCAGTTCGCCATTGCAGCATTCGCAATTCGGTCGCAATTCAAGCATGTACGGCTCCGAGGCTGGCCAGGCAGTCGTCGACGCTGGCGATGCGTGCGAAGCGCCCGGCCAGCACCAGTTCGGTATGCGCCTTGATCTCTTGCGACGAATACACCCGACTGCTGACGGGATGTGTCATCGAGAAAGTGAGCGTCGCTTCGCTGACGAAATCAACCTGATAGCCGATATCCGACGCCACCCGGGTGGTCGTCTCGCAGCATTGCTCTGTGCGGATACCGGCGATGATCAGCCGCTCGACGCCGTGGCGGCGAAGCCACAGGTCAAGGCCGGTGTCGGAAAAGGCGTTGTGCGTGTGTTTGACGAAGGACACGTCGGGCGAGCCCGGCAGCCAGTCGAGCCCACGCACTGCGCCCGATCCCTCACTGAACGGGCCGGCCTGGCCGACGTGGAAGATGTGCACTACCGGCACGCCGCGCGCGCGGCAGCCGTCGTCGAGGGCGAGCAGCGCCTCCTTGAAGGCGGGCACCTCGGTCTCTGACCAGAAAGGCATCTGACGGAAAGACTCCTGCACGTCGATGACGATGAGTGCGCAGCGGCTGACGTTTTCGATTTCGTTCGCGGACATTTCCGGTTCTCCTTTGTTGAGCGTGCGGCCATCGTAAGGTTTTTTCCCGAGCGGAACGATAGCCAAGGCGGAGCACAAGGGGGGGAGAAAGCACCATCGCCGTTGCGGCGAGCGGCGGCGGCCGCGCTGCCTAGTAGCCAGCGAGGGCCAGGCAAGCAGTACCAGCGCCCGGGTTCAGGCTCGGATTATTGCCAGATAGCCGGAGACACTCAGACACTCAGACACTCAGGGTCTCAAAGACCCGCAGACGCGAACTACTCGAAATGGCAGACGTAGTGAAAAGCGTCGTCGCAGACGATGTCGAACGACGAGTCGCCGGGAACGGCGAAGGACTGCCCGGCGGCGTAGGTAGTCCACTGCTCCTTGCCGTTGAGGCGCACGCGGCACGCGCCAGCAACGCATTCCATGACTTCCGGGGCGCCGGTGGTAAAGGTCAGCGACGAGGGCATGATGACGCCGATCGTCTTGCGGCTGCCGTCTGCCAGGAGCACGGTGTGGCTGACGCACCTGCCGTCGAAATAAACATTGGCCTGCTTGACCACACTGACGTTGTCGAACTGCGAGCTACTCATAATCCCCAGACTTTCTCCATAATCGTCTTGGCTATGAAGCCAAGCATCCCGAAGGACAGGACGAAGAACAGGACAATCGTTCCTGTCCTTCCGGCTTTCGCTTTCCACGCAATCTCGCCGATGATGAACAACATGAAGAGCATGAAGGCACCGATCCCGAAGGTCATGCCAAATTCCGCTATCTGCTCTTCCGTCAGCCCAAACATGGCGGGCTCATCTCCAGATTAATGTGGGCGTTGCGCCAGCTTTGCCGCGATACGCATGCGCAGGGCGTTGAGCTTGATGAAGCCTCCGGCGTCCTTCTGGTCGTAAGCGCCAGCGTCGTCCTCAAAGGTGGCGATGGTCGAATCGAACAGGGAGTTGGTTTTCGAATCGCGACCGACGACGATCACGTTGCCCTTGTAGAGCTTGACCCGTACCCAGCCATTGACCGGCTGCTGGGTGTGGTCGATCAGGGTCTGCAAGGCGAGCCGCTCGGGGCTCCACCAGTAGCCGTTGTAGATCAGGCTGGCGTAGCGCGCCATCAGGTCGTCCTTGAGATGGGCGACTTCGCGATCCATGGTGATCGACTCGATGGCTCGGTGCGCCGGCAGCAGGATGGTGCCGCCCGGGGTCTCGTAGCAACCGCGCGACTTCATGCCGACGTAGCGGTTCTCGACCAGGTCGATGCGACCGATGCCGTGCCTGCCGGCCAATTGATTGAGCAGCGCCAGCAGTTCGTGTGCCGGCATGCGCGTGCCGTTGATGGCCACCAGGTCGCCCTTCTCGAATTCGAGATCGAGGTACTCGGCCGCGTCGGGCGCTGCTTCCGGAGACACCGTCCAGCGCCACATCGACTCTTCGGCTTCGGCGGCCGGATCTTCCAGATGGCGGCCTTCGTAACTGATGTGCAGCAGGTTGGCGTCCATCGAGTAAGGCGAGCCGCCCTGGCGGTGCTTCATCTCGACCGGAATGCCATGTTTTTCGGCGTAGGCGAGCAGCTTCTCGCGCGACAGCAGGTCCCACTCGCGCCACGGCGCGATGATCCGGATGTCCGGCTTGAGCGCGTAGGCGCCGAGTTCGAAGCGCACCTGGTCGTTGCCCTTGCCGGTGGCCCCATGCACCACGGCGTCGGAACCGGTCATCTCGACGATCTCGACCATCCGTTTGGCGATCAAGGGCCGCGCGATCGATGTGCCGAGCAGGTACTCGCCCTCGTAGACAGTGTTCGCCCGAAACATCGGGAAGACGAAGTCGCGCACGAACTCTTCGCGCAGGTCGTCGATGTAGATGTTCTCCGGCTTGATACCGAACTGCAGCGCTTTCGGCCGCGCTGCCTCGAGCTCGTCGCCCTGGCCAACGTCGGCGGTAAAAGTCACCACCTCGCATTGATAGGTATCCTGCAACCACTTCAGGATCACCGAAGTATCGAGACCACCGGAATAGGCCAGTACCGCTTTCTTGACGTCACTCATGAGATTTCCCTGCTGATCTTGCTGATTGTTCTGGTTCTGCTGAGGATGCTGATCGTGTCGCTTCAGCTATTTGGATTTCGGCGCCTCGACCCGGCCCACGAGGAGGTACTCGAGGAGCGCCTTCTGGGTATGCATGCGATTCTCGGCCTCGTCCCAGACGACGCTCTGCGCACCGTCAATGACCGCGGCCTCGACTTCCTCGCCGCGATGCACCGGCAGGCAGTGCATGAACAGCGATTCGGGCCCGGCGGCGCGCATCATTTCGAGGTCAACCTGCCAGTCGGCGAAGTCCCGCCGGCGCTCGTCGTTCTCGGCTTCGAAACCCATCGAGGTCCACACGTCGGTGGTCACCAGGTCGGCGCCGCGTGCGGCTTCCATCGGATCGGCGTAGCTCTCGAAGTGGTCGGTGCCATACAGGCCGGCGCGTGCCGGCTCGACTTCGTAGCCCGGCGGCGTCGACACATGGACGTTGAAATCGAGCACTTCAGCGGCCTGCAACCAGGTATTGCAGACGTTGTTCGAATCGCCGATCCAGGCCACCGTCTTGCCCTGAATCGGACCGCGATGCTCGATGAAAGTGAAAATATCGGCGACGATCTGGCAGGGGTGATACTCGTTGGTCAGGCCATTGATCACCGGCACCCGCGAATTGGCGGCAAAGCGCTCGATCATCGCCTGCTCGAAAGTGCGGATCATGACCACGTCGCTCATCCGCGAAATCACCCGCGCCGCGTCCTCGACCGATTCGCCACGCTGCAACTGCGAATCGCGGCTGTTCAGGTAGATCGCCGAACCGCCGAGTTGCTGCATGCCGGCTTCGAAGGACAGGCGGGTGCGCGTGCTGGCCTTCTCGAAAATCATCACCAGCGTACGGTCGCTGAGCGGCCAGTATTTCTGGTAGGACTTGAACTGCCCCTTGATCCAGCGCGAGCGCTCGAAAAGGTGGTCGAACTCTGCACGCGTGAAGTCCTTGAACTGCAGGAAATGTTTGACGCTATCCATCACCGATCTCTATCAGGAGGCGAGAAAATCGCCAATCACTCCGCCCAGGCGGCTCACCAGTTCACGCGCCTCGTCGGCACTGAAGTTCAGCGGCGGCAGCAGGCGCACGACCTTGTCGGCAGTAACATTGATCAGCAGCCCGACATCGAGCGCGCGGGTCACTAGTTCGCCGCAGGGGCGATCAAGTTCGATGCCGATCATCAGGCCCTGGCCACGAATCTCGACCACGCCTTCGCAATCCGCCAGGGCCTGCGCCAGACCCTCACGGATCAGCCGACCGATGGCCACCGCACTGTCGATCAAGCCGTTCTCTTCGATGACCGCAATGGTCGTCAGCGCAGCGGTCGACGCCAGCTGGTTGCCACCGAAAGTCGACCCATGCTTGCCTGGTTTGAACAGGCCGACCGCCTTGCCGGCTGTCAGGCAGGCGCCGATCGGCACGCCGCCGCCCAGCCCCTTGGCTAGCGTCACCACGTCGGGGTGGATGGCCGCGTGCTGAAAGCCGAACCAGGTACCAGTGCGGCCGGTTCCGCACTGCACTTCGTCGCAGATCAGCAGCCAGTCGTTCTCGTCACAGAGCGCGCGCAGGCCGCGCTGGAAATCGACGTCTGCGATGTTGATGCCGCCCTCGCCCTGGACGATTTCAAGCATCACGGCGACGACGTTATGATTCGACTTGGCTACCGCCCGAATGGCTTCGAGATCGTTGTAGGGAACGCGCACGAAACCGGAGACCAGCGGTTCGAAGCCGGCCTGCGCCTTGCGGTTGCCAGTCGCCGAAAGCGTCGCCATGGTGCGGCCGTGGAAGGCGTTCTCCATGACCACGATCGCCGGCCGCTCGATATCCCGCTTGTGGCCGTAATAGCGCGCCAGCTTGATCGCTGCTTCGTTGGCTTCGCAACCCGAGTTGCAGAAGAAGACCTCGTCCATCTCCGCCAGCGCCGCCAGCTTGTCGGCCAACTGCGCCTGCTGCGGAATACTGTAGAGGTTCGACGAATGCAGCATGCGCCCGGCCTGTGCAGCAATCGCCGCGACCAGCGCCGGGTGGTTGTGCCCAAGCGTCGACACGGCAATTCCCGACAGCGCGTCGAGATAGACCTTGCCGTCGGTATCGGTCACCCAGCTGCCATCGCCATGGCTGAAGGCGATGGGCAAGCGAGCGTAGGTATTCATCAGGTGCGACATGGATCACCCATTGCAAAGCACTTGAAACTGAAACGGCGGCTCGCGCCGCCGAATTACGAGAAAAACGAGAAAAACGAAATGAACGAGATCCGCACAGGAACCAGCATCGGTCCGTTCCGGCATGCTTTAACAGGGGTTCACACACCGTCTTACAAGGGCATGGATTTTACGGGAAAAAGACTCTGCTGTATAGAAAAGGCGGGGGTTTTGAGGAGTGTGCACCGGGCTGGTGAGGCGGAGAGGTCGATAGGCGTGCATGCGGCACAGGGCGGCACGATTCAGGTGACTGCTGGCGCGGCGATGGTTTCGCGCGGCTCCCTCCGCCCTTCCGAAACGCTTCAGCGTCAGGATCGCATGAGGAAGCGAAAACCCGTGAACTGGTTCGCGCCGCCGGGCGCAACGACGAGGCGGTCTGCGGCGCGCACGTCCCTGGCGTTGCTTCCCCACGAGCCGCCGCGCTGCGCGCGCAGGGTTGCGCTCGGGTCAGCCGCGCCGATGCGCAGCGATTCCTGCTCGTCGAAACCGTCGGCGCACCACTCCCAGACGTTGCCGTGCATTTCGTAAAGGCCCCACGCGTTGGCGGGCAGGCTTTTCACTGCCACCGGCGCGGCGGGGTCGGAGCCGCTGCGAAAGTTCACCTGTGCCAGAGTGATCTCGTCGCCGAAGCTGTAGGCGGTGCGCGAGCTGGCGCGGCAGGCGTACTCCCACTCCGCTTCGCTGGGCAATTCGGGCGGCACGCCCTGGCTGAAACTCTGCAGCCGGGCGAGGAAACCGCTGCCGGGTGCCGTGATGTCGTTCCAGCTCACCTGTTCGACGGGATGTTGCGGGCTGCCCGGATGGGTCGTGTTGCTGGCGCTGAACTGGCTTGGGTTGCTGCCCGTCACCGCCTGCCACAGCGCCTGCGTGCAGGCGGTGTCGGCGAGCCAGAAACCGGCGGCGATGCGCGTCTCGATCTGCCGGTCCGGCTGCCGCTCGTCGCCCATCAGGAAACGCCCCGCTTCGATCCAGCGCAGGCGCTGCACGACGTCAGCGACCGCCAGGTCGGCCCAGAGTCCAAAGCGGTCGTCGCCCCAGGCGCTCGCCCAGCGCGGCGGGAAGGGAGCGGGGCCGCGCTGGCGCCATTCTTCAGGGGTGATGGCGTTCATCGCTTGCTTCGCTTGGGATTGGGAATCGGCCATGGTCTTGGTGTGCTACCCGGCTGGCGCACCAAAGGGGTAGCACGGGTCAGCACGTCGGCAACGCGCCGCCTTACTTCCATGCAGCCGCCCCCGGGGCATGGGCCACACGTCCAGCGACCCCAGCGGCGCCGTCCCGAGGGGCTGGCCCCTTCTTGGTCCCGGCCGAACTGCTTGACCGTAGGACGAACCGAAACCCGACGTGGTCGTCACAGTAGCTAGACTCTAGCCTGAGCCAGGCGGCGCAACGTGCGGCCCTGCCGAAGTTATACCACGAGCCGCCGCGCGAAACGCGGGAGCCTCTCTCATGCGTCCGAGGAAAAGTCTCGGCTCGTGCGGTATAGTCGGACAGCCCGGCGGCACACCACTCCCACACGTTGCCATGCATCTCGTACAGACCCCAAGCGTTGGAAGGCAGACTCCTGACCGGAACGGTCGCGGCTCGATACACAACGCTGCCGCGCTTGTCGTACGCTTCTCGACCGTCGTAATTCACTTCGTCGGTACTGATGCTGTCACCGAAAGCGAATGGCGTGCAAGTACCAGCGCGACACGCGTACTCCCACTCAGCTTCGCTCGGCAGACTGACAACAGCGCCGGATAGTACTTCTTCGAGCCGCTGCACGAAGCGTTGCACGTCGTCCCAGCTCACCTGCTCGACCGGATGCTGCGCTCCACCGCCTTTTCCGGCGCGGAAAGAGCTCGGGTTATTGCCCATCACCGCCTGCCACAGCGCCTGCGTACAGGTGCTGTCGGCGAGCCAGAACGCCTGCGTCAGGGTCACCTCGTGCTGCGGGCGTTCTTTCTCCGAGCGCATTCCTTCTGACAGCGGCGAGCCCATCAGGAAATGGCCGGCTTCGATATAGCGCATTCGGAAGAGGATCGCCGGCGGGCTGTCCGGCGCAGCGCGCGGTTCGACGGGCAGCAGCACGTCGGCGTAGAGCCCGAAGCCGTCGCGGCCGATTTCGTCCGCCCACTCGGGGCGCTCGATACGGCTGACGAGGTAGCGGTGACGGCCAGCGACCAACGTCAGCGCGCCTGCCGGGCCAGCGAAGGCCTCGGCCGTCGCAATCCGCTGCACGCCAGCGGCCGGGTCGAGCAGGCGCGTCGACTTGCCGCCTGCATCGCTGACCTGCAGCCGCTTGATCTGCAGCGGCGAGCCGAGCCGGGAATGGCCGGGTCCGGCCGGGCGCTCGGCACCCCAAAGCATCAGCCCCTCGTCGCTGACGCCGAGTTGGCAGTCGACTTCCGTTAGGTCCGTGCGGGCGGCGACCGCCTGCGCCAGGTGTTCAGCGCCCAGCGCCGGCGGCGACTGGCGCTCCCCGGTCGCCAGCCACAGCGGCGACAGCCACTGCGAGTTGGCCGCAACCCAGCGCTGATCGGCGCCGTTGCGGGCGAGCAGGTCGAGCGTGTATTGGCGCGTTTGCTGGTCCACTGAGCCAGTTCTGGTCGCGCGCTCGCTGAATGCGGCGAACCAGCGCTGCGCCTCGTCGATGCGGGGAGCACAGCCGTCTTGCGCCTCGGGGCGGGCGTGCGCTTGCCAGATGAGGACTTCGGCGGCTTCGGTCGCCCTGCCCCGCCAGGCGTGGATGTGCAGCGCCACTTCGAGCGCCGCAAGTTGTTCGGCGGCAGCCAGTTCGGCGAAAGCCTGGCGATAGGTCTCGACATATTCCGCCGAGACGGCACGCGAGACACTACTGTCCTGGACCACCGGCTGGCGCGCCCAGACCAGTGCTTCAAGCGCCGGTTCGGCGGCGTCGTCGGCGCTGACGCCGCGCAAGGCGCGCAGCAGCGCCGGTTCGGCCCGAACGCAGAAAGCCATGCGTGCCAGCAATTGCTCGCGCAGCGCTGCCAGCCGATTCCGTTCGAGTCGCCGCTGCTCGTCAGTGGCGATACGGCCACGCTGGCGACGCAGACCGCCGGCCGGCTGCAGGCAAAAGACGTCGGCCCAGCGCGTCAACTCGACCTCGATCTGTCGCGGCGCCAGCGGCGCCCAGACGACGGGCTGCGCGCCGTGCTGCGACAGGTGGCGGGCAAATTCGGCCCACGCGTGCATCGCCGGCTGCGCGCCTAGCGCGCCGACATCAGAGAGCAACAGCACCCGCGTTCCCGGCGCCGGCATGGCAATGGCCTCGGGCCGAGGCGCAGAAACCCGGCCGGCATGAGCGGGCTTCTCGGGCCAGCGCTGACGGACCTGCTGCGGACTGCCGTCGACCAGCCACAAGGTAAAGCCTCCGGCACCGCGTTGGCGCAGCAGGTCGGTGACGATGGCCTGGAAGTCTTCCTGGTAAGGCTGCAGGTGTGCGGCGCGATCCCAGACGACCAGCAGTTCGCCGCCCCACAGCGACTGGCGAAGGCGCGGCAAGCGTCGCAGCGGTCGGGCGTCGGACAGTTCGCGCAGCAGGCGCGGCATGTCGAGCCCGGCGTGGCGCGTTTCGACCGCCGAGCGCTTGAGCGCCGGCCACAGCCGCGCGTGACGAACCAGCGGAACGAAGGGCGCCGCTTCGCCGTCGCTGCGCCGGGGCGCGCATTGCGCGGGCGTCAAGGGCTGCGATCTGTCTTGTCGGGCGCGTTCAGCCGGCAGTTCGAGACGTTGGCAGGCGGTGATGGCGAAAAGTGGCGCGCGCAGAGGCTCTCTTGCTTCGACTTCGGCAGATGTTGCAGGCGCAGGACCGACCACGACACGAACTTGGCCTACGGGCGAAATGATGCCCGAGACGCTTGCAACCACCGGTTGCCGCTCGAAGGCAAGCAGGCCAGCGTAGCGACGCTGTCGCTCCTCGTCGTCGCCGGCAAGCGACAGCGCGCGCAACAGATCGGCCCGCGCCAACAAAGGCGAGCGGTTCATTGCGGCGGCGGCTCCCCTGCTCCGAGGGCTGCTCGCTGCTGCGACAACTGCGGACTGCCGTCGATGATTCCGTTCTTGAGGAAAGCGTACGGCGCCAGCCTCGCCAGCCACTCTTTCTGCTCGTCGCGCTTGCCGGGCGCCAACCGGCCGAGAGCGGTGAGCAGGTCAATGTATTCGGCCAGCCCCGGTGGCGAAACACCCGCCATGCGTGCGTTATGCCGATCAGCCTCGAGTTGCTCGGCGGCCATCCTGAGGATCGTTTCGTGCAAACGCCTAGCTGATGGTGCCGCGGTGCCGAAGTGCGCGAGCCCACGTTTGACGAGAAAGTCGGCATACGAATCGTCGGGCCCTAAGGTGAGTACCACGCAGCGGCGCAGGAAGGCCGCCGGCAATTCGCGCTCCTCGTTGGTGGTGATCACCACCAGCGGCAGGCCATCGCCGGGCTTGATCGGCTGCCGCGTCACCGGGTTGGGAAACTCGCGGCTGCCGAGAACTTCGAGCAGGCTGTTCGGCAGGTCGCTGTCGGCCTTGTCGATTTCGTCGATCAGGATGACGTGCCCGGCGGGTTTGGCGCCGGCGCTCGCTGGTGCGCCGGCTGAGTGGCTGCCCGGCGACGCTTCGCTGCCATCGCCGACGTACTGCTTCACGGCGGCGGACTGCGGTCCATACCCAAGCGCGTCATCCCAGGCAAAAGCCAGCCAGAACGGTCCGGGCAGCCAGTAGCAGTGATCAGGCTTGACGCCACCGCCGGCAACGCCGGCGGCCTGCGCATCTGCCAGTCGCTGCACGGCGTCGAAGCGGTAAAAGAGATCCTGCGCCTCGAAGCGAGGGCTGATCGTGACGCATTCCAGGCGCCAGTCCAGGGCCCTGGCCACCGCCAGCGCCAGCTGGGTCTTGCCGGTTCCCGGTTCGCCGCGCACCAGCAGCGGCCTTCCTGACGCCAGCGCCAGATGCAGGGCGTCGATTTCGTTCTGCGACCATTGATGAACGATGTCGTCGAAGCGCTCGACGGCGTCCGTTTTCAGGTTCTTCAGCAATTCTCTGACGTCAGTTTCCATTGGTTCGGCCTGTAATGTCGTGGCGTGGTTGATCTCTATGCCCGGGGCGGCATCTCTTCGAGGCGCGCGATGATGAGCGCGGCAGCCTTGGCGGGAGGATGCTTACGGCAGTCGGCAGCGAGGTCGATGGAAAACAGACCATCCACCGGTTCGTCGTCAAAACGGAAAGGCATGATGCGATCATCCTGACGCTTCTTGATCAGCTCACGCACGACGCGCCATTCAACGCCACCACACCATTCCTTTGCCTGGTAATCCCTGCCGAGAAAGACGACCACCAGATCGGCCTGCTCGTGATAGATCTTCTGCAAGAGGAGGTCTGCGTTCGGTCTTGCCAGCTGTGCCTCGAAGTTGGGGTAGTAGAAGACGGCGTCGCGTCCCAATTCCTCGACGAGGTCCGAGGCGACCTCATCAACATACTCGCGTTGTTCACCCGCGAGCGAAAGCGCCACCCGAAAGCGCATGTCCTGCAAACCGGACCGGGCCTGCGCCTTTGGTCCGGACAACCGCTCGAAAAGCGGCAACAGATAATCCATCAGGTCGGCCTGTAGATTTGCTCGCTTCCACGCCTGCCTGCCGGGTTCGTCCAGCCGATCCCCGATGGCCTCACCGTAGCGGAAAGTGGGCACGCCAAAGTACGTCGCGAACTCCTTGCGCAGAGCCTCTTCATCGAGCGGGTGAGCGCTGGCCGCGTTCAGGCCGAACATCAGCCGCGAATCGTTCTTGCGGGCGTAGCGCGTCAACTGGCTGAGCAGCGCGTCGTCGGAAACGACACCACGGGCCTTGACGTCCTGCAGAAGCGTCCGTCGATCGACCTTCCCCAGATCATCCAGCGGCGTCTTGACGATCGCCTGTAGCTCTGCCTTGACACATTCCCGTGCCCCCTGGAAATCCAGTTCCAGCGGCGGCACGTCGTGCAGGACATTGATCGCTTCGGCAGTTCGCGTCTGCTCGTCGAAACGGATGCGGACGCCGTTTTCGCACCACGCGGCCGCAATCACCGCGGCGGCCAGCTGCTCGCTGGCGGCGATCAGCATCTCGTCGGCTGCTCCGGCTCCAGCTTCGCCTCCTGGGCCGATGCCTTCGGCTGCGAACTTTTCTTGCACCCGCCGTTCGCAGGCGACCAGGCAAATGCCGATGGCCACCTGCTGCAGGGCTTCGGGCGTCCCGGCGCGACCGCCAGCGAGTTTGCCGAGCTTTGGCGCAAGGCCCAGGATGTTGCCCAGGACATCAAAGGCGCCCTGCCCCAGACAGTCTTCCAGGAGCGCCGCAGCGTCAGCCGGGACCCCGGTCTCGCACTCCACAGCCCAGGCTTTGGCGAAAGCCGACCACAGTTCTTCCTGCTCGTGAAGCTCCCCGAGCCGGTCGCGAAGGCTCTGCTGCAGGCGAGTGGTCATCGTTCGCCGCTCACGTAATCACGTAATCACGCCATCACCCGCTCAGCGCCGCAGCAGGTTCCAGACGGTTTCGATACCGCCCACGACCAGATCGGAAATGTCTGCCTCGAGCAAACCCTTGCGCGTTTCCCGAGTCGCCAGCGACTTCGCGCGCTCGTTGGCGAGCAGCGCATCGGCGACGGCGTGCGGGTTCACGTGCTCCTGCCGGCTGGCTTTTGCGCCAAAGTTGTCGAGCGCGTCCTGCACCGCGTCGGGATCAAGAATGACGATCGGCGAACGGCAATGCGTGCACACGTGATCGCGACGGATATCGACCGGTGCGCCACAACCCGAGCAGCGGATGGTCTGCACCTGCCGCGCCAGCTCGGCGACCTCGGCGCCGTTGAGTTGGCGAACGAAGCCTTTTTCGATCATGAACGCCGCGAAGGCGCTGTAGCGACCGTGGCGCTGCGGGCAGCGGCTGTAGGCGAAGCGGCCGTTGCGCGTGCTGTCGAGCCGGTGCATCAGGGGTTCGCGGCAGCGTGGGCATTGCAGCACGTCGCGCCAGGGTTGGCGCAGGTCGGCGTGGTGTTCGTGCAGCAGGCGGAAGAGTTCAAGAACGCCGGCCGGAGCGAGTTGCGCGCTCTCGAACTCGTCGAACCAGATACCCTGGCAAGGAAAGCAGATGTCGAGCGACACGACGCCGTTGAGCTGGCGCTTGAACTGCTGCACCGCCATCGGCGCGTGGCAGCTGGGACATGGGCCGCCGCTCGCCGAACGAGAGGGCTGAGCGGAATGATCGGAATGCGCGGCTTGCGCTGACTGCGGATCGCTGGTGTTGTTCATGGCATCGAATGCTTGAATGCTTGAATGCTTGCATGCTTGGATCACTGGAGGTGGGGCGTTTCTGCCACTCCCCACCTGCTGCTCCGCGCCCTGGCTGCTCACCGCAGCCAGAAGCGCACGTCGGCGAGTATAGCCGCCAGTCCTTCCACAAGCGAGCGCGGACCGGGGCGACTCGCCGTCGTCCACTTTTCTTGCCGCCTGTGCCGTGGGCACTGGTGCCCGTTCAGTAGGCATCCTGACGCGCGCGGCAGCGAATGCTCTCTAAGAGCACTCACATTTCCCAACGGAGTGATTCGGCCGATAGAATCAATCAATCGATCCAGGATTGCATTCTGTCGCTTGTGACCTAGAGTACTTATATCGTCCCCCATGCTCACTTAGCGGTCTTCCGCTACAGGGCCACTCGGCTGTCTTGTCCGGGCTGGCACCCCCCAGCGGGCACCAGGGCCGAAAGAGGCACTTTCCGCCGCAGCCACGGGCTGCACGAAAAGCGCCAGGAATCCGAGACAGGCAAAGTGGAAGGAAAAGCCATGAGCGAGAAGCGGAAATCGGTAATCATCACCTTCAAGGCAAAGGAAAAGCGTTCGGACAAGAGCGCGGACAAGGTGGACATCGTGCGCAGCGTATTGCCCAAAGGCATGCAGACGTACTTTTTTGACGCGACGAGCCTGGCGTCAGGAGCATCAGTGCCGGCGATGGACCAGGATCTGATCGCTTACGACGTCAATCAATACGAATCGCCGATCGTCACCGCGCGGCTGACCAAGGCGGAGATCGAGGAACTGTCGAAAAATGGCAACGTCGCCGAGGTAGAGGAAGACCAGGTGTGCTACGCGATCGGCAGTCAGTTCGGCCACCTGCAATTCGAGAACCAGCCGAGCATCCTGGCCGAAACCGTGCCGGCCGGCGTTGTGCAGATCAAGGCACCGCAAGGCTGGCCGTCGTCGCAGGGCGAAGGAATACGGGTGGCGGTGGTCGACACCGGTATCGACTACAACCACTCGGACCTCAAAGCCAACTACCGCGGCGGCGTCAGCTTCGTTGCCGGCGCGAGCACACCAATGGATGATCACGGCCACGGCACGCACTGCGCGGGCACGGTTGCCGCCGCAATCAACGGTGCCGGCGTCGTTGGCGTAGCGCCCAGCGCCTACCTGTACGCGGTCAAGGTTCTGGACAGCAGCGGTAGCGGCTCGTATAGCCAGATCATTTCGGGCATTGACTGGTGCATCCAGAACGGCATGCGCGTGGTCAGCATGAGCCTCGGCGGGTCAGGCGGGTCGACGGCCCTGCAGAACATCTGCAATACCGCTTGGAGCAAGGGTCTGCTGGTCGTCGCGGCGGCCGGAAACACCGGTGCCAGCGTCGGCTACCCGGCCAAGTACAAGAACGTGATCGCCGTATCGGCGATTGATTCGGCCAACGCCCTAGCAGGCTTTTCCAGCCGTGGGCCGGAAGTCGACATCTGCGCGCCGGGAGTTAACGTCCTGTCGACGACCAGGGGTGGTGCTTATGGGACGATGAGCGGTACCAGCATGGCCTGCCCGCACGTTGCCGGTGCAGCTGCCGCGGTGTGGGGCGCCCACCGCTTCGCCAGCAACGAGCAGATCTGGAACCTTCTGGCGTACTACGTCGATAATCTCGGCGCGCCGGGCTGGGACGCCAGCTTCGGTTATGGCCGGGTCAACGTCGACCGGGCAGCGTTGGCCTTGACGCCAGCACCGGTGATCGCCAAGAAAGGCATCTAGGATCGCTGCGCGCTGCGGGCCTTGGTGGTCAGGTCAGAGAGCACGGACCCGCTTCGCCAGCGAGGTTGTTCGCGCTGCGCGCCGCCTGTTGGATACTTCGGCAGAAAGGTTGTTGCTGCCGGCGGCAGCGCCGCTTGCCGATCAACGACCGTGAGCTGTTGGCGCCAGCCTGACGGAAAGCAATGAGCCCGCCTCAGCGTGGCCCGAGTGCTGCCGCCGGCTGATCAAGTTCTATCGACGTGACGTTGCCGGCAGCAGCCAGGGTCGCAATCTGGGCGGCAGTGACTGCTGCCGCGGCGGCGGCAATGCTCTGATAGACGGCTGTCGGCTCGACTCCCAAGTGGCGCAGCAATTCGACGCTGGCACTATCCTTGAACGAGACGATAACGGAGAACTTGCGCGAGTCGTCACGGTTTGCCCGCAATTCGTCGGCCAGCGACGTTTCGATCTTCATATGGCCTCCGGTGCGCCCTTTGCCGTTGGCCGCCTCGCCACCGCATGTGGGCGTTGGCGTGAAGACCAGCAAGTGCGCGAAAAGTACAATGATCGCCTTGGCACGCCCGCCTCGACAGCTGGCGTATTGCTTGTCGCTAGACATCATGGCCGACCCTCCGCTGCACTTGTGCGGCAGCCACCCGAGCCGCCGTCCGAGCGAGCAGCGCGCCGCCGTCCGCGGGTGCATCAACAGGGCTGCGAGCGTGTACAACGCACCTGTTCAGCATAGCTCATCCGGGGCCATCGCGCACGATGCGCCGCAAGCCAAGTCGCCATGCTCTCGACGCAACCCGAAGCGGACGTCAGCAGAGCCCGCACGACCAGCCCGTCAGTGCAGCACGATGGCGCGGGCGGCGCCCGCGCAGTAGGTGTCAAGCACGGCGTCGATCGATTCTTCGTCGCGCTCATTGTCGGGAATCTCGTCGAGCGTGCGGCGCAGGGCCCTGGCCACCGAGCCCTGGACGAAAAGGCTGCGGCTGGCCGCCTTGTCGACCAGCTCGAAGCCCTCCTGCACAGGATAAGCGACGATCGAGTAGTGCGCACTGTCATAGACGAGGTTCATATCGGTCGCTCCGTTTCGGCCCCGCGGGCCATGCCTGTATCTTAGACCTTGTCGAAGCGCATGATGCCGTTTTCGCAATACGCACGGATCGTATCGCCGGCGACGAAACGCCCTTCGAGAATCGACTTGGCGAGCGAGTCCTCGAGTTGCGACTGGATCGCGCGCTTCAGCGGACGCGCGCCAAAGACCGGATCGAAGCCGGCGGCGGCGATCTCCGACAGCGCGCTGTCGTCCACCTGCAGGCGCAGTTCGAGCAGCGCCAGGCGCTTTTCGAGATAGGCGAGCTGGATAGCGGCGATCGACTTGATATGCTGCTCGTCGAGCGCGTGGAAGACGACGACTTCGTCGATGCGATTGATGAACTCGGGCCGGAAATAGGACTTCACTTCGCCCATCACCGCCAGCTTGATTACCTGGTAGTCATCCCCGGCCATCTGCTGGATCATCTGGCTGCCGAGGTTCGAAGTCATGACCACCACGGTGTTCTTGAAGTCGACCGTTCGGCCATGGCCATCGGTCATGCGGCCGTCGTCGAGGACCTGCAGCAGGACATTGAAGACGTCCGGGTGCGCTTTCTCGACTTCATCGAGCAGAATCACCGAATAGGGCTTGCGCCGTACCGCTTCGGTCAGGTAGCCGCCCTCCTCGTAGCCGACATAGCCCGGCGGCGCGCCGATCAACCGTGACACCGAGTGTTTTTCCATGAACTCGCTCATGTCGATGCGAATCAGGTGCTCGTCGGAATCGAAGAGGAAGCCGGCCAGCGCCTTGCACAGCTCCGTCTTGCCGACCCCGGTCGGGCCGAGGAAGAGGAAGGATCCATAGGGACGGTTGGGATCGGCCAGGCCTGCACGCGAACGGCGGATGGCGTTGGCCACCAGGCGCACCGCCTCGTCCTGACCAACGACCCGCTTGTGCAGACGCTCTTCCATGAGGAGCAGCTTCTCGCGTTCCCCCTGCATCATTTTTGACACTGGAATGCCGGTGGCGCGGGAAACCACCTCGGCGATCTCCTCGGTACCGACTTCGGTACGCAGGAGCTTGTTGTGCTGGGCAGCGCCATCCGTGGATTTCTCGGCAACCAGCAATTGCGCCTCGAGCTCGCGCAGGCGGCCATACTCGATCTCGGCAACCTGCTCCCACTTGCTCTCGCGCTTCAGACCCGCCAGCTCAAGTTTCAGCCTGTCGATTTCTTCCTTGATGTGCGCGCTGCCCTGCACCTGCGCTTTTTCGGCCTTCCAGACTTCATCGAGGTCGTTGTACTCGCGCTCGAGCTTGCGCAGTTCCTCCTCGATCAGCTGCATGCGCTTCTTCGATGCTTCGTCGCGTTCCTTGCGCACCGCCTCACGCTCGATCTTGAGCTGGATCATGCGCCGGTCGAGCTTGTCCATGACCTCCGGTTTGGAGTCGATTTCCATCCTGATCCGCGCAGCCGCCTCGTCGATCAGATCGATCGCCTTGTCCGGCAGGAAGCGGTCGGTGATGTAGCGATGCGACAGCTCGGCCGCAGCGACAATCGCCGGATCGGTGATATCGACGCCGTGGTGTAACTCGTATCTGTCGCGCAGGCCACGCAGAATGGCGATGGTCGACTCGACGCTCGGCTCGTCGACCAGAACTTTCTGGAAGCGGCGCTCGAGCGCAGCGTCCTTCTCGACGTACTTGCGGTATTCGTCGAGCGTCGTCGCGCCGACGCAATGCAGTTCGCCGCGCGCCAGCGCCGGCTTCAGCATATTGCCCGCGTCGATCGCACCCTCGGCCTTGCCGGCGCCGACCATGGTGTGCAGTTCGTCGATAAAGACGATGATCTGGCCTTCTTCCTGGGCGATTTCCTTGAGCACGGCCTTCAGGCGTTCCTCGAACTCGCCGCGGTACTTGGCACCGGCCAGCAGAGCGGCCATGTCGAGGCTGAGCACCTTCTTGCCCTTGAGTGTCTCCGGAACCTCCTCATTGACGATCCGCTGCGCCAGGCCTTCGACGATCGCCGTCTTGCCGACGCCTGGCTCGCCGATCAGGACCGGGTTGTTCTTGGTGCGTCGCTGGAGAATCTGGATCGCGCGGCGAATCTCGTCGTCGCGGCCGATCACTGGATCGAGCTTGCCTTGACGGGCGCGTTCGGTGAGATCGATGCAGTACTTGGCCAGCGACTGGCGCTGCCCTTCGACGTCCTGACTATCGACACCCTGGCCGCCGCGCACCGAGGTCACTGCCTGTTCGAGGGATTTCTTGACCAGCCCGTGCTGCTTGGCCAGGCGAGCACACTCCCCCTTGTCATCGCACAGCGCGAGCAGGAGCATCTCCGAAGCAATGAACTGGTCGCCGCGTTTCTGCGCCTCCTTGTCGGCGACATTGAGCAGATTGCCGAGATCGCGACCGATCTGTACCTCACCGCCGTGCCCTTCTACTTTCGGCAGGCGACTGATCGCGTGCACGAGCGCCGCTTTCAGCGACGCCACATTGACGCCGGCGCGCGCCAGCAAGGGCGATGTCGCGCCGTCGTCCTGCTGCAACAGGGCCAGCAACAGGTGCTGTGGCTCGATCAGCTGGTTGTCGTGGCCGACCGCCAGACTCTGGGCATCGGCCAGCGCCTGCTGGAACTTGGTCGTCAGTTTGTCGAAACGCATGCCGCACTCCTTCGGAGGTTTATGTTCATGCGCTACAAGTGGGGGCATGCCGGGCTAAGTCAACGCCAAGACTGACTCGATGGCTTATTTCTTGCACGCGTTGCACGACTGTCAGGCTTGCTGAACCGCTCGTCGGGAGTGCGGTATGCAGCGGAAAACAGCGAGAGGATGAAACTGGATTGCCGCGTCGGCTGCGCCTCCTCGCAATGACGGCGGGTGAGGAACGCTGCGCGCTGCTCAGTCAGGCGGTGCCTGGCTCCTGCCAGCGTTCGGCCGCCTGGTCATCGGCGTCGCGGGCGTCTACCCAGCGCGCGCCGCTCGGTGTGACTTCGCGCTTCCAGAACGGTGCGCGCGTCTTGAGATAGTCCATGATGAACTCGCAGGCGGCAAAGGCTTCGCCGCGATGCCCGCCAGCCACCGCAACCAGGACGATCTGATCGCTCGGCAAGAGGCGACCGACGCGGTGAATCACCAGCGCATCGATAATCGCCCAGCGCCGGCAGGCCTCTTCGACGATCTCGCCAAGCGCTTTCTCGGTCATCCCCGGATAGTGCTCGAGGCTCATCTCGGAAACGCCGGCCCCGTCGTTGTTAGCGCGCACCAGGCCGACAAAGGAGGCCACGGCACCGATCTGCGGATTCCCCTGGCGCAGGGCAGCCAGCTCAACGCCGACGTCGAAATCGGCTTCCTGAACGCGGACGCGCAACTCAGCCACCGGTCACCGGCGGGAAGAAAGCAACCTCATCACCCGCCTGCACGGGCGAGTCGAGCCGTGCCATCTGCTGATTGACCGCATAGCGCAGGTTCCGCAGCGTCAGCAAGCTTTCCCAGGCGCCGCCGCGGGCGGCCAACAAGTCGCGCAAAGCCGCGACATCGCTCACCCCGGCCGGCAGCTCAAGTTCCTCGCTGCCCTGTCCAAGTCGCTCGCGCAGCCCGGCAAAGTAGAGAATTTTCAGCATGCTCGCCCTCTCCCCAGCCGCCTTGATTGGCTCAGCCGAGCAGTTCGGAAAACGGCAGGAAGCGCACCATCTCACCCCGTCGTATCGCCTGCTGCGGCGGGTTATCCACCAGGCCGTCGCCCCACACCGCCGAAGTCAGCACGCCCGAGCCCTGGTTGGCAAAGAGCGCCACCCCGCCATCGGCATTGATCCTGGCGCGCAGGAACTCGCGGCGCGCGTCGGGCCGTGGCCAGTCGCCGTCGGCACGCAGCCAGAAACTCAGCGGCTCCGTGCGGCGCACACCCTGCATCCGGAGCAGGAAGGGGCGCACCAGCATCAGAAAGGTAACGAAGCTGGACACCGGGTTTCCCGGCAGGCCGATGAAAGCCACCTCACGCCCAGGCGCGGCGATCTGACCGAAGGCCAGTGGCTTGCCCGGCTTGATGGCGATTTTCCACATCTCGAGCCGCCCTTCGGCTTCGACGGCGGCCTTGACGTGGTCCTCCTCGCCGACGGAAACGCCGCCCGAGGTGAGAATCAGATCGCTGTCCTGCGCCGCAGCACGCAAGGCCTGGCGTGTCGCGGCAAGATCGTCGGGCACTTGCCCATGGTCGCGCAGCTCGCAGCCCAGACGCTCCAGCAGAGCGCTCAACAAGAAACGATTGGCGTTGTAGATCGCCCCTGCCTGCAGCGCCTCGCCAGGCATGCGCAGTTCGTCGCCGGTAAAAAAGACGGCGACCCGCAAACGCCGCAAGACAGGCAAGGAAGCAATCCCCACCGACGCCGCCAGCGCGGTGTCCTGGGGCCGCAGGCGCTGCCCGGCGGCGAGTATCTCGCTGCCGGCGGCGATGTCGCTGCCGGCACGGCGGATGTGCTCGCCCACTTCCGGCCGATGATTGATCGTCACTTCCCCGGTCGCGTGTTCGCAAAGCTCCTGCATCACCACCGCGTCGGCGCCGGCCGGGATCGCTGCGCCGGTGAAAATCCGGGCGGCCGTTCCCGGTTGCAGCGGAGTACCGACGCTGCCGGCCGGGATACGCTGCGCCACCGGCAGACGCGCCGGCACGCTGCGAACATCGGCGACGGCGACGGCATAGCCGTCCATGGCCGAATTGTCGAGCGGCGGCGCATCGATCGGCGCCCGCTGCAGCTGCGCCAGCACGCGCCCGGCGGCGGCCAGTGTCGGCACGGAACTCGTTTCGGAAACAGCGCAGGCTTCCACCAGCAGCTGTGACAGCGCCTGATCAAAGGTCAGCATCGCGGGTTTCCCTCAGTGAAATGGACCTTAGGCGATTGCCGGAAAAGAACGTACCAGATTGTGCCGGATTTTCGGTCGGCTTCAAGGCGCGACAACAGGCGCATAGTCGAACTATGTAACTGTTGTCGCAACACAGAAGACGGGCGAAAAGACAAGCAAGATGGTATGTTCTTTGACAGAAATCGTCTTAGTGGAAGGGAACTCAGTTGAAGCGTCATGCCAGTCGAGATACTCCAGATCATGAAAGTCATGACCGTCCCCCTCTTCCCCCGGCCCTTCTCCCGCAAGGAGAAGGGAGGTTCGTGAGTCGCGTGCGCGACTTTTAGATTGAGGGTGTCGAAAATATAGCGGACGATGGCCGCGGTATCGTTCAAGTCCAGCGCCATCAGAGTGGCGGGAAAGTCCTTCGGCAGGGGCTCGTCGGAGGCCACGGCGACGATTTGGCGACGCTCCGGCCACAGCGGCGGCTTGCCGTTGGCCGGCCGGTAGACTTCCAGCGTCGGCACGACCTCGTCCTTGAAGCCCTCGACAAGCACCAGATCACAGGGCGAAAAACGGGCCAGATAGTCGGCCAATGACGGCTCGGGAGCGCCGCGCAACTCGTTCATCAGCACCCAGCGCGAAGCGCTTGCCAGCAGCACTTCGCCAGCCCCCGCCTGGCGGTGGCGAAAAGAGTCCTTGCCTGGACGATCGATATCGAAATTGTGGTGCGTATGCTTGATCACCGAGACCCGCAGGTCCTGCGCGATGATCGCCGGCAGCAGTTTCTCGAGCAGCGTCGTCTTGCCGGAACCGGAATAGCCGGCGACCCCGAAAACTTTCATCGACAGCCGCCTGAAGAATCCTGACAGGACACCGGCAGCACCGCCGCAAAGCCACCACCCGGCGTTCGGAAATTGGTCGTCTGACCCCGGTAGAGCCGCGCCGAGAGCAGTTGCACCTCGCCCCGGTAGACGTAGTTGCGCAGGTCCAGTTTGAAGTCCTGCCCGACGCCATCGACCAGCAGATGGCGCTCGGAGGGTACGACCAGTGCCTGGGCGACGTAGCCGCCACGCGCGATCTCGGCGAAGACGCGGCGGGTGATCTTGTCGCCACGGTAGGCCGCCTTGCTGCCAAAACCGGCTGCCGGCTTGAAGAACCACTGCTTGCGACTGTTCCAGAAGGTATCCGCCGCGGCCGGCAGCACTTCCTCGGTGCGCGGAATGTTGCTCGCCAGAAGCCGCCGATCCTGCTCGCCGACGCCAATCTGCGCCAGCCACTGCTGGTCACCGAGAGCCACCAGATTGCGCTTGTCGGCGTAGAGCGCGTGCATCTGCGGATGCGGAGTGAGTACCACCGCGTCGGCCACATAGGCGGCACGCAGGGCCGCATGCTGCGGCTCGGCGAGGGCGAAGTCGGTGAGCCGGTTGTAAACCAGGTCGACCGTCTCGCCACGACAAGTCAGGCGCTCGCCGTCGAATGCCAGCTCATCCGGGTCGGCCACCATCGCCGCAATGCCATGCGTTTCGAACAACTCGCGGAAGAGTTCAAACTCGGGCGCCAGAAACTGCTCGCCGGGCCGGCTATCGACAATCGCGATGCGCGTCAGCGGCTGCTCTTGAGTTTGTCCCTGGGCCACCCGCGCCAGCTGCGCGAGGCGCCACTCGTCGCGAAACATACGTACGAAAGCGGCCTCTAGCGCACGCGGCGCGGGCATCATTTTCGCCACCGGCGTGCAGCAAGCGCGCTGGGCGCGCAACAGGCGGGCGTTGAGCAACGCCCCGCCGGCATTCGAATTGATCTCGATCAGCTGCGGACCCTGCGGCCCGAGGTGGAAATCGTAACCCAGGAAAACGCCGGCGGCAGCAGGCGAATGGCGGGCGATTGCCGGGGCGTAGGCCAGCACCCGCTGGCGATACGCCGGCAGCACCAGCACCCGCTCCAGGGCGGCGATGGTCTGCGCCATGCGCAACAGATGCACTTCGCTGACAAAGACGACGCTGTCCGAAAAGAGGTGTGGCCGCGTCGCCAGGAGCTCGGCGTGTGAGACGCGTCCCTGGCCTTCTTCGAGTGCCTGCTTCAGCGACGGGTGATCGACGGAAACACAGGCGCAGCCGCGATTGAGCCACTCGGCTGCGGCGGCGCAGTCGGCCGGCATCAGTTCGGCAAGTGCCGGCGGCAGGGCTTCGGCCCTCTCGCCGCGAGCGGCCGTATCAATCATCGCCGTCATCCACGCCCCGGCGCGTTTGGCGCTGCGAAGAAAGCCAGCGCCTCCTCGACATCGCGACTGCGCTTCATCGGTGGCAGGCTGCGCCAGATGCGCTTGCCGTAGGGTTTGCTGATCAGCCGCGGGTCACAGATCATCAACACCCCGCGGTCACTCTCGTCACGAATCAGACGCCCGGCGCCCTGCTTGACATTGATCACCGTGCGCGGCAATTGATACTCCATGAAGGCATTGCGACCGGCGCTCCGCATGCGCTCGATACGCGCCGAGAGCACCGGATCGTCAGGGGGCGCGAAGGGCAGCTTGTCGATGACCACCAGCGACAAGGCTTCGCCGCGCACATCGACGCCTTCCCAGAAACTCTGGCTGGCGATCAGGATGGCGTTGCCAAGGCGGCGAAAACGTTCGAGCAGCTCATTCTTGCTGCGCTCACCCTGTAGCAGCAAGGGCAAATCGAGGCCGGCCCGCTCGAGCGCTTCGCCGAGCAGTTCGTGCGTGCGGCGCATCGCGCGCAGCGAGGTGCACAAAAAGAAGGCGCGGCCGTGGCTGGCCTTGAGCAAGGGAAAAGCAGCCTTCACCACCGCTTCGGTGTAGCCCTGGCTGTTCGGTTCGGGAAGTCCTTTCGGCACGTACAGCAAGGCCTGATTGGGATAGTCGAAAGGGCTCTCCCAACGCGCCGAGCTGGCGTCGACAAGCCCCATCTCGGCGCAGTAGTGGCCGAAATCCTCCTGCACGGCGAGCGTCGCCGAGGTGAAAATCCAGGCCCGTGGATGACCGCTCATCTGCTTCTGCATGATCTCGGCGATCACCAACGGCGTCGCGTTGAGCTGCAGGCTGTGGGTATGCGTCTCCCCCCAGCGCACGAAGTCGGCATTCGCACCGTTCTGCCAATTACGTAGGCGCAGGAGCAAGTCGCCGGCACGTCGCCAACAGCTGTCGAGGCCCTCCGAGCGCTGTGCCTGCGTTTCCAGCAAGCCGGCCAGCGCTTCAAGCTCGCTGAGCACGCTGCTGACGCCGCTCGCGAACCCCTCCCTTCCCTCGAGTTGCAAAAGCGCGAAACGCGCCGGCTCGACCGGTAGCGTCAGGCGCAGATCGCGCACGGCTTTTTCGAGGCTGGCACACAGCTTCGGCAGGTCTAGGCAATCGCGCGCCGACGCCAGCGCGGCGATCTGGGTATCGCGAAGCAGCTCGCCGAGCTGCGCCGTCGACACGCTCTCGCCGAAAAACAGGCTGGCGACTTCCGGTAATTGATGCGCTTCGTCGAAAATCACCGCGTTGCACGCTGGCAGCAGTTCAGCCGTCCCTTCGTCGCGCAACATCACGTCGGCAAAGAACAGGTGATGATTGACCACTACCAGATCGGCGGCCAGCGCTTCGCGGCGTGCCGCCAGAACAAAGCACTCCTTGTGCTGCGGGCAGTCCTGGCCGAGGCAGTTATCGCGCGTCGAGGTGACCATGCCCCACACCGAGGCGTTCTCCGGCACGTCGGCGCAATCGGCCTTGTCGCCAGTGCGCGTCTGCTTGGCGAAACGCGCGATATGTCGCGCGTAGGCGGCATCGTCGCGGGAAAGGAAACGACCGTCGGCCAGCGCGCGCTCGAGATGATAGTGACAGAGGTAGTTGGCGCGGCCCTTGAGCAGCGCCACCCGAACCGGCGCCTTGAGCACCTGGCGGATAGTCGGAATGTCGCGCGAGAAGAGCTGATCCTGCAGGTTCTTGGTGCCGGTCGAAACGATCACCTTACCACCCGAGAGCAGCGCCGGAACCAGATAGGCATACGTCTTGCCCGTGCCGGTGCCCGCTTCGGCGATCAGCACGCTGTTGTCGGCCATCGCGGCGGCAATGCGCTCGGCCAGTTCGAGCTGCTGAGTGCGCAGCCGATAGCCGGGAACACCGCTGGCCAGCGGGCCATTGGCAGAGAAAACTTCGGAAAGCAAGGCGGTCATGCGCGGATCATCGAAAGCAGCGCTGCATGCTACCAGAAGCTGGCACCCGCAGAGCGAATACTGAATACTGCTTCCTGACCACTCCCCGACTACAGATTCGCGTCGCGCATCAAGTCGCTCAGGTACTCAGAGGGAATGGCAAAGCTGATCCCGGATGGTTTGCTCAGCGTCGATTCCTTGCTCTCCTTGACGAAGACCATGTTGATGATCCCGACCACTTCGCCACGGCTCACCTCGTAGAGAGGGCCGCCGCTGTTGCCGGGATAGGCCGTAGCGTCGAGCTGGTAAATGTCGAAGCTGCCACTCCGCAAGCGGGCAATGACTTTGGCATTGAGATTGCGGGCGTTCGAGCTGGGCAGAACGATCGGTGTGATCGACGCAATGATGCCCCGGTGGGTCACCGGCGACAGTCCGAGCACGGCACCAATCGGAAAGCCGGTAAACGCCACGGACTGCCCCTCGCGCACCCGCGCGGAGTCGTGCACCGTCAGCGCCGGCATGCTCGGGCCGTCAACCCGCAGCAGAGCGAGATCGTGAGCGTGGTCGACCGCCACCGAGGTGGCTTCGCGCCGCTGCAGTGACGAGCCCGCCGGACGCGCCATGATCACCAGGCGCTCGCCTGCCGCCTCGTTGATCTTGTCCGGCAGGACGTGCGAATTGGTCGCGATATGACGGCCGTCGCCAACGACGAAACCGGTTCCACGCATCACGAACTGCGGGCTGCGCGTCAGCTGATAGGTGCCGACAACGACGATCGAAGGTTTTACGCGATCGATCACGTCGGGCAGGTCCGCCGCCACCGGCGCGGCGACGAGCAGCAAGCCGGCCAGCGACCCGGCACGGCAGCCGCGCAACAAGGGCGCCAGCGCCTGGCCTGCACGCTGCGGACTGCCCGGCAAGCTGCCGTAGCCCTTGCTCAGGAAAGAATGAATTCGGGACCAGAAGCTCATCTTGTTCCTTTGGCGAACATCAATCGCAGGGTGACGGAGGAAGTGATTCGGCTGACGGTCACGAGCTGTCGAGCTACCCGAGATCGTGAAAGTCATGACCGCCCCCCCACCACTTTCAGTGCGCAGCTTTTCGCCGCTACTTGGCGCGCCGCTTTCCTAGCTGCCCTGGGTCAGGCGGATCAGCGACAACGCTGGCGAAGGTGTCGTCACTCGGGCGTCGTAAGGATGCGCCTCGCGCTGAAAAAGGCCAATGATGCGCTTCACGTAGCCGCGCGTCTCGGCGTACGGAGGTACGCCGCGGTAACGATTGACCGCCCCCTCGCCGGCATTGTAGGCCGCCGCAACGAGGCTGACGTCGCCTTCAAAATAGGCCAGCAACCAGCGCAGATAGGCGAGACCGCCACGCAGGTTCTGCTCCGGATCGAAGGGTTGCTTGACGTTGAAGCGCGCCGAGGTATCGGGAATCAGCTGCATCAGGCCCTGTGCATTTTTGTTGGAGAGCGCCTGCGAATTGAAGTTGGACTCGGTACGGATCACGGCCAGGGCCAGGCGCGGACTGACGCCATACTCGGGCGCCAGCTGCCTGACCAGACCGAAAACGACTTCCTGAGCTTCGCTGCGGGCGACCAGGACATCACGGCCGTCGTCGGCAAGAACCGTCGGAAGCATACATTCGGGCAGCTTCGGACCGGGCTCTCCGACGAAACGCAACATCTTCTGCGACTGTGCATGCCCCTGCTTTGCCGCCAGCCCAAAAAAGTACGCTGCGCGCGTATCATCGCGCTCGACCCCGCGGCCATTGGCGTACATCCAGCCGAGATTGAACTGCGCCTCTGCGTCGCCGAGCAGCGCCGCTTGACAATACAGTCGCGCCGCTCGCAGCGGGTCTTTGGGCACCCCTTCACCGTGCTCGTAACTCAGCGCCTCGCTACGCATCGCCAGCCGCTGTGCGCTATCGGCCTTAGCTGCCTTATCTGCCGTCTCCGCCGCGGTCGCGGTCGCTGCCACGGCGAGCGCCAGCAGCGCGCAGGCGAAGGCCATGGCGCCACGGCGCAGCAGCGAAGAGAGGACAGCGAGGGCTTGCATCACGTGCCGCCTCCCGGCCGTGCGAAACGTGACACATACCACGGCATCGCCACTTGCACCCCCGCCAGCAGCGAGTGACTGGGCGAATAGCCGAGCAAGCGCCTGGCTTTGCCGATATCGGCCTGAGAATGGCGCACGTCGCCGGCTCTAAAATCCGTGTACACCGCTTGCACCTGGCGTACGTCTGGGCGAATGTCGGCAAGCGCATCGCGGAGGATTTCGAAGAGCCGATTCAGCGTCGTGCGATCATCGACGGCGACGTTATAGACCTGATTGAGGGCCGCCGGATCGTCGCTCATCGCGGCCAGCAGATTGGCCTGCACGGCGTTGTCCACGAAACAGAAATCGCGGCTGGTCTCCCCGTCACCATTGATCGTCACCAGTTCACCAAGCAGTAGGGCACGCGCCCAGCGGGGAATGACCGCTGCGTAGGCACCCTCCGGATCCTGGCGCGCACCGAAGACGTTGAAATAGCGCAGACCGACTGACGGGATACCGTAGCAGCGCCCGAAGACCTCCGCGTAGAGCTCATTGACCAACTTGGTGACCGCATACGGCGACAGCGGCCGCCCGATCGTGTCTTCCACTTTGGGCAGCGCCTGATGATCACCATAGGTCGAACTCGAGGCGGCATAGACAAAGCGCTTGACGCCCGCGTCGCGAGCGGCAACCAGCATGTTGAGAAAGCCGTCGATGTTGGTAGCGTTGGTGGCCTGCGGATTGGCCAGCGAGCGTGGGACCGAACCCAGCGCCGCCTGATGAAGAACATAGTCAACACCGCTGCATGCCTCGCGGCAGGCGTCGGAATCACAGATGTCGGCTTCGATGAAACGATGACCTTGCCACTGCTCGGGCGTAAGCAGCGACCGCACTTCATCGATGTTGCGACGATACCCGGTCGCAAAGTTATCGAGACCAACGACCGTCTGCCCGAGCCGAAGCAATGTCTCGACCAGGTGCGAGCCAATGAAACCAGCGCTACCGGTCACCAGCCAGCGCGCCGGCTGGGCCAGCAGGCGCTGCTCAAGTGCTGCCAGGGTGGTCGGTGAAGCAGACATCACAGGCGCCACACGGTCACCCCGTGGGCAACCAGTTCCGCCGCGCTGAACATGCTCTTGACATCCGTCAGGACACCACCTTTCTGCAGCTTGCCGGCAATCTCGGCCAGTGGCCGCTGCTTGAACTCGCGGTGCGCGACGGCAGCGACAATCGCCGCTGCTTTGGGCAATTGCTCCCAGGGCGTCAACTCGACACCGTACTCGTGACGCGCTTCATCGGCATCGGCAACCGGTTCGTGCACCAGCACCTGTGCCCCGTAGGACTCGAGCTCGCGGATGACATCAATGACGTGCGAGTTTCTCAGATCCGGGCAGTCCTCCTTGAAGGTCAGGCCCAGAACAATGATCGGCGCACCCTTGACCGGCAGGCCGTTGCGAATCATGTGCTTGATCGTCTGCTCGGCAATGAACTTGCCCATGCCGTCGTTGATGCGCCGCCCGGCGTTGATCACCTGCGGGTGATAACCGAGCATCTCGGCCTTATGCGTCAGGTAATAGGGATCGACACCGATACAGTGGCCGCCGACCAGACCAGGACGGAAAGGCAGGAAGTTCCACTTGCTGCCGGCCGCTTCAAGCACTTCCAGGGTATCGATGCCGACGCGATCGAAAATGATCGCCAGCTCGTTCATCAGGGCAATATTGAGATCGCGCTGGGTATTCTCGATGACCTTGGCAGCCTCGGCCACCTTGATGCTGGAGGCCGGAAAGACGCCCGCCGTGATGATTTCCGAATAGACCGCGGTGACCCGTTCAAGGGTTTCCGGCGTGTCGCCGGAAACTACCTTGACGATTTTCGTGAGCGTCCGCTCCTTGTCGCCGGGGTTGATCCGCTCGGGCGAATAGCCAACGAAGAAGTCTTCTTTCCACTTCATTCCGGAGAACTTCTCGATGATCGGAATGCAGACTTCCTCGGTCGCGCCGGGGTAGACGGTCGACTCGAAGACGACCGTCGCACCGCGCTTCAGGTTCCTGCCGACCGCTTCGGAAGAGCCGATCAAGGGCCCGAAATCCGGCCGATGGGCATCGTCCACCGGCGTCGGCACGGCGACAATCACGAAATCCGCATCCGCCAATGCCGCCGGATCGGTTCCCACTTCCAGGTGCGAAGCGGCCTTGAGATCGGCGGTGCTGACCTCGCCGGTCGGGTCAAAGTGCTGCCGATAATGGGCAATCTTGCTGACTGAGAGGTCGAAACCGATGGTTCGCCTCTTCTTGCCAAACTCGACGGCCAGCGGCAAACCCACATAACCCAAACCAACCACAGCAACAGTAGTCATTTACTTTTTGTCCTCTCGCTATTATTCATTGGCAAACGTTTGTGCTCAGAGCCCCTTGAGCAACGCAGTGACTTCGGCCTGCGCCGCAAATTTGTCGCCCAACTTGGCAAGCTCGTCAAGTTCGCTCCGGGCTTCGGTTTTCTGTCCGGTCTTGATCAGCGCCTTGGCATAGTTGAGACGAATCATGGCCTGCTGCGGGGCCAGTGCCACCGCCTCCTTGAGCAGCGCCAGCCCACGTGCCTGGTTACCCTGGTCACCCTGATCTACCAGCAAGACACCGAGAGTATCCATTACGGCGGGCTGGTTTGGTGCCAACTTGTTGGCTTTCTCGGCATATTCGATGGCTTTCGGATCCTTCAACTGACCTGCCACCCAGGCGAAGTTGTTGAGTAGCGCGGCGTTATCCGGCTGCGCCTCAAGCAAGGGCCGATAGAGCTTGGCCGCTGCGGCAAAGTCCTTGCGCGCGGTCGCACTCTCGGCCTGGTAAAGGCTGAAGCGGGCATCCTTGGGGTGATCCTTCAGCCAGGTCTGAGCAAAGCGGTCGGCTTCGGCAACATTGCCACTCACGGACAAGGTCGCGTACAGTTTGATGGCTAACTCGGTCGCCGCAGGGACCTGTTTGAGCCCGGCACGGTAGGCGGTTACAGCATCGGACCAGGAGCGCTTGGTGGCATGGAGATCGCCCTCGAAAACGTAGCCGACCGCCTCCTTTGGACGCTGCTTCTGGACTGCCCGTGCGACGGCGACCGCTTCCGTCACGCGACCGGCATCAAGTTCGAGCATGATGATTCCGCGCTGTGCATCGAGCGAATCGGGCATGACCTTCAACGCCTTGTGCAGGCTCTGCAAAGCCGCCTCCTTGTTCTTTGCCGCGACTTCGACCTCGGCCATGCGTAGATAGGGCAAGGGGAGATCGGGCTTGAGCGTAGCCAGCTTGCCGTAGGTGGCCAGCGCCTGGTTATACTCTCCGGCTGCCTGCTGGGCACGCCCGGCAGCGTCCAGAATCGCGGCCTCGTCCGGCATGGCTGCGACCGCTTCCTGGGCCGCGGAAAGCGCGCTTTTGGTGTCGTTCTTGCCAAGATACAGGCCGATCAACGCCAGCCGCGGAGTCGGCTCGCTCGGGTTGGCGGTCACCGCCCGGTTGATCAGGACGGCCACTTCCTCGGTCGTACCGCCTTCCTTGGCGCGTAGCTGGGCGAGCGCCAGGAGAGCCTGCATGCTCTTCGGATCGTTGGCCAGCAGGGTCTCGAAACGCTGCCTGGCGTCGGCAGGCTTTTTCTCGACGATATCCAGATTGGCCAGGTTGGCCGCCGCCGGATAATAGGTCGGGCTCAAAGCCAGTGCCTTCTCGAAACTCGCCCGCGCGCCAGAGAGATCGCGCTTGCCGAGTAGCGCCGTGCCGCGCAAATTATGCACCAGCGGGTCATCGGCCTGCTTCTTCTCCAGGCTGGCGACGGCCTGCAGCGCCGCGTCGAATTCACGACGCTGCAGGTGGGCGGCAATCAGCGCCAGGTCGGCGCGGTTGCCGGGGTCGGCGGCGGCGACCTTCTCGAGGTCGCGTAAAGCCACCTCGCTTTCACCTTTCGCCAGACTGACCATCGCCAGAGAGGTTCGCTTGCCAGCGTTCTGCGGGTCAAGGGCGGCAGCCTTCGCAAAGTACTCGCCCCCTTTCTCGATATCGCCGTTCTGAATGTAGACCTGGCCGGCCAGCGCCAGCATGTTCGAATCGTTTTCGATCTTGTCGAGCACCGGCGTGAGCACACTCAGCGCTTTGCCAGGCTGCGAGCTACGCAGGTAGCTAGCAATCAGGACGCGCCGTGCAATACCAAGCTCAGACGTGTTCGGAAGCGCCTTGAGCAGGTAGCTCTCGGCCTGCGGATAGGCCTTCAGCTCATATTCGATAAGGCCCGCCAGCTGCAAGCCAAGGGGGTTGTCCGGCGTACGCTTCAACAGCTCCAGAATGAATTCTCTGGCCGCCGGAAAGTCTTTCGTCTGGTAGGCCAGCAAGGCCTCCAGATAGATCGTCTGCGGCTGACCCGGAGCGATGCCCTTCATCACCGCCAATTGTTGGGCAGCCTCATCGAGCTTGCCCTCCGCCAGGAGTTGCCGGATGACCGCCGCATGCGCCGGCAGGTAGGTCGGACGCAATTCCATTGTCTTCCGATACGCCAGCATCGCAGCGGCTGCATCACCCTGGTTGGACAAGAGATCTCCCTTCAGCTGCCAGGCGTCATAGAGTTCCGGCGATGTCGCGATGGCCGCATCAACCAGCGCCATCGCCGCCGGCAGATCACCCTGGCTTGCTTTCAGCCTGGCCTGGCCGAGCAATGCCGGGGGGTAGCCCGCTTGCGCGGCCACGGCAGCCGCAAAAGCGGCCTCGGCCTGCGCCGGCTTGTTCTGCATCAGGTAAGCCATCGCCAGCGAAGTCTGCAGGTCGGCCTTGGCCTGCGCCGTGGACAGTTCGGCGCTGGCCATTTCGCTAGTCACTTTGTCCGCCTGCCCCAGCGCCAGCAAGCTGCGCGCGAGTAGCGGCGTCACCTCGTCGGCAGGGTATTTGTAGCCCTGCGCCTTGCGCAGCTCAACCTCGGCGCCGGTCGCATCACCGGCCTCAAGCAGCGCCTTGCCCAGCAGAAAACGCGCTTCGGCCAGATCCGGTTTTTGCTGCAAAGCATTCTTCAGCTGGATGGTGGCCGCCTTGGGGTCGTTCTTGGCGAGGTACTGCTTGGCCGATGCGAGCATGGCTTCCGGCTTCTCGCCTCCACAGCCGACCAGAAGGAGAGCGGCCAGCAAACCGGAGACGGCCACTTTGCGCAGCCGCTGCATTGATGAGTGACGGGTATTCATAGGTATCCCCATGGAGTAGTTAAAATTGACAACAAGGCTACTTGAGTCCAAATCGATGCATCAAGTCGTAAAGTGTCGGGCGGCTGACGCCGAGCAGTTCCGCGGCTTTGACCACGTTGCCGTCGGCCCGCGCCATGGCGGCGATGATGACCCGCCTTTCGGCGTCGTCGCGTGCCTGACGCAGGTCCAGCGGCACCGCATCCGGCGACTCTACACCGGACAAGCCGATATCGTCGGCGGTGATTTGATTGCCTTCGGCCATGATCACCGCGCGCTTGATGCAATTTTCGAGTTCGCGCACGTTGCCCGGCCAGAGGTGTGCTTCGATTGCCCGCACAGCATCTTCGCGCATGGTCATCGCGCCACGATTCTGCTCCTCGGCAAAGCGCCTGACAAAGGCATGCGCCAGTAAGGCGGGGTCACCGGAACGATCGCGCAGGGGAGGAATATTTACCACGATTTCAGCAAGGCGATAGTACAAATCCTCCCGAAACCCCCCTCCGGTGATCAGGGACTTGAGATTCTGGTGCGTCGCGCAGACGATGCGCACATTGACCGGAATCTCCTGGCGCCCGCCGATCCTCTCGACCACACGCTCCTGCAGGAAACGCAGCAGCTTGGCCTGCAGCGAATGCGGCAGGTCGCCAATCTCGTCGAGCATCAGGGTGCCGTTGTTGGCCGTCTCGATCTTGCCCGGCGTCATTCGCGCCGCGCCGGTAAAAGCACCCTTCTCATAACCAAAGAGCTCGCTTTCCAGCAAGTTCTCCGGAATCGCCGCGCAATTGATGGCCACGAAGCGCTCAGCGCGCCGCGCCGAGGACTCATGTACCGCACGCGCCAGGATCTCCTTGCCGGTACCGCTTTCGCCGAGTAGCAAGACCGTCGCATCGCTGACCGACACCCGTTCAATGGTGCGGCAAACACGCAGCAGCGCCGGGTCGCGAGTGAGCAGGCCGGACAGCACATCGGGCTGCTGCATCGACTGCAGTCGTTTGTTTTCCCGTTGTAGTTCATGCAGGCGGTAAGCGCGATCGACCGTCAAACCGAGCATCTCGATCTCGAAAGGCTTGGCGAAGAAGTCGTACGCGCCGAGGGCGATCGCCCGCAGAGCATTGCTGCGATCATTTTGACCGGTCAGAACGATAACCTTGGTGTCCGGCGCCAGGGTCAGGATTTCTTCGAGCAGTTTGAATCCCTCGGAGACGGAATCGGCGTCGGGCGGCAAGCCGAGGTCCATGGTCACCACCGGTGGCTGGAAACGGCGGATCTGTGCCAGCGCACTCTCGCGGTCGTCAGCGGTCAGGGTCTCGTACTGGTCGAAAGCCCAGCGCATCTGTTTCTGTAGCGCTCGATCGTCTTCGACGATGAGCAGATTAGGTAGCTTTTCGGAACTCATTCGGACTCCTCCGGTAAATCAGCGGAGTTCTTTGTCGAGCCCGCATCAAACAATGGCAACAACAGGGCCACCTTTGTACCGACATCGACAGCGCTATCGACCGACAGCTTGCCGCCCAATTCATGCACGTACTGGAAACTCTCGTAAGCACCAATCCCCATTCCCGTTGGCTTGGTAGTCTGAAAAGGCTTGAACAAGCGCTCGCGAACGAACTCCGGACTCATTCCGTGGCCGCTATCGCCGACCTCGACCAGGGCATTGCTCTCCTGCCGAGCCAAGCGGATCCACACCCGCCCACCGTGTTCTGTGGCCTCCAGCGCGTTCTGCACAAGATGACCAATGACGCGCTCGATGCGGTCTTCGTGGCCGCGAGCCACCAGTTTCTCCTCGATGTTCAATTCCACCTCACGTCCCAGGCCAGTCTTGGCAGTCTGGATGCGGCGCACCACGTCAGCCAGATCGATGCCGCGTGGACCGTCAAGTGGAGTTGCGCCCTCGCGTAGTTGCAACATCAACTGGCGCATGCGCTCAACCGAGTTTTCGACGGTCATCAGCATGTCTTTCTGGAACTCGGGGTTGTCGCGGTGGCGTTCAGCGTTCTTGATCATCAACGACAACTGCGCGACGATGTTCTTCAGGTCATGGACGACAAAAGCCGACATGCGGTTGAAGGAGTCGAACTTGCGCACTTCGAGCAGCGCTTCGCTGGCCTGCATCTGGCCAAGAAAGGCACCCGCCTGCCGAGCAGCGGTTTTCAGCAGGTCGTTGACCTCCCAGTTGACGTCGATCCGGGCCCGCGCGGTGGCCAGCACGACAAAGGCAATCAGCTCGTTGCCGGTGGTCAGGGGCACCACCAGCCATGCGTTCGGCACTTCGACCAGCCACGGTGGCAGGACGAGGCCATCATAACGCCGCGGCAGAGAGCGATATTCCTCGAGGTTGATCACCCAACCACTGTCGAGCAAAAAACGGCACAAGGGACTGCCATCATCCTCGGTGGCCGCCGACAGCGGCATGTTCCAGCACGCGGCTTGAGCGAAAAAGCGGCCCGACGGCTCCTTCAACCACAGCGCACCGCCGGGACTCTCGACCATGTCGGCCAGACCGCGCACGGCATGCCGTCCCATCCCCGAGAAGCCATCCTGCGAGGAAAGCGTCTGCGTGAAACGCAACCATTCCTCACGGTAGTCATAGCGGTAGCTAAAGAAGTGCTTGCCCACCTGGACCCGCAAACTCGCCCGCATGGAGCCCGAAAAGGTCAAGGCAACGAGAACCAGCAGGGCCGCAAAGAGCAGCGCCAACTGCAGAGCCCGCCCCCATTCGCCGCCGAACAAACGCACGTAGTAGCCGGCGGAAGCCATGAACAACAGATAGATACCGACAATAACCAGCGTTGCTGACTGCATGGCTGCGCGCTGCGACATCACCAGGCGGCGCTTCCAGTCGTGGCTGCGGATCGCTGACAAAGCGACCAGCGGCAAGCTTACCGCATGCGCGAAACCGCGGATGCTGAAAGCGTCGGAGTCGATCCGGTTGAACAGCAGCGCATCGGAGTAGAGGTACAGATCGAACAGGAAGGTACCGCCGAGCCCCAGACATAGCGGTTTGATACTCCAGCGAAAATCGGGCGAGACGTTGCGGAACAACTGCTCCAGCAGCACCAGACCGAAGACGCTCATCGCCAGCGATGAAAACAGGGAAAGACGCTGTGCCGGTAGCGCCAGGTCAATTCCCGTGGCCACCAGTAACTGCGAGCCGAAACCAAAGGCAAGGAGCAGCAAGGCGATGCCCCCCAACCAGCCAAAGCGCGCGCTCGCCGGCGCACCGTCAGCCGACTCCGGTTTCATCAGCAGGATCAGAAACAGATACCAGCCGCCGAAGCGCAAGGAATCGGCGACCATACTGGCGGCGAGGAAAAGCACGTTTTGGGTCAGCGCAAAAGCCATCCCCAGCAGTCCCCACAGGGCACACAGACTGACCGCCAGGAACATCGCGCGACTACGACCTCCGACCTTCCAGCCAGACGCCAGATAGAGCGCCAGAAAGGCCGCCAGCAGTCCGGTCAGCCCGTAACTCCAGCTAGAAATAATCGCCATATCATTGTCCATCATGATCGACAAAGCTCCCCAATTCGCACCCCTCCGCCCTCGGCCATGATCATCGCCAGAAAGCTCACTGAGCACCCTTGCCGGTCAACACCACGCCGACCGTCTGAAAGAGAATCACGATATCGAGGAACAGGCTGTGATTCTTGACGTAGAACAAATCGTACTGCAGCTTCTGAATTGAATCGTCGACCGTCGAACCGTAGTGATAACTGACCTGCGCCCAACCGGTCACCCCGGGCTTGACACTGTGGCGTACGGCGTAGAAGGGGATATCGCGCGTCAGCTGATCGACGAAATACGGGCGCTCGGGGCGTGGGCCGACCAGGCTCATGTCGCCGGTCAGCACACTGTACAGTTGCGGCAACTCGTCAATGCGGACCTTGCGGATGAACCTGCCGACACGGGTCACACGATCATCGTTGGCAGTCGCCCAGCGGGGTTGGCCATCGCTTTCCGCGTCCTTGCGCATACTGCGAAACTTGATGACATTGAACAAGCGGCCGTCGAGACCTACCCGCTCCTGCCGGTAAAAGACTGAAAACCCATCTTCGAGAACAATCAGCAACATGGTCAGCAGCATCACCGGTGCGGCGAGCAGCAAAAGGACCGCCGCGGCGATGATGTCGAACAGGCGCTTGACGCTGCTACGCCGCCAGCTCTGCCGAAACCCGTCGCCGAAGATCAGCCAGCTGACGCGCAACGAATCGATCCTGATCTGCCCGAGAGCACGTTCGAAGTAGCTCGCCAAGTCGAGGACCTTGACGCCGGACAGCTTGCAGTCAAGGAGTTCGCGCAGGGGAAGCGCCCCACCACGACGCTCGCGCACGGCAACAATGATCTCGTCCACCTTCAGCGCATGAGCGGTATCCGACAGCGACATGTCACGCGACAGGAGAACCTGCGCCGGGACAACGATGTCGACGTCGGTCGGACTGGGATAGAAACCAACGATTTCGATATCCGGATCCGACTTGCGCAACACGCGGCCGACATTTTCCGCCTCGTCGCCAGCGCCAAAAACCAGCACCCGGTGGCTGAGCAGCATGCCGGTCCGGCTGTGCGCCGAATGGACGCGGTGCAGCAGGGTCGCGAAAAGTGCCGCCAGGCCAGACAAGAGCATGAAGCCGCGATCGACCTCGGCCACCGACAGCAGGGAAAACACCACATAGGCCAATGGAATCGCCAGGTACAAGGACAGCACCGCACGCGCCCGCGTCTCTGCCCGAGTTCGGCTATGAACCCGCTGATAGATACCCAGCCAGGCGTTGAAGGCTATGCTCATCAACGCAAAAATCAGGGCATAGAAAGCGACCTTCTCAAGGGCGATCTCGCCGCCACGACCGACCCAAATGGCAACCAGGATCACGCAGATCACCGGGAACATCAGATCGATCGCCACCCGGGCAATGGTCGCCCGATAAAACCAATGATTGAAGACCTTGATCACGATAGCCCCCTTGCAAGCACGAATCCGACAAATTCTCGTTGATAACTGACCTGCCGAGCACCGCTCTGAGAGGCGGCAAGCTCGGCGAATCTCACGAAACAAAGGTTATCAGCGGGTCGCCGGCAAGACCGTGACGGAATCCACAAGCGGGAGGCAATACCCTGCGAAACATACCCTGCAACTCCCTGCGAATATCAAACCTGCACTTTCACAAAGCGCAGCAACCGTCTGATATGTTTAATTGTTATCCATTATTGTCGCGCAAACACAGCCAAGTAATCGACAAGCTGCGGCGTCTGTCAGGGCTCCTGAACGGGGGCAGGCGGTGCTGCACGAGGGTCGGCAACAACGGCGTGCCCGTTCAGGAACAGGGCAGAGCATAGCAGCAAGAAGAACAGGAAGGCAGCCCGCGGCATGTCCAGGAGGCTGGAAAAAACGCCGATCCCCATGAAGGCAGTCAATGCGGCCAGCAAATAGGGGGCAAAGTCATGCCTGCGCCCCGGACCGCGAAGCAGATTGACCCAGGCCAGGGCGAGCAGGGCGAGCAGCAGCAGCAGGCCGATGACCCCCTGGTCAATCAGCATTTCGAGGAACAGGTTGTCGATGTGCCAAGGCACGAAGTAGTGGCGACCGGCAAAGAACCAACGCGCCAGCCCGTCGGAAAAGTCGCCATTGTGCAGCAACTGCCGACCCGTGGCGTCAAAGAGGTGCAGCTTGTCGATGTCGATGGCGTCGCCCGACCCAGCCAGGAGGCGCAAGCTGAGAAAGCCGAAAGCCGGCGGCCATGCCCCAGCGGAGTCCGGCAGGGAAGCCGTGAATTGCAGCGAGAAATGGTGCCATTGGGGATCCCCGCCTGGCACGCTGACGACGCTCGAACTGCACGCAGCGTCGTAGAGCAAATGCCGCTGGCAAACAGCGACACGTAGCCTGGCTTGCTGCGGCGCGCGCAGGTCCATCATCAGCGTATAGCTCCCGTCGTGCAGCGGCAGCACGCGTTGCAGCAGTTCGAAGGCGCTGTCCCGATGGGCGCTGTGCGGCGGAGCGGAAAGCTGCAAGTAGGCGCCAGCTTCGCGCTCATCAATGACCCGCAGGCGACCCGGAATGGCGCGCTCGGCTACCGCTCGTGAATAGTTGGCGGGGAAACGACCCAGGCCCCTGCCGAGCAGGAGCTCTGATGGCGAACGCAGCAGGCCCAAGCCGGCCGACCAGTGCTGCAGGCGACTGCCCAGATCGCGCTCGCTGGCCGACAGCCGCCGGCTCATGAAATCACCGAGGCCGAAGACCGCGAGCGCTTCAAAGATCAGTACCGCCAGCAGCAAACGCCCTCCCCAGACACGCCAGGGCTCCGGCGGCGGCAACGGTGGAAGCGTCGGCTCGCTGGTCAGCAACAATGTTGGCCGTGCCCGCGACGGCCACGGCACCGACAGCCGCCAGGCCAGCAGCAGCAGGGAAAGCCCGACACCGAGATAGACGCCACGCGAGAAGCTGGTCAGGCAAGCATAGCCAACGCCCACCGCCAACAGCGCGGCGACACCCCAGCGCAAGCGATCTGGCGCACGCAACACGGCATAGACGGCAAACGGAACCGCCAGCGCAAGATAGCCGTCAAGCGCCGCGCCACCGACGTGCATTTCCCAGAACAAGGCGGTGCTGCGATAGGCAGTCGAAAAGTCGAAGAGCCCCGGATAAGCGCTGCGTTCGTAGATAATCGCCACAGTCACCAGGCCCAGTCCGGTCGCGACGCCCGCGGCAAGACGGGACGCCGCCAAGGCGGGTGAACGCGCCTGCAGGCGGTGCAGTGACGGCAAGAGGAGCAAGGCGAAAAACAAGCTCTTGCCGACGCGCAAGCTGTTCAAGGGCTCTTCGTAGCCTTGGAACCATCCTGCCAGGGAGGGACCGGCGTCGCCCAGACCGCGCAGCAGGGCCACTGCGTAGGAGACGGCTAGCGCGCCCAGCCCAAGTCGGGCCAGGCGAAAGCAGGCGTGCTCGGATCCGTCGCCGGGACCGTCATGAGATGTCCGGGCAGCCTTGACCACCAGCAGATGGGCGTGACAGCCGCTCACCGCTGCCAGCACCAGCAGGTCGAATTCCTCGATGCCAATCCAGCCCGTCCACGCAGAGAAACTGGCGACCGGCAACAGTGCCGGGAGCACGAACAGGAAGATCGACGGACGCCAGGCGACGGCGAGCCCCCAGGCGACGAAAACGACGCCGAGCATGTTCGGCCACAAGGGATGATGCACAGCGATAAACAGCGCGAGCACGCCAGCAATAGCCGCGATCGTTCCGTGCAGCCAGTTCACCGCCCGCCGCCCGAGCAGACACTCGCCACGCCAGCGTGACCGCCACTTCCGGTACCCATCCCTCCGCTCCTCCGCGCCCCCTCTCCCCCAGAAAAGCGCTGGCCATGGGCAAGCAGCGGTCGGTCGCTAACTGGCCGGCTTCAGCTCGGCAGCGGCAATCACCGCAGCGCGCCGCCGCTGGATGACGATGACCAGACCCATCAGCAGCAGAGCGGGAATGTAGAACCATTCCTTGGCCGGCCGTACCGTCGCCACTTCGAGTGCGGTGATGGTGAAACCCTGCTCGATACCGAGTTTCGCCGCACGGCTGCCAAACTTGACCCCCAGGATATCGACCTGATCACCCGAGGCCATCAGGCTCAGGCCGGCGCTGTTGAGACGCTGCAGCGCCGGTGCCTGCGCACCGAGCGGCAACAGGACGCCCTTGGAGATCTTCTTGCCATTGATGTCCTCGCCCTCGATCCAGACGCGCAGGCGGTCATCGGCGGGGGCTTGTTCGACGACCTCCATGATCTTGGTCGGCGGCAACTTGTCGTAAGGCGGATAGATGATGTCCATCCAGAAACCCGGGCGGAACAAGGTGAAGGTCACCAGCAGCAGGAGCACGGCTTCCCACCAGCGGTTGCGAGTCATGAACCAGCCCTGCGTCGCGGCGGCGAAAAGGAGATTGGCGATGATCGCCGTAGACACCGTCAGGAAGAGGTGTCCGATGCTATCGATGCCGATCAGCAACAACTGCGTATTGAAGATGAACATGAAGGGCAGGATCGCCGTTCGAATGCTGTAGCCGAAGGCCGTGACACCGACCTTGATCGGGTCGCAGCGCGCTATCCCGGCCGCGGCATACGACGCCAGGCCCACGGGCGGTGTCACGTCGGCCATCAGTCCGAAATAGAAGACGAACATGTGCACGGCGATCAGCGGCACCAGCAGACCGCTCTGCGCACCGAGTTCGACGACCACCGGCGCCATCAGCGTGGATACGACGATATAGTTGGCGGTCGTTGGCAGACCCATGCCGAGGATCAGGCAGATCACCGCGACCAGGCAGAGCATGATCATCAGGTTGCCGCCCGAGATCAGCTCGACCAGCTCGCTCATCACCAGTCCGATGCCGGTCAGCGTCACGGTACCGACGATGATGCCGGCGGCCGCCGTGGCGATACCGATGCCGATCATGTTGCGCGCGCCGGTAACCAGGCCGTCGAGCAGATCCTGAAAGCCCTGACGAATGGCCACGCCGGGATCGCCATGCTTGCGGAAGTGCGCAATGATCGGCCTTTGCGTGATCAGGATGAACATCAGGAACACCGTCGCCCAGAAGGCGGACAAGGCCGGCGAAAGTTCCTCGACCATCAGGTTCCAGATCAGCACCACCACCGGCAGCAGGAAGTGCAGACCCGATTTCAGCGTCGGGCCGGGGTCCGGCAAGTGCTCGATAGGCGCATCCGGGTCGTCCATGTGCAATTCTGGATAACGGGTACCGAACTTCAGCAGGCCGATGTAGGCCGCCATCATCACCACGCCGACAATATAGATCGAGGCATCACCGAAGACGTCCTTGAGCCAGCCAAAGCCGTAGTAAACGATGCCGGCAAGGATGACCATTCCGGAAACGGTCATCAGGAAGGAAATCATGCGCTGGCTCAAGCTGTCCTCGTGCACGTGCGGAATGCCACGGATGTCGGCCTTCATCGCTTCCAGGTGCACGATGTAGAACAGCGCGATGTAGGAGATCAGCGCCGGCAGGATGGCGTGCTTGAGCACCTGCGTGTAGGGAATGCCGACGTACTCGACCATCAGGAAAGCCGCAGCGCCCATCACCGGCGGCATGATCTGACCGTCGACCGAAGCCGCGACCTCGACGGCGGCGGCCTTGTCAGGACGATAGCCGACCCGCTTCATGAGCGGAATGGTGAAAGTTCCGGTGGTCACGACATTGGCGATCGACGACCCGGAAATCAGCCCGGTGCATGCCGAAGCAACGACTGCCGCCTTGGCCGGACCACCACGCAGGTGACCGAGCAGCGAGATGGCCGACTTGATGAAATAGTTGCCGGCACCGGCGGTTTCCAGAAGGGCGCCGAACAACACGAAGAGGAAGATGAAGCCCGATGAAACACCCAGCGCAACGCCAAAGACGCCTTCGGTGCTCAACCACAGGTGCGACATGCCCTTGCCGAGAGACGCTCCCTTGTGGGCGATAAGGTCCGGCATGTGCGGACCGAGAAAAATGTAGCCAATGAAGATCGCCGCCAGAATCACCATCGGCAGGCCCAGCGCGCGCCGTGCCGCTTCGAGCAGCAGGATTATGCCGGCGACCGAGGCGACCAGGTCGAGCGTCGTCGGCTGACCGGGTCGCGTGGACAACTCGGAGTAGAAGACGAAGAGATACGAGGCGCAGAAAACGCCGACCAGGGCCAGCACCCAGTCCACAGGCGGCACATAGGCCCGCGGTGAGCTCTTGAAGGCAGGGTAGGCGAGATAAGCGAGAAAGATGGCAAAAGCCAGATGGACCGAACGCGACTCGGTGTCATTGAGCACCAGGATGCCCAGCGAATACGGCAGCGGCGAAGCGATCCAGAGTTGGAACAGCGACCAGGCCAGGGCCGTAAACATGATCAGTTTGGCGACCGCGCCAGTCGGCTTGCGACCACCGGTGTCTGCTTCGGCAACCAGTTGTTTGAGTTGCTCGTCCGTCAGGACGGCCTCGGTTTCTTTTTCAGCCATGTGCTCAATCTCCGCAGACTTCAAAGTAAGACGGCCCCGTCGGGGCCGTCGGCGGGGCTACCGGGAACGGCTGACAATAACTACTCGACTGCGCGCCGCTCCCGCATGCTTCCGACCGCGTTACATCCAGCCCTTCTCCTTGTAGTACTTCACAGCGCCGTCGTGCAGGGGTGCGGCCAGGCCATTCTTGATCATTTCCTTCGGATCGAGGTGCGCGAAAGCCGGATGCAGCTTCTTGAAGTCGTCCAGGTTGTCGAAGACCGCTTTTACCATCGCATAGACCACGTCATTGGAAACCTTCGACGACGAGACAAAGGCCGCAACCACGCCGAAGGTGTTCGTCGGGTTCGGGTTGTGCGCGTACATTCCACCCGGGATGCTCACCGCCGCGTAGTAGGGATAGGTCTTGACCAGTTTGTCGACTGCCGGTCCGATGATATTGATCAGTTGTGCGTGGCAGGTGGTGGTCGGGTCCTGGATATTCGCCGACGGGTTGCCGACGACGTAGGCGAAGCCGTCGATCTTGTTGTCGCACAGCGCTGCGCCGTGTTCATCGGCCTTCATCTCGGACACCAGAGAGAAGTCGCTGGTTTTCATGCCCAACGCGGGCAGCAGGATATCCATGGTCGCGCGCTGTCCGGAACCCGGATTGCCGATGTTGAAGCGCTTGCCCTTGAAGTCGAGCAGCGATACGACCTTGGCGTCCTCGCGGGCGAGCACGACCAGCGGTTCGGGATGAATCGAGAAGACCGAACGCAAGTCGCCAAAGGCTGCCCCCTTGAACTGGTTTTCTCCCTTCAGCGCGTTGTACGCCACGTCGGACTGAGCAACGCCAAAGTCAAGCTCACCGGCCTTGATGGTATTGACGTTATAGACCGAGCCGCCGGTACTTTCGACCGAGCAGCGAATGCCGTGCGTCGCCCTTTCCTTGTTCATCAGGCGGCAGATCGCGCCGCCCGCCGCGTAGTACACGCCGGTCACGCCACCCGTACCGATGGTGACGAACTTCTGTTGGGCGAACGCCGTTGGGCTGGCGACGCTGGCGGCAATGGCAAGGGCTGCGGCAAGAGCGGTAAGTTTGTTCAAAGTTGTCTCCTTCAATATGTTTAAGCGACGGGAACGAGGCATCCCGCGACCAGGCAGGGTGGCAGTGTGATTATGGGAAAGTGAGAAAAACTTCGCCACCACCGCATCAACTCAGCGCCACTTTTTGAGCAGTCATCCGTCAGTCATGCCCGTTCCAGTCGGCACGCTGGCTGACATCAATCTACCGAAACATGGCGCCTCGTGCAAGCGACGAAAAGCAACGCGCTACGACTCTACACACAAAACGCGCTCACGCCCGGACCAATTCCAGGCAAATATTTGCTACCAATTCAGCGCCGCAGTCATTCCTTGAGCATCCTGTGCACCGCATCCAGATGCTCCACTTCGTTATGGCACATCCCCTGAAAAGCAGCGCAAATATCGAGAAAGTCTTTTAACTCCATGCGTTGCGCCATTTTCATCAATCGTTTGCTAAGGCGCAGCGCCTTCGGCGGTTGCGCCGCGATGCGCGCAGCGAGATCGAGCGCCGCAGGCACCAAGCGCTCCGGCTCGACGACGTCAAGCACGATCCCCAGCGCCTTGGCCTCCTCGGCGCCGACCAGGCGTCCGGTCAGCGTCAGCTCGAAAGCTTGCTGGTAGCCAATCAGCCGCTGCATGAACCAGGCACCGCCGTCGCCGGGAATAATGCCCAGATTGAGAAAAGTCTCGCCGAACTTGGCCCGCCGCGACGCCAGGCGGATATCGGCCATGTTGGCCAGATCGAAGCCAGCGCCGATCGCCGCACCGTTCACCGCCGCAATGATCGGAATCTCGACCTCGCTCAGTGCCAACGGGATGCGCTGGATGCCACGCCGATAGCGCTGCGCGACTTCGGCCACATCGCCCGCGAAATCACCGCTGCGTTTGGCCATGTCCTTGACGTTGCCACCGGCCGAGAAAGCGGCGCCAGCACCGGTAATCACCAGCACCGACACCTCGTCGCAGCGGTTGACCCAGTCAGCAACGCTGACGATGTCATCGATCAGCTGCGTTCCGGTAAGGGCGTTGCGGACGTCGTCGCGATTGAGGGTGAGAAGCGCCACACGGCCGTCGACTTCGAGCAGGGCATCGGTGACTTGCGGGATGCTCATGACGACATCTCCTTTGGCGCGACTGCTTCGCGGCTGACGATTATCCGCGCATCAACGATCGCATAACCATCGCTCAGGGCGATGACCGGGTTGAGGTCCAGTTCGACCAGTTCCGGATAAGCCTCGACGATGCTCGACACTTTCAGCAGCAAGTCGACCAGCGCCGCCTTGTCGACGGCCGCTTCGCCGCGCGCGCCGGCAAGAATCTTGCGCGACTTGATCTGTTCGAGCATTGACGACGCGTCATGCGGCGACAGCGGAATGGCACGGAAAGCAACATCCTCGAGGATCTCGACGAAAATGCCGCCCAGCCCGAACATCAATACCGGCCCGAAAATGGGATCGCGAATGACACCAATGATGACCTCGACCCCCTTGCGCGCCATCGGCGTCAGCAGCACGCCCTTGATCACCGCCTGCGGATCGTAGGCCCGGCTGGCGGCCATGATCTCGTCGAAAGCGCTGCGCATGCCGGCTTCGCCGCGCACATTGAGCTTGACGCCACCGGCATCCGACTTGTGCAGGATATCCTTGGAAACCACCTTCATGGCCAGCGGCTGATCGCCGAAGCGCGCCGCAAAACTGGCCAGATCGTCAGGCGAACTGGCCAGCAGCTCTTCCGGTACGGCAAGGCCGTGCGCGCGCAGCAGGTTCTTGGCTTCGAATTCGAAGAGGTCGCGGCCCTCGCTCCGAGCAGTGGCAAAAGCGAGCTGCCCTTGGCGGCTGGGCAGCACCGTCGGCAGGCTTTTCTGGCCGCTGCTCGCCGCCAGATAAATGCCGCGTTCGCCCAGGGCTGCCAGGACGCGCACGGCGTGTTCAATCGAACTGTAGACCGGCACACCGGCTTCGTGCAGTCGGCGCAAGGCCGGCGGATTGACCGGCGCGTAGAGGCTATAGACGATCAGCGGTTTAGCGCAGTTGCGCGCCAGTTCGATCATCGCTTCGGCGCCACGCATTTCGCTGCCGAGCAGGTCTTCAGCAAAACGCGTGTAATAGCCACCGAACATGCCGACCAGGAAAATGCTGTCGACATTGTCGTCCTCGGCGACGATTTCCAGGCAATCGGCGAGCAGTGCCGGGTTGGCGTCGCTACTGCCGGCGACGTCCACAGGATTGACCAGCGAGGCCTGCGGGAAAAGGATTTCGCCGAGGCGTCTTTGCGTTGCCGCGCTCAGCTCGGCCAGCTCAAGTCCGGCTTCGGCGAGGCGATCGCAGGCGATGGTCGCCTGACCGCCACCGTCGGCGACGACCACCACGCGCTTGCCACCCGCCTTCTGCAACAGCCCCAGACCTTCGGCGACCGGCAGAATTTCGTCCGAATGCTGCACCACGCTGACGCCGACCTGACGCAGGACGTCGACCGTCATCGCATAGCTGCCGGCCAGGGCGCCGGTGTGCGAACTGGCCGCCTTCCGACCCGCCGCTGTTGATCCAGACTTATACACCACCACCGGTTTCAGCGCCGTGATTTCGCGCGCCGCGTCAAGGAAGCGACGCCCGTCACGAAAGCCTTCGACGTATAGCGTCGCGACAAGCGTCTGCGAATCTTCGCCAAGGTAGCGCAGATAATCATTGAAGCCAATATCGGCCTGGTTACCCGGCCCGGCGTAGGTGCTGAAGCCAACGTGACCGTTGCGCTCGGCTTCCAGCACCAGCGACAACAGCATGTTGCCCGATTGCGAGATGAGGCCGATACCGCCGGCCTTGACATTGCTCAGCGCCAGCAGGTTCAGCTTCTTGTGCAGGTTGAACATCCCCGAGGTGTTCGGGCCAATGACCCGTACGCCGCTCTGGCGTGCGGCAGCCAGCATTTCCTGCTCCAGCTGTATACCTTCCGGGCGGCCCGTCTCGCGAAAGCCGCTGGCCAGGATCACCGCCCCCTTGACCCCCTTCTTGCCGCATTCGACCAGCAAAGCCGGAACCGAGGAAGCCGGCGTGCAAATCAGCGCCAGATCGGCGGTGCCCGGAATGTCTGCCAGAGACGGGTAGGCCTTGACGCCAAGAACCCGATCCACCCGCGGATTGATGGGGTAGATTTTGCCCGCGTAGCCGTCCTTGATCAGCCCGACCATGGCCTTGTAGCCACGCTTGGTGGGATCGGTCGAGGCGCCGATGATGGCGATCGAGTCGGGGGCGAGAAAATCGTGCAGCGGGCTGCGCGTGCTTGCCGGTTCGGTAGTCGTCATCTCAGCAGCCCTTGAAGACCGGCAGGCGCTTTTCGGCGAAGGCGTCGATGCCCTCCCGCCAGTCCTGCGTGCTGCCGACGAAAGTCATTCCCTCGAGCTCGGCGGTCAGTGCGGCGTCGAGCGTACGTTCCGCAGCCATGTTCAGCTGTTCCTTGGCCAGTTGCATCGACAAGGGCGCCTTGCCGGCGATCCGCGCTGCGAATTCACGCGCCGCGTCGAGAAAGCCGGCATCGGGCAGGACGCGATTGGCCAGGCCGATGCGTACCGCCTCTTCGCCCTTGATTCGTTCGCCGAGAAAGACCAGTTCGCGCGCCTTGGCCAGCCCGACCAGGCGCGGCAGCAGATAAGTGACGCCACCGCCGAGAAACGTGCCGATACTCACCTCGGGCAGGCCGATCTGCGCGCTCTCGGCCATCACAATGAAGTCCGAAGCGATCGCCATTTCGGCACCGGCGCCGAGCGCAAAACCATTGACCGCGGCAACGACCGGCTTCGACAACAACAGCAGCCGCTTGCAGACTCGCTGCTCGCCCAGCAGATACTGGCGTCGCTCGAAGGCCGTTCGGCCCGCCTTATGGGCCTTGAGGTCAGCGCCAACGCAGAAGGCCCGGCCCTCGCCGGTCAACAGCACCACCCGTACGTCGCGGTCGGCTTCGGCGACGCCAAGCGCGGCGTTGACTTCGTCGTAGAGTTGCTGCGTGACCGCGTTGAGCCGCTCGGGTCGGTTCAAACGGATTTCTGCGATCCCGTCGGCCGATCGATAAATGATCGTTTCGCTCTGCATCTCTAGCGCTCCTCTTCTCTCGGTAAGTGAACGAGTCGGCGCGACCCGAAGAGCGGCGAGCCGCGCCGCCGGCCGCTCTCAGGTCGGCAATTCCTGAATCGACGACGGTGATACCTCGAGCACCGCCAGCGCGTGCTCGGTAAACACGCGCAGGCCAAGTTCGGGCCGGTAGCCGTGAATCTCCTTGACGTCCAGAGCGCGCATGAAGGTAATGATTTCCTGACTGATCACCTGTCCCGGAACCAGAATCGGAAAACCTGGCGGGTACGGGATGACAAAAGTGGTCGACACCAGCTGCCGTCCGGCGGCGAGTTCCTTCTCGATGGCCCGACCGGCGATCGGCACGTATTCGCACTTGCTCTCGTCGTAAGCGAGGAAGAACGCCGAGCGGATGTCGCCCTCCGGCGTGCCTGCGCCCGAACTCAGGCGGAACGAATCGTGAAAGCAGCTGAAATCGGGCAGCGGCGGCAGATCCTCGCGCAAGGCCTTGACCTGGCGCGTGAAGATCTTGCGCTCGACGCTGCTGGCGTCGTCGAGGCGGTCATCCAGATCGCGCGCGATCTTGACCAGGACCTCGATCAGATAGGCCACCGACGAGCGCGTGGTGCCGATGTTGGTCATGAACAGCACCGTGTTGCGCGAGGTCTTGTTGATCTGGATACCGTGCTTGTTCATCAGGATTTCGTTCTTGAAGGTGTCTCCGTCCCAGCCCGAACCCGCCACCGACAGCGTGATCCGCGTCGCATCGAGGACGAATTCGTCCTCGCTCCAGGCGGCCATGATGTCGCTCCAGCCATGCTCCGGATCCCAGTAGCTCTTGATCCCCGACTTGCGATACTCGTCCGGAATCATTTCGGCAACGGTGAGGACGTGAAAATACTTGCTGATCAGCGGGTGGGTATTGATCACCTTGCGCAGCGACATCGCCTGCTCGACCTGGCGCTGGATGAACTCGAAGCCCTCGAGCTCGACCTGCCGCCGGCCGATATCCAGCGAAGCAATGATTTGATAGTTCGGCGAAGTGGAGGTGTGCGTCATGTAGGCCTCGTGGAAGGCCTGCTCGACTTCGTCCTTGAAGTCCTGATCGTGCACGTGGATCATCGACCCCTGACGCAGCGCGGTCAGCGTCTTGTGCGTCGATTGACAGGCGTAGGCACGCACCCGCACCTGCTCCGGGTCTGGCATCAGCCGAGTTTTGAGCAGCGTTTCGTCATCGGCACCGGCAATTTTTTTCCTGGTACTCGGCGTAGGCCGCACGGTACTCGGGCGAACGGTAACGCTCGCGCAGCAGGCCGGCGCAGTACATCGCCGTGCGCCGGCGGTAGGCGGGACCAAAACGGGCAAAGGCAAACCACGCCTCGTCCCACAGGAAGACCAGATCGGGCTTGATCGCCAGGCATTCCTCCATCACCCGCTCGACGTTGTAGACCACGCCATCGAACGTGCAGTTGGTCAGCAGCAACATGCGCACCCGGTCGAGTTTGCCTGCCGCCCGCAATTCCAACAGCCGGTGCTTGATTTCCTTGATCGGCACGGCGCCGTACATCGAGTAAGCGTTGAGCGGGTAGCTGTCGAGATAAACGACCTGCGCGCCGGCCAGGACCATGCCGTAGTGGTGTGACTTGTGGCAGTCGCGATCGACCAGCACGATGTCGCCCGGGCGGACGATCGCCTGCACGACGATCTTGTTGCAGGTCGAGGTGCCGTTGGTGGCGAAAAAAGTCTGTTTCGAGCCGAAGGCGCGGGCGGCCATCTCCTGCGCTTTCTTGATCGGACCGTGCGGCTCGAGCAGGCTGTCGAGGCCGCCCGAGGTGGCCGAGGTTTCTGCCAGGAAGATGTTCATCCCGTAGAAGTCGCCCATGTCCTTGATCCAGTGCGAGGCGGTAATCGACTTGCCGCGACTGATCGGCATGGCGTGAAAGACGCCGGTGGGGATGCGCGCGTACTGCGTCAGGGCGTTGAAGAAGGGCGCCTCGAAGCGCTCCGAAACGCCGCGCAGGATGTTCAGGTGCAGGTCCAGATGGTCTTCCTGATTGTAGAAGACCCGCCGGCAGTTGCCGAGCTTGGTACCGGCTATCTCTTCGACCGACTGATCGGTGAACAGGTAGACGTCGAGTTCGGGACGAAGCTTGGCAATCATCCGGCACAGTTCGGGACCGTACTCCTTTGGTTCCACCTCTTCCAGAACCGCCTCTTCGAGGCGCGAAAGGTAGCGATGCAGGAGTTCCAGCGTCTGTTCCGACTCGCGCTTCAGGTCGTTGCGAATAACCACCGCCTGCACGTTGTGGTTGAACATCACGCCGATCAGGGCATCGGTGAGGCTGGGTACGAACACCGGTTCATAGAGGAAGGGGTCTTCGGGGCGGCGCAGCGAACGCAGGGTGCGACGCAGATTCTCTTCCTGCATCGCCGAAAACTTGTCTACGAACAAGACCTCGAAGTAGAGCACATCCTTGGTCGCATTTTCGGTGGACTCGTCGTCCGGGCTGCCCTCGGTCAACTCCTCGACGTCGTGGTGATGCGGATTGCGTCGATAGCTGTTGCTCAGCAGCGCGTGACAGATGTTGCGCACGGTAATGGCCAGCACGTCAAAGCGACCCAGTGTGACCAGTTCGCCGAGCCGGCCGAAAGTGTCGTGCCCCGGGAAAGCCCAGTAGAGTTCGATCGGACGCAAGGCGTCGATCAACTCGACCACTTTTCGCTCGGCTTCGTTGCGCCGACGATCCGAGTTGCTCTGGACGAGTTGCTCGCAGGCGATTTTCAAGGCACTCCAGCGGTCGGTGCGCAGTTGCAGCGCGCTGTAATATTCACCCAGCGACTTCTTGCTCTTGCTTTCTGTCTTCATTGCTTGTCTCCTCACGCCGGTCAATGCCTGGCGTATCGTTAGGCGGTGGTGGGGGAACTGCCAAACTCGATGAGCCGCGCGCCAACCGTGAAATCGGCAAACGACTGTGACCAGCTATGGCCTGGCCAGAGAAAATCGGCACGCCCTTCGCCCGGCCAGTAGGCGGCCGAGTAGAGCGTGCCAAGACCACGGGCAAAAGCGTTCGAGTAGATCGGCGCTTGCAGGAAAGCGGCGATCAGCGCCTCGCTGGTGATCGCGCTGTCGTCCAGCATCAGCCGCAGCAAACGCAGGCGCTCGACCGTCGACGTGGCACGCGCATGTTGCTGCCACTCGACCTTCTGCTGGTGGTTGGTCGCCGCCGCAATGCGCTGGATATCGCCGTTCTTGCCCGGCGCCATATAGACCGTCGCAAAGTCGCCGTGCCGATCAAGCACGGTCACGTTGTAGCTCATGTGCACCGGCACCCGCGCCAAAGCGGCAGTCGCCGCAGCCGTTCGGCTGCAGGTTTCCAGGACGTAGCGCAGGACCAGCGGCACGCCGAATCCTTCCCCGACGTCCAGGCGGCCGCCAAACGACAGGGATACCGCCAGGCCGTCGTCGTTGATGCCGTCGAGCAAACCCCATACGCAGTCGCTGACGCCGATCACCTGGCGCCCGTTCCAGGCGGTCTTCAGGATCACGCCTTCGCACAACTGCGCCGGATAGTCGTAGTTGCGCAGCAGTAGCGGCTGCGCACCGGGCCAGGCGACCTGCGAACACGCGGTGACATACGGCGGCGGACAAAACAGCGACAGGAAGCGGGCCTCCAGATCGCCGCCACCAGCAAGCTCGGCCAGCCTTTCGTAGGTCGGCAGCAGCTCCGGCATGTGCTTTTTCAGCGCCCGAACGCAAGGAAGGTAGTAGGGGCGCGCCGTATTGCCGGCTTGCAGGTACCAGCGGCGATACGACGGCCAGAACTCCGCAAACAGCGCTTGCCAGATGGCGCCCGGTCGTGCCTCCTCGATGGCCCGGAAAAGCAGCGACTGGGTCTGAATGAGCGCCATCCAGCTCGGCCGATGCTCAGAGGATCTTGAACGCGCCGGCCGACGGCGCCGGTTCCTGAATGCCGGTATCCAGCGGCCGGCCCTTGTAGAAGCTCTGAATGCCGCTGATCCAGTTCTCCGCCCGCGGGTTGAGCTTGAACTCCTCGGTCATCGAACGGCCGCGGGTGATCAGAATCCCCAGATCGGCTCCTTCATAGCGGTAGTCACCGGGGCCGGTGATGCGCAGCCAGAACGCCTCATGCTCACCTTCGACCGCCAGGCGGTGATAATCGAAGCGGTGATAGCTGACCTTGCCGGCATCGTCCATGCGGTAGATCCCGGATTGTGGCGCCTGCTCGACGACATCCACCTCCTTGTCCGTGTACTTCATCACCAGTTGGCTCCAGCTGTCGATGTACTTCGGATTCTTCCAGCGTTCGTTCATCGCCGCCACGTCGAGCTTGAAGTCCGCACCGCTGAACTCGAGCAGGTGGAAGAAGAACAGCGGCGCGTCGGCATAGGAGAAAGCGGCGTGGTTGGTCATCGGGCTGGCACCGCAGACGCGCGGATTGAGTTCTCCCAGATAAACCTCCTCGCTGTCCTGATCAACCAGAAAATCGAGATCGAAGTAGCCGCGATAACCTTCCTCGAGCAGCTGGTTGCCGAAGGTATAGGCGTAGTCGCGCGCGGTGATTCGTGCCTTTTCGGGAAAGGCGCCCGGAAAGACCTCGTTGCCGCACCAGCCACCCTTGTACGGCGTCAACTCCTTGGCGCCGACGATTTCGGTCAACAGCGGTCCGACCACGGTGCCGCAACGGGTGACGCAAGCTTCGAGCGTGCCGCCGCGGCAGTTGATCCGCTTCATTACCTTGACCTCGGGATCCTTGACGATCTCGTCGGCGTACTTTTTCCACTCTTCTTCGTTCGAAATAAAGAAAGTGGTGTGACCCGAGTCGCCAAAAGCCGACTGAATCACCAGGTCGCTACCCAGGCCGTTTTCCTCGGTCAGCTTGATCAGCTGTTGGTAGCTTTCGACCTTCGCCAGCACGTTCGGCACCGACGGCACGCCGGCCTTGTTGCCGATGCGTACCGTTTCCATCTTGTTGTCGCAGCGCGTGCGCAGGGAGGCCGGCGGAAACCACAGCTCGATGCCCAGATCCTTGCACAACTCCTCGGTCTTCTCGTCGAACATCAGGAACACGGCGACCGGATCGCCGCCGCGCCCCTTGATGTAATCGATGACTTCCTTGTTCTGCAACAGATAGTTGTTGATGTCCTCGATGCCTTCGAACTCCGGATGCGGCTGCTCCTTGGGAACGAAGACGTTCGGGTGGCGACCGTCGTAGCAATCGATATAGTTGATGTGCTTGAAGTGTGGCACCCTTTCGTCCATGCCTGCCAGGTTGAAGTTGGTGGCACTGATGAAGTAGATGGGGCGCTTGTTGCGGTGGAAAAACAGGCGCAAGTCGGACATGCTGGTGATTGTTGACAACGGGGCTTGAGTCATTTCTTGTCTCCTCTGAGGTAGTGTATTTTTCTGAGGTGCTGCTTTGTTGCGGCGCTGCTGTAGCGCAAAAATCCCGAATCCGAGAAGGGAGCCGATGAGCAGCCCGACAATAATCAAACCGGTACTCACCAGGCCACCCGCTTTCGCCCGCTAACGGCCATGGAGGTCATGACCGCCCCCCCTCTTCTCCCAGCCCTTCGGCCGCAGGTGGCGAAGGGAGTTCCGTGCGTCGCGGGCGCGACTTTCACCTTAATCAAGCGACTCATGGACCAGCAAAGTACGGTGCTGGGTTCTCCGTCTCTGCGGCCGCGACGTCGATGTTCGTCTTCAGATCGGCCACCTTGACGTGCAATCCGTCCGGCCCGGCAACGACGCCGGCCGGCAGGGCAACAGGCTCTGAACGTGTTCCACGCGTCGGCTTGATCAGAGGACCCAGGCTATTCAGATAGTCCCCCGCATGGCCAAGATGTTTCTGGTACACCGGAAACTCGATCGGTCGGTCACGGAAACTCTTCAGCGTTTGCCCGAGGCCACGAATGCCCACCTCGCGCTCTCGACGAACACGCGATATATCGATTTCCACCGGCATGATTTCTTCGCCACCGCCTGCCTCATGGATGACGTAGCCGGAAGGGCCAACAATGATCGAACGGCCGGTGCCGCAGTCGCCCACACCATTCACATCGAAAAAATAGCACTGATTGATGGTTGCATTGGCGCGGGCGATTGGTAGTTCGACATCGCGGTCAATGGTGTCGGTCATGGTCGGATGGAGAATGCATTCCGCCCCCATCGAGACCAGCGTGCGGGTCGTTTCGGGAAACCACATGTCGTAGCAGATGGAGACACCGAAACGCCCGATGTTGGGGACGTCAAACACACAGAAATCGGTTCCGGGCTTGATACCCATTTCGTAGGGCAGAAAGGGGAACATCTTGCGGTAACGGGCGATCACCGTTCCGTTTGGATCGATCACCGGCGTGGTGTTGTAGATGTCATCGCCAATGCGTTCGAACATCGACCCGGGCAGCAACCAAAGGCCGTGCTTGGCGGCCATCTGGCAAAAAATCTGCTCGGCCGGCCCGCCGGTCGGCTGGGCGTGATAAGGCGCCGGCCCGAAGGCAGCCAGCTCGCTGAAGACGACCATCTGCACCCATGGAAAACGGGCCATGACGACATCCAGCTTGTGCCCCATCGCGGTGATGTTCTCACGCTCCATCGAGATGTTCATCTGGATACCGGCAATTGAAAAAGGAATCATGAAATGGGCTCTCCTGCCGCTTTAGGGGTGTATCGGTACAAAAATTTGTCGAATTGACAGCGAACTCCGGGGTAGCGAACTCAACCGGATCACCGCTGGCGGCAAGTGGCCGATGCGCAGCTCCTGAGCAATCCGGATTGCCGGCATGCCGCACTGTCGGACAGGCATTCCGACAGCGTCGCCAACTCAGGCGCCAATCGCCTGCAGTGAGGCCTCGATGATATCCAGGCCTTCGTCCAGAAGCGCCTCGGAAATGGTCAGCGGAATCATTACGCGCAGTACATTACCGTGCGATCCGCACAACAGCAACAGCAGGCCACGTTTCGCCGCTTCGTTCTTGAGCGCCGTGGCCAAGTCTGCAGCCGCTTGCTGCGGATCACCGTTGCGACAGAACTCGACCGCCGTCATCGCGCCGAGGCCACGCACGTCGGCAATGCTCGCATACTTCGCCTTCATCGCCGTGAAGCGAGTACGCATGCGCTCACCGAGGGCCATCGAACGACTGCAGAGCTGTTCTTCCTCGACAATGTCGAGCACCGCCAGCGCACCGGCGACGGCAATCGGACTGCCGGCGTAGGTGGAACCGAGACCGCCGACTTCTGCCGCATCCATGATCTCGGCTTTGCCGACGATGGCGGCAACCGGCAGGCCACCACCAAGACCCTTGGCCAGGGTAATGATGTCCGGCTCGACGTCGTAGTGTTCGCTGGCAAACAGCTTGCCGCAACGGGCAATGCCCGACTGCACTTCGTCGGCAACCAGCAGGATCCCGTGCTTATCGCACAAGGTCCGCAAGCGCCGCAGGAAACCGAGCGGTGCGGGCAGATAGCCGCCCTCGCCTTGTACCGGTTCGATAACGATGGCGCCGACATCGCTGGCTTCGATGCTGTAGGCGAAGAGACGTTCGATGGCGGCGATGGAGTCGTCTTCCGAGACGCCGTGCAGGGCATTCGGAAACGGCACGTGGAAGATGCCGCCAGGGAAGGGCCCGAACTTGACCTTGTACGGAGCCACCTTGCCGGTCAGCGCCAGACCGAACATGGTCCGACCATGGAAGCCGTCGCCGAAAGCGATGACGCCGCTCCGTCCGGTAGCCGCGCGGGCGATCTTCACCGCGTTCTCAACCGCTTCCGCGCCGGTATTGACCAGAAAGGATTTCTTCGGCGTGCTGCCCGGGGCAGCGGCATTGAGCCGCTCGCACAGCTCGACGTAGGACTCGTAGGCGACCACCTGGAAGCAGGTGTGCGTGAACGCCTCCAGTTGTTCGCGTGCCGCAGCGATCAGCCGCGGATGGCAGTGTCCGGTATTGACCACCGCGATACCGGCGCAGAAATCGATCCAGCGACGCCCCTCGACGTCCCAGATCTCGGCGCTCCGGGCACGTTCCGCGAACAGCGCGTGCGCCTGGCCGACACCTCTCGGCAAGGCTGCCTGGCGTCGGGCCATCAGCTCGGCGTTGGTTTGGGTGCTCGTCTTTTCGTTCGCTGCCGTCATTTCCTTCTCCTCTTCAATTCGCCCGCAGGCGCAGTTAAGGCGATTTCTGTCAAACAACCTACCATCTTGCCAAATTCTCGGTAGTGAACCAGGGCGATTGTCGAAAAGACGGAAGGCGGACGAAAAAACCGCCAAGATGGGTTGTCCCTTGACAGAAATCACCGAAGACGCCAGACCATACCCGGTATCGGTGACTATGGCCACCGCTTCAGCCGCGGCTTGAACGCAAAAACCGGCGCCACCGGCGCGAACACCTCCTCGCGTGCGCTGCGCATTGCGGAGGTTAAGAATTGACTGTACGCCCCAAAACGGTGCACAATCGAACCAATTGCCTGATAAGTTCTGATACCAATTCTGCCCGCCCTCATCAACGAATCCGTTCAGCCGTTCACCGATGGACAAGTCGCTGCACATAGAGCTCATTCGTGATCGATTCGAGAGCGAGCCGCGGGGATCGCGGACGCAAGCCGCCCTGCACCTTGTCCTGCGGCGCTTGATTCTCGACGGCGAATTACCTGCTGGCAGCCCGCTGCCGCCAACCCGACGCCTGGCCAGCGAACTCGGCGTCAGCCGCAGCACCCTGGTCAGGGTCTACGAGCAAATGCTCGTCGAGGGCTATCTGCAGAGTCGCGGCGGCTCAGGCACGCTGGTGTCGGAAGCGCTGCCCGCGGCCTTGCCCGCCTCCGCGCGCCGGACGCACCCGGCCACCAATCACTCGACGCAGGCCAGTCTGGCGACGAGTTTGTCGCAGCGCGGTCGCGAGATCGCGCAGCACGCCACCAGCAGCCGCATCCAGGGCGGCGCCTTCCTACCGGGAGCGCCCGACGTCGGTCTGTTTCCCTTCGCCACCTGGCGGCGCCTGCTGGCGAAGAACATTCGCTTCGAACAGCGCCACCTCGCGCGCTACAGCCACGGCGGCTACGGGCCCTTGAAGGCGGCGCTCGCCGACTACCTGCGCGCATCGCGCCGGATGAGCTGTTCGCCACGGCAAATCCTGATCCTCAACGGCTCGCACCAGGCCATCGATCTCTGCACACGCATGCTTTCTGACCACGGCGATCATGCCTGGATGGAGGACCCCGGCTACTGGGGCGCGAGCAACGTCCTGCGCGCCAATGGCCTGCAGATCGCGCCGATCCCGGTCGACGACGAAGGCCTCTCGCTACCGCCGCCGGGTGCGCCAGCAGCACCGCGCCTGATCTTCGTCTCCCCCTCGAGCCAGTACCCGACCGGGGTCGTGATGTCCCTCAGTCGCCGCATGCAGCTTCTCGAACTGGCCGAAACGAACGATGCCTGGGTAATCGAGGATGACTACGACAACGAAATTCGCTATCACCCCTACACCATCGGCTCGCTATTCGGTCAAGCGCGTTCGCAGCGCGTGATCTATCTCGGCACTTTCAGCAAGGCCATGTTCCCCGGCTTGCGCCTCGCCTATCTGGTCGTCCCCGAACAGCTCGCCGAAGCCTTTGCCATCGGCAACGCCGAGCTTTACCGGGAAGGGCGCATGTTCGAACAGGCCGCACTCGCCGAGTTCATCGACGCCGGCCACCTCGGCGCGCACCTGAAACGGGTGCGCAGCATCTATCAGGAACGCCGCAACGTGCTGCGCCGCGCCATCGAATCGCGGCTCGGCGACCTGGTGAGCACCACCGGAGGTCTGGCCGGCTTGCATCTTCCCTACTTCTTCACCCAGCCTCTCGACGATGTCGCACTGTCCAACGAGATGCTCGAAGCCGGCATCATCGTGCGACCGCTGTCCATGTACTACGCCGACGCTGCGAACTGCCGCTCCGGGATGGTCCTCGGCTTTGCCGCGATCGACGCCCAGACCATCGAGACCGCCGCCGCGCTGTTGTGCCGCGTGGTCGAGCGACGCTGCCGGCACGAACAAGTGTTGTAAGTGGTTCGGAACCCTGTTTCACGATGAATGTGAAAGTCGCGCAAGCGACTCACGAATCTCCCTTCTCCCCTCGCGGGAGAAGGGTCGGGGGTGAGACGGGGAATTCAGGGAGCATGCTCGCTGCTCGTCGAACGATTCCGGCGTGCAAGCCGGAATGCGCACTGCAAGTGGAGGGGGAGACGGTCATGACTTTCATGATTTGGGGTGTCTCCGCGTGTCCTGACCGTTAGCGAAAATCGGTGGTCTATCCTCTCTTCTCTGGCAAAAAAACGGTTTGGCCTGCGGCCAAGAGTAGCTCTGCCACTCGCCAGCTTGACCTGACCGTCAGCCATTACTTCATGCTTCCTCGCCAAGTAGCGAGGCAGCCGGGATCACCAGCAGCAATTCCGACTCATCAACCAATTGATAGAACGGACGCTGACCGGATAGGCGTTCACTGTTATCCAGGATAATCTGTACCCCTTCACCGCGTTTGTCCATCATTGCGCTGCGATCACTGAAAGGGCGATCTCCTTCGGGAACCGTGCATTTTGCTAACAGGCTCGTAATGGCTTCATTCCGGGCAGCCTGTCGGTAGGGCAGACTGTCCACGGTCATCGTGTTCGGAATGGCACCCGGCGAGTAGAGCTCCAGGCGGTCGGCAAACAGCCGTAAGCGAATCTTGGCGCCGTGGATGGAGTAATCACGATGGGCCACGGCATTCACCAAGGCCTCAAAGACAGCCGTCAGATCGAACTGGGGACTGTCATGCCGACCCTCTTTCTTGCTGGCTTCCACTCGCATGTTCTTGTTCACAAACCGACAGGCGGCCAACACCTGCTGATCCAGGGGCCCGGTGATATCTTGTGCGTCAAGCTGATAGACGCGGTCACCCCACGGCCGCACCTCAGTCCCACGATAGGAAACCGCCTGGATGAACGCATTGGGCAGCCAACGACGCGGATTCGGGCTAGCCATTAGCACCCCGGCTATCGTCGGGCGCACTGCGCCGTCGGTGTCCGGCCGGGCCATCGCGAGCTTCTCCAACAGAACTTCGCGGCGGTCCTTCCCCCTCGGGCTAGCGAAGCGCTGCCAGAGTTCCAGCGACAAATCATCAAGTACAGCACCGGGTATGGGCTGCTCGTCGAAGCGGATGATGCGTACCTGACTGCGTTGCTGGAACAGTCGTGCCAGGTAGTCGGGCGTCATCTCGCGCTTGGCACTTCCCACACGGTGCAAGTATCCGCCAGGGCTCTTGTGGACGAACAAGCTGCGTGGCACGTCGACCTTGAGAATCGCTACCATCTCACCCGTACTGCTCGGGAGGCGCTGACGTTCGATAACCGGCGCCAGAGGCGGCGTTATAACCGAAAGGCAAACCTCGCGGACAAGATCTTCGACGGCATTCAGTCGGTCGAGTGCAATACCAAGGACTTCCCGACTGTCGTCCACCCCCAGCACGCACACGCCACCACGGCTGTTGGCAAAGGCTGCCAGCTCATCGGCCAGGGAATGCCGGTGCGGAGCTGTCACCCTGTTGCCGGCGAAGCGGACCTCTTTAAGCTCCAGATAGGAGTCTTCGCCGAGGCGAATCTTCTCGATCAAATCGGCGGGGTTATCAAACACGGCTAGATCTCTCTTCCCAGGCGTTGGTAGCGACGTTCGAACGCATCTTTGCCTCCTTCCATTACCTTGCAGACCTCATCACGTACGGCCCGATCCTGCAATGAACCGCTTTGCATCCTCTTGACGTGGCACTGCTTGTTGAAATCAAGAACGTAGATCATCTCCGCATCGCCATTGACCACGATATTCGGGTTGTGGGTGACGATGATCAGTTGCCGACGTTGCTTGTTGGCACGAATCTGCTGGACGACCAGGTCGTAAATGAGGTGATTGTCCAGATCGTCTTCGGGTTGATCGAGAACCAGCGGCTCATCGCCGTGGGCGAGCAGGAACGCCAGCATGGCAGCAGCTCGTTGTCCCGCCGATGCCTGGCCGATGGACTGGAAGTCCCGACCATCCCCCTTGCGACTGTAGTCCACCTGTAAGCCGTCCTCGGGGAACCAGCACGCGATGTGATCAACAAACTCGGGGCGCTTCCCGGCCTCACCCGCGAGGTATTTGTTGAACCGGGCTCCAAACTCGTTTGAGCCATCGCACGCTCTTTCCAGACGTTCCTGAAGCCGCCGGATGCTTGCTTCGAATTGAGGCCTGTCAGGGCCACTTGCTTCTTCAACCAGAACCACGCTACGCAATAAATCGGCAACCAGGCCTTGGGCTTGTCCATCGCCCGGAGCTTCAACGTAGACATCCTCCTTGAACCTGTTGTCCGGAGTACCCAACAGTTCACGCAGCGAGCGCTCTATCGTCTGGGCGTCACGACCATAGGGGACCAAGTCCATCCGCACGAAATGATTGCTCGCCAATGTTTGCCGCAAGAACTCAGCTCTCTTGTTGCTCATCGCGCGCCGGGCTTGCTGGACATTTTCGAGCTCGGCCGTGGCTCGCAGCCTCTGCTGATCGAACTGCTTCTGTAAGGCATCGAGGCGCTTGCCTTCAAGCTCAACGCTTTGCTTTTCCTGGACAAGGCGCCCGTACTCGCTTGGGTCGTTCACCCCCTGTGCCTGCAGGCCGGTTTTCAGCACTTGATAGGCAACTCCTGCAGCGTCCACCTTGCTCTGCCAAACACTGTCTGCAAACTGTGCGCGCAGGGTCGAGCTTCGTTGGGCAAGAAGCGCGGCAATCTCCACCACCTGAGCACGCGCTTGTGCGATCGCCCGTGCAACACTCTGCACCGTCAGCAAAGCGTCGCCGTCTTCATCCGGGTCGAACAGGCCGTCAGGCAGATCTTCTGCGAGTAGGTCGTCGGCCAAGGCACGCAAGCGGGCAGCAAGCTCTGCGGCGCCAGCGAACTGTCTGTCCAACTCTCTCGTCTGGCGGCTGCTGCGCTGGTATGCTCTGAGAACCTGGGCATGGTGGGCAGCTTCGAAGCGCGCCAGCTTCCGCTGTACGTCCTGCAGGCTGAGATTGAGCGCTTCGCGCCCCTTCAACTTGCCGTCCAGCTCACGCTGTCGAGCGCGCGTGGCAAGAAAGCTTCGTTTGGCTTCCGCGAAGGCGGCTTGCTCGGTAGTCATCCCCGCGGCCTCGTCAATTACTTTCAGCAGAGCTTCCTGATTTTCCGCCAATGCGGCAATCTGTCCCTGACTGAACAGTCGCAACCGGAAGCGCTGCGCCGTAATGACTTGGCTGCTGGCCGTCTTCCACTGACTCGTGCCATCGTCCCATTCTTCAACAACAGAAGCTTGCTCATCCTGTGACCACAGCAAGCGATGACGAATACCGTCCCGGCTCACGATCAGTTCAATCCGCGTATCAGTGCGCAATCCCCCCTGCTCGCTCGGATTCTTGGCGACTTTGTTGAAACGTGCAAAGGTTTCTCTCGCTTCACTACCTTGCGCCGGCTCATGTTCACGTCGATACGCCAGCCGCAAAGCATGGATAACGGTGGATTTTCCCGTACCACGCCCACCAACCAAGGCATTAAAGCAAGGATTGAATTTGAGTTGCTCGCCGCCATTCTGGCGCCCCATCCAGCGAGCGTCAGCAATTCGAATAGACTCGATGAAGTGCTCGGGCCTCTCGAACGCAGAAAAAGGCTCAGCATCGTCGCTACGCCGTATTGAAACGTCTTGCCCATCAAGCAAGGCGAGTCGCAGCCCCTCCAGCGAGGGACGAGCCATTTTGATCCAGGTATAGCGCGAGCCAGGAACCGCCGTACCCTGGAAGGTATGGCAGTCCGAACCGACGACTTCAGCCCACTTCAACTTCGCTTGACTATACGACGACGGCTTTGAGGCCGCCGGGTTGACTACCTCCATGCACAGCACGCGGGCGTTACCGAGCACCTGCTGCAGAGTGGGGTGGTCAATGACCGACTTAAGCGAGTCTGTTGCCTGGAGTTGCAGCAGCCCCTTGCTTCCATCTGCATGAGCCGGGATCGGAAGGGCACCCGCTTCCAGCACTGCGTGCACGACGTCCGTCGCGCTCCGGCGCGTTACACCATCGCTAGCACCCTTGGTGCCGCTGTAGTCGACCCGCCCCAACAGAGAGTCAATTTCGCTGGTCGTGGCATTGGTTTCGAATATTGCCAGCAAATGAAAGCCACCATTGACGGAAATCTCCACGCCTGGAAACAAATACAGTTCACGAAAGCCCGGAGGTGGACGGTCCTGCATAGCGCCATAGGCAGCCTTCAACTTGTCGATCCATGCGCCACTGTTGTGGTCCGTAATCGCAACGCAATCAATTTCGGCGGCCATGTACTCGAGCAGCCATTGCTCCGGCATGAGCTCATCGGAGGTACCGATGGCTTGCTGCCAAGCCGCTGTGTCTTTGGAGGCCGGCGTGTGGGTATGGAAGTCGAACTTCCACCAACGCGCGCCAGGATAGTTCCAACTGGCTTCTTTTTTTTTCCGACATGTCAGGCTTCTCCGTTCGAAGGCGCGCGCGCGCGCAGCTCTGCCCGCAGGCCATGCCGGTCAGCATAATCAAGAATCAGCACCTCGACCATCGAGGCGATGGAGCGTCGTTCCCGCTCAGCAGCGACGCGAAGCAGTTGCTTGACCTCGGCAGAGGTCCGAATTGAGAGGGTTTCGTCTTTCAAGCGTGACATCTTGGCGTCCCATCTGAGGATGTGCTGCCAATGTACTGCCTTTTGCAGACACCAACCAGGGTTTTCCCACGGCAGGCAACTAAGCTGCCAGCGCCGTAAACTGCGATCACTGTCCGGAGAAAGCGCACCTCGTTCCGCGACGTCAAACGACCGCAGTGCGTAGTTCGGACCCGTGCAATCCCCTTGAACCCGCCGGACGGACATCCGCACACGGTGCCCGACTTGCCAGCCATCCCGTTCTGGCGTCTAATCCACAGGCTTCGCCGCGCGCGCGATCGACGCTTGCCAACGCCGCGCGCGCGCGCTGCCGGGCTCAATCGTGGCGGTGTACGCGGGCGAATTGACAGAGGAACACGACATGTTTGCGCCGGAATGGTGGCACTGGCTGGTACTCGGACTGCTCCTGACGATGGCCGAACTCGCCATTGTCTCGTTTTTCGTGGTCTGGTTCGGGATCGCAGCGGCCCTGGTCGGCTTGATCCTGCTGGCCGCGCCAGCCCTGGCGCTACCGCCCCCCGCGCTGCCGACCCAGCTCCTCCTCTGGGCGGGCCTCTCGGCCATGCTCGTGGGAATCTGGTTTCGCTACCTGCGGCCACGAACGATGACCACGGTCGGCACTTCGGCGGCAACGGTGGCCGGCGAAGTCGGCATCCTGGTCGCCGCCCTGACCCCCGATAGCCGCGGCCAGGTGCGTTTCCAGAAGCCGATCCTCGGCGCCGATGTCTGGGAGGCGTATTCCGACACGGCAATCGCCGCTGGCGAAAGAGTTCGCGTCGTCGCCGTCAACGGCAGCTATATCAAAGTGGAGAAAGCAAGATGAGCAATCTGATGAACGGCATGACCATCGTATCCCTGGTCATCCTCCTGTTCGTCGTGGTGACCGTCGCCAACGGCGTACGCATCATTCCCCAGGGCGAAGAGTGGATCGTGCAGCGCCTCGGCAAATACCGCACGACGCTGCTCCCCGGGCTGCGCTTCATCATTCCCTACGTTGACAACATCTCTTACAAGGTGACCACCAAGGACATCATTCTCGATGTCCAGGAGCAGGAGGTGATTACCCGCGACAACGCGGTGATCGTGGTCAATGCGATCTCCTTCATCAAGGTCACCGACCCGGTGAAAGCGGTTTACGGTGTCGAGGATTATTCCGAAGCGATTCGCAACATGATCATGACCACGCTGCGTTCGATCGTCGGCGACATGGAACTCGACGAAGCGCTGTCCTCACGCGACATGATCAAGGCACGCCTGAAGGCCGGCGTCGCCGACGAGGCGCTGGACTGGGGACTGACCGTCAAGTCGGTCGAGATCCAGGACATCAAGCCCTCGCAATCGATGCAGCGGGCGATGGAACTGCAGGCGTCGGCCGAACGCGAGCGCAAGGCGATGGTCACCCGTGCCGAAGGCGAAAAGCAGTCGATGATCCTCAGCGCCGAAGCGCGCCTGGAATCGGCCAAGCGTGACGCCGTGGCACAGATCACCCTTGCCGAAGCGTCGGCGCAGGCGATCAAGAAAGTCAACGCCGCCTTTGGCGACAACGAACTGCCGATGCTCTACCTGCTCGGCGAGAAGTACATCACCAGCATCACCAAGCTCGCCGAATCCGAGAACGCCAAAGTCGTGCTCCTGCCCGCCGATCTGCAAAGTACGCTGCGCGGCCTCTTCCAGCGCGTCAACAAGACCGGACAAGCCTGATTTGTTCCCCAAGGAGTGATGTCATGAGCGCAGGCTGGATCGTTTTTGGAATCTGTGTGGTATTCGTTATCGGCGGCGCGCTGCCGCTGATCAGCAAACGTGGCGCCAACACGCCGCCCTTGCCGCGCAAGGAGACGCTGCGCGACTGGCGCAACGAAAAGTAGCGTAGAGCTCGCGCGTCTTTCTTTGGGGGAAAGTCGCATCCGCGCCTGAGCATTCCCCCTTTTGGCTATGCGAGTTCCGGGAAAGAGACGGGGAACCTGGCGAACATAGGCGCAAAGGCAGGGTGAAGCAGCGGAACAGGCATTCGCTCGCCAGACGAGCCGCCAGAAATCGCTTTGCGGGCTGCCGGCCGCGACAAGCTTCTCACCCGCCGACGGAAAACGGAGAACCCCGCCGAAGCGGGGTCGCGGTTGGCTTGAAAACTGCTATTGCTTGCGCCGGCGCCAGACCAGCCCGGCGGCAGCGATTCCCAGCAGCGCCAGCGTTCCGGGTTGGGGAATCCGGGTAACATATACACCGGCCATGCTCGCGTCTTCGTTGGCCATGCTCGCCGAGATCCCCAGCCAGCCATTGCGGAAGCCATCGCGTTCGATTCCAAGCGCGGTGATCGGCATACCCGCCGCGTCCGCGTCGATCAAGCTTCCGTCTTCACCTTTTTCGGCAAGGGTCAGCAGCGGCTCGGAAAGGGCCTTCGCCAAATACAGGCCAAAACTGTCTCCCTTGCTGCCTTTGAATGCTACCATGCCGTCGTCGCCTGCGACAAACGAGGTGGACCGCCAGCGTGCCAGCTCCTCCGCATCTTCATCGCCGCCGCCAGTGCCGGGTGGGCGACCGGTAAAGCCCCAGTAGACAAAATCGGTGAACCCGTCGCTACCCCAGGTGCTGGCGACAAGGTCAAGAGATCCGTCCAGCGCATCGGCCAAATAGATCCCTTGATAGGTGGGCACGTTCGTCATGAAGCCACTCGGGTGCTGTTGGTTGCAATAGTCAATGACACTCTGGTTGCCATCGACCGGACAGGTCAGAGTCAAGTCAGTGAGCGCGCTGCCTACGCCCCCCCCAGAATGCGGTGAAGCGCCCGTCGAACGACAAGGCTTCGCCAAGACGCGTGAAGCGGTTATCTGTATTGACAGTGAAGCCTGGTGCCACAGCACCGATGCCGATAATCTTCGTAAGTGCAGGGTTGTTGTTGGTCAGCAGCGGTGCCTTGTAGATGCCACCCTTGCTCGGATTGTCCTCGTTGTCCACGGCGAGAAAAACGACCTGGCCATTTGCCGCGGTTGGTGGTGCGGTAGATCCGCCAGTGAAATCGGTCCCTGCCGTCGTGTTGTCGGCGATACGATACATTGCACTGTTGGCGTCTGCGGCATCTGTCCAATAGACGCCGGTACCTCCGGTGAAATTGCCTTTGAAGGCGATTTTGCTACCGTCGGCGACCGTTGGCGAGCCTGGAAACTGGTCAAACTTGGTACCCGCTGGCTGTCCGGGGACGAGATAGCGCTCGAAGCCCGGCTGATTGCCGAAGTTGCTGACCCCCGAGAGCAGCGTGCCACCGGGATTGGTGTAGATCGCGGCCGTACCGACGCTGGTCTTGTCGCCGCTGCTGTCGGTCGTGATTTCCATAACCGGTGGCGTCTGGCCGCGCGTCGCGACGGTGTTCGATCCTTGATCGATTCTGGGGATGGCCGGGAATTCGTTGAAGGTCGCGCCGGTTGGAGCGTAAGTGTAGCCGGCTTGTGGCACGTACGCCGGCAAGGGCGCAACGGTAGTACGCGTGGCAATAACATTGAGCGGGTTGCCAGGACCCGACATATCACGGGTCAGCACTCCGGTTGACGGCTCTCCCCCTGGTTGTCCGCCTTGCGTGCGGCCGCGAAACACAACCAGGCCGGCGTCGTTGACCGAAGGCTGGTTATAACTGTTAAAGGTTCGCGTATCATCTGGAAAGGTGACCGTGTTGTTGACCACCGTCTGCCAGCTGATCGGACCAGCGATCGCGGTTGGTGCGGAAACAAGCCCCCCCTGCGATTAGCGCGGAAGCCATGGCACACATGGAAAATCCTGTGCTACCTCGTTTCTTTTTTCACTGATGCTTACTCCCCATAAGAACTTTTGTTCCACATGATTGAGATCCGCCGCGCTCACGGCAAAATTCGGGAAGGCGCTGGCGCTTTAGCAGAGAAAGATGAGCTGCCCGGCAGATCACCTTTCTCTAAACATGGTTAAGCAATATCCGCGCCACAGTTTATTTGTTTTACTTAACAGCCACATATGAATTTTGCTCATCTTTTTTTCCATGGGACTGTAAAGAAATTCGACACCGCCTTGGCGTCAACGCGCGAGACACCACGTCCGTGCAGGGGTCAGGACACGGCACCGATGGTCGAAAGAAAGATCACGACGATGACGACAGGCCTGTCGTTACGGCAGCACGGCGAGGCGCAATCGCGGCATTGATCCGTGCCAGCGGCAGCACTCGCGCGTGACGGGGCTTGACCGCTCGGTCGGTGCCCCAATTGATCGTATGGCGCGACGTACGCCGTTTGATGCCGCTCAACGAGACGACTTGCGAAATGGAGAACAGGAGGCCGCCGTCCCCTCCCGGTTCCCAGAGATGGCATGCGCGAGTCAGCGTCAGGAGGGGAAAAGCGCCGGCAACTGAACAGCAGGCGCCGCTCAGCCCGACGTGAAAAACTCAGCCCACGCTGGCACTGTCCATCCGCCGCGCCGAGACCACCGGCCAACCCTTGCCGCCCAGCTTGAGGCGCCCCGCGAGCTCCTCCGCCTGATCGACCAGGTTCGTCCGCCGCGAACGGATTCCCGGCCAGGCCAGGGGGTCAAGCCCAAAACCGAGGCCATAGGGATTGCCGCGCAAGGTCCCATAGATTTCCATGCGCAGCGTCGGGCGCAGCGACGGCGTGCGCGCATGAAAACCATGGGTATCGGCAACGACCAGCGTATTGGCGGGTACAACGACCTTCAGCGCCGGCCCGAGGCCAAGCCGTCCGAGGTCCTCAGGCGGCATGCGAAACGAGCCGCGCGCGTGATATACGTTCTCCGAATGCGCCGCTTTTAGCGACTCCTCGTACTCCCAGGCGCGCATGGCATCGGTCAGGCGATGCGATCCGGGCACGTAGGAAAAAGGGCCGTCATCCTCGCCGACATCCTGCAGGAAGAGCCAGGCCTTGGCGATGGCATGGAAGGTATCGCGGTGCAGCACGGTCTGCGGATCCTGGTTGCCGCGGGCGGGATCGACGATGATCGTCTGCAGATACAGCAGCGGGACCGCGTCGTGGGCGCCGACATAACGCATCAGTTGATCGATGCGCGGATCGTTGGCCGCCGCCACACAAGCGGGCAAATTTGCCGCATCGACGCTATCGAGTGCGACCCGGCGGGTGACCGCAGGCCCCTGCCGCATCTCGCGTGCCGCGGCGACATGCGCCGGCGCCTCGGCCTGTAGCCGCGCAAACAGCTCGGCCGGCAGGAAGTCGCGCTTGACCACGAAGCCGTCACGCGCGTAGGCATCGCGCTCCTCGGCGGCCAGCACTTTTCCCAGCTGTCGGCGCCGCGCCCAGGCGCTACGGTCGGCCAAGTCCACACGCTGCCGGTGCAGCCCCCGTTCGTTGAGCCAGTGCGAGCCGATCAGCGGATTGGCAACGAAGGACTTGGTCTTGCCCGCCAGGGCCAGCGCGTGCAGCGGCAGCTTCAGGAGGTCGAGCGCTCGCATCAGCGACTCCCTGGCCGCAAGGCCCGCGGCGCGGCAGGCCGCCCAACACGGCCGTCGCACAAGCACAGCCAGCGTTGATCGCTCCCGGCTCTCCGCAGCGGAGCGGTCCGCCGACCGGCTAGCTGGCGCATGCCAGGCCGACCGCTTCCCGGATCGCCGACAGGACGCCCTCCTCCCCGGAGTGCTGGCTGACCGACAAGGCCGGCACCGCCGGCCAGCCGCTGTCAACCCATTCCAGCCCGGCAAACTGGCGTACGCCCTGGTATCGAGGGATGACGTGGAAGTGCACCTGCTTGTCGACCATCATCAGCATCAGGTAATTGATGACGTCGTAGTCGAAGACACATTTGAGCGCCCTTTCCAGCTGCGCGACGAGCACCGCCAACTCGGCCATTTCCGCGCCGCTGACGTCCGAGAAACTGGCCGCGTAGCGATTCAGGGACAAGATCCCGGCGCCCACTGTCGCCTGCGCCGGCCTGAGCGACCACGACCAGGCCGGCGTGCTCGCGATGAGCAGTTCCTCAACGCGAAACTTGGCGCGAAAATCGGCCAGCAGCTGCGCTTCATCCAGGTCCATGTCTGTTCTCCAACCGAGTCGAAAGAAAAGGCGCCCGTGTGCAAGTTCAACAAGGTCTGACTTCGCTCGTCCCGCCGTCACCCCGACCAGCGCCGTATTTTTCGGACGGTAGCACAAAAAGAACCTTTCCGACGACCGTCCCTGACTTCGCAGCAGCGGGCTCAGGCCGCGGGCTCAGGCCGCGTGTGGACTGCCCCCTCGCCGGCCCTTGCCCCCACTCGCGCCACTCGCGCCACTCCCATCACTCCCGTCCGCGCAACTGTGGCACAGTCGACCACGCGGCTGGCACTCGCTGGCACGCCACAAATAGAGGGGGATAAAAAGATGACCAGATACGGTTTCGTCGCCTCGGGCGGCGGTTATCGGAGCTTCTACACCGAAGGCGTGCTGGTGTGGCTGAAGAGAAACGAGGTGCCGGTGGTGCACATCACGTCGACCAGCTCGGGCAACAACATCGTCGTCGACTACCTGCTCTGGAACGTGCAAAGCGAGGAACTGCCGCCGGTGCTGACGCGCACGACGCGAATGAGCGCGAGCGACGTTTTCCATATCTTTTCCAACTTCCTCGGACTGCGTCCGCAGTTGCTGCCCACCGGCACGCACCTGTTCACGGTCAACAAGGACAAGTGCCGTAAATCGCTGCTCCTCGACGAGCCCGAACGACGAGCCCTGCTCGCCGAACATCTCGGAAGCGTGCGCTGGGACATCCGCGCGACCAACCTCAGCAAGCGGCAGGGGCACTTCTTCAAGGTCAACGAGATCCTGAAAACTGTCGACGACGCCAGTCTGGATGTCTTCATGGACGCCTTCCTCGCCGGCATCACCACCATCCCCTACTTCAAGGCGATCACCATCGACGGCGACTACTTCATTGAAGGCGGTTACCTGGACAACACGCCGCTGCGCACGCTGTTCGAAGACGACCAGGTCGACGAAATCATCGCCGTCGACTTCACCGACTACGACTATCACCGCGAACTCGACAAACTCTACAACGCGAGCACTTTCAGCCTGCCATTCACCAGCATCGATACCCATCTGCTGGTCAGCGACATGCAGCTCTCCTTGCCCAACGCCCGGGTATTCACGCAGGCCAGGCTGGTCAATGACATGCTCAAGGCGATGGGCAAGAAGAGCGTCGACATCGACGGCAAGCGCTACTACGCCAAACCCATCCATGTGCTGCGCCCGAAAGACCTCGAAAGCATGACCATTTCCCTGCAGGACAGCAGCGCCCAGAAGCGCTACTTCGAGCTCGGCCAGGAGGAAGCGGCGACGCTGTTTTCGGGCTGACGGGATAAGCGGCTGAGAACTACTCAGCGCCGCCAGCGAATCGCCAGGCTGAGTCCCGAGGCGCCGATTATCAGCATGCCGACGACGGTCAACAGGTCCGGAAAGTGGTCGAAGACCAGCCAGCCGAGCAGAGTCGCCCAGACCAGCTGGGTATAGATCAACGGCGCGAGCAGCGAGGCCGAAGTCGCGTGGAAAGCGCGGATCAGCAGGAAGTGGCCGATGCCGCCATAGAGGCCGAGCGAGATGATCAGCAGGCTCTGCAGCGGCGTCGGCCAGCTTCCATCCCAATAGACCGGCAGCACGGGCAGCATGGCCAACGTGCCGAGCAGCGCAGTGTAGAACAGCAGGCGCATCGGATGCTCGGTGGCGGCGAGCTTGCGGGTCAGGATCTGGTAGGCGGCATAGCTCAGCGCCGCACCCAGCGCGTAAGCGACGCCCGGGCCGAACAGGCTGCCGCCGGGCCGGGCGATGAGCAGCACGCCAACGAAGCCGGCGATGGTCGCCAGCCAGGTCCGCAAGCGCACCGTCTCGCCAAGCAGCGGCGCCGCGAGCAGGGCCACCAGCAGCGGTGCGACGAAGACCAGGGCCGTCGTTTCGGCCAGAGGCAGTGTCTTCAGCGCCAGTTGACCGAGCAGAGTGACGGCAACCAGCGTCAGGCCACGCAGGCTCATCAGCCACGGCCGCTCGGTGACGATCAGGCGGCGCCCCATGCTTGGCGCGACAGCGAACAGCATGATCACCAGGTGCACCAGGTAGCGCGCCCAGACCAGCAGGGGCACGGCGAAAAGGGCACTGAGATGTTTGGCGGTCGCGTCGAGCGCGGCAAAAAGGAGTAATGCGGTCAGGAACAGCAGGGCCGCGTGCAGGCGCAGCGGCGCGCCGTCCGAGTTGGCCAGGCTCGCCTGGTCAAGCTGAACATCCTGGCTAACGGCCATTGCAGTTGCGGCCGCCCCGGATCATGAAGGTCATGACCGCCCCCCTCTCACTTGCCGTGCGCATTCCGGCTTGCACGCCGGAATCGTTCGCCGGGCAGGGAGCAAGCTCCCTGAATTCCCCGCCTAACCCTGACCCTTCTCCCGCAAGCGGAGAAGGGAGTTTCGTGAGTCGCTGGCGCGACTTTCACATTAACGGTCATGACACGTGGAGACACCCCAAATCATGAAAGTCATGACCGTTTCCCTCTTCCCCTGCCCCTTCTCCCGCAAGGGAGAAGGGAGTTTCGTGAGTCGCTGGCGCGACTTTCACATTAACGGCCATGCGCGATCCAGTGGTTGAGACACAGGCGGGCGCTAGTGATGATCTCGCTGGCGGTCAGCCCAACCGGCCCGCAGCCACTGGCAACCCTTTCCTCGGCGGCGGCGCCGTGCAGGTGTACGCCCGCCAGCGAGGCCTCCAGCGCCGGCCAGCCCTGCGCGAGTAGCGCGACGATCATGCCGCTGAGAACGTCACCGGTGCCCGCGCTGGCCAGCGCCGGGTGGCCGGTGGTGTTCACGAACCAGCGCCCGTCAGGCGCGGCAACAATCGTCCCGCAGCCCTTCAAGACCAGCACGGCGTGGTAACGGCTGGCGAGTTCGAGCGCCGCGCCGGCACGGTCGGCCTGCACCTCTGCCGTGTCGCGGGCGAGCAGGCGCGCGGCCTCGGTCGGATGCGGCGTGAGCAGCGTCGCGACGCCGCGCTGCGCCCGCTCGCTCAGCGCTTCCTGCAGGCGCTCGTCGCTGGCCAACAGGTTCAGCGCGTCGGCGTCGAGCAGCAGCGGCAGCTCCAGGGCGCAGGCGCGCAGCAGCAGCGCGCGCGCTTCCTCGCTGCCACCCATTCCCGGGCCGCAGGCGAGCGCGCTCAGCGCCGTGCCCAGCAGTGCCTCGGGGCGGCGCAACATCAGCTCCGGCTGCAGCGGATCGAAGGTCGGCGCCTGCGCATCGAGCAGGCCGAGATAAACGCGACCGCTGCCCAGCTTCAGCGCCGCGCGTCCGGCGAGAAAAACCGCCCCGACCATGCTGCTCGCACCGCCGAGCACGCCAGCGCTGCCGAAGCTGCCCTTGTGGGTGTTCTTGGCGCGTGGGCGCAGCCAGGCGGCAAACAGATCGCTGCCGATGGTGCGCGCACTGGGCGGCGCCAGGCGCTCGGCATGCAGGTCGAGCGCGGCATGGGTGATGCTGCCGCAGTATTCCGGGCCGTCACCAGTGAGCAGACCCGGTTTCCCGGCGATGAAGGTGATGGTGTGGCTGGCGCGAATCGTCTCGCCACAGCGCTGGCCGGTATCGGCATCGAGGCCGCTCGGACAGTCGAGCGCCAGCAAGGGACAATGGTGGTGCAGCGCGAGGGTATTGGCGGCCTGAACCAGCTCGGCGTAGCGACCAGCGATCGCCCGCTGCAGGCCGATGCCGAACAGGCCATCAATGATCAGCGACCAGCGCGAGCCGGAGGGGATGGCCTGCAGCGTCGTGCCGCCATCGGCGTCGAAATGCCGATACGCGGCGGCGGCATCTTTCGGCAAACGGCTGATCTCACCGACAAAAACAACGCTCACCGCGAAGCCGCGCAGGCGCAGATGGCGAGCAGCGACGAAAGCATCGCCGCCATTGTTGCCGGGTCCGGCGAGCACCAGCACCGCGCCACCTTCGAGACGCGAGAGCGAAATAGCCAGGTCGGCGGCAGCCTCGCCGGCACGTTCCATCAGTGGTTGCGCGGCGGCCGCCGCCTCGATACGCCGCAAGTCGGCGGCGCGATAAAGCGCTTCGGATCGGATCGGAGTGGTCATTGCCGGATACTAGTGTAGTGTTGCACGCAGTATGGAACCTGTAAATTCCCGCTACCCTGTGGGTTTCGCGCCGCTGTCATGCTTGCTGAAGGCCGCGTCGGGAATGGTGAATGGTGGATGGTGAATGGTGAACGCGGCACCACACCAACCCCCGCGTCATTGCGAGGAGGCGCAGCCGACGCGGCAATCCAGTTCCATCCTCTCACTATGTCCCGCCGCATCGACACATTGACATCGTGACCACACGAAAAGCCAAACCTCTGGACTGCCGCGTCGGCTGCGCCTCCTCGCAATGACAGAGGGTGGTAGATGCTTGCCGAACGTCTCATCAAGAACGCAACACTACACTAGCCCAGAAGAGGATTGAAAATTTGCCGCGCCGTGAGCACCGTTCGGCAGTGGATGCTGACCGTGTCGTCGATGTCGCGCGCGTAGCCGCCGGCCATGCTGATGGCCACCGGGACGGCCCGCTGGCGGCAGGCAGCGAGCACCATCTCGTCGCGCGCCGCGAGGCCAGCGAAGCTCAGCGCCAGGCGCCCGAGTCGATCGTCGTGGTAAGGATCGGCGCCCGCCAGGTAGATCACCAGTTCGGGCCGGGCCAGCGTGAAGACGCGTTCGAGCGCCACCGCCAGTTGCTGCAGATACGGCGCATCGCCGCTCGCGTCGGGCAATTCGATGTCCAGGTCGCTGCTCGCTTTGCGGACAGGAAAATTGCGCGCGCCGTGCATCGAAAAAGTGAAGATCGCCTCGTCATCGGCGCAGATGCTCGCCGTGCCGTTACCCTGATGGACGTCGAGGTCGATCACCGCGACGCGCTGCAGCAGACCCTCGGCCTGCAGCACACGAGCAGCCACCGCGGTGTCGTTGAAGACGCAGAAACCCTCGCCGTGGGCGGCATGCGCATGGTGCGTCCCACCCGCCAGATTGAGGGTTTAGGTCGTTTCCTGTGGAACGGGCAAGAACGGGGCGAAGGGCGAGGCGGGCAAATGAGTGAGCTTCCCAGCGATAAGGTAGGCCATGGCGATGAAGTTTTCGACGCGGCGATAGCCGCGCGCCCGTGCGCGCGCCTCCTGGAGCGATCGATTCATCGCTTCGACGCGGCCGTTGTGTTTGCCGGCGTTAAAACCGTTGAGTACGCCAGGAAGATGCTTGCTGATCGTCCTGCCGAGGCGCTTGAATGGTTCGAGTCGGCAGCGGCTGGCCCAGCTGAGCCAGC